>JAYPHU010000035.1:0-23068 GCA_038127535.1 Rhodospirillaceae bacterium | reverse complement strand
ATGTGGCCTATCTGCGCTCGCCTTACGCCCATGCGGAGATCGTGAAAATCGACACGTCGGCGGCGGCAAAATCGCCGGGCGTTGTCCGAGTCGTGACCGGCAAGGAAATGGCCGAGGTGTGCGAACCCTGGGTCGGCGTGCTGACCCACCTGGAAGGTCTCAAATCCCAGCCGCAATATGCCTTGCCCCTGAAGAAAGCGACCTGGCAGGGCGAGCCGGTGGTCGCCGTTGTGGCCAATACCCGCGCCGCCGCCGAAGACGGCGTGGAGTGTGTTCAAGTTGAGTGGAAGGAACTGCCTGCCGTCGCCGATATGGAAACGGCGCTGGATCCGTCGACCCCGGTTATCCACGAAGACCTGGGGGACAATCTGGCCTGGCAGCGGGTGTTCGAGACCGAAAACGTGGACGAGGCCTTCGCCAACGCCGACCACGTGGTCGAGGAAACCTATCACTATGGCCGCCACACCGGTGTGACTCTCGAGCCCCGGTCCATCGTCTCCGAGTTTAATCCGTCGGAGGATCAGCTCACGGTCTATCTGTCGACCCAGGCGCCGCACATGATGCAGACCTTGTTCGCCAAGCATATGGGTCTGGAGGACCACAAGGTCCGGGTCATCGCCAAGGATGTGGGCGGCGCGTTCGGCATCAAGGTGCACTCCTATGCGGATGAATACGCCACTGTGGCGCTGAGCATCATGCTCAACCGGCCGGTGAAATTTATCGCTGACCGGCTCGAATCCTTCTCCAATGATATTCACGCCCGGGATCACCGGATCACAGCGAAGATCGCGATTAATAATGACGGTATCATCCAGGGCATCGATTTCGATGACATCACCGGGATAGGGCCCTATTCGGTCTATCCCCGGACCAGCGGGATCGAGGCCAATCAGATCGTCAACCTGACCGGCGGCCAGTACGACATTATGGCCTACCGGGCGCGCACCCAGGTCGTGTTCCAGAATAAGGTGCCCATGTGCCAGTACCGCGCCGTGGGTCACCCGATCGCGGCGGCGCTGACCGAGGGGCTGGTGGATCTGGCTGCCGACGCCATCGGCATGGACCCAGTGGAAGTGCGGCGCAAGAACCTGTTCAAGGACGATGCCTATCCATGCAAGTCCATCACCAACATGCCGTTCGAGGATCTGTCGCACCACGCCAGCCTCGACAAGATTATAAAGATGATGGACTACGACGGCCTGCGCAAAGAGCAGGCGGAGCTGCGGGAAAAAGGCATCTATCGCGGCATTGGTTTCTCCACCTTTATCGAAGTGACCAACCCGAGCGCCATGTTCTACGGCGTCGGCGGCGCGCCGATCTCGGCTCAGGACGGCGCGTTCATCCGCCTGGACGCCAAGGGCAATGTGATCGTGCAGATCGGCGTTTCCGAACAGGGCCAAGGCGCCGAGTCCGTCGTGGCGCAATGCGCGGCGACGGCAATGGGTGTGACCATGGATAAGGTCAAGGTCATCATGGGCGATACCGAGATCACGCCCTACGGCGGCGGCACCTGGGCGTCCCGGGCGGCCGGCATCGGCGGTGAGGCCACGGTGCAGGCCGGTAAGGAACTTCGCGGCAAGTGTCTGCAGCTCGCCGGTATTATGCTGCAGTCCGATCCGGAGAGCCTGGATATTCGTGAAAACCTAGTGGTCGATAAGGACACCGGCAATGAGCGCATCACACTCGCCGAGGTCGGGCGTATCGGCTACTACCGAGGCGACACGCTGCCCCAGGATTTTCAGACCGAACTGGCGGCTGTGCGCCACTATGTGCCGAAGAAGTTCCCCTTCGCCTTTACCAACGGGGTGCAGGCGTCTTATCTGGAGGTTGATATCAACACCGGCTTTGTCACCCTCTTAAAACATTGGGTGGTGGAAGACTGTGGCACGGTGATCAACCCGCAGCTTGTGGACGAACAGGTCCGGGGCGGCGTGGTCCAGGGGCTCGGCGGCGCGCTGTTCGAGGAATGCCGCTACAGCCCGGAAGGCCAGTTGCTGAACGGCAATATGGCGGATTACTTGGTGCCAATGGCGTTCGAAATGCCCGATATCGAGGTCGGTCACGTGGAAAGTCCGACCTTGGATTCGGAGCTGGGCGCGAAAGGTGCGGGCGAAGCCGGCACTGCCGGTGCGCCGGGGGCGGTAATGAACGGTATCAACGATGCGTTGAAACCCTTCAGCGCGCGGGTGGCGGCGCAGCCGTTCACCCCCGAACGGGTTCTGACGGCGCTTGGGAAGCTTTAAGCCCTAAATCCCGGATACAGAAGAACGGGCACAAAAAAAACGGCCGGTGAATTTCACCGGCCGTTTCCTTATTCGCTGAGAGCGAGATTATTTGATCACATAGTCGATCGGGAACTTGTGTCCGCCGGCTTCAACCATCTTGATGTAATCACGCATCATGGTCGGCATGTCGACCTTCTTCTTGGCCTTAACCGCTTGCGCGCGTTCATTTGGCCAGTCAGCCAATTGCTTGGCCCAGGCGACTTTGGCGTCCGGATCAATTTTGCGGATTTTTACACCGGCCTTGGCGAGCTGGTCCAATCCCCACTGATGGTCGTTCTCGGATGCGGCGGCAGAGTGCGTGCCATATTTTAATGCTTCCTCGTCAATGATCTTGACGACTTCCGGCGGCAGCTTTTTGCGGGCCCGCACATTCATAGTTAGGGAAATTTGAATTACGGCGCCGAAATCAGTGACCGTGTAGAAACCGCCCTTGGTAGCCTCATGCAGTTTCAGCTTGTAGTCGGTGTCCGGGAACAGAACGATTGCTTCGCCAACGCCGGTTTGCAGCTGTTGAGCGCTCTTCGGAATGGTCGTCCGCACCGGAATACCGCCCTTCACCCACGGCAGATTCGGGCCAGCGGCTAGGATCTTCCTACCTTTGAGGTCTTCGAAGCGCTTCCAGTCGAAGGCGCTCAGCAGGCCATAGTTGTTGAAGCCTGTGATGCCGATTAGTTTCTGCTTATAGCGCTTTTCATAATCCTGTTGGATGGCCGGATGTTTGGCGACCAGTTCTGCAAAGATTTTTTGGTTCTTAATCGCGTTCGGCTCATGGAACGGCACATAATAGGTCAGGTTCATGGCCATGGCCTTGTCGTCGTCAAAGCAGACGCACCAGGCGCCGATGTCGAGACGGCCATCCTGTGTACCTTCCAGCGTGTCGAAAACGTTCACGACAGTACCGGAATAGTGTTCCTTGAAGTTGATCTTGTACTTGGTTTCGGCTTCGACCCGCTTTTTCACGTTTGGCAGGAAGTATTTGGAGACTTCCTTCACGTAGGTGATGAACGGAGCGTGGCCGGAACCGACACGCATAGTAATTTCGTTACCCTTGATGGTCGCGGCTTGGGATTGCGCACCAACGGCCAAAACCGCAAGAGCAACGACACCCGCCACACCAGTTTGCTTGATGATTTTACTCACTGTACTACCTCCTATTTTCACGACTGTGACAAATGGGCTCCAAAAATTGCCCGAAACCCTGGGCTAAACGTAAACTCTTTTTATCCGTATCGGACCCTGCCGAAAAAATGTGGCAAAAAGACGCAGCCTCCTGCAATCCTCTCCTTAAATCATCTTCGATGGCAACCAGGTCGCCACTTCCGGAGTGGACCAGATGATCAGCATGACGAGCAGCATCAAAATCCAATAAGGGACGGAACCCTTGAATATCTCCGATAATTTGACGGATTTATCCTCTACCGATCCCTTTACTGTGTAGACCAATAGTCCGAATGGTGGCGTTAGCAGCCCGGCCTCAATCACCAGGATGCCAAAGATGCCAAAGGCGATCGGATCAAAGAACGGCTCGGTGATCGGTGCGAAGATCGGCACCGTGATCAGAATGATCGAAATCGAATCCAGGATCATGCCTAACAGCAACCAGATCACAATAATCACCAGGATAATGCCGATCTCTCCCAGGTCATAGGTCTCGAACGTTTCGCGGATCAACTCTGACATACCTGCCGCTTCCATGAACTTTGCATACATATTGGCGGTCAAGAGCAGGAACATAATCGGCGCGGCGGCTTTGCCCGAGTCGACCACGGCAATCGCAATTTGCTTGAAACGCATGCCCTTTAAAATACCCAGGATCATGGCTGCCGCCGCGCCGACGCCACCGGCCTCGGTCGGGGTAAACAAGCCGCCCCAGATGCCGCCCAGGACCACCAGGATCAACGCGCCGATACCAAAGCCCGAGGCCACTTCAGATTTGGTCAGCGGAGCCTCTTCCTCACTGACGGGTGGCGCCAGCTCTGGCTTCAAAGTGGCCGTCACACCAATGTAAATCATGTAGAAGACGGCAAGGATCAGACCTGGAATGGCGCCCGCGATAAACAGCTGGGCGATGGATTTCTCAGCGATAATGCCCCACACGATCAACAGAACACTCGGCGGGATGATCATCCCCAGGCAGGCGCTGCCGGCAACAGAGCCCAGGGCAAACTGCCGGTCATAGCCATAGTGCCGCATTTGCGGGTACGCGATCCGGCTGAAGGCGGCCGCGGCGGCTATGGACACGCCGGTCACGGCGGCGAACACTGCATTACCGGCCACCGTGGCGACCGCGAGCCGGCCCGGGATTTTCTTTAGGCCGTGATTGATCAGGTTATAAAGATCACGCGCCGAGCCCGACTTGTTCACAAAGTCGCCGAGTAGCATGAAGAGAGGAATGGCGGCGAAGACCTCACTTCGTAAATACTCGTACGACACACTACCGACGCCTGACATGGCGATCTCAAAGCCACCCTCCCAGTCGCCATCCATGCCGCCAAATAGCAAAATGTTGCCGAGCAGCGCCGTCAAGCCAAACGCAAAACCGATGTGAACCCCGGACAGAATGCCCAACAACATCAGCACAAACATGCCGATTAATACTGTATTTTGGTCTAGTTCCATGTCGGGTCTACCGTTTTATGAGAATTCGCAAACTGGTGCAGGCTCGTGTTGGAATCGGCCTACTCGTTAGAAAGAATCTCCTGATCAAGTTCATAATCTTTCGGCCGAGTCATGCACTGATACATAAGAAGTGCTGAAATTGCCGCACCGGTGAAGCCGATGAACACCACTAAGGTCCGGATCGGATAGACCGGGATTTCGATAATACCGGAGCCCTCTTGCTCCATGATTTCCCAGGATTCCATCATGTTGGGCCAGCTGCCGATGGCAATTGCCAGGAACAATAGGGCGGCCAACAAATAAGAGATCGTATCAATCGTTTGTTTGCCCCGGATGCCCACCTTGTCGAACAATATGGTCGTGCGGAGTGAATTACGATTTAGGATGGAAAGAGGCAGTTGCAGGAGAAGGATGGAGAGCACTGAGTTCGAAACGATCTCATTGGTGCCGTGGAAGGGGGTATCAAAAAACTCCCGCCCGATGACGTCATACAGAATAAGAACAGCAACAGAGGAAATCCACACTGCCGATAGGATGTTTAATCCCCTTGCAAAGTTCTCGAAGAGAGTGTCGATTGCCGCGTTTTGTGTGGCCGCGGTTCCGGACTCGCTGTCCGCCATGATCCCCATAGCTCCCTGTTTTTTATCGTTGTCGAGCAGATAGTTACCGTGAATCTCGCAAATTACAACAGCCAATTACCATTTTACGTGAAAGTTATGGGGTTTCCCGTTTGCCGCCGTCTCGCTCAACTGGCATGGTGAGGCCGTCAATTCACTCAAATATTGCCGAAGGAGCCATCATGGCCGAGCCGATCACCCTGGAGATTTTCTCCGACTATGTTTGACCGTGGTGTTATCTCAGTACCGGGCGTATTGAAAAACTGACGGAAAACTTCGACATCGAGGTCAAACTGGTCCATTTCCCGCTGCATCCGGAGACCCCGGCGGAGGGGCAATCCCTGGAAGAGCTGTTTGCCGGCCGGGACGTCGATATCGACGCCATGTATCAGCGGATGAAGGGCCTGATGGATGGGGAAGGCCTGGACTACGGCCAACGCACCCACACCTATAACAGCCGCCTGGCCCAGGAAATCGGCAAATGGGCGGACAGTCTGGATCAAGACGTGGAAGCGCTACATAACGGTATCTACCGGGCCTATTTCGCGGAGGGCCGGAACATCGGCGATCCGGAGGTGCTGTTGGATGTGGTGGAAAAGGCTGGGCTACCGGTTGATCAGGCCAAGGACGTGATTGAAAACCGCACGTTCCAGGAGGCGGTGGATGCGGACTGGAACTTGTCGCGGCAATACGGCGTGACCGGCGTGCCCACCTTTGTCGCAGGTGGCCAAGGTGCGGTCGGCGCTCAGCCCTATGAAATGCTGGAAGGCCTGCTGGAGGCCGTAGGGGCCCAAAGAAAGTAGCGCTTAGTCTTCCCAGTAATTGATTTCGACGGTGATCTCGTTGGGATCATCGACGAAAATCTGGTGCAGCTCCATGTTGGGAACCTTGCGTTCCTTGAACGGCACGCCCAGGTCCGTCAGCTTGGCTTTCAGCCCGGCCCGATCGGTGGCGTTGAAGGCCACATGGTCCAGCGCGCCGCCGCCTTCTTCGAAGTCGACGCTTTCGCCCAGATATTCATAGAGCCCTTCCGGGTTGTCCTCGTCGATGCCGACAAGGTGCACAATCGCTTTTTCGCCCACATAGAGCCAATGGCCGGGAAATGGGAAGTCAGGCCGGTCGCCCGTGTGCATCCCGAGTTGCTCATAGAACTCCCGGGTTTCTTCCAGCTTCAGGGTGCGGATAGAATAGTGATCAAGGGTGGTTAAAGGCATTGGACATCTCCCTTATTCGCCGGGGGCCAGTTCGACTAGCCGGCCGTCTTCGTCCAGGGTCAGACCGGTTTGCCGGGCGCGTTCGAGCACCTGCTCGGCCCAGTCCACGTGGCCGGAGTCGGAGCCGCCCAGGATCGCCATGATAAACCCGTGCTCGCAGCCTTCATTGCGGAAGCCACGCATCACACCCGGTGGCACGGATATGGTGTCAAACTGATCCAGAATGACCTCGTTCTCGCCTTCATCGCCCCAGATGATCGCCCACTTGCCGGTCATGGGAATGAAGACCTCGACCGTTGGGTGATCATGCAGCGCCGCGCCCTTGCCGGGATCGGCGCCGATAAAGGTCAGGTTGAAATCCCGGGAATCCGTGATGGCCGGAGCCAGGTTCGGATCCTCGGTCACACCCCGGCCGATCACATTATAGGTGTGGCGCTCATGTTCCGGGATGCGCGTGTCCAGATAGCCGGTCTTGCTGTACTTCAGATCCTTGAACCGGGCGATCCGGTCTTCCATGTCCTGAGGCGCGGGTGTTTCGGTCATGACGATCCTCCGCTAAAAGAAACCGCTGATCAGGTGCCGAGCCCGTCGCCGGACGTGGCGTCGACGATGACGTTCTCCACCTCGCCGGATCCGTCCCGGCGGAACGCTGCGGCCGCCTGGTATTCTTCGGATTCAAAGCAAGCGACGGCGTCCTCCATGGTGGGGAACTCAACCACGATGAAGCGGTTAAAGTATTCCGGACCTTCCATGACCTGATACTTGCCACCGCGGCTGAGCGGTTTGCCGCCGTATTTCTTCAAGATTTCCGGCACCAGATCGGTGTAGCGCTTATAGCCTTCGGCGTCGTTGACTTTAGAACGGGCGAGCCAGTATGCAGGCATGGGTTTTCTCCTGATAAACGGGATTGAATTAGCTGGGCATGGGCAGCGGCTGGTCATTCTCCGGTACTTTCCAGCCTTTCTGGAAGGCCGGGCGGTTGGCCAGATTGACATACCACTTTTTCACGTTGGGGAACTCGTTCAGATCGACGGTCTGCCAGTCATGGCGGCCGACCCATGGGAAGATGGCCACATCGACGATGGTCAGCTCGTCGGCGACGAAATAATCCTTATCCGCCAGATGCCGATCCATCACGCCATAAAGGCGCTTACATTCGTTGAGATAGCGCTCGCTGGCCTCGACGTTCTTGCCTTCACCGTATTTCACGAACGTGTGGACCTGACCGAACATTGGGCCGACGCTGGCCTTCTGGAACATCAGCCACTGCATTATGTCCCAATAGTTCTTTTCGTCGGTCGGAAACAGCTTGCCCGACTTCTTGCCGAGATACATTAGGATCGCGCCGGTTTCCATTAGCGACATACCGTTGTCCCGGTCGACGATGGCCGGAATTTTATTGTTAGGGCTGATTCTCAGGAATTCCGGGTCGTGCTGTTCGCCCTGGCCGATATTCACGGGATGGACTTCGTAATCCATGCCGATTTCCTCCAGCATGATGGAGATTTTACGGCCGTTCGGGGTGAACCAGGTATAGAGATCGATCATGGGGTCTGTTTCCTTCCGGTATGAAATGTTTGGCGCGATTTCGGCGCTCATATGTCTGTACGCTCGGGCGCGTGATGAATTGCGCGGAATTTACCGCCTGGGCGGGGCGGGATCAATGCCCGCCGAGGCGGGAAATCACTTCGTTGGAGACCGACAGGTGCGTTAATCAATCACCGCAGTGGCTTCGATCTCGACCACCCAGTCGCGATGCACCAGCCGGCTAACCGCCACGGTGGTGGAGACCGGTTTGGTGTCGCCGAAAAAGGCGATCACGTGGGGCGCGCCGTTCTGCACATAGTCGTCACAGTCGAGAGTATAGACATTGATCCGTACCACATCCGACGGCGAGGCGCCGGCCGCTTCCAGGGACACTTTGATATTGGCCAGAATTTGCTGGACCTGAGCGCTCATATCGCCGACGCCGACTACATTGGCGTCTTCGTCAAAGGAGACTGTTCCGGCCACATGGACCGTGGTGGAGCCGGTGGATTTTACCACCTGGCTATAGATGCCCTTGTTGGGCTTGTACATGCCGTCCGGATTGATGCGTTCGAGTGCCATGGTCTTTCCTCTCTGTAATTTGCCAATTAAGCCGTTTGTTCAATAAACCAGTCGAGAATTTGTTCCCCGGTCCAGATCAGCACGTCCGGTTTGGACGTGATGTGTTTGTAGACCTGTTCCACATATTTAGAGCGGTGAGGCACGCCGCTGATATAGGTGTGCATGCTGATCCCCATGACCCGGGTGATGTCCGCCGACTCTTCATATAAGCGATCAAAATGATCGATGCACTTGGTGGCGAACTCCACCGAGGAGTGATGGTGTAGCGCCATCATGGTGATGTCATTGGTCTCCACCGGATAGGGGACCGAATACATTTTGCCCGATTTGACCTGAAGCTCGACCGGCTGATCATCCAAGGGCCAGTCAGCCACGTACTCGATGCCTTCTTCAGCCAGGATATCCAGTGTTTCCATGGTTTCGGTCAGGCCGGGGCTTTCCCAGCCGCGCGGTCCCTTGCCGGTGAAATCCTTGATCGCTTCAACGGTGCTGCGGATATGTTCCCGCTGATCATCGAGCCGGTGCATGGGGCCTTGGACATAGCCGTGGCCCATGAACTCCCAGCCGCCCTCCAGCGCCACGTCGACGATGGGTTTGTAGCTCTCGATTATCTTGCCGTTCATGGCCAGGGTCGGGGTCACGCCATAGCCCTTGAACATGTCCCGGAGCCGCCAAAACCCGACCCTGTTGCCGTATTCATGCCAAGACCAGTTGGGCACATCGGGCAATAATGGCTGGCCCATGGGCGGCGGCAAGATGGTGCGGGGCTGCGGATTTTCGCTGTCCCAATGCTCCACATTCATGATGGTCCAGACGGCCATCCGCGCGCCGCCGGGCAGCGTCAGTTTTGGCCGCTCAGTGATCGGCGAATAGGGCAGTCTGTCCCGTGGCGAGTCCATCTTCTTATCCCTTCAACTTACTTGCGCTTGTGAGCGGCCATGTCTTCTAGCACCCGGCAGACCGATGCGGTGTCCTGGTCATGCATGCCGTGGGCGAGGCCCGCCTGATAGATGTCCCGCCCGGCTGTGAACAACGGCGTCGGGCAGTTCAGCTCGGACGCAAAATCGCCGATGGTGGTCATATCTTTCAGCCAGACGCCCATCTTCATGGTGGCCGCAGAGTAATCGTCCTCCACCATCATGGGGCCGCGCAACTCAAATATCCGAGAGTTGCCCGCGCCGTCCTTGATCACGTCGTAGATGGTGGCAGGGTCCAGCCCGGCTTTCATGCCCAACACGAACGCTTCGGCGGTCGCCACGTTGTGGATATGAACCAGGTGGTTGGCGACGAACTTCATTTTGCTGCCGTTACCGAACTCGCCCACATAAAAGGTGGAGCGGGCAAAGGCGTCGAACACGAACTGCACCTCTTTGGCGGCGGCTTCATCGCCGCTCACATAGACCGAGAGGTCCTTGTTGGCGGCTTGCGATCCGGTGCCGCTGATCGGGCAGTCGAGCGCGATGGCGCCCACCTCCGCCAGCGCATCATGGGCCACTTGCTTGTCGGCGATGGGAAAGGTGGAGCATTCAATGACGATCAGGCCCCTCTTGCCGGCGGCCTTGATCCCGTCTTCGCCCGAGATCACCGCTTCGAACGCTTTGACCGAGGGTAGGGAGGTGATTACCACGTCGGCCTTTTCCGCCACATCCTTGGGCGAGGCGCCGGCCTGGCCGCCGGCATCGACGATCGTTTTCACATTGTCGTCCAAGATATCAAAGCCGATGACGGAGACCCCGTCCTTCAGCATGTTGCGGGCGAATGAACCGCCCATGATTCCAAGGCCAACGACGCCGACGAGTTTGCTCATGTTCTTAGTCCTTCCAGAATTAGTAATTAGAGGCCGGTCAAAAAACCGGTCAGCGCCTTATTAAAGGCCGCCGGGTTTTCCATGTTCGACAAGTGCGAGCCGGGATCAATTTCCACATACTGGCTACCGGTGACCCGTGACTGCATGTCCTTGGAGGCCTCCGGTGGCGTGGCATGATCCTGCGAGCCGACAATAAAGATGGTCGGCACGGAGATATCCTTGAGCGTCTCCAGATAATCCAGTCCGAGGATTGCATGGGCACAGCCAATATAGCCGTTGGCAGAGGTGTCCCGGATCATGCCTTTGACCTCTTCGATCGTGTCCGGCTGATTTTTCAGCGCGCCCTCGGTGAACCAGCGCTCCGCCGTCGGCTGGACGATGGATTCCATGCCTTGGTTGGTGACCAGCTCGATCCGGCCACTCCAAAACTCCTGGTAGGCGTCCGGGCAGTCGGCGCGTGAATCGCAAATGGCCAGGCTCAGCAACCGTTGAGGCGCCTTGGCCGCCACGGGCCAGGCCGTAAAACCGCCGAGAGACAGGCCAACAAAATGAGATTTGTCGATCTTCAGGGCGTCCCACAGGTCCAACAAATCCTCCGCCAACTGTGTTAGGGAATACTTGCCGGCGGCGGGCTCTGTCCGTCCGTGGCCCCGTGTGTCGTAACGCAGGATACGGAAATCGTCTTTCAGCACTTCGACCTGTTCGTCCCACATGCGCACCGTGGCGCACAGGCTATTGGAAAACGTCAGCCAGGGCTTGCCCTCCGTGCCGTCGATCTCGTAATACATGGAGATGCCGTTCACCGGAACTCTCATTGCTGTCTCTCCTTATGATGATCCACCAAGAGGCGGGCGGCCCAGCCGGTCAACAGCGGAGCCAATGACATTTTCGATTGCCTGTGCCACGGCGATTAGGCGTTCCTCGTCGTTAGGCTTGGCGATGAGTTGCAGGCCCACCGGCATGCCGGATGAATCCTTGCCGGCCAGCAGGGTAATGCCGCACAGGCCTAAGACATTGCCGGGCATGGTGTTGCTCAGCGCCAGCAGATTGGCGGCTTTATAGGAATTCGCGCCCTGCACGTCATCCACTTTGGGCGGCGTCGCCGGGATGGTCGGGACCAACAACACGTCGATCTCTCTCATTCTTGCGTAGGTGGAGGCCTGCAACTCGGCGATCCGTCTCAGCGCATTCAAATACCGGGGTGCGGTGACAACGCGCCCGTCTTCCATCCGGCTCCGGACCAGTGGGTCCAGCGTGTCGATCCAGTCGGGCAAACACCTCTCCAGGAAGGCCCAGCCTTCGGCGGCGACAATGGCCCCTTCACCCAGCACCCGGACCGACTCGCCGGCTTCCGGGAAGGCTATAGGCGTCGTGCGGCCCGCCTGGGCGCAGATTTCCGAGATGGCCCTCTCGACCGTGTCCGCCACGTCCGCGTCGCAGCTTTCCCAGAAATGATGACTTGTGGTGCCAATGCGCACACTGCCGATCTCGGCCGGTGTAATAGGTTTGGCGTTGGCAGCCCGCGCCGCCGGATCAAGGCAGGCGAAACCGTAGGCGAGGTCCGCAACGGATCGCGCCAGAATACCCGGCGTGTCCATGGTGGCGCTGAGCTCGGTGATCCCGTCTGTCGGCCAGCGGCCCTTGGTGGTTTTCAGTCCGGCGCAACCGGTCATGGAGGCGGGCACCCGCACCGAGCCGCCTGTGTCCGTGCCATAAGCGATCTGCGCGGAGCCTTCCCACAGGCTGACGCCGGCGCCGCAACTTGATCCGCCGGGGGTGCGATGGTCGTCCGCATCCCACGGGTTGCGCGGCGTGCCCCAATGGAGATTGGTGCCGAGCCCACCATAGGCGAACTCCACCGTGTGGGTCTTGCCGGGAACGACGCACAACTGGTTTCGAGCCGTGGCGACCATGGTCCCGTCCTTGGACCAGTCCTCGGTGGGCAATTGTTTGGGCGAGCCGGCGAAGGTGGGGAACCCGACCACGCCATAGATGTCCTTAACTGAGAAGATAAGTCCTTGCGCCGGGCCCAAATCCCGCCCGGCCTTGAACGCGCCGTCGGCCAAATCGGCTTGCGCCAGGGCGTAGTCCGAGTCCCAGCTTTTATAGGCTTGAAGCTGGCCGTCCCACTTGTCGTGGCGGGCAATCGCCTCTTCGGTCAGGGACCGCGCTGAGAGTTTTCCGTCCCGAAGCGCCGCCGCCGTTTCCGCGATCGGCCTATCCAACCAATTAGTCATATATATAGGTATCCGCCCAGGTGTGTTGTCGTTGCCCCGGATTATTGAAATAATCCCCGCCTTCGCAAGGCCAAAGCCGGACCGGTGCAGATATATCCGGCTGTTCCCTCGACAGGAAAAAAGCCGGGCCTTAGGATGGCGGCAACTTTAACAAATTCGCATCAGGGAGTTTCCATTATGGCGAAAGCAGCGAAAAAGAAAGCGACCAAGAAAAAGGCCAGCGCCCGGCGCGGCAAGAAGGGCCTCCGCAAGGCCGATGTCATCCGTAAGGGCAAGCAGCTCTCCAACTGGGGCAAATGGGGCAAGCGCGACGAGCTCGGCGTGCTCAACTACATCAAACCCGAGGACATTGTTGACGCGGCCAAGCTGATCAAGAAGGGCAAGGTCTTCCGCCTCGGCTTGGAGCTGGACGAGAACGGCCCGCAGAAAGGCCTGTTCGGCGGCCGCTATAATCCGCTGCACAAGATGCTCGCCACCGGCACGGATGCGGTGCAGGGCATTCAGGAGCCGCTGGTCGGCATGCGCTACGCCGACGACACCATCAACCTGCCGACCCAGGCGGCTAGCCAGTGGGACGCGCTATCTCACGTGTTCGCCGGCGATCAGATGTGGAACGGCTACAGCGCCACCCTGGTCGATTCCCGGGGCGCCCATAAGAACGGCATTGAAAAGTTCGCCAACAAGATGGTCGGCCGCGGCGTTCTGCTCGACGTCGCCCGCTACAAGGGCAAAAAGCGCCTCGCGGACGGGTACGGCATCACCATTCGCGATCTCAACGCCACCGCCAAGAAGCAGGGCGTGGAGATCAAGCGCGGCGACTTCGTAATCGTCAACACCGGCCAGATGGCCGATTGCCTGGATAAGGGCGAATGGGGCGGCTATGGCGGCGGCGATGCGCCGGGCCTGGCCTTCGAGACCGTCGACTGGATCCACGAGAAACAGATCGCCGGCATCTGCTCCGACACCTGGGGCATCGAGGTGCGGCCGAACGAAACGGTGGACGGCACCAACCAGCCCTGGCACTGGGTGACTATTCCCTATATCGGAATCGTGCACGGCGAGATTTGGTATCTGCGGGAACTGGTGGAAGACTGCGCCAAGGACGGCGTCTACGAATTCTTCCTGTGCGCGCCGCCGCTGGTGATCTCACGAGGCACCGGTTCGCCGATCAATCCTCAGGCAATCAAGTAGGCAAAATTTCGGGGATATTAAGAGACGCCGGTGAATTTATAGCCGTAGCCGGGTACCGTCGCTATCAGGCGCGGCTTCTTGGCTTCTTCCTCGACCTTCTTGCGCACCCGGCTGATCAGCACATCGATCAGCCGGTCCGATGGCGCGTCATCGTCCCTGGAAATCGCGTCCATAAGATAATCGCGGCTCAGCGCCCGATTGGGCGCTTTGGCGAGCGCTGCGAACAAATTGAATTCCGTATTGGTCAGGGTCACATCATCGCCGCCGGGCGAGGTGACCGTGTGTCCGCTGATATCGATGCGCCAGCCGTCATACTCCAAACTGTCTTGAGAGTGCATCGTTGTTGACGTCGAGGCGGCGGTATCGGTACCCGCCCGGTCCAACAGATTATGCACCCGCAGCACCAGTTTCTCCGGATCGAACGGCTTGGTGAGGTTATCGTCCGCGCCCAGTTCCAGCGCCGCCAGCCGGTCTTCACGGCTCTTGCGCGCGGTGATCACGATAATCGGTAGGTTGGAGCGCGCCCGCACCTGGCGGGTCAGGGTCAACCCGTCTTCGTCCGGCAGGCCCAGGTCCAACAGGATCAGGTCGATTGTCTCGCTGTTCATGATCGCCAGCATTTCCTTGCCGGTGCTGGCGTAGCTGACCTTGAAATTTTCCGCCTTCAGATAGGCGGTCAGCAAGGACTGGACGAGCTCGTCGTCTTCGACGATCAGCAGATGTTTTTACATGCGTGATGAACCTCCGTTGCCTCGCATTGAAACAGCTATTCACATGAAGGAAAGCATTTGTCACATCGATTTAAATATCTAATGCACCCCGTTAGTCTTCTTGATACACGGATGGTGTTTACTGTATCTTGACTTATTGACGCCTAACGGCAGGAACTTTGAGTTTCCGCCCGATTGTTGTTCGAAAGATCAAATTTTGGCCATCAGTTTGGGGCTCGATGGGGTATGGCTGAATTTCAGCTCAAGGATCTCGCATTCCTTCCTTTGATACCTCATCGACTAAACTAAATGGGACCGGTCAAACGGTCCCATTTTTTTGTTTGAATTCCTGACATTGGTTCCCATTTAAGGGAGAGATATCGGTCGGGCGCGCCGGCCGCCAAGCCTCGCCGAAAGCACGCAGGTCTGACATCCGGAACCACGGTCCGGTTGTTCCCTCGGCGGGTCGACGGCGCGTTACTGGGCGGACTGGTGCAATTGGCCGGCGGAAAAGCAGCGCGGCTGAAAACGGTGCGGGCCCGATACCGGCTGGACGGACTGCGGCTTCTGGTCGGAGACTGGCGTCTGAATGGCAGGAAACCCGCCGGCTGGGTGACCTATCAGCTCAAGTCCGGTGCCGGGGTGGGCGGTCAATAAGCTCATCCTGATTGCGCTAATGTCGCTATGTCTGCTTAGCGGCTGCGTGCGGACAACCCATTCCGCCTACGACAGCGGCGGCGAAAAGACCCAGGCCTTTGAGCGCCAGGTACGGTTCGACGTAAGGGATAGGTTCTATCGCGATCCGCCGCGCTGCACCACCGTTCTCTCTGTTCAACGGGCGGGACCCGCCGGGTTCAAAGAGCAGGTGGCGCGGGCGGCGGCCCGGCATTTTTCCGGCAAGGTGGAGAGGGTGATCGGCCCGTTTGGCCGCCAACGCCTAACCCGGCGGCTGGCGTTTAATCTGTCCCACCCCGGTGACCGGCGGCACTATGCAAGCCGGATGCGATGCGGGCATTTCGTCGGACCAACCGTGGACCCTGTCGAGGAATCCTTCGCCTTGATCTGGGCCGGCCCGAACATCGGCTTGTCTCTCACGCTGACCGGCGTTGAACGGGAAGATATCCTCTGGCGCGGGTCACACCAGACGACCCGGGGCGATGGCGGATTGCCGATCTCGCCTCTGGCCCTGGGCGGCGCGATGATCCGGGCCGCGCGCGCCCGAGGTAATACGGATCAGGTGCCGTCGATGATCGATGATGTGCTACGCCGGATGCTCAAGACCGTGCCCGACGTGCGAGGGCTGTAAGCCGTTCCCGCCCTAGAGCGAGTCAACGTCGCCGATCTGCTTGTCGGCGTGAAACTGTTCCGCGAAGCCGGCGAGATTGCCCTCCGCGATGGCGTCGCGGATCGCCGCCATCAGGTCCTGATAATAGGTCAGATTGTGCCGGGTGAGCAGCATCAGCCCCAGGATTTCGTCCGCCTTGAACAGGTGATGGAGGTACGCCCGGCTGTACCCGGCGCAGGCCGGGCAGGTGCAGCGGCTGTCCAGCGGTCGCGGGTCTTTCGCGTGGCGGGCGTTGCGGATGTTCAATTCGCCCAGCCGGGTGAACGCCTTGCCGGTGCGGCCCGACCGGGTCGGCATGACGCAGTCGAACATATCGACGCCGCGCTGCACCGCCCCTAGGATATCCGCCGGCGTGCCCACTCCCATCAGATAGCGAGGCTTGTCCGCGGGCAGGTGCGGGGCGGTGACGTCCAGGGTGGCGAACATGTCCTCCTGGCCTTCGCCCACGGCCAGCCCGCCGATGGCGTAGCCATCAAAGCCGATCTCGATCAGGCCCTTGGCGGATTCTTCCCGCAGGTCCGCGAAGACATTGCCTTGGGTGATGCCAAACAGGGCATAGCCGGAGCGTTCTCGGAACGCATCCTTGCTGCGCCTGGCCCAGCGAAGCGACAGGCGCATGGACTCCGCCATCTCGTCCTTAGAGCGGCCGTGCTTGGGGCATTCGTCCAACTGCATGGTGATGTCGGCGTCCAGCAAGTCCTGAATCTCGATGGAGCGTTCGGGCGTGAGTTCATATTTGCTGCCGTCCAGGTGAGACTGAAAGGTCACCCCGTCCTCGGTCATCTTGCGGAGCTGTGCCAGGGACATGACCTGAAAGCCGCCAGAATCGGTGAGGATCGGCTTGTTCCAGTTCATGAAGGTGTGGAGCCCGCCCAGCTTCTGCACCCGCTCCGCGCCGGGGCGCAGCATCAGATGATAGGTATTGCCGAGAAGAATATCCGCGCCCGTGGCGGCAACATCGTCCGGCGTCATCGCCTTGACCGTGCCCGCCGTGCCCACTGGCATGAAGGCCGGCGTGCGCACCTCTCCGTGAGCTACGGTGATCGCGCCGGTCCGGGCCGCGCCGTCGGTGAAGGCGATGGCGAAACTGTAGGCGCTGCTCATGCCCCGTCGGCCTTATCCAGCAGGCACGCATCGCCGTAGGAGAAAAACCGGTAGCCCTGGTCGATGGCGTGGGCATAGGCGCCGCGCATCCGGTCCAGCCCGGCAAAGGCGGCGACCAGCATAAACAGCGTCGATTTGGGTAGATGGAAGTTGGTAAACATCCGGTCCACGGCGTTAAAACGGTACCCCGGCGTAATAAAGATATCCGTCTCCCCGGTAAAGGGGCGGACTTGTGCATCGTCGCCGGCCGCCGTCTCCAACAGCCGAAGCGAGGTGGAGCCGGTGGCGATCACATGCCTGCCGTTTCTGTGAGTCTCGTTGACAAGATCAGCCGTCGCCTGATCCAGCTCGCCCCATTCCGCGTGCATGACATGATCGTCGGTGTCCTCCACCTTCACCGGGAGAAACGTGCCGGCCCCCACATGCAGAGTGACAAAAGCGGCGCGGACGCCCGCGGTCTCAAGCGCGGCCATCACCCCATCGGTGAAATGGAGCCCGGCGGTCGGCGCGGCGACGGCGCCTTCCTTAGCGGCGAAGAGCGTTTGGTAGTTTTGATGATCGGTCCGGTCACCCGAGGCGGAACGCTTGATATACGGCGGCAAGGGCATCAGCCCGTGGGCGAGCAGGCCTTGGCGGAAACCGGCGGCGTCTGTATCGAAGGAGAGTAGCACCTCTCCGTCCTTCCGATCCTCGACGGCGGCGGCGAATCCGTCGGCAAAGGCGATCACATCTCCGGGCTTCAGGCGCTTGGCGGGCCGGGCAAAGGCCCACCATGTGGTCTCGCTTTCGGCCTTGTGCAGGGTGACCTCGATCCGGGCCTCCCCATCGGTGCGCCGCCGAATACCAGATAGGCGGGACGGGATGACCTTGGTGTTGTTGAACACCATCAGATCACCCGGATTGAGCAGGCGCGGCAGGTCCGGGATATGCCAATCGTTCAGCGCCTCCGCGACGTGCAGCAAGCGCGCCGAATCCCGGGGTTCAGCAGGGTGCTGGGCGATCCGGCTGTCCGGCAGCTCGAAATCAAAGTCGCTGACTTTCATGGCGCTGTCTTAGCGGATGGCGGGTTTGCGGGCAATCAACGGGCAGGATATCTTATTTCCATGATTGACGAAATTTACAACAAGGATGTCTTGCGGCTCGCCGCCTATATCTCCCGGATTGATCCACTGGCGGACGCGGACGCCCATGTGGAGTTGCGAAGCCCACTCTGCGGTTCAACCATCGAGGTGGACCTAAAGATTGATGGCGGGCGGGTCAGCGATTATGGCCAGACCATCAAGGCCTGCGCCCTTGGGCAGGCCGCGGCCTCCGTCGTTGCAGCGCAGGTGATCGGCAAGGACGCCGCGGCCATTCAACAGGTGCGGTATCAGTTGGCCGCCATGCTGACGGAGGGCGGCCCGCCGCCCGGCGGCGAGTGGTCGGACCTGAGCGCCCTGCAGCCCGCCAAAAACGCCAAGCCCCGCCACGGCGCGATCCTGCTGCCGTTCGACGCGGTCCTGAAGGGATTGGGGAGCGGTTAAATCACGCTGAGATGCGGCTCGTCCGATGTCATTGACCCGACGACGCTCGCGTAAGAATACCCCTGCTCGTGGAATAGGCTCAGCACTTGCCCGGCGCGGTCGGCGTGACAAGTGACCATCAGCCCGCCCGACGTCTGCGGATCGGCCAGCATATTCTTCTGCCACTGCTCCATCCCATCGGGCACGGAGACATTGTCGCCGAAGCTGGCCCAGTTGCGGTTGGCCGCACCGGTGTTGTAGCCGTTCTGTGCATAGCCCAATGCCGTCGGCAGGATCGGCAGTTTGTCCCATTCCACCGTGGAGGCCAAGTTCGCGCCCTCGCAAAGCTCCAACAGGTGCCCGATCAGGCCGAATCCGGTGATGTCGGTCACCGCGTTGACCCCCTCCATCTCCGCTAGGTCAGCGCCGATGGAATTCAGCTTGGTGGTGCTCTCCAGCATCTGGGCATACCCCTCTGGGTCGAGCTCGTTCTTGTTGAGCGCATTACCGAGGATGCCAACGCCCAGGCCCTTGCCCAGGATCAGCACGTCGCCGTCCTGCGCGTCCACATTGCGCTTGATCTTGTCCGGGTGCACCAGGCCGATGACCGCCAGACCATAGATTGGTTCCGGAGCGTCGATGGTGTGGCCGCCGGCGATGGGCGTGGCCGCGTCGGCGCAGGCTTTGGCGCCGCCCGCCAGGATTTTCTGCACTTGCTCTTGCGTCATTTTGTCCATGGGGAAGCCGGCGATGGCCAGCGCCATGATCGGCTTGCCGCCGACGGCATAAACATCCGACAGCGCATTGGTCGCGGCGATCCGGCCGAACTCGAATGGGTCGTCGACGATGGGCATGAAGAAGTCCGTCGTAGCGACAATGCCCTGCTCATCATTGATCTTATAGACAGCCGCGTCGTCGCCGGTCTCGTAGCCGACCAGCAGCGCAGGGTTGGCCGCTTGCGGCGGCAGTTTTTCCAGCATTTCGTTGAGCACCGACGGTGCTACTTTGCAGCCTCAGCCGCCGCCGTGGCTAAGCTCGGTCAGGCGGACCAAATCGCCGTCCATGACTGTTCTCCATCGTTCTAAATACTGCGGCTATCTTAGAGGGTCCCGCCCCGGATTGAAAATAACGAATATCGCAAGCCGGGTGCAATTGGGTGCGTTGCGAGGCCGATTGCGGCGCAAACGGGGATTCAGTAGGCTCGTTTCATGAGCACCAAACCGCCGAACGACAAAGCCGATCTGGACTCTTACAAGCTGGCCGAGAATCCCGGGCACCTGTTGCGCCGGGCCCAGCAATTCGGGGTGGCGACCTTCGCAACATACGCCGGGCGCGATCTCCGGCCCCGGCAGTTCGCGCTGTTGATCAGCGTCTATCAAAACCCCGGCCTGCATCAAGTGGACTATATGCCGCTGGTGAGGATGGACCGCTCCACCATTTCGGATGTTGTCGACCGCCTCGAAAAGCGGGGGCTGTTGGAGCGGCGCAAGGAAGACGGCGATGACCGGACGGCGAACCTCTATGCCACGGACGCGGGTGAGGCGGCGCTGAAAGAGGCGTTATCCGGCGTGCAGGCGCAAGAGGCGGAGATTTTCAAACGTTTGCCGGCGAAGCTTCACGCGCCCTTTATGCAGGCGCTTAAAATTCTGGCAAGCGAAGAAGACGGCGGCGCTAGCTGAAGTTCGGCATCACCTTTTCGGCGAACAGCCGCATGGAATTTTCGGCAACGTCGGTGGAAATGTCGTTGAAGTTCACTTGGACGGAACACACTTCGTAGCCGCCGGTAATTTCCTCATATTCTTTTAGCTGCTCGGTGATTTTCTCCGGCGAGCCGATGAGGGCGGAGCATTTCTCCATCTGTCCGTCGACGGTTTCCTTGGACAACATCTCGATAATTTTGTCGTAGCCCGGATAGTCATTGGAGCCGGTGCCGTCCATCCAACTTGACGCGGCGTCGACCAGGGATTTGAGATAGCGTTCCAGGGGCGGCTTGGCGAGCTCGAACGCGGTCGCGTCGTCCTCGTGGCACAGCATATGGTGCGCCAGCATGATCCGGCCGTTGCCGTGGTGTCCGGCGTCTTTCCAGGCCTGGCGGTAAATCTTAAACAGCTCTTCCATCTTGCCGCCGGTGAGCGGGATGGACATCAGGTTGTGACCCTGCCGGCCGGCGGCTTCGAAACTGTCGGGCGAAATGATGGCTGCGATCCAGAAGGGCGGGCGGGGCTGTTGCGTCGGGCGCGGCAGCACGGTCACGTCCTTGAAACTGTGGAATTCACCGTCGCTGGTGACGTTTTCCTGTTCCAGCAACATCTTCACCTGTTCCAGGCCTTCGGCGAACCGCGCCTTGGATTCATCGAAGTCCCGGCCGAAGGCCTCGAACTCGGACGGCAGGAAGGCCCGGCCGAACCCGCATTCCAGCCGGCCACCGGAAATCGCATCCAGCATGCCGATCTCACCGGCGATTTTCAGCGGGTGGTTGAAGATAGGCAGCACTGCGCCGGTGATGAGCCTGGCTTTCTTGGTGCGTTGGGAGGCGGCGGATAGAAACACGTGAGGGGCCGGCGAATAGCCGCCGTAATCCTGGAAATGGTGCTCGACCGTCCGCGCATGGGTGTAGCCGAGCTCGTCGAACAAATCGACTAGTTCCAGGCATTCCGCCCAGTACTGTTCCGCCGATTTGACCGACGGCCCCACGTCGGGGAAAAACTGAACACCGTATTCCATAATCAAGCCTCCCTGATGTCCAATAGTTCTAACGCTTGGACGCCGAAAATCAATTCCCGTAATTGCGGCCTATCACTTGCTAGTGTCTTGGGATTTACGGTCCTGTCTTATAGAGTGTCGCCGAAATTAAGCCCGTCAGAAAGTTAGGAAGCCGCATATGAAAGCCATGGTGTTGGAAAAACCGAACGAGGTGTCGCTGCAAACTGTCGATCAGCCTGAGGCAACGGACGGCAATGTCCTCGTGCGTATGACCCATGCCGGTATCTGCGGCACGGACACCAAGATTTTTGACGGCGGCATTCCCGCCAAATACCCGCTGATCATGGGCCATGAAATCGTCGGCGAGCTGATCGAAGGCGACACGGATCTGTCCACCGGTTCCCGCGTGCTCATCGATCCGGTGCTTTATTGCGGCGAATGCGCCCACTGTCTGGCCGGCGAGACCAATATCTGTTCCAACGGCGGCATCATGGGCCGGGAGACCAATGGTGGCTTCGCCGAATATTGTATCGCGCCCAATTCCCATATTTTTGCCCTGCCCGACGACATCGACAACAAAACCGGCGCGGCGATCCAGGTGCTGACCACGGTCATCCACGGCCAGGAAAAAGGCCAGGTCGGCCCCGGCTCGTCCGTGGTGGTGATGGGTCTGGGCGTCACCGGCCTGATGCATATCCAGCTTGCCACGGCTTTGGGCGCGGACATGGTCATCGGCGTCTCCCGTAACGCTCACAAACGGGCGCTGGCGGACTCCATGGGCGCGGATATCGTGGTCACCCACGGTGACGAGGCGAAGAAAGCGGTGCTGGATGCCACCGACGGCGTCGGCGCGGACATCATCATCGAATGCGTGGGCTATCTGTCGGTGCTCGGCGAGGCAATGGGCCTGGCACGGGCCGGCGGGCGCATCGTACCATTCGGGATTTATCCCTCCGGCGCGGGAGAGCTACCGTTCTATGATCTCTATTTCAAGGAGTTGGAGATCATCAACGCCCGCGCGGCTCTGGGTAAAGACTTCCTCACCGGCATTGACCTGGTCGACAGCGGCAAGATTGATCTCGGCAGTCTGATCACCCACGAAGTGCCATATACGGAACTGGGCACCGCCATCCGGATGCTGATGGAGCCCAGCGATGAACGCCTTAAGGTGATTTTGGAAGGGTAGTGCCGAGGAGGGGGTCTTACAGGCCCGTGACCATTATCTCTATCTGTCATCTCCGAGCTTTTTTTATAGTCATGCGCGGACCGGCACGGGTAAAGCCCGCGCAGTGATCCGCGTACCCGTGTTAAGTATCCCTTCTCTCCATCACCTACCGCGTCGTGCCCGACCCGCCCAATTCATTTGGGCGGCTGTCGGGTATCCATGGGCATGGGTTGCATGGACCCCGACAGTCGCTTCGCGAGTCGGGGGCGACGCAGATGGATAGACCAGGGTCCCCGGGTCAAGCCCGTGGATGACGACACAATAAAGGAACACTACTCCGCGATCATGATCGCGGCGCGGCCGGTTACCTCGCCTTTTTCCACCAGATCATGAACGATCTCCGCCTCTTCCATGGGGCGGATTTCGTTGACGATCGGCCAGACATCGCCGCGCGCCACCA
>JAYPHU010000034.1:15371-28566 GCA_038127535.1 Rhodospirillaceae bacterium | reverse complement strand
AAAATCCCCAATATATCTTCTTCGGAAAATCGCTTCCGTGTCATCACTCCACCCCCTGATTTAAGTTAGGGAATTATAACAAACCCGTTGCTGTAGCAGGGGGGAAGGACACTTCGTCCAGGTCTTCTTTCGGGTCAAGGAAGGAAATATTCTTGAACCAGGATTGGGCATGAATGCCATCTTCCCGCTCGGCGGTGGCGGCGGACGCCGGATCAGCGGAAACAGTGGCCGTCAGAAAGGCGGCGGCCAGGAGGGCAAAACCAAAAGAGCGGATGTGGCTCATCTTAACCATCCTTTGAAGCCGGCGTATTCAGAGACAAACTCTATTTGAGGGCACTTTAAGGGCGATGAACGGCCTGTATCATTAATTTTAAGCGCCGCGAACGGTGTCGATCACTGCCGCCGCGTCTTCAGGTGATTGATCCCCTCGCCAGGCCACATGACCGTCAGGCCGGACAAGAACATAGTCCGCGCCGTAGATTTCCCGGATGGCGGGCTCGTCGATGTTTTCGACGGTCAGAGGCAGACCCTGCGCTGCGGCGACGGCCGAAAGAGGCTCGTCCCCGCTGTTAAAGGCCAAAAGAACAAAGCTTTTGCCGAACAGATCCAAGGTGGAACGTCCGTCCTGCATGAATATATGAGGCGCGCGGGCGCCCGGCCGGGCACTGGGCGCGCATACCTCAATCGCGTCGGGCAGGGCAGGCATCCCGTCCGGGACACAGATGGGCGAATCCTCATAGCGGTAGCCGATCTGCAGGCCTTCGGTGCGGAACATCTGGCCGATGGTCTGTACCAGTTCCGCGCCCAGCCTCTCCCGCAGCGCCACGCCGGCCTCGTCCGCGTCCTCGATCCCGGCGAAGTCGTCGAACTTCAGATGATTGGAATGAAACTCTGTCGCCATGGAGACGTTGCGCAGACCAATGGGCCGGCGTTCGGCGTCATAACTGTCCAGCAGGTTGGGCCCGCCCCAACCGTCGATCACGGCGGTCAGTTTCCAGGCCAAGTCGGTGGCGTCACCAATGCCGGTGTTCATCCCCATAGCGCCGGTAGGGGACAGTTGATGCACCGCATCGCCGGCCAGGAAGACCCGGCCGTGACTATAGGCGTCCGCGACCACGCCCCGGCGGATCCATTGGCTGACGCCGACCCATTCAACGTCCAGGTCTTGGCCTACTGCACGTCGCAGGAAGCCTTCCTGGTCGAGATTATCGAGATCGTTGTCTTCGGGCGTGTCCAGCACCATCAACCGCCACAGCGCGTTCTCCGGATCGATGATGCGAATATTGGCCCAAAGCCCGTCCTTGTCGAACGCGAGGAAGAACGTCGCCGCCGGCCGGCCGAGATCGTTCAGCATATTTGGCGCTTTGAAATAAAAATGCAGCGGCCGGCCCAGCACCTCATCCCCGCTGAGCCCGATACCCAGCGTCTCCCGGATCGGGCTGTTGGCCCCGTCGCAGCCGACCAGATATCGGGCGTGCACGGTCCGGGTTTCGTTGGTTTCCAGATTGGTGATCTCCGCTTTGACGCCGTCGCCCGTGTCGATGAAGCTCTCCAGCCGGTGGCGGTGGGCAAGGCGGACCGTGTCAAAGCCCTCGGCAAATTCCTTCAGGATCGGGTCGAACCAAAGCTGGGAGCAAATCTGCAGATTGACCGGACTGGCCGCGCCGGGCTTTTGATCCTTTTTCGCCGGGCGGGGCATCCGGCCCAATTCATAGCCGCCGATGGAAGTGACAAAGCAGATGTCCATCGGATAGTCGTTGGGGAAGGGGCAGTCCATGACCTTTTGGTCGATGCCCCAGCGCCGGCAGAACTCCATGGAGCGGAGGTTCACCTCGTTCATTTTAGGCGTGCGGATGATCCCGTCGGTCTGTTCCACCAGCAGGCAGTTGACTCCCCGCCAGCCCAGATCACCGGCGAGCGCGAGGCCCACCGGCCCGCCGCCGATGATCAGAACGTCCGTATCCACGTCGGCCATGGAACCTAATGCGGCGTGTTGTTGGCAAGGAAGCCGGTGACCCGGTCGAGCTGGACGTCGAAATGCTCGGGTCCTTTCCAGTCCATCAGCCGTTCCGCGCCGGGTAGGATGTCCGCAACCTCGACGCCGATCACCGCCGGGTGGGGCTTGTCGTCGCCGGGCAGCACAATCGCCGGGCGGTCGATGTTGCGGACGAAGTCCCGGTCGACGCTGAAGACAAAATCGCCGCTCCACATGTTTTCGCCAAAGGCGCGGGCCTTTTCCCGGTCCAGATCGGGCCGGTTGGCGCAGAGATCATCAGCCCACTCGACGAATCCGTCCTGGAAGTACGTCGGGAAGTCCGGATGGACACCGATGGGGTTCTGCACCACAAGCGCATTGACCCGTTCCGGGGCCGTCTTCAAGAGGTGCATAAAAAAGCTGGGCCCAATGCAGACGCCCATCACGTGGCAGATCTCAATGCCTAAATGATCCATCAGGGCGAGATGGTCCGAGGTATAGGTGTGCCAGCCGTGATCGGCTTCAATGGCGCCGCTGGAATCCCCGGCGTTGCGCTGGTCCATGGCGATGACGCGATGCTTGTCGGATAAGAGCGCCGGCCAATTGTGCCAGGACCGGGGCGCGCCGCTCGGCGACAGTTCGGCAGTCCACATGCTCATCCGGGATTTCATGCCGCCGGGTGCAAATACGACAATCGGATAGCCGCTGCCGAATTCCTGATAGTGAATTTCCGCGTCGTCCAGTTTCAAAACAGGCATGATGTCCTCCCCGATTGCGTGATGTGATTGTGTGGCGATAATAGCAACGTGAACTTGATCGATAAACTGAAAGCCATTGCCGGCGACACCCACGTCTTGACCGACGATGATGCGCGCGCGGCCTACGAGATAGACTTCACCGGCGTCTATAAAAGTCGGGTGCTCGCCGTGGTGCGGCCCAAGGATACGGCGGAGGTGGCGGCAGTGATGAAGCTTGCCTCTGAGACGAAGACGGTTGTCGTGCCTATGGGCGGCAACACCGGGCTGTCCGGCGGGGCTTATGCCGGTGATGACGGTTTGGCGATTATCCTCAGCACGGAGCGGCTGAATACGATCCGGGAGATCAACACCAGCACCCGGACGGCAGTGGTTGACTCGGGTGTCATTCTTGAAACCCTGCACAATGCGGTCGATGAGGAGAACCTTATTTTCCCTTTGACCTTCGGGGCACGGGGGAGCTGCCGCATCGGCGGGACGCTGTCGACCAATGCCGGCGGCAGCAACGTGCTGCGCTATGGCAATACGCGCGCTTTGTGTTTGGGGCTGGAGGCGGTGACGCCGGAAGGCGAGGTGCTGGACCTGATGTCGTCGCTGCGCAAGGACAACACCGGTTTTGATCTCCGGGATTTACTGATTGGGTCCGAAGGCACGCTGGCAGTGATCACGGCGGCGGTGCTGAAATTGTTTCCAAAACCGGCAAGCTACGGCACGGCGACCATTGCCGTACCTGACTTCGACGCCGCACTGGGCCTGTTGAACGAGCTCAATGACGTCTCCAACGGCAGTGTCGAGGCCTTCGAGTATATGTCGAAGGAGCATTTCAAGCAGATGGCCGTGGCCCGGCCCGACCTGACCGCGGCCATCGAAAACCTGGATCGCCTGACCATTATGCTTGAGATCGGCCTGGTCGGCGGCGACGGCCAACAGGCGACGGAGATGCTGGAGACCGTCTTGGGTAAGGCGTTCGAACAGGGCTGCGTGCTGGACGCCGCCATCGCCCAGAACGAGGCGCAGCGGCGCAATATGTGGGCCTGCCGGGAAGCCGGGCTGGAGATCGTCCAGTCCCGCCCGCCGGTGATCCTGACAGACATCGCGCTGCCCTTGGATAAGATCGGCACCTATCTGGAGATCATGGCGGAACGGCTGCCGGCTGTTGCGCCGGGGGCCATGTCCGTGGTGGTCGGGCATTTGGGCGACGGCAATCTTCATTACACGATCTGGCCGGACCCGGACGGCAAAGGCCTTAATGAAGACCGCCACGTCGCCATCAGCGAAGAGGCCGAGGCGGTGGCGCTTGATCTCGGCGGCTCCTTCAGCGCGGAACACGGGGTGGGAGTCTACAAGCTGCACGCCATGCGCCGGTTTAAAGATCCGGTGGCGCTGGACGCCATGCGCCGCATCAAGGCCGCCTGGGACCCCAACAATATCCTCAATCCCGGTAAGCTGGTGCCGGAAGACTGAGCTGACGCCCGACAAGGGAGGCTACCCGTGGATTATAACATTATCTTCGCCGACGACCATATTGACCTAGGCTACCTGCCCGAGGATTTCTGGTCGAAGAATATGCCCAAGTCCCTGGGCGATCGCGCGCCTCATGTGGAGGAACGGGACGGCGTCTCCTTCTGGGTGTGCGACGGCAAGGTCTGGGGCGGCTGGCGGGGCCGTCACAGCAAGGGCGACGATGCGGCCAAGCCCGTAATCACCGCACTGGAGCGGGGCGGCCATCCATTTTCCGGGAAGCGCCGCCCGGCCATTCCGGAACTGCGCCTGGAGGATATGGCGCGGGACGGGGTCTATGCCCAGGTGATCTACGGGCCGGTCTTCTCCATCAACGCCGACGATCTCGCCTCATGGGATCAGTGCTATGCAGCCTACAACGACTCGCTCAAGGAATTTTGCGCGGCCGCGCCGGATAGGCTCTTGGGTGTGCCGATGCTGCCACCATCGCCGGAGTCGGCGACCACGGAACTGTGCCGCCTGGCCGAGATGGGCGGCTGGCGGCAGGCCAATCTGCAGATCGCCGAGGTTAACCCCAAGATACACGATCCGGTGTGGGAGCCGTTCTGGACGGCCGTGGAGGAAACCGGACTGATCCTGTGCTTCCATGTGGCGGTGTTCAGCGTGCCCAAGGATGATCCGTCCTTCGGTACGCCGGCCAGTACCTATGTGGCGACTAAGGGGTTCCTCTCGCAGTTCATGGACCCGTTCGTCGATCTGTTCGCTTGGGGCATTCTGGAGCGCCATCCGAAACTGCGGGTGTTGATGGCGGAAGCGGGGCTGGGCTGGCTGCCCTGGGTGGTGCAGGAGCTGGATTACCGGTTCGACCGGCTCTACGAGACCAAGGCGTTCTGGGATGAGCGCGGGGGCGTGCCCCTGACCATCAAGCTGAGCGAGCTCTTTAAGCGCCAGATTTTCGCCAGCTTCCAGGAAGACGATGTGGCCATCGCACTTCTGCCGTTCATGGGGGAGAAAAACGCGCTTTGGGCCTCCGACTATCCTCACCCGGATAGCACCTAGCCCTTCTCTCAACAGCGCATCGGAGATCAGATGGCACACCTGCCGGCGGATGTCCGCAAACGGCTCCTGCACGACAACGCGGCGGAGCTGTTTGGGTTGGATAATTAATAATTCTGGATCGGCAGCGATTACCAATATATGAACATATCTAATTATTAGGATTCTAATGAATTAGGGAATGGGACCGTTCCACGGTCCCCGCCGGTTGAGGAAAACCGCATGGCTGATCTGCTGTCGTTCGAGCTGTCATTAGTCGAACTGGCCCATAAATGGCGCCGGGTCGTTGATGACGAGCTGCGGCCGTTCGGCCTCTCCCAGGCCACGTGGCGGACGCTGTATTTTATCAGCCGGACCGGCGGAGAAATCTCGCAGAAGGACCTAGCCTTCGCAATCGGCATTGAAGGGCCCAGCCTGGTACACTTGCTGGATCAGCTGGAAAACGTCCGTCTGATCGAACGCCGGGTGTCCCGTACCGACCGGCGCGCCAAATCCGTACATCTTTTGGATAAAGGCAGCACTCAGGTAGAGATTATCCAGGATGTCCTGTCACAGGTACGCCACCGGCTTTTAGACGATATCGATCCGGCGCAGCTTGAGAGCTGCAGCGAGGTCTTCGCGCAAATCCTGGATAACGCCGAAAACGGTAAGCCGGCGCAGATGGTGACCGGGGATGTCTAAAAATATGATCCGCATCGTGGTGGCCATCGCCGTGCTGGTCGGTGCCGGGATTTGGGGCGTGCAGTGGGTGCAGTTCCGCGCCGCCCATGTGTTCGAGAACGACGCACGGATCACCACGGACTTGATCGCCATTTCCAGCCGGGTCGAAGGCTGGGTGACCGAGGTCCCCGTCTCTCAAGGCGATATGCTGGATCAAGACGCGCTGATCGCGCAGATGGATGACCGGGAGGCGCGGCTTAAAGTCAGCGAACTTGAGTCTCGTCTCGGGGAATACACGGCCGAGAACGAGGCGCTTTCGGCGGAGGTCAAGCTAGTGACCGCCCAGATCGAGCGCCGTTACAGTGTCCAGGTGCATGAGGCCGAGGCTAAAAAGGCTACTCTTCGAACGGCCATGGATCAGGTGAAGCTGAGAAAGTCGGAGCTGAACCGGCTGAAACCACTGGCGCGCAACCGGGTGGTTTCGCCACAGGCGCTGGAAAAGGCGGAGGTCGAGCACCTGAACGCAGAGAGCCGGCACCAGACAGTGCAAGCGGAGCTCGCGGCGGCGCGCGCCCGGCTGGCGGAGATCAAGGCGGAGAAGGGTCGGATCGAGGTGCTCGAACGCAAGCGGGCGCAGGTCGAGGCCCGGCGGAAGACCCTGGTCGCCCAAATCGAGCAGCAGAAACTAAATGTGCAGGACCGGCGCATTATCAGTCCCATCACGGGTGTGGTGGATAAAGTCTTTGTGGACAAAGGAGAGTTTGTGCGGCCCGGTCAGCGGCTGGCGTTGATCCACGATCCCAATAATGTCTGGGTGGAAACCAATGTGCGGGAGACCGAGCTCCGCCATGTCGCGCTGGGGGCGCCGGTAAAAATTAATGTGGACTCCTATCCGGATTCGCCGTTCACCGGCTCCGTGTTGCGGATTGGCAGTGCCGCCACCAGCCAGTTTGCCCTGCTGCCCAACCCGAACCCCAGCGGCACTTTCACCAAGGTGACCCAACGGGTGCCGGTCAAAATTAGCATCAAGGGAACCGAAACCCGGCCCCTCCGGCCGGGCATGATGGTCGAGGTGGAAATTGTCGTCTCCGGCAAGTGAGCGGGCCTCTTACGATATCTCCACGGCCGAACGCTGCCTGATCACGTCCAGTGTTTGTGTCGGCTCCACGGCCACCATCCTGACCGCCACCATCATGAACGTCGCCGTGCCCAGCGTCATGGGAACTTTCGGTGTCGGCCAGGACAAGGCCCAGTGGGTGTCCACGGCGTTTTTAGCCGCGACGACCCTGGCCATGCTGGCGAACGACTGGTCGGTCCGCCGTCTGGGCGCGCGCGCCACCTATGTCGGGGCCCTGGTCATCTTTATTGCCGGATCGCTGCTGGCCGGCACCGCAACCACATTTGATGTTCTTATTTTGGGACGGATTATGCAGGGGTTCGCCGGCGGCATCACGCAACCCTTGGCCATGATGACCATGTTTCAGATTTATCCGCCGGAGGCGCGGGGCCGGGCCATGGGCCTGTTCGGCCTGGTGATCATTCTGGCGCCGGCGGTCGGACCGTGGGTGGGCGGTATCACAGTGGACGAGCTGGGCTGGCGCTACACATTTTTCCTGCCGATCCCCATCGCCGTGATGTCCATCGCGCTCGCCAGCCTGTTTCTGAAGGGGCGCAATCCGAACATTCAAGCGCCCCGGTTCGACCTGATCGGCTTCTCTTTGATGACCGTTGCCGTGGTCAGTCTGTTGGTCGCCCTCACCAACGGCTCTGAAGAAGGCTGGTCATCTGACACGATCCTTGAGCTGTTCATTATCGGAGGGGTCAGCTTGACGGCGTTTGTCTTCTGGGAGCTCAGGATCCCTGATCCGCTGATGCGGGTGGAGATGTTTGCCATTCCCCGATTCGCGGCAGCGAACTTTGTGTCCTTCATGTTCGGCGCGGCGATCTTCGCCTCCATCTATCTGGTGCCGTTGTTCGTGCAGTTGATCCAAGGCTATTCGCCGACCGAGTCGGGCCTGCTGCAGTTTCCGGCTGGCATCGCCATGGCGATCTTTTTCCCGCTCGTTGGGCGGTTGACCGACTTCGGGCGGGAAAATTGGCTGACGGCCCTCGGGATTCTCCTGTCGGCCTATGCGGCCTATCTCATGGCCGGCGCGCACACCAATACGTCGTTCTTTGATTTTGCTCTGTGGATGGTGATCAGCCGGATCGGCCTGTCCTTTATCTTTCCGCCGCTGTCCACCGCCAGTCTTCAGGTTCTGTCGTCGGAATATGTGGGGCAGGGATCAGGCGCAATGAACTTCACCCGGACCATCGGCGGCGCGTTCGGCGTCAATGTGACCGCGATCTTCGTGGACTACCGTTCGGCGGTCTACCGGGACGCGATGACGGCCATGCAGCACGACGGCAACAGCACGACCCTGGAACTGAGCAACGAGCTTAAGACCATGTGGCCGGGCATGGGGTTTCCGGAGAATATCGGCGAGCCGTTGTCCCAATTGTTTATTGGCCAGGCGATCATACGCCAGGCGGAGATGCTGGCGTTCCGGGATGGATTCCTCTTGCTGGCGGTGGCGATTGCCTCTGCCATTATTCCGGCGATCTTCATCAAGAAACCGGGCTCCTAACCCCGCAGATAAAGAAACGGCCCCCGGGCGGGGGCCGTTCCTCGGTGCTTGGATGTTCTACAGGGGTTAGACCGAAATGGTCTCTGCGGCAGCCGCCAATTCTTGCGGAGTCACGCTGATGCGCTGAATTGTGGCGACACCGTTTTGGACCACGACACCGGAGAGGGGCTCGGTGACGGTAACTGTTTCGCTACCGTTTGAAATTTCGAGAGCACCATTGTCGATCAGGACCATGGTCAGTTTGTTAGCTTCCTGAAGTCCCCAAAAATCCGCGCCACGGACACCGATGGTCGCGATAGGGGTGATCAGGGTCAGGTATCCGCCGGGAACTTTATTGATCTTGCCGGACACCATCCGGAAGACGCCGCCAGCCAGACGGAGAGTGGCAGAGGACTTATTGTCAGCCGGATCGTAAACCATCTCATCGATCAGGAAATCTGACATGTTGCCGAGGGTAATGACGCTTTCGTCCACCAACTGGAACTCTACCTGGGATTTCTGGCCGGTGAAGATACGATCTTGATAGATGACTTCGCTGCCGTCTTTAATCATGCGTTTTTGGTTGGAGGCCAAGGCGCTGACATGGCCTTTGGTGCGGGTCATGCCGCCAACCACTTCATGTTCCGTTTCGGCTAGTGAAGATTTCTTTCAGTAGAGACGGGCGTTCCCACAAGAGCGACAAGGCCTAAAGCTGCGACGAGAGAGAACAGGCTTTTGGTGATTGTTGAGTTTCTGGTGTGTGTTTGGGTCATCATTGTTATACGCTCCTGTAATTTTTCCAGTTCGTTTGCGCGATATTGCGCTCTTAAAAGAAGCTAAGGAAAAACATTAGGTTTTTGTTTGCTGTGACGATCGTCACAGTCCACGCAGAACTGCGGAAAATCCTTAGAATTTGGGATTATTCCCCTAATACCCGGATATTCCCGTTATGGACCGGTATAGCGGCCTCAGTCCTGATCCCGACAGGGGAAAAATCCCACAATTTGGGGTGGGCAATTTTGTGGGATAAAGATTGACAGACCCAATGGCAGGTTCGACACTTTCTCTACAAGATAAAAATATTGGGCAGGAAGGTGATCTTTGAAAGAGTCCGCGAAACTCGTGCGTGAGATTGAACGCTTCTGCGGCCAGATGAGTATGGCCGAGAGCACCTTCGGCCGCCAGGTCGTCAATGACGGTAAGTTCGTGAGCCGCCTCCGGGAGGGGAAGGGAGTCACGGTAGCGACCGTGGACAAAGTCAGACAATTTATTTCCAAGAATGAGGGGGGCGCTAAGATGGCCACTCGAAGCACATCGAAGAAGAAAGCCGCCACCAAGGCCAAGAAGTCGGCAACCGCGAAACTGACCAAGAAGGACGACAAGGAAAACGATCCGACGGCGTTCCGGTTTTACGACAACCGTCAGAAATATCTGATGTTCGTGAACACCTGCAGCGAAAAGTGGGCGGTGGCGGAACGGGCCGGGCTCGAACTCTCCAATATCCATCCCAGGCCGCCGGCGCTTCGCGTGTTCGACGCCGGTATGGGCGACGGCACAGTGTTGACAGGCGTCATGCGGCACATGCATCGCCGCTTTCCCAATTTTCCGTTCTATATTGTCGGCAAGGAAATCAGCCTCGAGGATGTTCGTCTCAGCCTGGAGAAAATGCCGGATCGCTTCTACGAGCATCCGGCGACGGTCCTGGTGGCGACCAATCTCTATTATACCGAGGCGCCCTGGTTGAAGCCGCGGTCCATGCAGGCGGCGGCGGCTCTGAACTGGATAGAGGTGCCGCTGTCAGGCGACTCGTCTCATGAGTTCCATGAACAGATCAAAGACCTTCAGCCGACCTTGTCCGAAAGCTGGAACGTGAAGGCCAGCGCCAAGACTGGCAATCCGCTCTATGAGCGGCCGTCCGTGCTGGTTATGTACCGGGAAGATCATAAGTTCCTGCTGGACCAGGTTATTCCGCGCCCCGGTCAGGCGAAAGCCGACTATGACCTGGTGATTGCGTCCCAGCCCTACCGGGCCCGTATGCCGGTGGAGTTCAAGGTGGAGAAGGTGATCGCGCCGCTGGCCAAGTCCTTGGGTCCGGGCGGTCGGTTGCTGGGGATTCATTCCTATGGCCAGGACCCGGGCTTGGAAATCATCCAGAACGTATGGCCCGGTGAAGAGCCGTTTATCACCAACCGGCACGACATCATGCGCGTGCTGAAACGGGATTTGGGCAAGATCAACCGGGATCTGAATTTTAACGTCTATTCTGACAAGCGGTCCCTGTTCCGCTATGACATGCACACCTTGCCGAGCGAGGTGAGCGGTGCGGGGATTGGCTCCTCGACATTGCTGGCGGCCTGGAACGCGGCGATCTATGTGGCGCAAATCGAAGACGCCCGGCTAGAAAGCGTGATTTCCGACGGCTCCTACCTGGAGGCCACCCGCGAGGTGCTCAATCGCCGGAACGGGCTTTGGTTTAACGATGAATCCTTCGTGGTGACCCGGAAAAGAGATTAAGGAAAAGAGTTACGTTATGGCTGACAACAGTACCGAAAGTAATCTGGCGAAACGGCTGGCGAGTGGCAAATTCGCTATGACGGCGGAAATTACCCCGCCGGTGAGCGCTTCCGCCGCTGCGCTGATGAAGAAGGCGGAGGTTCTGGGCCCCCATGTGGATGCGATCAACGTGACCGATGGAGCCAGCGCGCGGGTACATATGTCGAGCGTCACTGCCGCTGCTATCCTGGTTGCCAATGGGATCGAGCCGGTGGCCCAGTTTACCTGCCGGGACCGGAACCGCATCGCGTTGTTGAGTGATCTGCTCGGCGCCGGCGCACTGGGAATCAAAAACATGCTAATGCTGACGGGTGATGATCCGTCGGCAGGTGATCAGCCTGACGCCAAGCCGGTGTTCGATTATTCGAGCGGCGATCTGATCAAAATCGCCAGTGAGATGACTGATCCGGGGATTATCCCGTCCAGCGGCGCCAAGGAAGAAGAGGGCGTACCGGCGGATCACAAAAGCATCGACGGGACACCGAATTTTTTCGTCGGGGCGGCCGATATGCCGGCGGCGGAACGGGGTGACCGATGGCCCTCAGGGCTCGACGAGAAACGGGTGGCCGGGGCTAAGTTCTGCCAGACCCAGCTTTGCTACGACATGGATGTGGTCCGCAAGTACGGCGAAATCCTGGTGGAAGACGGCTATGCCGCCGATCTTTCGTTCCTTATCGGGAGCGGCCCTCTGCCCTCTGCCCGCTCCGCCATTTGGATGCGGGACAACCTGTGGGGCGTGGTGATGCCGGACGCGGTGATTGAGCGGCTGGAAGGGGCAGATGATCCTAAGGCCGAGGGGGTCAAAATCTGCATCGAGCAGCTTCAGGAAATGTCCGAAATGCCCGGCATCGCCGGCGTTCATCTGATGGCGCCGATCAACACTTCCAGCATACCCGCCGTGGTGACCGGGTCGGGCTTAAGGGATTAGACCTTTCCGGTCCAATCTGATAGGTCAAACCCAGAAATTTTAAATCAGGGAGATAGCGTTATGGCTATGCGAGACAAACCACCTTTTCGATATGATCATATTGGGTCGCTGCTGCGTCCGGATGCGCTTTTGGCGTCCCGCGACAAGTTCGCCGCCGGTGAAATCACCGCCGAGGAACTGCGGGCGCACGAAGACGAATGCATCAAAGAAGTCGTGAAACTGCAGGAAGAGGCCGGCCTTGTGGCCGTCACTGACGGCGAATTCCGCCGGGCCAGTTTTCACGTGGATTTCATCAGCAAGATCAAGAATGTGACCTCGAGCTGGGACTTCGATGAAGCGGTCAAGTTGGGCGAGGAACATGCCGCCGGCCAGGACAAGCAGATGCCGTACATCCCTTACATTAACGGCAAGATGGACCGCCCCGACGGCGGCATCGAGGTGGAAAACTATAAGTACACGTCTTCCCTAAGCGACAGGATGGTGAAGATCACCGTGCCGTCGCCGACCATGACCCACTTCCGGGGTGGCCGGGACGCGATCGACAAGGACACGTATCCGGAGATGGAAGATTTCTTCGCCGATCTGGCGCGGCTCTATCGGGAAGAACTGGCGGACCTGTATGCTGCCGGCTGCCGGTATGTGCAGTTCGACGATACCAATCTGGCGTATCTCTGCGACGAAAAGATGCGGGCCAACGCCCGGGCGCTGGGTGAAAACCCGGACGAGCTGCCGGAAAAATACGCCAACCTGATCAATGAATCGATCAAGGACCGGCCCGACGACATGGCTGTCTGCGTCCACCTCTGCCGCGGCAATGCGCGGAGCCAGTGGTTCGCCGAGGGCGGCTATGAGCCGGTGGCCGACATCATGTTCAACATGACCAAGGTCGACGGCTTCTTCCTGGAATATGACGATGACCGTTCCGGCGGGTTCGAGCCCCTGCGCTTCGTGCCAAAGGGCGATATGCAGATTGTCCTGGGCCTGGTCACCACCAAGCGGCCGGAGCTGGAAAGCAAGGATGAGCTTAAGGCCCGGATCGAGGAAGCGTCTCAGTATTGCGACGGCGATCAGCTTTGCCTGAGCCCGCAATGCGGCTTCTCGTCCAACGCGGTCGGCAATCTGGTGACCGTTGACGACGAACGCGCCAAATTTAAGCTGGTGAAAGAAACCGCCGAAGAGGTTTGGGGCGGCGCGTAATACC
>JAYPHU010000034.1:0-15271 GCA_038127535.1 Rhodospirillaceae bacterium | reverse complement strand
CCAACGGATATTTCCGCTAAGAATCTGGCGGAAGTCGGCGCGGCAAAAGGTCTCGCCACCATTCAGGTTCAACCCGGTAAGGTGCTGACCAAGACCGTGCTGGAAGTCGCGCAAGGCAAGGCTGACATTTCCGCCGGTCCGTTCACCCTGGCGTTGCTGATGTCCAAAGGCCTGGGCCCGTATTCCGGCCTTGGTAAGGAAAAGGGTAAGGCGGCCGCAGCTAATCTTCGTCTGCTGTATCCGTACCGCATCGCGTCCTTCTACCTGACGGCTTATGCCAGCTCCGGCATTGACAGCTGGGCCAAATTGAAAGGCAAGAACGTCCACAACGGTCCGCCCCGCGGCGGCGCCTTGATTACCGCCCGGCAATTGATCAGTGTGGCTTCCGGCGGCCTCAAGGAGAAAGGCGACTACAACGGCCGGCAGGTGGCCTGGGGTCAGGCAAACGCCATTTTCCTGGATCGCTCCGTCGATGCGGCGGTGCGTCCGGGCACCAATCCGGCGCCGCACTTCGCGGTGCTGACCGGTGCGGGCAAGATGAACCTGATTTCCGTGCCGAAGAATATCTTTGAGAGCGCTGCGTGGAAGAAGCTTGTCGGCGCGCCGGGCCGGGTGTCGATTATTCAGCCGATCAGCGATTTCGCGCACTACGGTGACACGGTGAAGGTCGTCTCCGAAGACAATATGTTTCGCACGGTGGCGACCGTGGCCGGGCCGGTTGTCCATAAGAAAATGGACAAGAATCTGGTGAAGGCGCTCATGGCAGCGCATATCGAAAGCCTGCCGGAACTGCTGCGCAATCAGCCGATTGCCAAGAACCAAGGGTTCGGCAAAGTCTCAAATGCAGAGTTCGGCATGTGCCGGGCCGGCCTGAAGTATCATCCCGGCGCCATCGAGGCGTGGGAAGAAGCCGGTCATAAGATCGACGACTGCGCCAAGCCGTAGTCGTAAGACGCGTTCCGCCTAGAACAAGCCTTCAATATCGCCCTTTTTATTAAGGGTGATATTGTTGGCGGCGGGCACCCGGGGCAGACCCGGCATGGTCATGATGTTGCCGCAGATGGCGACAATGAACCCTGCACCGGCGCTCAGCCGCACTTCCCGAATTTGAATTTCATGGCCTTCGGGCGCACCCAAGAGGCTTGGGTCCGCAGAGAAGCTCAAGGGCGTTTTTGCCATGCAGACCGGGAAGCGGCCATATCCTTGCTTTTGATATTCCGCGATTTGGCGGTGCACATTGTCAGGCGCCGTGACCGCCGCCGCGCCATAGAGGTTGTGGGCGATGGTCTCGATCTTTTCCCATAAGGGCGTACGGTCCGAATAGAGGAAGCCGAAGTCGTTCTTCCCCTTGTCGATCTCGCCGATGAGTTTTTTGGCGAGGCCGGTGGCGCCTTTGCCGCCCTCGGCCCAGTGATTGCACTCGACCACGGGGACATCCAGCTCTTTGCCCGCGCCGACCACGGCGGCGACTTCCGAGTCCGTATCCTTGGAAAACCGGTTCAGCGCCACGACGACGGGGACGCCGAACAGTTTCAGATTGGAGACGTGCTTTTTCAGATTGGCGAGGCCGGCGGTGACCGCCGCGACGTTGGACTTGCCGAGATCATCCTTGGCGACGCCGCCATGCATCTTCAGCGCGCGGATGGTGGCCACGATGACCACCCCATCCGGGGCCATGCCGGACATGCGGCATTTGATGTCGAAGAACTTCTCTGCACCCAGGTCTGAGCCGAACCCGGCCTCGGTCACTACATAATCGGCCATTTTCCGCGCCGACTTGGTGGCGATCAGGGAGTTGCAGCCGTGCGCAATATTGGCGAACGGGCCGCCATGGACAAAGGCCGGCGTGCCTTCCAGGGTCTGCACCAGATTGGGCTGGATGGCTTCCTTCAACAGTACCGTCATCGCGCCGGAGGCGTTCAACTGCGCCGCCGTCACAGGTTTGCGATCCCGGGTTTCCGCCACCACGATCCGGCCCAGCCGTTCCTGCAGGTCCTTCACATCGTTGGCAAGGCAGAATACGGCCATGACTTCGGAGGCGACGGTAATGTCGAACCCGTCCTCCCGGGGAAAGCCGTTGGCCACCCCGCCCAAAGATTGGGTTACCTCGCGCAGCGCCCGGTCATTCAGGTCGACTACACGCCGCCAGCGGATTCGGCGGACGTCGATGCCCAGCTCGTTCCCCCAATAGATATGGTTGTCGAGCATGGCCGACAGGAGATTGTGCGCAGACGTGATGGCGTGAAAGTCGCCGGTAAAGTGGAGGTTGATATCCTCCATCGGAATCACCTGGGAATAGCCGCCGCCGGCCGCGCCGCCCTTCATGCCGAAGCAGGGACCCAGGCTGGGTTCCCGTAGGCAGATGGCGCTCTTGTAGCCCAGACGGTTCAGCGCGTCGCCCAGGCCCACGGTGGTGGTGGTTTTGCCTTCACCCGCCGGGGTAGGCGTGATGCCGGTGACCAGGATCATCCGGTTGCCGGGCTTCTCCGGCAGTTTGGAGAGATACTCCAGATTGATCTTGGCCTTGTGAGGACCATAGTTGAAGACGTGCTTGGCCGGTATCTCCAGCTTGGCCGCAATATCCGTGATCGGCTTCGGTTTGGCCGCGCGGGCGATCTCGAGATCCCTGCCGACCTTCCGCTTCCTGGTGGCTTTCTTAGCCATGGTGATGAACCCTACTGTTGGATGACGAGGGAATATTGTCCGTCGGAGGCCATGCATTCGGCTTCCGGTAGGCCCAGTTCCTTCTTCACGATGTTGGTGCCCTGAACAAGGGAGACCATCTTATAGCGCGCGTGCCGGCGGCTCATGCCTTCCCGGCCCATGCCGCAGTCAGAGCACAGGATCAGCCGCTCGGCGGGAATGTGCTTCAGCGCCTCGCGGATCGTGTCGGCGATCTCGTCCGGCCGCTCCACCTGGAGGGAGTGATGGTCGATGACGCCGATGGCGATCTTCTTATCGGTGATCACCTTGCCGATAGCTTCCAGATCAATGTGCCCGGAGCTGCAGGATTCAAACGTGATCACGTCCGCGTCCACCTGGGCCAAATACTCCAAGGACGGCTCATAGGATTGCACCTCCTTGAACATCCGCTGCTGCGACGGGTTGCCCCAGCAGGTGTGGCACCAGACCTCGGTCTTGTCGTGGAGGCCCTTCGTCGTATTGTTGAACACATCGACAAGCTCGGCCATGTCCAGCTTGCCGAAGACCTTGCCGCGGACCGGGATCATGTGGATTTGCGGCTCCTCCAACTGGATCACCGGGCAGCCCGCATCGGCGAGCTCATTCAGTTCTTCGTTGATGGCCTCGCCCAGCGCGTAAATCCGCTCAACCGGATCGGTGTAATACTGATCATCCACCGCCGCGCCCAGCAGTTCCGGCGTGATGGTGCCGAATTTCACCGGCCGCTTGGTCATCCGCTGAGCGGCTTTCCACATGGCGGTATATTGCAGATCACCCCGGCCAACGGGGCCGACGATCTGCGGCATGACGCGGGCTTCCAGATAGTCATGCAGAATATGCCCCATGGGGAAGGCGACGCCGCCGGTCTTCATGATCGCCGGCTTCGGGTCCTTGCGGTCAAACCCGTCCATGTGAAACAGCGGGTAGGAGGTCCAGCTCTGGCCGCCCACATCCGGGTCATAGTGCGCATCCCCGTCGGTGCAGATGTCCAGACCGGCAGTTTCCTGCTCCCGCAGATAGACGGAGACCGCATCCAGATACTGTTCCCGGTAAACCGTGTTGACCATGGCTTCGAGGAAGGACTGGCTGCCCAGGCGTTCGGTGAACCATTCCGGACGCGGTAGAGAACCGATCAGCGAGGTCGGCATGACGAGGTCTTTGGTGGCGTTGAGCATGATGCTGTCTCCCAGGTGTTTTAATATGAGGGCGCCTCAATCACGCCCCTTCATTGCCCAATATCATATGCTTCACTATTGAATTTACAACAGTCAAATCATTGAGAATTCACAGACTTTCCACGTAATCCGCCACCCGCGGGCGTATCGCCGCATCGGGCATGGGACCATGACCGGCGTTCATATTTTCGATCATATGATCGACCCGGCTGGTGGCGGGAATGGCGCAAGTGACCGCCGGGTGAGTGATCGCGAACTTCAGGAAAAACTGCGCCCAGTTTTGGCAACCGATCTCTCCGGCCCAGCGGGGCAGGGGTTTGCCCTCATAGGCGTTGAACAGTCCGCCGCGCTGGAAAGGACAGTTGATGATCACCGCCAACTTACGCTCGGCGGCCAGGGGTAACAGCACGTCTTCGGCTTCACGGTCCCGGACGTTATATGTGAACTGGACGAAGTCGATCGGTTGCGTGCGCATGATGTCGGCGAAGGCCCAGTACTTGCGGCCGTGGGACGTGGTGATGCCGATATAACGGATGCGGCCCCGGCCTTTCAGCCCGGCGCGCGAAAGGTCAAACAGCGCATCCACAACGCGTAGCATGATTGGGCGGTCTTGTTTCTGGAGAAAGACGTTTCCCCGCTAACCGGTGTCTTGCCGTTGGCGTCGGTTGGCCCCGAGGTGGCGCAGAACATAAAGGCATTTGCCAAATCCCTGACGCAGGCCGGCTACAGCCGGGACAAGGCGCATCTTCTGACCATTCACCGCGGCTGCGGCGTCACCGGTGTGGGCCGGGACCCAAAAGGTGCTGATCCACAATTGCGATACTGTGCAGGTGATTCCGGATCCCCAATCTTCCGGTAAGTGGACGGCAAATTCGGCGTAGTCGGGATGCACGTCTCCACGCTCAAGGGCAAAAATAAAATTCTGGGTCTGGCGGTGATGAGCCGGTCGATCCACGACTGGCTCATCACCCTCGACAAATAGCTTACTCTTCCAGACTATTCTTCCGGGGCGTATTTGCCGGTGAGCTGGGGCGCGTGGGGCGGATCGAAGCCCTGCTCCTGCCGGTCCAGGCGGGTTTCCCGTGACCAGGTGCGCTTCAGATCGTCCTGAATATTGATCATCAGTTTCCCCAGTCCTTCGCATTCCAGCTCCACCACATCACCGTCCTGGAAGGCGTTCAGCCCCCGGTGGTTGGTGCCAGTGGCTAGAATATCGCCGGGCTCCAGCGTGTGGGCCTTGCTGACGAACGCGATGCACTTCTTAATGTCGTGCGCCATATCGTCGGTATTGAAGTCCTGTTTGATCTCGCCGTTGACCCAGAGCTTGATCGGCATTTTCTGCGGATCGTCGATCTCGTCTTTGGTGACAATGTAGGGGCCAATCGGCGCGAACGTATCGCGGTTCTTCATCTGATAAAAAAACGCGGTGGCCGGGCCGAGGCCGCGGGCCGAACCGTCGATGAAGTTCACATAGCCGAACACATAGTCCATAGCGTCGTCATAGCTGACATCCTTGGCCCGCTTGCCGATGACCAGGCCGAGCTCCGCTTCGCCTTCCCAAATGGTGGCGGGGATGTCTTCCATGATCATCGTGTCGCCCGGTCCGATGACGCTGTGAGGCGATTTAGTGAAGGCATTGATCGGCGCCGGGGCGTCGCGGGTGCCGTTCTCCATATAGTTCACCGCCATGCAGTCGATGTTCAGCGGCCGGGGCAGGGGCGGGCGGATACGCACGCTGTCCTCCGGCACGGCCGGTCCGGCGGCGGCCTCTTCCAGCTTGCTCCGATACTGATCAAAATTCTCGATCAGGCCCGAGATCAGGTCCTGGGGGTGAATGTGTGGAATGTCCTGCACGGCGGCCGATACATCGACCACGCCGGCGTCGGTCAGCACGCCCAGTTTAAAATCGTCGAAAAAGAGTATCTTCATAATCGTCCCCTGATGGTTCCTTAACTGCCGGTGTCCCGGCTCTTGCTGGATTGGGACATTCCTCACCGGACAGGTCAAGGCAGTTTGGCGCAAAAGCCGGTGAGACAGGGATTGTGGTTCAGGATTGGCAGCCTAAAATACCCGCCGAATTCAGCCCAATTCAGGAGCCTGCCACCATGGGAATTGTCGCCATCGGTCAATCCGTCACCCGAGATGAAGATCCCGTCCTGCTTACCGGCCGCGGCCAGTATAACAGCGATATCAATTTGCCGAATATGGCCTACGGCCATGTCCTGCGCTCGCCCCACGCCCGGGCAAAAATAAAGTCCATCGATACGTCCGCCGCCGCCGCCTTGAAAGGTGTGGCGGCCGTGCTGACCGGCGATGATCTGATGGCCGACAAGATCGGCAAGATGCCGCTGGTGGTGCCGCCGATCCCCGGCCTGGATATCGAGGCCGTTCACCGGCCGGCGCGCTATGGCCTGGCGGTCGGCGAGGTCCGCGTGGTGGGTGACCCGGTGGTGTTCATCGTTGCCGACAGTTTGCTGATCGCCAAGGATGCGGCTGAACTGGTCGAGGTGGACTACGAGGTGCTGGACCCGGTGACCGAGGCGCTGACCGCTAAGGACGGCACTACGGTCACGGTGTGGGAAGACCGGCCCGGAAATATCGCGTTTGAAATGGATTTTGGCGACAAGGAAGCGACGGACGCGGCCTTTGCCGACGCCGCCCACGTGGTGCGCCACGAGATGGTGGTGAACCGGGTGGCCGTCAGCTCCATGGAGCCCCGGGGCACGACCGCCGACTTTGATCCGAAGACGGGCCACACCACGGTCTATATCGGCACCCAGGGCGTGTTCGGCATGCGAAAGACCCTGGCCGAGCAGATTTTCAATGACAAGGAAGAAAACTTCCGGGTAGTGACCGGCCATATGGGCGGTAGTTTCGGCATGAAAAACACGTATCCGGAAAACATCCTGACCATCTGGGCGTCCCGCCGGCTGGGCCGGCCGGTAAAGTGGGAAAACGACCGCCAGGAATCCCTGATGAGCGATTATCAGGGCCGGGGCAAACAGGCGGTGGCCGAGCTGGCGCTGGATGCGGACGGCAAGTTCCTCTCGATCCGCGCCGACATGGTCGCCAACCTGGGCGCCTATTTGTCGCCGCTGGCTTTCATGCACACGATGCTCAGCATCGGCGGGCTCACGGGCGTCTATAACTTCCCGACAGCGTTCCACAAGATCACCGGCGTCTTTACCAATACCGGCTCAACCAACCCGTACCGTGGCTCAAACCGGCCCGACACGGCTTATATCCTGGAGCGCTTGATCGATATTGCCGCTGAGCAGACCGGCATCGACCGGATCGAGTTGCGCCGGCGTAATATCATTCCGTCAGCCATCATGCCCCACAAGACGCCCCTGGGTCCGGTCTACGACTGCGGGGAGTTCGAGAAGAACATGGACGACGCGCTCAGCAAAATCGACTTTGCCGGTTTCGCCGCGCGCAAAGAAGCCTCGGCCAAAGCGGGTAAGCTGCGGGGCTTCGGTCTCGCCAACAACGTGGAGGCCGCCGGCGGCGTCGGTCAGGAATTCGCCGACATTGCCTTTGCCGAAGACGGCAGCGCGACCATTTCCGTCGGCACCACCGACAACGGCCAGGGCCATGCCGCTATGTACAAGATCGTGGTCTGCGACCGGCTCGGCATTGATCCGGACCGGGTACGGGTGATTGAAGGGGACTCCGACGCGCTGGCCCAGGGCAACGGCACCGGCGGCTCCCGGGTCTCGTCCTACGGTTCCAGCGCCGCGCTGGCCGCCGCCGATGGGTTGGTCGAAAAGGGCCGCAAGATCGCCGCACATATTCTGGAGGCTGGTCTCAGCGATATTGAATTCGACGACGGCCGCTTTGTGGTAGCCGGTACTGATAAAGAAGTCTCCATCAACGAGGTGATCAAGGTCGCCTTCCAGCCGGAGCAGTTGCCGCCGGATATGGAGGCGGGCTTCGCCGAGGAAGGGGTGTTTACCGGCAAGGCGCCGAACTATCCCAACGGCTGTCACGTTTGCGAAGTGGAGGTTGATCCCGATACGGGCGGCGTCGACCTGGTGCGCTATGTGGCGGTCAGCGATGTCGGCACCATCATTAACCGGCTGACCCTGGACGGCCAAATTCACGGCGGCATCGGCCAGGGGGCCGGTCAGGTCCTGATGGAAGGCCTCCAATACGACAAGAGCTCCGGCCAATTGCTGACCGGGTCCTTCCTGGATTACGCCATGCCCCGGGCCAGTGATTTCCCGGCCTTCGAGCTGGCCGATAACCCGACCTTCACCGAGGCCAACCCGTTGGGCGTCAAAGGTGCGGGCGAGGTGGGCACGGCCTGCGCCATGCCGTCGGTCGTCAACGCGGTTGTGGATGCGCTAAAGGAGCACGGCGTCATCCATATCGACATGCCGTTGTCCGCGGAAAAAGTCTGGGCAGCCATGCACCAGCCCAAGCATTGAGGCGGCTGCGATGGCGCACGAAATTATCCGATCCGATGACTTAAGCGTGCCGGCAGCGACATCATTCACTTGTCCGGGTTGACCAGCCGCGCCAAGGATGGGAGCACGTTTGCGCCCAACGACATCTAAGCCCAGACCCGCCATATCCTCGAAAATCTGACGAAGATTCTGGCCAATGCCGGGACCACGTTGGATGACGTTGCAAAAGTGATCGTCTACATCACCGATATGGATGATTTTGACGCTATCCACGAGGTCCGCCGGGAGTTTTTCGTGAATACCCGCCCGGCCTCGACGATGGTTGAGGTGTCGAATCTGGTCCATGATGACATGCTTATCGAGATCGAGGCTGTGGCCTAAGTTAAACCCGGGTGATGTGAGACTGATGTCCGAACCTTTGGTCTACCGAAACTTTACCTAAGCCGAGTTGAACGACGCCGACAATCAGGCGACCCTGGTCCCCGATATCAGCGATCATCAAGCGCGCCAGGCGGAGGAAATCGCCAGTGCGCGGGAGCTTTTGCCGTGCCGTCTGGGCGTGTCGTACGGACCCACGGACGCCGAATATATCGACGTCTATGGGGAGGCGGATGGATCGCGGCCGGTGATGATCTACACCCATAGCGGCGCATGGCGGACCGGTACAGCGGACGTCGCGGGGTTCGGGGCGCCGGCTTTCGTCGCTAGGGGTTGCGTCTACGTGCCGGTGAACTTCGCCCTCGCGCCGGACGTTTCCTTGGATGAGATGGGGCGGCAATGCCGGGCGGCGACGGCCGGCCTATTCAGCCGCTTCCAACTCCCGTTCCGGCTGGAAGGTGCGCCAGTCCTGGGATTTTGGCAAAATCCGCTCATAGGTGCGGAGATCAACGTGGCGAATGCCTTCCGGGCTAGTGCCGATGGCCTCGCCGCCGCCGGCAACGTCTTCCGCTGCTTTCAGCATCTGCTGACGGAACTTGACGATGGAGAGATCGCTGGAGCCCAGTATTTCGTCCGACCGGTCGGTGATCGGGCCCATAGATTCCCACATGGCCATATCCTGCGCCGGGATGCCGGGGATGCCGGTGAAGTCGCCTTTCTTCATGACGTCCCGGTCCTGCTTGTACCAGTTCCCGATATTCAGGAACTTGTCATAGTTCTCGTCCAGTTCGATGCCGACCCGCGCCGCGCAGAATTTGCGCCAGTCGTCCTGGCTGATGCCCTTTTCTGGGTCCGGATGCCAAGCGATCCAGTAGAACATGGTGTTTTCGTCATCCATGGGAAACAGAATCTGCGACAGGTGGTACTGATTGTTCGGCGGGATCAAAACGGTGAACGGGGCGATGAAGGTGGTGGTCCGCACATAGACATTATTGTCCGGATCGACTATGGGCTTGCGCAGCGCCGCATAGGTGAAGCCGTAATCGGTCATCTCGATTTCTAGCTTGGGCGATTTGTCGTTGGACGGGCGCAGCCAGGCATCTTCGGTCGCGGTGGAGCCCTCCACGTCTTCCGCCGGCGGCATGTTAGTGGAATGCAAGGAGGAACTGTGGGCTGAATCGATGGAGCCCTCCAGCACTTGCGCCCAGTTGCACTCGGTCCGGATCTTAACCACGCTGGTCTTGATGCCGGGGAAGGGCGCCCAGGCCGGCGGCTGGAACGGGGTCATGTTCTCCGCTGGACCCAGATAGACCCAGACAAAGCCGCCGCTTTCCTCTACCGGGAAGGCGCGGTGCGTGATGGATTTCATTTTACGTTCGGCGTTGGGCTCGGACGCCATATCGAGGACGGTGCCGTCGACGGCGAATTTCCAGCCGTGGTAAAGGCAGCGCAGGCCGCATTCTTCATTGCGGCCAAAGGACAGTGAGGCTTTGCGGTGGGGGCAGCGGTCATCCAGCGCGCCCAGCTTGCCCTCAGAATCCCGGAAGACGACGACCCATTCACCCAGCAATTTGGTGCGCACCGGCGTGCCGTCGGGCTCCGCCACCTCTTCGGACAAGCAAGCGGGCAGCCAATGGCGGCGCATCAATTGGCCCATGGGCGTGTCCTGGCCGACCCGGCATAGCGTGTCATTCTGTTCCTTGGTAAACATGGTTCGCGAACCTCACTCTGATTGCGTTTTGCCTCTTTGCCCCGTCGGGCATGAGTTTCTTGATAAACGCTTTTCCAGCGCATAAACTTAGGTACCTAAGTTTTTTACTGTAAGACCGTCTCGGAGTCCAGAGGCTATTTGTTTGGAGGTGCGGCGTATGGTCGGCCCACTATCAAAAGAGTCCATTCGCTTAGGCGTTGCCGGGCTAGGCCGGGCGTTCACGGTCATGGTGCCGACGTTCACCGCCGATCTCCGGGTTGAGCTTGTGGCCGGCGCCGATCCAAGACCAGAGGCGCAGGCGCAGTTCGAAAGCGAATTCGGCGGCGTATCCTTCGCCTCTCTGGAGGACCTACTGGCGGGCGCGGAGGTGGATGCGGTTTATCTGTCCACTCCGGTGCCCTTCCATCTGAAGCAGGTCAGAACCCTGGCGGCGGCGGGCAAGCACATCCTGATGGAAAAGCCGATGGGGCTGACCATTGAGGAGTCCCAGGAAATGACCCGGATCGCCCGGGACGCCGGCATTCATATGATCGTCGGGCACAGCCATAGCTTCGATGCGCCAATCCGCCTGACCCGCGAGCTGATCGAGGCCGGCAAGGTCGGGCTGGTGCGCATGATCACCGCCATGAACTTTACTGATTTTATGTACCGGCCGCGCCGTCCGGACGAGCTGATCACCGAACAAGGGGGCGGCGTGGTGTTCAGCCAAGGCGCGCACCAGATCGATATTATTCGGTTGCTGGGCGGCGGGATGGTCAAGTCGGTCCGAGCGGTCACCGGGCAATGGGACCCGGCGCGCCCGACGGAAGGGGCGTACTCGGCGCTGCTGACCTTTGAGAACGGAATAGCGGCGACGACGGTCTATTCTGGCTACGCGCATTTCGACTCGGATGAGTTCGTCGGCTGGCGGTCGGAATTGGGCGAGACAAAAGACCCGGACGTCTATTGGACCGCACGGGACAATCTGGCTAAGGCCACTGAAACCATTGTCGAGGCCGATCTGAAGGCCGCCCGGAACTTCGGCGGGTCCCAGTACAAGCCGGCCAGCCGGGGGCAAACGGATATGGCGCATCAGCATTTTGGCAGCCTCATTGTTTCCTGCGATCACGCGGACCTCCGGCCCCTGCCGTGGGGCGTTATGATGTACGGTGACCAGGAACGGAGCAGCCTGGAACTGCCGCCGCCGGACGTGCCCCGGGTCGAGGTGATCGACGAACTTGCCATGGCGGTCTGGGACAACGTCGCACCGCGCCACGATGGCGATTGGGCGACGGCTACCCTGGAAGTGTGCCTGGCGATCCTGGAGTCGGCAAAGACCGGCAAAGACGTCGAACTTTCCCATCAATGTGCGCCGGCCGCGTAAGCACCAGCGGATGAGCAACGAAACCCAACTGATCCTGGATCATTGGCGGGACGCCGTGCCCGACGATCGGATGGCGCACCTGATCCGGGATGTGGCCCGCGCGCTGGAGCGGAGCCTGCAGTCCCGGCTGGCGGACTATGACATCCCGTTCGGCCACTGGACGTTTCTCCGGGTGCTGTGGGAGCGGGACGGCCTCACCCAGCGGGAGCTCAGTCACGCCGCCGGGGTCAAGGAAGCCACCACCACAATGGTGGTCCGCCAGATGGAGAAGAACGGGCATGTTGTCCGCAAACATGTGGGCGACAACCGCCGCAAGCAGCATGTGTTCCTGACCAAGACCGGCAAGGCGCTGAAGGAAGAGCTAATCCCGCAGGCGGTCGCGGTGAACCAGGTCGCGATGAAAGATCAGGCGGAGGGCGACATCGCCGGCATGCGGGCGCTGCTGCTCAATATGATCGAGAACCTGGCGGCTGAAGAAGATACCGCGGGCTAGTCCCGGTCTTCCATTCGGAAGCCCATGGCGGCTTCGTAGGCGTCCTTCACCTCGCTCGGCTGGCCGGCCTGGAATACGAAGCGTTTGGTGGCGCGAGTCAGGATGCTGGTCTCGTCGGCCAACTGTTCCTGGGTCAGGCCTTCCCGCATGACTTTTCGCGCAATGATCGGCAATTCGATACAGTCGTTGGCTTTCTCGTCACGGACGACGGCCATCGGGTCCGCATTGCCGTTCTTCTCGATCAATTCCATATCCTTGAAGAACTGCTGGCGGATCATGTGGACCCCCCGGTCGCTTTTGCCCAGGGTTTCTTTGGTCCGGTCGGCGAAGGTGCCCTGGCCGACCCAGGCGATGAAATCCTGGTTCATGACATGGGTGTCGATCCAGCGCCCGGTCTCGGGGTCCTTGATCGGGGAATTCCAGGCGGGAATGCTGTCCTGTTTAAAAGGCTCCCGGCCCTGAGGCACCCGGTTCAGGAACCAGCCGACGCTCAGTGTATTCTCGTCATCGATCGGCACCCGCCATTCGAAATGCTCGCCGGTGAACAGGCAGTTCGGCCAAAGGCACACCCGGCCCACGGTCCATAGCGGATTGTCTTCGTCCGTGTCGGTGCGCACCCGGTGATAGCTGAACCCGTATTCGAATTCCTTGAAATCCAGCTTGGTGTGGGTGGGCGAATAGGGTCCCTCATCGCCGCGCAGCCGCTGGCTCCAATTGGCGTGCATCCATTCGAAATGCACCGGGTCGATGGAGTTTTCCTGACACTGGAACCAGTTGCAGGGGATTTCCGAGAACACGATCTGCACGAAGCAATTGTCGTAGGTAAAGGGCTCCCAGGTCGGCACCAGGGGCGCCGGTTGCGGCCCCATATAGGCCCATAGGAGGCCGGCTTTTTCCTCGACGGGATAGGATTTTATTTTGACCCCGGCGCGGGCTTTCTCGTTGTCGCCGGACGTGTCCTCGAACGGCTGAGCCAGGCAATCGCCGTTATGGTCGTAGAGCCAGCCGTGGTAATTGCAGCGCAGTCCGCACTCTTCAACAAAGCCATAAGACAGATCGGCCCGGCGGTGGGGGCAGTGGCGGTCGATCAGGCCGTAATTGCCGCTCTTATCCTTATAGGCCACTAGGTCTTCGCCCATCAGCCGGACCGGTTTGGTATCTTTATCGGCAAACTCGCTGGCGGCGGCCAAGGGCATCCAATAGCGGCGCAGCAGCTCGCCCATGGGCGTGCCGGCGCTGACTTCCATGAGCTGGCGGTTTCTGGCTTCGTCGAGCATGGCGGTCTCCCTGGTTCCGTCCGTCTGAATTTTTCCGCGTCCGGACGCGCTTGGCAAGCCCCGGCGGTGGTGAATCTCTCGACTTACGCGCGCGCGCTGACTACTCTTTTTGCAGATACTGGAGAGGAAAACACCATGAGCAAGATGGATACGCCCCCGGCCTCGCTGGCCCGGCCCAAGCCGGCGAGCGTGGCGGCCCGACTGGCGGAAATCGGCCAGAAATTCGGTCCCGACATCGTCGAGGACACCCGTCTGCTGTATGAACCGCTTCTGGCCAAGGCCAATTGGTCCGGCATCGATTTTACCAGCGACATTTCCTTCGGCCCCGATCCGAAGCGGCATTTGCTGGATGTGCACGCGCCCGAAGGCGGCGGGACCGGTCTGCCCGTGGTGGTCTTTTTTCACGGCGGCGGGCTGGTGCAGGGCTACAAGAACCAGCCGGGCAGTGCGCTTTACGGCAATGTGGCCAGCTATTTTGCTACCCAGGGCATGGTCGGCGTCAACTCGACCTACCGGCTTGCGCCGGATCATCCCTGGCCGGCCGGTGCCGAGGATGTGGGCGCAGCCTTGAGCTGGGCGCGGGAAAACATCGCCGAGTTTGGCGGCGATCCCGACAAGATATTCCTGATGGGTCATTCCGCCGGGGCGACACATGTTTCGGCCTATGCGCTTCAATCCCGGTTCCATGAGGGGCAAGGGGCCGGGGCGGCCGGGCTGATCCTCTTGTCCGGCTCTTACGATATGACGCGGGTGAACACGCCCGACAATCACAAGGCCTATTACGGCGACGATCCGGCCAAGTATGACGAGATGGCGACGCTTTTGAATATCGATCGTCCGGACATTCCGGTGTTTATCGGCTTTGCCGAGCTGGACACGCCGAACTTCCAGACGCTGGCGTTGGCGCTGGCAGCCAAGCTGTCGGCGGATCACGGCAATGTTCCCCGGATCAGGGAGTTCATCGGTCACAACCACCTGTCGGAGGCCTTCTGCATCGGCACAGAAGATGAGGGCGTCGGCGCAGAGGTGGTGGATTTCATTCAGACCACTCTCGCGAACTAAAGGTGGCGTTGGTTATGCAGAGGACAAAACTGGATCGTCGAGGTTTTCTAATGGGTGGACTAACCGCGGTGGCGGCGGTTAGCACTCCCAGCGCCTTTGCCTCGGATGCCGCCACCCCGCGCCAGTTCATGGCGGAAGCCGAGCGTATGCTGGATGAAGCGGTCAAAGCCGGAGATCAAAGTTTTGGCGCGGTGGTCGTTAAAGACGGCAGGATCGTCGGCTTTGGCCCCAGTCAGGTGGTGACCAACGTTGATCCATCAGCCCATGCGGAGATGATGGCCATTCGGGACGCCGCCCGGCGGCTTGGCTCTACCAGCCTATCCGGCGCGGTGATGTATTCCACCTCGCGGCCGTGCGCCATGTGTGAAGCGGCCGCATTCTGGGCCAATGTAACTCAGATGATTCATGGTCCGGCGCTTTCCGACGCCGGCGCCCCGCAACTGCGCCGCTGTGGCTAGCCTGCAGCGCGGATTGCCTGCCAGACTTTCTCCGCCGTCAGCGGCATTTCGACATGCCGGATACCCAGATACGACAGCGCGTGATTGGCCGCGTTCATCACCGCCGGCAGGGCGCCGGTGGTGCCCGCCTCGCCCGCGCCTTTGATGCCAAGCGGGTTAGTCTTGGCCGGGACCGGGTTCGAGCTGATTTCGAAGTGACACATGTCGTCGGCCCGGGGCATGGCGTAATCCATGAAGGAGCCCGACAGCAACTGGCCCGAGTC
>JAYPHU010000033.1:0-33034 GCA_038127535.1 Rhodospirillaceae bacterium | reverse complement strand
GCCCCCTCCGTATTACCGCGGCTGCTGGCACGGAGTTAGCCGGGGCTTCTTCTGCGGGTACCGTCATCATCGTCACCGCTGAAAGAGCTTTACAACCCTAAGGCCTTCTTCACTCACGCGGCATTGCTGGATCAGGGTTTCCCCCATTGTCCAATATTCCCCACTGCTGCCTCCCGTAGGAGTCTGGGCCGTGTCTCAGTCCCAGTGTGGCTGATCATCCTCTCAGACCAGCTACCGATCGTCGCCTTGGTGAGCCTTTACCTCACCAACTAGCTAATCGGACGCGGGACCCTCCAACGGCGGCCGAAGCCTTTCCTCCGTAGAGCGTATGCGGTATTAGCGTTCGTTTCCAAACGTTATTCCCCACCAAAGGGCAGGTTCCCACGCGTTACTCACCCGTTCGCCACTGTCTGCCAGGCCGAAGCCTGGGTTCTCGTTCGACTTGCATGTGTTAAGCATGCCGCCAGCGTTCGCTCTGAGCCAGGATCAAACTCTCAAGTTAAATTTCCTTCCTATCGGGCCTAAGCCTTCAAGGCCGGAAAAACAAGAGCCGTCTGTCTCACATCAAACTGACGTACGTTGATTACGCACAAACTTGAATGCGCAATACGGCACTTAAGTTGTGTTCGACAAACGATATGATAATCGCTCCGCGAACAACCGCCGCCTGCGCATCCCTTTCGATATCTACAATGTCAAAGAGCATGTTCTCACAAACCAAGCCGTCCGACACCAGTTTCCTAACCGTCGCCGGAAGACCAGGCTTTAGAGAACAAATGAGCGCGACAAGTCGCGCCCGAGGAGCGGGGTTGTACGCCCCTCTCGTGACCTTGTCAAACGGTGAATCGCACTTTTTTTAAAAAGTTTGCACTTTTTTTACGAAAGCCGATCATCCTACCCTGGTTCGCCCGGAAAACCGGGCGTCCACGGAGTCGATTTAATAGCGAATTTCGGTCCGATGTCTAGGCTTTCCAAGCGATTCGGAACGGAATTCCCGGGGATTTGAAAGATGTGGATTCGTTCACGCAAAGCCGGCGCTCTCGTTGGCGCGAGCCTTCTCGTCACTTTGAGTGGTTGTGTTCAATCGATCGGATTGGATCCGACGCCGGTCAGCCGTAATGACGGCCAGCCGGTCAAGCAGCAGAACTTTGCCGAGTTTACCGACGTGCCCATTCCCGGTGAATCGAAAATGGACATGGACCGGACCGTGGTGTTCGGCGCACCTCAGGGCTGGATCGGCCGGCTGTCCATCCAGAGCAGCACCCACGCCGCCCGCATCTTCGACTTCTTCAAACAGCGCATGCCGGAATACGGCTGGCAGGAGATCGCCTCGGTCCGCGCCGCCACCAGTTTCATGACCTACGACCGGGACGGCCGTGTCATGACCATTCAGATCCAGCCCGGCACACCGCTTAATCTGGACAAGGCACTGGTCGATATGACCGTCTCGCCCAAGGGCGGCAGCCCCGTCCCGCAGCCCGTGGCCCAGCCCGCCTCCACGCCGACGGCGTTCAACCAGCCGGCGGTGATGATGGAGCCGGAAGGTCCGCTTCCGCCTAAATAGCCCGACAGGCACCACCTCCTCGTCATCCACGGGCTCGACCGGTGGACCCATCTTCATTTCAACATAGGTACGCGGATCACGGCCTATCGGCCGGTCCGCGCGCGACGGTATAGGAGACAACGTCTCCCCTTTCCACGCGCCGTCTCATTTAATAATGTCCCTCGAAACACTGACGGAGAGACTTCCATGACCGAGGTTGTGATCATCGACGGGGTGCGGACGCCCATCGGCAAATTCGGCGGCGGGCTGTCGTCGGTCCGCCCAGACGATCTGTTGTCCTACACATATAAGGCGTTGGCGGAGCGCACAGGCATCGACCCGGCGGAGCTGGACGAAGTGTTCGCCGGCTGCGGCAATCAGGCCGGTGAAGACAACCGAGACGTGGCGCGCATGTCTTTGTTGCTGGCCGGCTTCCCGCAGGAAGTGCCCGGCATCACGGTGAACCGAAATTGTTCGTCGGCCTTGGGCGCGGTCAATCTGGCGGCGCGGTCGGTCCTGGCCGACGAAGGTTCTCTCTATATCGGCAGCGGCGTCGAAAGCATGAGCCGCGCGCCTTGGTCCATGCCCAAGCCCGACAAGACACCGACCACCGCGCCGGCCAAGGTCTACGACACCACGGTCGGCTGGCGTTATGAGAACCCAAAGCTGGACGAAATGTATCCGATCATTTCCCTCGGCGAAGGGGCGGAATTGATCGCGGAAGAGATGCAGATCAGCCGGGAAGAGCAAGACGCCTTCGCGCTAGAAAGCCACTCCCGCGCCGTCGCCGCCATCAATGCCGGCAAGTTCAAGGACGAGATTATCCCCGTCGGCGTGCCGCAACGCCGGGGCGATCCGATCCTGATCGATACGGACGAGCACCCCCGCTACACCCGGAGCAACGGCCATCTGGATATCGCCATCAACATGGATGATCTCGGTAGACTGCGCCCGGCGTTCAAGAAAGACGGCTCCGTCACCGCCGGTAATTCCAGCGGCATCAATGACGGCGCGGCGGCGCTTCTGATGTGCAGCCGGGAGAAAGCCGAGGCTATGGGCAAAAAGCCCCTGCTGCGCTGGATGGGCTCGGCCTCGGCCGGGACCGACCCGCGCTACTTCGGCTATGGCCCGGTGCCGGCGACGGAGAAACTCCTGGACCGGTTCAACCTAAAGATTGAGGATATCGGTCTGGTGGAACTCAACGAAGCCTTCGCCGCCCAGGCCATCGGCTGCATGCGCCGGCTGGGTCTCAGCCACGACAATACCAACGTCAACGGCGGCGCGATCGCGCTCGGCCACCCGACGGGGTGCTCCGGCGCCCGCATCCTGGTGACCCTGATGCACGAGATGAAACGCCGGGCCGCCGACATGCCCCGGCCATTCTTTGGCCTGGCCACACTCTGCGTCGGCGTCGGCATGGGCGAGAGCACGCTGGTCGAATGGATCGGCGATTAGGAGCTCTCCCATGACCCGCCCTCTCGACGGCATCCGGGTGATCGGCCTGGAACAATATATGGCCGGGCCCTACTGCACGATGCTGCTGGCCGACGCGGGGGCCGAGGTCATCAAAATCGAACGGCCGGACCGAGGCGATCCGCGCCGGGCCATGCCGCCTTTTGCCGAGAAAGACGGCGTCAAAAAAGCCGCCGGCTTCATGGGTTATAATCGCAACAAGAAGAGCCTCGCTCTTGATCTGCAGAAGCCCGAGGGCCAGGACGTGCTGCGCGATCTGATCAAAACCGCCGACGTGGTGGTGGAGAACCTGCGGCCCGGCGCCATGAAAAAGATCGGACTGACCTACGAAGCATTGAGCCAGGATCACTCGAAGCTCATCTGGGCGCTGATCTCCGGCTTCGGGCAATTGGACGGCTATCGCGGCCCTTACAGCGACCGCCCGGCCTTCGACATTGTTGCTGAGGCCATGAGCGGCATCATGCATCAGGTGGGATTTGACGATAAGCCGCCGTCCTGGACGATTTACGGCATGGCCGATGTCTATACGGGCATGGTCACGTCCTACGGAATCATGCAGGCCCTTTTCATGCGGGAGCGTACAGGCCGCGGCCAGCTGGTCGACTCCGCCATGTTCGACAATATGCTGTCGCTCAATGAAGCGATGGTGGCGCTGCATTCAGTGGCCGGGCAGTCGCCGCGCCGGGGCGCACCGAAGAACCTGTTTCCCCGAGGTGCGTTCCAATGCATCGATGGCTACATCGCGCTCAACGTCCCCGACAATATAATTTGGGAGCGGCTCTGTACCGCCATGGATCGCACGGACATGATCACGGACGAGCGCTACAAGGACGGTACGGCGCGGGCCGCCAACGCCGGCTACATCCAGCCGATCATCGACGATTGGCTCTCGGGCATGACACGGGAAGACGCGGTCAACACGCTGAACGAGATCGGCGTGCCAACCGGTCCGGTCAACCGGGCCGAGGACGTGTTCGCCGATCCCCACGTGAAGGCGCGCGGCCTCCTTATGCCCATCGATGATCCGGAAGTGGGGGAATTTAAATTTGCCCGCTCGCCCTTGTTCCTGTCCGAAGCCCCCGACCTGCCGAACGCCCCCGCCCCTGCCCTGGGTCAGCACACGCGCGAGGTGCTGGAGGGCTTAGGCTATGACTACGCGCGGATTGCAGCGATTAAGGACGCGGGGGTGGTTGGGTAGGCGATCAGCCCCCTCATTCCGTCATACACGGGTTGCGCAGCAATTCTCGGGGATCTCAAGATGACGCAGGAGCTATCCGACAGGCGCTTCGCGGGTCGGGCATGACGATTCAGGTGAGGCGATCACCCCCCCGCCATGAAGGCCGGTTCGCAGTATTGCCGGCGGCGTTTGAGGGTGGTGCAAATACGCTGGGCATCCGCCTGGCTTTTCGCCGGGCCGACAAGCAAGCGATAGAACACGCCTTTGCCCCGGCCCAGATTCACCCGGGTGATCTCTGACTTAAAGTTGCCGACCAGCGCCCGGTGCGCGCGCTTCAACTGCGCCCAACCTCGGTTCGCCGCCTGGCGGGACCGGAAGGAGGCAATATGCACCGCCGGTTGCGGCCCAACAGTTGCGGCTTGCTGAGGCATCGCATCTGACTTAGCCAGCTTCTTCGGCGCTTCCTTTGGCGGTGGCGGTGGCGCCTTTGCTTTGAACGGCTCTTCAATCGCGGCCTTCTCCTTGGCCGCTTCCTCCGGCGTGATTAGACCCCGCTCCTGCAACGTCTCCACCCGGCGCAATTCAGCCGCTGCATCCAACAAAGACTTGGGCGCAGGTTTCTGATTGGCCCGGTTCGGCGGATTGGACGGCATCAGGCCATCGACGATCATCGTCCGTTCGGCGCTGTGCTGACGCACGGTGATGGCGCGGAGTTCCAGCGCCCGGCCGATGGCACGCAGACGCTGGCTTATCTGTGTGGCCGACGGCACGGCCCGGTCGAGACCGGCGGCGCCCGGCGGCATGGTATGGTTCAACAGCGCGCCGATGTTGGCTTGCCGGCGGGCGTTATACTCGTCGTGGGTGACAAGCCCCTCGTCCCGAAGCTTCGCCAAGGTCTCAAACCGCTCCACGATATTAGCGTCGGTTCCGATTAAGGCGGCAGTCGGGGCGGCGCGCGACATGTTTGGCGACATCGGCTGCGCCATGGATGCCGGAGGACGGTCGGGCGCCATCATGCCGGGCTGTTGCTGGCCGGCGTTTGGATCGGCCTGTGGACGGGTCAGCGACGAGGAGACACCTTGGCTTTGTAGTAGCGCCAGGTTAAGCCCCGCCAGTTCCTGCACGGACTGGGGCTGCAGAATATTGAATACGATCAGTTTCTCGGACGGACCGGGGCGCAACGCCAACACGGCCTCGTAGGCGGCGCGCGCCTGCGTAAGTTGCCCGGTTTGCTGGAACACGAGGCCCTTACCGAGAAGCGCGTGTACGTCGCGGGGATTATTCTGCAGAGCCTGATCAAACAACGCCTGCGCCTGCAGCAATTCCCCCTTGGCAAGCTTGCCGATACCCTGTTCCGAGAACGGTGTGCTGGCCACCGGCTGCGGCGTACGTTTAAAGCGGTCCATAAACCGCGCGTTGCTGAGAAGATCACACCCTGATAAGGCGATGACGGCGAGAACCAGAACCCCGGTTCGCATGCAAGTTTGGAGCCTGCCCATCGGCATCATAACTACGTTCCCCTATTCCCGCTCACGGCCTCATGCGCAACATCGCGCATACTTATATTTGCCACCTGACACGCGGCGGCTTTACTATATATGGTATAGATTACCTGAACAATACGCTAATCCTGGGTAAAAATCGAGAAATCTGTGGATAATCGGCCGAATTTTCCGGTTTTGTCATCTAAATGGCCGACGAAACCGGAATTTCCCTCAAATAAAGTCGCGCCCTTGAACATCGGCGGGCACTCCGATAAGAGAAGCGCCGATTTCGCCACAAATGACAATTAAACAACGTATTCGGAGACTAGTATGGATTTTGCCAAAGCCACGCGCCTTACCAATGCCGGTGCCAAGAAAATGATGACCGCCGCGATTGCCAAAGCAGAAGAGATCGGCATCCCGGCGACCGTCGCCATCGTCGATGCCGGCGGGCACATGATGCTGCTGGAACGCATGGATGGCGGCCGATTCCATACCGTCCATTCATCGACGACCAAGGCCGTTTCCTCGTCGTCCAACCGCCGCCCGACCACGACCCGGGGCGCGCAGGGCCAGGACCTGGATACGCTGCACGCAATCGGCCTGACTTTGGCCGCCGGGCCGGAACGCTGGACCGCCATGGAAGGCGGCTTCCCGATCTTTGTCGAAGGGGAATGCGTGGGCGGCATCGGCGTCAGCGGCGGCGACTGGCAGCAGGACCAGGATATCGCCCAAGCCGCCGTCGAAGCCATCGGCGCGAGCTATCAAGGTTGATTCAAATCTGGAATGATTTAAAACTTGTTACAAGGTCGAAAGCGAAGACCTTTACAATAGGGAGAACTGCAATGAAACACTTGAAAACCGCCGTTCTCGGCACGGCAGCAGCCGCGCTGATGATGGCCGGACAGGCCAATGCCGCCTGGCCGGAAAAATCCATTGAATTTGTTATTCCGTTTGGCGCCGGCGGCGGCGCCGATATCGAAGGCCGGATGATCGCCAAGGCGATGAGCGCCGAACTCGGCCAGCCGGTTGTGCCCGTCAACAAGCCGGGCGGCGGCGGCGCTATCACCTATACTTATGTCAAAAACTCCAAGCCGGACGGATACACCATCGCGTGGAACTCCACGTCCATCCTGACGACCACCAACATCGGCAACGTGCCGTTCGATTACACCGCCCTGGACCATATCGGTCAGGTCGCCGAACAGCCGGTTCCGTTCGTGGTCAAGGCGGACGCCCGCTGGAACAGTCTCAAAGACTTCATGGACGAGTGCAAAGCAAAGCCGAAGACCCTTAAGATCGCGTTCGCCGGTTTCGGCAGCGCCACCCACCTGGCCGGTGTCGCCATGAGCCAGCTCTCCGGCTGCACGCCGATCATGCTGCCGGTGAAAGCCCCGGATCGCCGCAAGATGATCCTCAGCGGTGAAACCGACGCCGCGGTAGATATTTTCTTTGTGCCGCTCAAGTTCGTGAAGTCGGGCAAGATGAAATTCCTGGCGATCTCCAGCGGCACTCGTGACCCCGCCGCGCCGAACGTGCCGACCGGCAAGGAGCTCGGCATGGACATGGAGTTCGATCTGTTCCGTGGCCTGTCAGTCGCAAAGGGCACCCCGCAGGACATCAAGGACAAGCTGGAGGCGGCCATGATCAAGGCGGCCAACTCCAAGGCGTTTTCGAGCCGAATGAAAAAGCTCAAGCTGACGCTGAAGCCGATGGGCCAGAAAGAGTTTGGGGTCAAATTGGCCAAGGCCAACGCCAACATCGTCAGCATCATGAAAAAGGCCGGGATGTATCAATCCAAGGCCAAAAAATAGACCGCTGACTTGAGACTCTATTGGTTGTCCCGTCTTCACCCGAAGACGGGACATCTGAATTTAGGCTCCTGGAATTCCCATGAGCAGTATGCGCACCCGCAATCTGATCGCCGCCGTCATCCTGTTGCTCCTGAGCATCGGGTACGGGTTAATGACGGCGGAGCTGCCGACACGCGCCATCGAGAACACGACCCAGCCGTCATTCTTTCCATGGGTGGTCACCACCTGCCTGGTGATCCTCTCGGTCTCGCTCCTGGCCCAGGGCCTTCTGCCGATCGCTAACAATAGTGTGCCAGGCAGTTTGGGGGTCAGCGGCAAACGGCTGGGTATCGCGCTGGCGTTGGCGCTTGCCTATCTGACGGCCCTTCCGATGGCGGGTTTTGTCGCCGCCAATATCCCGCTGTTCGCCGGGCTGATGATTCTCTACGGGGAGCGCCGGCCGGCTCGGATCGGCGCAGGTTCCATCCTTATCTCGATCATCGTTTTCTATATCTTCCAGGAATTGTTTCAGATCAGATTGCCCGCCGGCATTTTGGACGGAGTAATCTGATGAGTCCCGACGTCATCGACGGCTTCTTCCAAGCCAGCCAATTCAGCACGATCCTCGCCGTCGCGGCAGGCTGTCTGATCGGCCTGATCGTCGGCATGATCCCCGGCCTGACCATCTCCACCGGGATCATTATCGTCCTGCCCCTGACCTTCGTGCTGCCGCCGGAAATCTCCATCGCCCTATTGTTGGGCCTCTATGTCAGCGGCATGACCGGCGGCAGTTTCTCCGCCATCCTGTTGAATATTCCCGGCACGCCCTCGGCTTCGGCCACGGCGCTCGACGGCAACCCGATGGCCTCACGGGGCGAAGCCGGCCGGGCCCTGGGCATCGCCATCACCGCCAGCTTCATCGGCGGTCTGTTGAGCTTCCTGTGTCTTTATTTCATAGCACCGATCTTGGCGGATATCGCCCTGCAGTTTCAGTCTCCGGACCTGTTCAGCCTGGTGTTCTTCGGCCTGACCATTATCTGCAGTTTCGCCGCCAAATCCCTGATCAAAGGTTTCCTGTCGGCGGCCATCGGTCTGGCCATTGTCACCGTCGGTCAGGACCCGATGATGGGCACCCATCGATTTACCTTCGATGAAGTGAACCTGATCGCCGGCGTGCACTTTCTGACCGCGTTGATCGGTCTGTTCGCGGTGCCGCAACTGGTTGAGAACTTCGCTGAGATGGCAAAGTCCGGCGCGGCCGCAAAGAGCGCTGCCAAGATCAAGAACGTGTTGCCGAGCTTATCGGATGTGAAACTGATGCGCCTGCCCGTCTCCATCGGCGGTGTGGTCGGCTCTTTCTTAGGCATCCTGCCAGGCGCGGGCGGCCCGATCGCCGCCTTCATCAGCTACGACTATTCCCGCCGGCTGAGCAAAAAGCCCGATGAATACGGCCAAGGATCACCCCAGGGCATTGCCGCCCCCGAAGCGGCCAACAATGCGGTGACGGGCGGTGCGTTGATCCCGATGATGACCCTGGGCATACCCGGCGATCCCGTGACTGCCATCCTGATCGGCGCATTGCTGATCCACGGACTGGCGCCGGGGCCGATGCTGTTCGTCGAGAACGGCGAATTCGCCTATGGCCTGATCTTCTCCCTCTTCTGGGCGAACATCTTCAACATCATCATCGCGCTGATCGGGCTGCGGCTGCTGGTGAAGGTGCTGTCCATCCCCAAGGCGTTTCTGATGCCGACCATCGCGATCCTCTGCGTGATCGGTAGCTATGCGCTCCGCAACAACTTCTTCGATGTCTATGTCATGTTCAGCTTCGGGCTCCTTGGCCTGGCCATGCGCTGGCTCAACATGCCGATCATCCCGCTGCTGCTGGCCATGGTACTGGGCCGTCAGCTTGAGGAACATCTTCGGGTCTCCCTTATCGCCTCGAAGAACGACGTAACCATCTTTTTCACCCATCCATTCAGCCTGTTTTTCCTCTGTCTGGCAGCCGCTTCGGTGGCGTGGTCCTTCTGGGCGGAGTACAAAAGCCGGCAGGCACAACAACAAGGTTCACCGCCTTCAGACGGCGGATAGATTTTCTAATACGGAGAGATTGATATGAGTTCAGATACTGTACGCGTTGCTTCACTGGGCATGGGCTGGTGGTCGGATGTCCTGGCGGACGCCACGGGCCGGGCCAACGGCATTGAGATCGTGTCCTGCTACACCCGGTCCAAGGACAAGCGCAACGCCTTCGCCGAGAAGTACAATTGCGCCGCGGCGTCCAGCTACGAGGAAATCCTGGAGGACGACTCGATTCAAGGGATCATCAACACCACGCCCAATAACGTACACCTGGAAACCACCAAGCAGGCAGCCGAGGCCGGCAAGCATGTGTTTCTGGACAAGCCCATCGCCAACTCCGTCGGCGAGGGGATGGAGATCACCAAAATTTGCCGGGACGCCGGCGTCAAACTCTCCATCGGCTTTCAGCGCCGCCGGGAAGTGCAGTTCCGCTGGGTCCACGAGAAAATCAAGAACGGCGACTTCGGTTTCATCGTCAACGCCGAAGCCAATATCAGCCGCGACCGGCTCGGCGCTTTCGAGGAAGGCCACTGGCGCTACACCGCCGAGGGCATGCCCGGCGGCGTGATGCTGCAGATCGGCCCGCACTATGTGGATGTGATGGAAATGCTGATGGGTCCGATCAACGAAGTGTCCGGCATGCTGTCCCAATTGGCGCTCCCCGGCGACAACCCCGATGTGGCCAGCCTGGTCATGCGTCATGAGTGTGGCGCGCTGTCGACCCTGAACGCCTGCTATGCGTCCGCCGGTGAGAACTATGTGATGAACATCTACGGCAAGAAGGCCTCCGCCTTCTATGACCTGACCAACGGCATGTACTATCTCGAGCAGGGCGACAAGGAAGCCAAGAAGATGGACTTCGAGATGAACGACACATTGGCCGAGCAGATGGAAGAATTCGGCGAATGCGTCCGCACCGGCGACGAGCCGGAAGTGGGCGGCGAATGGGCATCCCGGTCCCTGGCCGTGATCCGCGCCGGCGTCAAATCCGCCAATGAACGCCGCGTGGTCACCATCGACGAGATCCTGGAAACGGGGGAGTAGTCCGGAGGCCGAATGTTCGCCATCCTCTTTCTGATCATCGCCCTTGCCTGCGGCGTTGGCTGCTGGAAGTTCCGCACCCAGGCGGCGGACACGTCCGTGGTCACCCAGACCGGGGATTACCAGTCCAACGCGCTACTGACGGTGGCGCTGGGGATCGGCTGCGTGGTGTTTCTTTTGCTCGCCTTCGACGCCGTTATGACGTCAGTTTAAGGGTCAACTCGGCGAACGCTTCACCCTGAATGCGGGCGGCGGCGAGTTCCGCCTCCGATGGCCGGTCGCCGGGTCCGCTGGCGATGGAGGCCGCACCGAAATTGGTCGCCCCGAACACCTCGTCCTTGGGCGTCACCGGCTTGGCCCGCATGCTGAGTGGCATGATGGTCAGGCCAAAGGACGCAAACATATACCAAAGCGACAGCATGGCGGCCTCCCGGCCGTTGCCGGCCCCGCCGCCGCAGAACACGGTGCCGGGTTTACCCACCAAATCTCCGCCCATCCAATATTTGCCGGCCCGGTCGAAAAAGAACCGGAGCGCCGTGGAGTGGTTGCCGTAGTTCAACTGCGTGCCGACCGCAATCCCGTCATGTATAATCAGATCGTCCACTTGCGCCTCGGGGATATGGGCGAAGGCGGCGCGGGTTTCGGCCATGTCCTTGCCGCCATAGACTTCTTCCCAGCCTTCAATGTCGGGCACACGGCGGAGATTGGCGGTGCAGCCCTCGACACTGTCTATGCCCTCGCCCATGGCTTCGGCCAGCCGGTAGGTCACCCCGGTGACGCTGCTAAAAAGAACCAATATGTCGGCCACGTCGCCCCTCCCCATTTTCATATTCCCGCAAGCTAAGCCTATGGGGCGCGGAAACACAATGCAGCCCCATTTGGCCTTGCCTCGAATGGGGCGCTCGGGAATAGTGGGTCCATGACAAACCAGGCAAAAATCACCGGAAACATGTTTTCCGAGAAGCCGCTGAAGGGTCAGCATGCGCTGATCACCGGCGGCTCCCGCGGCATCGGCGCCGCCATCTCCAACACCCTGGCCAAGCTGGGCGCGAATATCAGCCTTACCGGTCGGACCGAAGGCACGCTGAATGATCAGGCGGGAGCCCTTCGGGTCCACGAAGGGGTCGAAGTATTTACCGCCACCGGCGATATGTCGTCGGAGGCTGATGTGGAGAAATGCTTCGCCGCCGCTGCCGAGAAGCTGGGCCCGGTGAACATCCTGATCAACAATGCAGGCATCGGCAAAAGCGCGCCGTTCCACCGGATGGACACGGAGTTCTGGAACCAGACCATCGGGCTCAATCTCACCGGCACTTATCTGTGCACCAAGCAGGTCTATGGGACCATGCGGGAGGCGGGCTATGGCCGGATCGTCAACATTTCCTCGACCGTCGGCTTACGCGGCTATCCCTATATCGCCGCCTATTGCGCGTCTAAGCATGGGGTGATCGGCCTCACCCGCACCCTCGCCCTGGAAGCGGTCAAAACCGGGATTACCGTGAACGCGATCTGCCCCGGCTATACGGACACGGACCTGGTTTCCGACGCGGTCGATTCCATTGTCGGCAAGACCGGCCGAGACCGAGATGAAATTCAGTCTGAAATTGACAATATGAGCCCCATGGGCCGCATGGTCGCGCCGGAAGAAGTGGCGGAGACCGTCGCCTGGATTTGCCTACCGTCATCGGCTTCCATTACCGGACAGGCCATTGTGGTGGCTGGCGGCGCGGTGATGAACTGATGCCTGATTCCACCTATCTTGACTGGCCGTTCTTCGAAGACCATCACCGGGCCCACGCGGCGGCCGTCGGGAAATGGGCGAAGGAGAACCTGGGCCCGATCGAACATGAGGAGCCCCGCGACATTGCGTCATTGGATGAGATGAGCCGCAACTTCGTGAAAATGCTGGGCGTCGCCGGCTGGCTGAAATACTGCGTGCCGGCGGCTTATGGCGGTGCGCTCGACAAGATTGACGTGCGAACCATCGCGCTCACCCGGGAAAGCATGGGCTATTACTCCGGCCTAGCGGAGTTTTGCTTCACTATGCAGGGATTAGGCTCCGGCTCCATCACCTATTTCGGCTCGGAGGAGCAGAAGCAGGTCTATCTGCCGGCCGTCGCGTCGGGCGAGAAGATCGCCGCTTTCGCCATCTCGGAACCGGAAGGCGGCTCGGACGTGGCCGCCATGCGGACGACGGCGGAAGCCGATGGCAACGAATATGTGATCAACGGAACCAAGACCTGGATTTCCAACGCCGGGATCGCCGATCAATACGTGCTGTTCGCGCGGACCGGTGAAGCGCCCGGCGCCAAAGGCATCTCCGCCTTCGTGGTGGACGCGGACACAGCGGGCATGAGCGTCAGCGAGCGGATCAATGTGATCGCGCCCCATCCGCTCGGCACACTCACCTTCGATAATTGCCGAATTCCGGCGACGGCGATGCTGGGCAATCCCGGCGACGGCTTCAAGATCGCCATGACCACCCTGGACACGTTCCGGACCTCGGTCGGCGGCGCCGCGTTGGGGTTCGCCCGCCGCGCCATGGATGAGGCGATAAGCCGTTCCAAATCCCGTGAGGCCTTCGGCCAGCCCATCGGCGACTTTCAATTGATCCAGGAGAAGATCGCCGACATGGCGGTGAAGATCGACGCGACGGCGCTCTTGGTCTATCGCTCGGCCTGGGTGAAGGATGTGCAGGAGGCCCGGGTCACCCGCGAATCCGGCATGGCTAAAATGTTCGCCACGGAGAGCGCTCAGGAAGTGATCGATCAGGCGGTGCAAATCTTCGGCGGCCAGGGCGTGGTCTCGGGAGAGACTGTGGAACGGCTCTACCGGGAAATCCGCGCGCTCCGCATCTACGAAGGCACCACGGAAATCCTCAAGCTGGTCATCGCCGGCCAGGTCATGGCCGCCGCCGAGGACGGCTAATCCCTGCCACTACTCCGCCGCTTCCTTTTTAATCGCGTCGCTATGGGATTGCGGCTTGTTGGCGATCAGCAGTTCCTGCAACCGTTCGTTCTCCGCCGCCGCCAGGCTTTCCGCTTGGGCCTTGCCGCGCAGATACTGTTTGGGCCAGGTCTGCATCTCATAGCCGTAGTGCGCCGCCGCCCGTAACGTAAAGTGCGGGTCGCTCAGGTGCAGCCGGGCCAACGCCACCATGTCCGCCCGGCCCGAGGCCAGGATGGTGTTCACCTGATCCGGCGTGGTGATATTGCCGACGGTAATAGTGGGCACGTCCGCTTCCAGGCGCACCTGTTCGGAAAAGCCGGTCTGGAACATCCGGCCATAGATCGGTTTGGCGTCGGGTGTGGTCTGACCCGCCGACACATCGATGATGTCCGCACCGTAGGCCTTCAGCATTTTGGCAATTTCGACCGCATCATCGCCGTCAATGCCGGCGCCTTCCACCCAATCGCTGGCGGAAATGCGAACCGAGATCGGTTTGTCCGCCGGCCAGGCGGCGCGCACCGCATCCAGCACCTCCAGCGGGAAGCGCATCCGGTTCTCCAATGAGCCGCCATACTCATCCGCCCGCACGTTGGAGAGCGGCGTGATGAACGACGACAGCAAATATCCGTGGGCCATGTGAACTTCGATGATGTCGAAGCCCGCCTCATCCGCACGTTTGGCGGCGGCGGCGAAGTTGTCCCGCACCGTGTCCATGTCCGCCCGGTCCATTTCCTTCGGCACCTGGCCATCCGGCTTGTAGGGAATGGCGGAGGCTGAGACGAGCTGCCAGCGGCCTTCATCCAGTGGCAGATCAGCCCCTTCCCAGCCCGGCTTGGTAGAGCCTTTGCGCCCGGCGTGGGCCAACTGCATACCGATCTTTGCGTTGGAATTGGCGTGGACGAAGTCGACGATTTTCTTCCAAGCCGGGACGTGCTCGTCCTTGTACATGCCGGCGCAGCCGGGCGAGATGCGGCCGTCCGCCGAAACGTTGGTCATTTCCGTGAACACGAGGCCCGCGCCACCAACGCCGAAGCCACCCAGGTGCACCATGTGCCAGTCGGAGGGCGTGCCGTCGTCGGCGGAGTACTGGCACATAGGCGAGACCACAACCCGGTTCTGCACCATCATGTTGCCGATGTGGAACGGCAGGAACATAGGCTTGGGCGGATTATCCTTCGGGATGTCCACACCTTCCTGTTCCCGGACGATATCGGCAAACCAGTGGTCTACCGCCTTACCGTAGTCGGGATCACGGAGCCCGAGATTTTCGTAGGTCACACTTTTCGAGCGGCTCAGGAAATTGAAGGCATACTGGGGCGCGGTCATGCCGTTGAAGCGCCGCGCGTTCTCGTACCATTGCAGGCTCACCAGCGCCGTCCGCTGCAGCCGGGCGATTTCCATAAACCGCTTGTCCTGATAGGCGTCCAGCGCGGCCGGCACAGTTTTCTCTTCCTTCAAGCTTTGCGCCAACGCGATCGCCCCTTCCATGGCAATCTTGGTGCCGGAGCCGATGGAGAACTGCGCCGTGTGGCAGGCATCGCCGATCAGCACCACGTTCTCGTGATGCCAGGTCTCGTTGCTGACCACGGGGAAGTTCCGCCAGATGGATTTGTTGGAAAGCAGCTTGTGGCCGTCCAACTCCTCGGCAAAGAAATCCTCGAAATAAGCCAGCGTGTCTTCCTCGCTTGCCTTATCGAACCCGGCATTCTGCCACGTATCCTCGTGGGTTTCTAAAATCCAGGTGGAGGACGCCTGTCCTTGCCCCTGACCATATTGGTAGGCGTGGTTATAGAACCAGCCGTGCTCGTTGTTCTTGAAGATAAAGGTGAACGCATCGAATCGCTGGGTGGTGCCCAGCCAGACAAACTTGGTCTTGCGGAAATCGATGGTCGGCTTGAACGTGTCTTTGTAGGTCTCGCGGACTAGGCTGTTCACCCCGTCCGAGCCCAGTACCAGATCGGCATCGCGATAGGCCTCGATATCGTCGATGTCGGTCTCGTAATTGATTTTCACCCCTTCTTCGGCGCAACGGCTCTGCAGGATGTTCAAGAGCTTCATACGCCACATGCCGGCGAAGCCATGCCCGCCGGAACGGATACTTTCTCCGCGATAGCGCACCTCGATTGTGTCCCAATAGGCGAAGGCGTTGCGGATTTCCTGATAGGTCTTGGCGTCCTGCCCCATGAAGTTTTCCAGGGTCTCGTCGGAGAACACGACGCCAAAGCCGAACGTGTCGTCGGAGCGATTACGTTCATACACCGTGATGTTGTGGCGCGGATCCGCCAGCTTCATCAGGAGCGAGAAATAGAGCCCGCCCGGCCCGCCGCCGATCACATTAATTTTGAGAGGTTTGTCCATCCCGGCACCCATTCGCGAATTCAGTTGGGATCAGTCTAACAAACAGGAACGCCGGAACAATATGCGATGGAGTCGCGATGAGAATCCGGCATTCAAATTGGATCGAATAGTGTGCTACGATTCGGCCAACAGAGTTACCTGACGGAGGCTTGAGACCATGCATCCCACCGACTTACCTCAATACGCCATTGACGGCTGCTTGCGCCGCCGCGGCCGGCTCCACGCGATCGAGGAGATTGATCCCTCCAAAACAGCGTTGGTCGTGATCGATATGCAGAACGTGTTCATGCAGGAGGGCGCCCCGGCGGAGGTCCCGGTCGCCCGCGAAATCGTACCGAACATCAACAAATTGGCCGAGGCGACCCGCGATACCGGCGGCCGGGTCGTCTGGGTGCAGATGACCCACTCGGAGCAGGTGAAAGAAGACTGGTCGGTCTTTTATTCCGCCATCAGCCGGCCGGAGCGGGCGAGCAAGATGCTGGAATGGCTGTCCCGGGACTCCGAAGGCCAATCCTTGTGGCCGGACCTAGACGCCCAGAACGGCGATCTTTATGTGGAGAAATCCCGCTACAGCGCCTTCGTACAGGGGTCCTCCAATATTGTCGAAGTGCTCAAAGATCAAGGCATCGACACGGTGCTGATCGTTGGCACGCTGACCAACGTGTGCTGCGAATCCTCCGCCCGCGACGCCATGATGCTGGACTATAAGGTCCTGCTCGTGTCGGACGGAAACGCCGCCCCGACGGACGAGGAACATACGGCGACACTGGGCGCCATCGCCCAGGTCTTCGGCGATGTTTACAGCACGGATGAACTGATAGACCTGCTGCAAAAAGGGGGAGCCGGCGCGTCGGTTCAGACAGCCGCAGAGTAATTGTAGGTGTAATTCGGCGCTGATACTATGCGCGCCAATCAAAAATGCTCTCGGGAAGCGAACCGGCCCAAATATCCGGGCCGAACTGGAGACAACATTATCCGGCCAACAACGACCAAGGCCGCATACAGTAGGAGTCGATAAGGCCGAGAAACACCGGTTTTGTATCAGCATACTTGCCGCATTTCTGTTGTTTTCGCCCGTACAGGCGTCAGCGACCAGCGCCGACGGTGCAACCAAATTCATCAATGATCTCAGCAATAAGGCGCTCCAAGTCCTCAGCGCTGATGGCGTGAGCTTGGAGGAGAAGGAAAGGAACGTCCGCGCGCTGCTGTCCAACAGTTTCGACTTTGGGATCATCGGCCGTTTCGTGATGGGGCGGGCCTGGAAAAAATCCAGCCCCGATCAAAAGGAACATTATCAGGGCTTGTTCAAAGATTTCGTGCTTCGGACCTATTCCTGGCGGCTTGGCGGTTATTCAGGCCAGCAGTTTACCGTGGTCGGCACCAAGGAAGTCGGGAAGCGCAAGGTTATCCTGGTTTCCTACAAGATTTCCCGGCCGAGTGGGCCTGAAGTTCTGGCCGGCTGGCGGGTGCGCGAAAAGAACAGCCAACACTGCATCCTGGATGTGATGGTGTCCGGCGTCAGCATGGTTGCCACACAAAGGTCGGAATTTGCCGCTGTGATACGGCGGGATGGGGTAAACGGATTGATCGAGATGCTGAGATTGTAAGTGTCCAAATTCTCTGCAATAGGTGGATGAGGACCGAATCGATGTTAGGCAAAGGAATGACTATTATGAGGATACTGGCAGCGATAAAAACGGGTTTCGCCGCAGCGTTGGTTGCCGTCGCACTGATCCTGGGAAGCAATCCCGCCCTGGCCGATTTCGAGGACGGGTGGAAGGCCTATCAGAAGGGTGATTTCGCCACCGCTTTGAGCAATTGGCGCGGCCTCGCCGAACAAGGTGATGCCCGGGCGCAGTTCAATTTGGGCAACATGTATGATGAAGTACGAGGCGTCGAGGAAAACCGACAAACGGCTCTCGAATGGTGGAAAAAGTCTTCCGAAAAAGGTCACAAACTCGCCCAATACAATCTGGGTTTTGCGTTCCTGTATGGCCTAGAGCTTGAACGGGATCTCAATGCCGCCGTGAAATTGCTCAAGGGCGCTGTGGAGCAGGGTGTCGCCCGGTCTCAGTATTCCCTCGGCAAAATGTATCTTAGCGGCTTGGGCGTAGCGACTGACGCCGGCGAAGCCTTCAAATGGATTCACTTGGCGGCCAAATCGGGCATTGAGCAGGCGCATTACAATCTCGGAAAGATGTACCGAGACGGCGCCGGTGTCGGTAGAGATATCAAGGCGGCGGCGGATTGGTTCACGGCAGCGGCCAAACAAGGCTACGCCAAGGCGCAAAATCATATCGGCGTCCGTCTGGCCCGAGGCGAAGGCATCGCCAAGGACGACACCGAGGCGCTAAAGTGGCTGACCTTGGCGGCGCGCGCTGGACATCCCCAAGCGAAGATCAACCGCCAGTCGCTGGCGAGCAAAGTCTCCGCGGATATCAAGAAAAAAGCCGAGGCCCTAGCCGACACTTTCAAGCCGATGCAGCAATAGCCGGTCCGGTTTGGCTGCATCGCCGGGAGAGCTCTAGAAGAAACTCTCCAAGTACCATTCGAGGTCGTCTTCGCCGATCGGGTAGTCGCCGCTTGATGTCGGCCTGATCAAGTTGCTTGAAGAGACATTTCCCAGCGCCTTTTGCAGTTCCACCGCAGTCTCCATCGCCAGCCCGGCCTTCCAGCTCACGGCCGTGATCGCCTTCGCGCTTGCTGTATTGATGATCTTGGCGACGGTATCACGCGGTATGTCGGACAAAAAATGCAGCGCGTAGCGGATATAGGCGTTCTCTCCATCCTTGGCCGTTTGTAGGATTCGTTCCTCGGTCAGGACCCCGCTGTTGAAATCGGCCTTCGCCTGCTCGAAGGCTGTCAGTCGACCATCCTCTTCTTCTTTTGTTTCCAGCTCACCCCGCTCGATCCGTTGCCGCACAGTTTTGCGCAGATGCTCCACCAGCTTCTTGTCGTCCTTGTTGCGGCTGATCAGGGCTTCGGTGAGCGCCGCGCTGACAAAACTGGCGATCCGCATGACGGTTTTGAGCGGCAGGTCATCGCGATAAACCATGGCGTTGTGCCATTCCTTTCGCCCCTCCGCTTCTTCGGCGATATGATCAAAGGTCTTGTCACTGATGCGAGATGACTGGTTTTCCAAAACGGCATTGACCGCTTACCCGTTGCCGGTTTCCACGATCGCATCGATAACCGGCTCAGTGACGGATTTACGCCGGGCAACCGCCACCAGAGCGTGGCTTTTCAACCCGCGGGCAATAATTTCCAGCAGATCCCGCTCGTTCAGCAGCGGTGAGCACTCCAGCACGGACCGAGACGATTTCCTCCAGGTCTTCAGCGAGCCGGAATACGATGTCGTGGGGAACGTTCGAGGCTTTCTTTAGCTCCTCCGGTATGATCGCGCGGATGCGGGGCAGTTCGTCATTGGCCAGCACATCCAGCACCTCGAGCGCCATCTCGGTGACTTTTTCATTCTCGTCGGGGCTGAGTTCGGGAATAATGCGGCCGATTTTGTGGGCCAGCTCGGCGCGAACCTCTTCGTCACTGTCTTTGGACAGGATAAGGTCGGCCTGTAGCGGTGTGCCCACATTCTCCGCCACTTCACGGCGAACCTCGGGTTCCTCATCGGTCGAGAAGAAATACAGGATTTCGGGTTCAAGGTCCTGGTGGGCCGCAAGCTTCTTGCGTTCCTCATCAGAGCCGCTGCCGGCAATTTCCCGCGCGACCTCGTAGGCCGGCTTGGAGCCTATGCCCGGCTTTTTGCGGCGCTTCTTCTTGTTTCCGAATACCCAGCTCAGCATATGACTATTAGATGATGATTACCCGCCGGGAATCAAGTTTAGCGCCGGGACGGTCTACTGCGGAATATCCAGCCCCTGCGCCGCCAGATCGCGCAGGATATCCCCCTGTTGGGAAAACGGCTCGTCGACGATCGGCCAGCGATTGACCAGGGGGCGCATGAAATCAGGGTGATAAATGCTACGTACCTCTTGGACGAAATCCAGGATCGGCTTTCCTGTCTTGGGATCAAATGGCCCCCGGCAGAAGAAGAGTTGGCCCACGCCGTCGCCAATCAGCGTATTGGCCTTAATCGCCTTTTCCCGAACGGCATTGTAGTGGGTGACGTAATAGGCAATGTGGAAATCATACAGATTGTAGTCGGGAAGTTCGCACTCCCGGAACCGAGCCACCTGAAAGGGTCCCATGTTGACGATGGCGGTGGTTTTGCCGTCCACCTTCTTGACCTGTGCCGGCGCGGCCATGACTTTCTTGTAAAAATCGTTGAGCGGCTTCGCCTGCCCCGGCTCCACCGGAATATCCACATAGACCAGGCCCAACGGCTTGGAGAACGGCACGCTCCCCGCCTCCAGCAGCCGGATGACAACCCCCCAGGGGCTCCGCACCAGAAGCTCCTCTTCCGAGCTCTCGAGAATTTCGTAGGCCGATCCGTCAAACTTGCCGAGATTGGCCAGGCGTTCCAGGCGCGCCTCGACGACCAGCACACCGGGGACCATCAGGCCAATCTCACCGATGAATGGCGGGGTCTCCCGGCCACGGCGCGGCAAATGAAACTGCTGCAAGCCAATATTCACGCCCATATTGGTTTCGTCGGTCCGTTTATAGGGATCACGGGTCAGGCCCAAGCCGTTCATAAAGAACAGTGTCGCCCATTCGTGTTCGAGCATTTCGAAGTTGAAATGCTCCAAATGCACGATTCCGCCTATTTCCGGCAATATTTCACGATTATTTGATGCCATGGAGCCTTCAATCCTCAATAGCCAAATCAGATTTCCAAATTATAGTTTTCCGGTACGTTGCTACAGGCCGCAGCTTAAATCCCCGACAATAACCAATGTACTTATATTGCGGCTTTGTGTTCAAGTAGATGGGTCCAGTGGGTCATAGTATAACAAATATTTCATATTTTCAGCTCCGGGTAATGCTCCTTGGAAAGAATAGATTTCAACGCGATGGATCTATTCAATGGGCAATCTGCGGATCGGCGGTTGCCGACACGCTGTTCGTTGTTTTCAAGGCTGGTAGATGATCGAAAGCAATTTAGTTCTGGTTATCGACGACGACCCCTCGGTCTGCGAGGTGGTTGCGGATACGCTGGAGTCCAATGGATTTCAGCCGATTATCGCCAATAGCGCGGCCGAAGGCATGAGGGTGTTGGGCCGCGGCAACATTGATTTGATCATTGTCGACCTGGGTCTGCCGGACATGGACGGGCTGGAACTTACCCGCTCTGTCAAAAGCCTATCTAAAGCCGGGGTGATAATCTTGGGCGGCCGTACCGAGACGACAGAGAAGGTTGTCGGCCTGGAACTGGGCGCCGACGACTATCTGACCAAGCCGTTTGAACCCCGCGAACTGGTTGCCCGGGTGCGAAGTGTTCTCCGTCGCAGCAGTTCCTCGTCGGAGATTACCGGCGAAAAGGGCGGGATATACGAATTCGACGGCTGGCCCCCGGTTATAAACCGGCGGGAACTCACTAATCCGGATAATAAAGTGGTCTAGATTACCAGTGGTGAATTCGACTTCCTGAAGGTCTTTGTGGAACATCCAAACCGCGTCCTATCGCGGGACCAAATTCTGGAGTTCGCCTATAACAACGACACCCCAGCGTATGACCGCAGTGTGGATATCCGCATTACCCGGCTGCGCCGCAAGATCGAGCCCGATCCCAAGTCGCCGCAATGGATCAAAACGGTTCGCAACGCCGGCGATATCTTTGCCGTACCCGTCGTCAACGTCACCGAATAATCTCCGTCTTATTGTTGGACAGCCGGGCCTCAGCCCATAGTATGGCGAGAGGAGGGTAACGTGGATCTTTCATATTTTATTCAGCCCGTTCATCCCCTGGACCGCAACTACCAGGACGTCCTGAACGAGGATATCGAGTCCGTCATCATGGCGGACCGGCTTGGCTACAAAGAAGCCTTCGTCGGTGAACATTTCACCGACACGGCCGAGCCCATCACATCGTGCCTCATGTTCCTGGCGCGGCTGGCCCCGGTGACCAAAGACATCAAGCTGGGCAGCGGCGTGGTCAATCTCCCGGTCTACCACCCCGCCATGGTCGCCGGGCATGTCGCCATGATGGATCAGATGCTGAACGGCCGCTTCATCTGGGGCATCGGGCCGGGCGGCCAGCCCTCCGATGTGGAGATGTTCGGCAACCGGGATTTGGACCGGAACATGAAAATGGTCGAAGTATTCGATCACATCATGGAACTTTGGTGGGGCGACGCGCCCTATAACCTGCAGGGCGAGTTTAACAGCGGCAGCACGGAGATCACCTACAATGCGGCCATCGGCCAGGGCATTGCGCCGAAGCCTCTGCACAATCCTCACCCGCCGGTCGTGGTCACCGCGCTGGCCCCTTACTCCCACGGCATCACCCTGGCGGCGGAGCGGGACTGGCACCCGATTTCCTGCCAATACGTACAGGCCCATTGGGTAAAAACCCATTTGCCCAAGTATCTTGAAGGCCTCGCCAACAGCGGCAAGCCCGAAGACCCGAGAGGCTGGCGCGTCGCCAAGTGCATTTTCGTCGCCGACGATGACGCTACCGCACAGAAATATGCCCGCAGCGTAGACGGACCTTACGGATTTTATTTCTCGAACTTGATGGCAAAGCTGGCCGGCGGCGGGCGGCTGGAACTATTCGGCACCTATCCGGACCAGCCTGAAGAAGAAATCACTGTGCAACAGTCGTTGGACACGCAAGTCATCGCCGGCTCGGTCGACAGTGTCGTAGATCAGATCATGGCGCTCCGCGAAGAGATCGGCCCGTTCGGTAATCTGATTTATACCGGGCTGGACTGGGCCGATGAGAAACTCGGCAAACGGTCCATGGAATTGATGGCGGAGCAAGTCCTGCCCCGCGTCAACGATATCCTCAAATCCGAAGAAGCCGAATTCGATCTGAAGTTCGGTACTTAGTCGATAATCTTAGCGCCGTCCCGCTCATGGGGCCGTTTGGGCGCATGACCGCCAAAATTATCCTGCCCTTCCGGCACCGGATTTTTGCGGCTCTTGACCGAGTCCTCAGCGTCCGCATCCACCGGCCCAAACGTCTTGTCACCGGCGACGGTCACCCGCTCCATATAGCGCTTCTGCGGCCAATAATCATGGACTGCATAATGCTGCACTGAGCGATTATCCCAAATGATCATCGTGTCGTTGTACCAGTGGTGCCGATATTGGTATTCGGGGACTTTGGCCAAATCAAACAGCTGTCGAAGAAGCGGCTGGCTTTCGTTTTCCGTCATTCCTTTAATTCGGATCGTAAACTGTGGATTGACGAAAATTGAAAGTTTGCCGGTCACCGGATGTTCCCGCACCACGGGATGGGTCGCATCCGGGTACCGCACCTGAAAATGACGAAGCTGCTTCTGTCCTTCCGGCGTGTCAGGAAATAGCCGCTTAAACGGGCCCAGATCGTGAATCGCCTCAAGACCCGTGATGAAATGCCTCATCCGATCCGGAAGTCCTTCATAGGCTGCGGTCATGCTGGCGAACATCGTGTCGCCGCCAACCTTGGGGACATCCAGAGCCCGGAGGCAGGTCGCCATCGGCGGGTCTTCCCGGAAGGTCTCGTCACTGTGCCAGACATCGGTGCCGAAAGGCGCGTTGGTCTCGTCATTCTGGAACACAATAAGCTCGGGTCGATCTTCGTCATTGGGTGAGAACGGATGGACGCTCAACTGACCGAACAGCCGGCCAAACGCCATTTGCCCTTCGGTCGTGATGTTGGCGTCGCGGAACACCAGAACCTCATGCTCGCATAGACCGGCATTGATGAATTCAAACGTCTCGTTGTCCAAAGGCTTCGAGAAATCCACGCCGTGCACTTCCGCGCCCAAATAGGCGCCGGTCTGTTCAATTTCCAGGGTCGAAGAGACCTGTTTCACCACGTCATCCATGATCCATCCCCTCTTGCAGGAAAGCCCGAAAGCCCCCATTTCACATGGGTTACATAATACTCCCAAAGCCTATACTTCGAGGGATTATTTTAAAAGTTTTCCAGGCAACGAGGTCCGGACCATGAGATTTTCAAAAACCAGTTTAATTTATGCGGGCGTCTTTTCGGTCTCCGCCGTTTGTACATGCGGTTTGATCGCCACCAGCGTGGTTGGTCAGGGTCCGCCCCCGGCGCGCCATCATACGGCCATCCAATCCAACGGCGCCGCGACGGTCAGCGCGACTGAACGTCTTTCCTGGAACAATCGGTTCAGCATCGAAATCAGAGGCAATGAACGGCTCATAAAATCCAACGGCATCCCGGCGCATAATGTCGGCCGTTTTCCCAATCGCGGCAATCCGCACGAAATAGAAGAGCAAGATTATGAGTTCACCGTGCCGGCCAAACCCGACTTTGACGGTCGTGCGCGGGAAATCGGCATGCGCTCTTTCGGCGTCGCGGTGAACGGCGTGCCCTTCGATCCGTCGGCGGCCGAGTGGTACAAGGGCTACCGCAATTCCGAATGGCGGTATGAGGCCCTCCCCGGCGCTGTTGCGCTGGGCGTCGATGAAAACTACGCGCATGTTCAGCCAGGCGGGCTCTATCACTATCATGGGATGCCCTGGGGTTTGCTGGATCAACTCAAAGCCACCGAAAAAGCCCATTCGCCACTGGTCGGCTGGGCCGCCGACGGGTTTCCCATCTACGCCGTGCACGGGTTTGCCAACGGCCGCGACGCCGACGGCGGCATCAAGGAATACAAATCAAGCTACCGGATCAAGAGAGGCGACCGGCCGGACGGTTTTGGCGATCCCGGTGGACAGCATGACGGCACCTTCGTAGTGGATTACGAATTTGTTAAAGGCGCGGGCGATCTTGATGCCTGCAACGGCAAGCGCGTGACCACGCCGGATTTTCCGGACGGGACGTATGCCTATTTCCTGACCCAGGACTGGCCGGTGATCCCCCGCTTTTTCAATGCCGCACCCGACCAAAGCTTTGCCAAACGCCGGGGTGGTCCGCCGCCGGGGGGACCTCATCCGGGCGGCCCGCCGCCCCATCCGCCGCGCCGGTTATAGTCTCCGGCTAAGGCCAGCGCCAGCTGAGGACCCGGTGTAGGTCTGGCGGTAAATCAAGGGCGTTCAGGATGGGCTCTAGACTGATGGAAACACAGATCGCGCCCAGCATCGAGAAGATAATCCCGGCAATCACCCACGGGCCAAAGGCCTCGTGTTGGCGGTTGATCAGCCAGGCGAACAGCATCTGAAATATGTTCGATGTCTGCTGAATAGGCGAGACGATGCTGACCGGCGCCACGGCCAGCGCCATAAACCTGAGCATCTGGGAGACGGTGACAAAAACGCCAGAAAGGCAAAACCATTTAGCGGTGTTCCGGTCCAACGTGAATACGTGCCTGACTTTTCCGGTAAAGAGAACAGCAAGCCAGATTATTGCGCCACCCCCCAAATAGGCGATCAATCCACCTGCAACCCCGCCCCAGACACCGCTGTCTTCCAGGGAATGGCGAATGAGGATGGGGCTAACGCCGAAGCCTAGCGCGGACAGGAGGGAGAACAGGATGCCAGTCCTGTAATCCGGATCAAATGTACTGTTGTTCCCGGCTGCACTCCGGCGTTGACGGTCTTTCAGCATGAACAGCGGGCCGCTCATGATGAGAAGAATGCCGAACAGCCGGAGGGGCGTCAGGCTCTCGTCCAAAAATATCAGCGCCAACGCCAGAGTCAGGAGCAGGCTCATTTGCTGGAACGATCGGGTTAAGTTGGACCCCATCGCCTGCAGAGAGCGGTAGTTACAGTAGCGGGCGAAGCCAAAATGGATAGCGCCGGCCAAGGCCAGCATGAGTAACAGGCTCGAACCCATGCCGAGGATGACATCGAACGCGTTGGTCGCCACGCCGGCAATCAGGAAAATGGGGATGCCCACTGTCACGGAAATCGCCACACCTTGAACCACCGTACCGGTGAGCACACCACGTCTTATGCTGGCGCTATTGAGCCCAAACAAGGCGGCCGACGCCATGGAGAGTAAGCTGCCAAGCACGATTTAAAGGTTTCCTGGTTCTATATAGGCGTGCGTCAGGGGGTAAGGTCGCGAAGCTGCGGCGCGACTTCCTGCATGAAGCGGGTCATGGACCTGTGGCGGTGCTCCCGGGTGGCCCAGTTCTTCCCGCCCACATAAAGGAACGAGCCGAATCCGCCGGTTTGGTCATATAGTTCTTTGATCTGTTCGGCGATCCGGTCCGGCTCTCCGATTAGATAAAAACCGGCCTCGACCAGCGCCTCAATGCCTTTATCGTTATTGGGCACATCGAGGTCATAAACCCGCTTGAGCATGTCCAGGAATCCCCGTTCTGCCTGGACGCTGATCTCGAACGTCACCGAGGGACGCATTTCCTCGAGCGCCTGCTCTACGGAATCGGCCACGTAAACGATCCGCGAGGCTAGAAAATTCTTGCGCGCATCCTGAACACCGGCCGCCTTGGCGTAGTTTTCATATTTTTCCGCCTTGGCGCGCACCCGCTCCGTCCCGTCGAGGAAGGCGGTGACCATCCGATAGCCCCGTTCCGCGGACAATTTGATGACGTCCTCGGTATCGGTCGCCGTCGCCATGGGGAGCGGACGTGACAACGGTTTGGGCAGAGCTACGACGCCCTTGCCCTGCCAATGCTCGCCCTCCCAATCAAATATCTCGTCGCTGTTCCAGCATTTGAGGATGAACTCCAGGGACTCCTGCAGGCGCGCATGCCGGTCGTCGTAGGTCATGCCGCGTTCGTCACAGAACAACGGTGACGGAAAGCCGGTCCCAAAGCCGAGGAAAAACCGGCCTTCCCCCAGTAAATGCTCCAAGATTGCCGACTGGATCGCCACGTCCAGAGGGTGTTGGATATGTAACAGCTTCACCGCCGCGCCCATGCGGATTTGTTTGGTCAGTCCCGCCGCCTTTGCCATCAAGAATTCCGGCGCGGGGATCGTATCGACCCGATTGATATACGGCGGCTCTCCATGGTGTTCGCTTAGGAACAGATCGGTGAACCCCAACTTATCGGCAAGGATGATCTCCTGCAGATCTTCCTCATAAGTTTCTGCTGCGGTGGTGTGGGGTCGAAAGCCGTTGGAAAAGACGCCAAATTCCATGAAACATTACTCCGGGTTCAGTCAGTGGGGCGGCGGACAAATTATTATTTTCGAGCCCAGTATCGCGCCCGGGACCCGATCCCGCAAACTGAATGATCTGCAAATCCAGCAGCACACCCTACGTAATTGCCGTATTCCATTACCCCGAACTTTGGACTAGCGTTCCGGCGCGTTACACATCTGCGTACTGGAGTTACCCCGTGTCCCAAGAATATGACCGCTGGGAAGGCCGCTATGACATCGAAGGCTTTCTGTTCGGCGAAGAGCCTAACTATTTCCTGAAAGCCTGTGAACATTTGATCCCAACCAAGGGTGCCGCCCTGGCCGTCGCCGACGGGGAGGGCCGGAACGGCGTCTGGCTGGCCGAACGCGGCCTCGCCACCGTGTCCATCGATTTTTCCCCCACCGCCCAGGTCAAGGCGCGGACGCTCACCTCCCAGCGCGGCGTAGAGATGGAGATCATTGAGACCGACGTCCATACCTGGGATTACCCGGACGCAGGTTTCGATTTGGTCGCGGAGATTTTCACCCAGTTCAGCTCGCCTGAGCAGCGGACGCAGAAATGGGCCGGCATGATCAAGGCGCTGAAACCCGGCGGGCTCATGATTATCCAGGGCTACACGCCGAAGCAGCTTGAATACGGCACCGGCGGGCCGGGCAAGGTCGAGAACCTCTACACGTCGGAGCTTTTGGCCGAAACGTTCGGCGGCTTCGACAATTTGGTGATCGAAGAAGAAGAGCTGGAATTCTATGAAGGCCAGGCCCATGGCGGCATATCCGCCGTGATCAAACTGACCGGCAACAAGCCGGGGTAGTTACCGCTCCCAAATCAACGGATAGACATCACACGGCATGGGATCGCCATCGGCCTTGCCCGGCACTTGCAACGGCTTTGAAGTACCGGGCCGCGTGTCGTACCAGGCATCGTCCCCCATATAGCGCACCGTATAGCCGCGCCGGCGGACATCGTCCCGTTCGTTGCCGCCGGCCCCGTGCACAGCCAGGGCGTGAAAGGCGATCACGTCGCCGGGCGCCATATCCCAGGCGATGATGTCATAATCGCCCCGCGCCGCCTCGATATCGGGCATGGGCTCATAATCGGGATTGGCATCGTAAGAACTACGGGCCGCATCCTCGGTCTTACCGAAGCCTTCGGGCTGGAACCAGCGATCCCACTTGTGGGAACCCCGGACAAATTCTAGCCGCCCGTTTTCTTCCGTCGTCGGATCCAACGCCAGCCAGAAGGACAGCACATCCCAGCCGCGGACCGGCCAATAGGGCTGATCATTGTGCCAGCGAGTGCGATTGCCGGTTTGCGGCTCTTTCACAAATATCTGATCGTAGAGTAACACGGACTTGGACGAGTCGAACAGTTGCGCGGCGACTTGCGGCAGGTCGGTCTCGAAGCAGTAGGCCTTAAACTCTGGATCATTCTCCCACACTCGCAGATTGCCATGAAACCGGCCCTTGCCGCCTTCTGCCTCATAGCCGTGATAAAACCGGCCGGGATTTTCAATGTCCCGCTCGATGGCCGCCGCCACCCGTTCCAGCCAGTCCGGGCTGATCACCCCTTCCAGCAAAACCGCGCCGTCATTGTTGTAGGCATCAATATGGTCCTGCGTCAGTGTATAGGTCATATCCGTCTCTCCCGTCGTCCCTTCGAACCGGCTTCAGCCTAATATACTTCGAGGAAGGGGCCAATCGCCACGAGGAATCCGGCCGGATCCTGAAGCTGCGGGCAATGGCCGATGCCCGGCAACTCGATCAGTTGGGAGCCGTCAATCCCGGCGTGCAGCTCGCGTGACAATTCCGGGGGCGTGGTGGCGTCCGCCAGACCGACGACCACCAGGGTTTGGTTCTTGATCTCGCCCAGCTTGGGCCGGTTGTCCAAGAGGGTCAGCGCCAGCGCTGCATTGGCGAACAGCAGCGGGTCCGCCTTGGACAATTGTTGCTTGCGGGTCGCGATGATGTCCGGCGCGGTGGCGATAAAGTCTTCCGGGAACATGCGCAGAATCGCCGCGTCCAGCACCGCATCCATGCCCTCTGTTGAGGACTTCTGCGCCAGAATGCGAAGCGGCTCCTTCGCCGGGTCGGGAAAACCCGCCCCCGTGTCCACCAGCACCAGCTTGTCGATCAGCGATCCGTGATGGATGGCCAGGGTGCCGGCGATGAATCCGCCGAAGCCGTTGCCGATCAGATCGGTCTCGGCGGTCAAGTCCAGCGCCCGCAGTGTCGCGGCGATCAGGTCCGCATAATCCTCCACCGCGTCACCGATGGGCCCCGCCGAGCCGCCGAAGCCGGGGAAGTTCAGCCGGGTCACCCGGCGCTTGGCGGCCAATGCGTCGATTACCGCATCATAGACGCTCATCTCCGCCAGCAGCGTCGGCAGCAACACAAGATCCCGCCCCGCGCCCCGCTGTTCCCACTCAATCTGAAAGTCACCGACGGTGATGTTGGGCATGATCGCAAACTCCCTGAAATTTCTAGCCACGCGACCGGCCATTCAATCCGGCCCCGCATACCCATTTGGGTATCAGGCTCCGGCGGAGAGGGAAAGGCCGAAGTCTCCGGAGGATGAATCTCAACATCACCAGACTGCGCTTCGTCTATTCGGGGAAGAAACCGCAGATGGGCTCGCCCCTCCCTTAACCGGTTTCAGCAACAAATGGGACGCCCATCGCTTTACACTGCCGAAACCGGCGCGTTAGTCTCCGTTTGGCATTGAACACCAGGGGGAGACAATTCAATGAAAACGACCGGCGTGGCCGTCATCGGATCAGGGGGAATTGGGACGCTCAGAGCTCATTCGTGCACACAAATACCGCAGGTAGATTATCTGGCGGTCTGCGATACCAAGCAGGACAAACTGGGCGAACTCGCCGAGGCCACCGACGCCGATATGCGGACGGCGGACTATGAAGAAGCCATCCGGCACGAGCGTGTGGGCGCGGTCTTTGTCTCAACCGACGAGGAAAACCACTACGGCCCAGCGGCATTGGCGGCGGAGCTGGGTAAACCTGTCCTGATTGAGAAACCGTTCGTGCTGAACCTGGATGAGGCCGACGACATCCTGGCCAAGGCTAAGGCCAGCGGCTCAGAAGTATTCGTCGGTTATACCCAAAGGTTCCGGCGGCGCTATCTACTAGCCAAACAGTCCGTGGTCTCGGGCCAGCTGGGAGAGATCGTCATGGCCATGGGCAAAATTTACGTCACCCGCGCCGTCGGCGAAGCGGTGGCCAGCCGCTCACCCAACACCACCCCGTCCATCAACACGCTTACCTATTTGGTCGATCTGATCCTCTGGTACATGGAAGGTAAGAAGCCGGTCGAAGTCTATGCGCGGGCGACCAGCGTGGTCTTTAAGAAATATAACCGGGACGATTTTCAGTGGATGATGGTCACCTTCGACGACGGCAGCGTCGCGACCTTGGGCACGAGCTGGCTGCCGCCTCATCACTGGCCCGCCTATACGGCGACCATGGAGATCGATCTGCACGGCTCCGTCGGCGCGCTGAACATCGACGACGCCCATCGGGATGTGGTTCTGGCGCCGGGCAAGCCGATCCCGTGCCCTTACACTCCCGAGCACGAGGTCAAGGTCGCCTTCCTCGGCTCGGCCATGCCCGGCGACTTTGCCCTGGGCGAGTTTTTCGGGCCCATGAAGGAAGAGTCCGACGCCTTCATCCGTTATTCTCTCGGCATCGGCGGTGTCGGCCTCGCCACCGGGGAACACGCCCGCAACGTCCTGGCGCTGACCATGGCGGCCGACCGCTCGGTCAAGGAAGGCGCCCCGGTAAAGCTGTAACTATTGATCGAGAAAAAATGGTAGCGGAGGAGGGACTTGAACCCCCAACACGCGGATTATGATGGCGCTGTTCTGATATTTTAACGTTCTATATCCAAATATTAGTGGCGCGTTATAAAATTAGTATAAAACTCAGAAATCCACGTGTCAGAGATATTCCGTTATTTTAGGCTTGGGAAAAGCGTATCAAGTTCTCCCTTCTCCGTTGCCTCAATCAGCGTTTTTAAGACACCCTCTAAAGCAGATTTCTTGCCGACTTTAATCGCCGGCTTTCCCTTTTCAAATTCAATCTTTTGCAAGCCTGCACGGACCGTCAGATAAATGTCACCGTGGATATCCTCAATCCACCAGGGTGATACTTTTTTTGAACTTCGAAGAGGGATCGTTTTCCGTTCTCACCCTTCTTCCATCTTTTGACTATGGGGGCAAAGTCGGGATCTTTTGCGACCTGAATTTGCTCTTCTAAACGTCGGGTAAGGGATTGGCGTTTTCTAAGTATCGGATCGGTGCGAGGTTTAATCGGTTCAGTGGCAAAGGCAAGGTTTTTGAGGGTCATTGCTATTCTCCAGTTAGATTGGAACGAACAGCAACTCCAGATAACGCTACCTGCGAAAAATCGATAGCGTTATTTTGACGAATGTAAAAAATATTTCGAAAGAGTATTAGAAACTTTTCACTCTTGCCCCATTCAAACTCAACTCTCCCCCTACTCGATCTAATCTCAGATGACCGGGTAACACCGTCGAGAGTTCGTCTCTTAATCTGACAAGTACGTCGTCACTGATAGGGATCTCCGTTTCATCGTAACCAAGACGAAACGCCAAATCTTGCTCTGAGGCGTTCTCGTCACCCTCAATCGAAACAAGGTATTTGAACGATATCTCTATTTCGTGCGGCTTACTCATATTCGTTCAAATGCTCCTGACGGTATTTCCAAGATTGACTGCCTCCATCTATGCCTGAGTTTCAGTTTCGTTATCTTGTTTTTTCTTTTCATTGTCCGGGCGTTTGCGACGAATGATGATATCTCCGTTGTCCAACACCACCAATCATGACCCCATCAACCCTCCTCAATCTTGCTCTAGTGCTTCAGCAAAGTTGAGAAGATATTTTGAAATAGAGTCTCCGTTCTCGATAAGAATCTCCAGTAGTTCCTCAGAATTTATAACCCCGGGAACACCCGCCCACTCTCCGACCCTAACTGCACTCTCAGATAAATACGCCATCGACCAACCAGGAAACGTTCGTTCATTGCAGAATTGGTCTGAAATCAATGCCACTTTATTGTGACGCCGGTCGTCAGATATTTTATCGTACAAATCACCGATAGTTTTATGGTCGCCCTCGAGTACCTGAATGAACACGCCATCCGCATAAACCAAAATTCCTGTGACCTTTAGATCTGCATTATTTTTCCTTGATAAGGATAAAATACCCTCAATATCTTGCGGTAAAATACCGAATTCGGCATTTGAAACGTAAACGAGCTGTCGAATTGGTTCTTCCATTACTCTTCCTCAAGCTTGATCAACCTGCTTCTGCTAGTGCTTTCGCCTAATTTTAAGTGACTGTGAGGAGGGTTTAGCACCTCATGAGGTGTTACTCGACTTTCCTCGCAACAAATCCCTTCGCACCCCTACCCTTTGCTCGCGTTACGACATAACCACGACGACCCAGACGAACTTTCTTGTCATCCTCCAGTCCCGACAGCGCCGCAACAAGTTTCTCCGCAACGGGATCGTTCTTGGTCACCGAACCCTTAGCCGGTTGTTCCGCCAACCACTGAGTAAACGCCTTGTCGGCGATCTTGTCACCCAGTGACTTGCGTAGTGCGTTGAGTTTACGGATCTGACCCTTGGTGAGCGATTTTTGATCGATCATTGTTACCTATGTTCCTTTTTGAAGTTTGGTTGTGACGTGGTGGTGGATTTAGATTTCCGACACCGTTCCGAGCAATATAGCACTTGGTCCCACACCTGTGACCACTTCTTTCGCCAGGTAAACGGACGACCACAGGTCTTACAGGTCTTGATGGGGAGCTCGGATTTCCTTTTCATTCTGATGTGGGGATTTCAATCGCATTGTCCATATTCATCAGGATAGGGCGTGCGTCAGGCGTACTAAGTGGAATGATATGGTTTTCGTATTTTACGCATAGTGTGGGCGACGAATGAGTATTCTCGCCAAGTTTCACTTCAAGGTCGA
>JAYPHU010000032.1:0-39294 GCA_038127535.1 Rhodospirillaceae bacterium | reverse complement strand
CGGGATAGTATTTCACGCATTTCCGCTGTAATATTCGGGCTACGAAGAACACCTTCTTTAGCTGGGGTATGGCTATGTTGAACATCAAGAAACTCACTGTCTTTCTGTCCGCCGCCGCGGTTGCCGCCGCTATGTTTGCCGCGCCGATCCTTGCGCCGGCGGCGAGTGCGGAAACGCTGTCGCAGCCGGAACGCACCGAGGGCGGGCTCTACCGGCACTCCTGGTTCATGGACTCGTTCTTGGACCTGAAGGAAGATTTCGAGGCCGCCAAGGAAAAGGGCAAGCGTCTTGTCCTGATGATCGAGCAGCGGGGCTGCATCTATTGCAAAAAGATCCAGACCGAAATTTTGGTCGACAAGGAAATCCAAACCTATGTGCGCAAGCATTTCGACGTGGTTCAGATCGACATGTGGGGCGCCAAGGACGTGGTCGATTTCGACGGCAAGGAGTTGACCGAAAAGGAACTGGTGCGCCGCTGGGGCACACTGTTTACGCCGACCATCGTGTTCATGCCCGACGACTGGAAGAAGATCGAGGGCAAGTCCGGCAAGGACGCCGCCGTCGCCATGATGCCCGGCGCGTTCGGCAAGGGCACCTTCCTGGCGCTCTTTGAATGGGTCGCCGAGAAGCACTATGAAAAGGGCGAGCACTTCCAGAAATATGTGAACGACCGGTATTGGGCGAAGCGGGGCGGACGCCCTGATTCCAACACCCAGTTCAATCAGAACAAGCCGAACAACTAGACCGGCTTTCCGTCTCCGTTTTGTGTGCATTCCCGGTCAAGGCGAGGGCTGACACATGATCCGCCAGCTTTTCCTGGGGACCGCGCTATTGTTGAGCTCCGCCGGCGGGCTGGTGATCGAGATCGTCGCCGGCCGGCTGATCGCGCCCTATGTGGGCATGTCGCTTTATACCTGGACGGCGATCATCGCCGTGGTGCTGGCGGGCCTGTCCGCCGGCCACTGGATCGGCGGACGGCTGGCGGGCGCACAGGTGACTTATGCCGCCGCGAACATGCGCCTCGCCGTCGCCCTCGGCCTGGCGAGTATCTCAAGCTTGTTGGCGCTGGTTCTCCTGCGAGTGCTCTCCGGGCCGCTGCTCTCCAGCGCGTTGAGCCCGGTGCCGGTGGTGATTCTGCTGACCACGGCGCTGTTCCTGTTGCCCAGTCTGTTCGTCGGCATCGTCGCGCCGATCCTGACCAAGCTGGCGCTGGAAGACAAAGGCGACGATCCGGGTCCGGTGATCGGGCGCATGTACGCCATCGGCACGCTCGGCAGCATCGCCGGCACGCTGAGCGCCGGGTACCTGTTTATTTCCTGGATCGGCTCCATCTGGACGGTGATTGCCGTGGCGGTGGTGTATGGCGCCCTCGCCCTGGCGTGTCTGGTGATGGGCCGCCCGTCCAAGGGCATAGCTGTTGGCGTCGGGCTGTTGGTGTTGATTGGGGGGACAGCGTTTTTTGGCCAGAACGTCCGGGCCTTTATTACGCCCTGCACGGTGGAGAGCGACTATTTCTGCATCCGGGTCGACTATATGACAGCTGAGACCGGCCGTCCTAGTGCACTGATGGCGCTGGATCATCTGGTGCACAGCATCAATGACCGGCTGGAACCGGGCATTCTCTATAGCCCCTACATCCACTTCGTCGATGAATACACGGACCGGCGGTTAATTGGCGCGCGGCCCGATAGGCCGTTCCAGGCTTTCTTCATCGGCGGCGGGGGGTATTCATTGCCCCGGGCCTGGGCGTCGTCCCGGCCGTCGTCCCGGCTGGTGGTGGCGGAGATCGACCCGGCGGTGACCCAAGCGGCGGCCGAGGGCATGTGGCTGAACACCGCGGACAAGGCCCTGGATATCCGGCACGAGGATGCACGGCAGTTGCTGCAGTCCTTGCCCAAAGAGGCGCAGTTCGATGTCGTGTTCGGGGATGCGTTCCGGGATATCTCCATCCCCGCGCACCTAGTCACCCAGGAGTTCCACGCAGAGATCGCGGCGCGGCTGAGGCCCAGGGGTTTTTATGTGGTCAATGTGGTGGATCACGGCGGCGAGCCGGCGTTTCTAGCGTCCCTGGTCGAGACCATGAAGCAGGATTTCAAATCGGTGGAGGTTTGGGCGGAGGCGGAGGAATTGGCTGCCGCGCAACAAGGGGCAGGCCAGCGCGTGACTTATATCCTGGTGGCCTCCCAGCAGGAGGCGCACATGGGCCGGCTCGGCTCTCGGCGCGGGATCGCCCGGCAATGGCGGCGCTGGCCGCTCAGCGCGCTGGCAAAGGCGGTGTCCGAGGCGCCGGTGATCCTTACCGACGACTACGCACCGGTTGATAGATTGATGACCCGGCTGTTGCTCGCGCCGGAATAAAGACAAACTTTAGCGACGTTCGGAGCGTTCCGACCAGTTGCCGCCCGGTAGGAATTCCGCCTTCTCTCGCATTGCCGTGGCTTCGGCGGAGCGGCCCAGTTTTTCCAGCACCACGCTTTTCAATAGCATTGAGCTTTTGTTCGTCGCATCGAGCCTGAGGGAGTCGTTGACCGACGCCAGCGCCCGGTTCGGATCGTTGGTCATGTAGTACGCCATGGCCAGGTTGTGATATACCTTCTGATAGCCGGGCTCGATGGCGCGGGCCTTTTTGAAATGACTGATCGCCTTCTCCTGCTCGCCCATTTGCGCCAGGACAACGCCCAGATCGTCATGGGCCTCGACGTTATTGGCGTCCAGGCGGACGGCGGTTTCCAAATCGGCGCGGGCGCTTTTGAAATCCTTGTTCCAGATGTGGCGCACGCCGCGCTTGGTGTACGCGAGCGAGCTCTCAGGATTAGCGTGGATATAACGGGTGAGATCGGCAATGCCGTCTTTCAGTAATCCCATCCGGCCCTTGGCCATGCCCCGGCCGAAATAGGCGGAATTGAGGTCCGGATCCAGCTCAAGGGCCTGGTCGAAATCCATCACTGCCTCTTCCATCTCCCGGGTCAGGAAACGGATGCGGCCCCTTTCCAGATACAGTCTGGGGTTCTTGGGGTTCTTTTCTATCTCCGTGTTCAGCCGGTCAATCTCGCTCCTTGCCTCTTCCAGTGTGCTGACCGGCGCGCTGGCCTCGTCCGTGTCCACATAGCCGTCCAGCAGCCGGGTGGGGCGCAAATATTTGCCGGCGCGGGGCGGCAGGCCCTTGATACAGGCCTGATAGACGGCGGCGGTGACCTGGGTTACAGGCGGCGGCAGGCTGAGATCGTCGTAGCCAAAATTGACGGCCTGCCCATCATAGACGCCGGTGCATTTCTCAAAGATCACATCGCCGGATGCGTCAAACTGGCGGAACGCGGTCAATCCACCGTTATAGGCAAACAGATTGATGGTGGTTTGCACCGGGGCATTGCGATAGACCGGCAGGAACTCGGCCAGATAGTCGGCGAGGACCCGGCCCTGGTCGTCATAGAAGAAAATCTCAATCGTGTGAATGTTGTCGGGGTTCTTGGTTTCCCGACGGATGCGGCTGAACAGTTTTCCCGATTTCGGATTGGTGTAGCTGTACTCCCGGTAAAATTCCTGATCGCGCATATAGCCGCCGGTGCCGGTTTCCTCGGTCAGGCCATGTTTCTTCAGACGATAGTCATGGGCGGCTTCCAGGTTCTTGGCGAAACTGTTCCAGACTTTAACCCGGCTGTTGTTCTCGCCGAGGGAGCGTTGCGCCTGACCGTCCGTGGCCAATAACATTAAGCCCGCTGCAGCGGTGCTGAGTACGGTGCGCCGCCAGGATGGCCCGAGTTTTACTCTCATCATTGTCTCTTCGCTCTCATCACGGGACTTCAACAGCCCGTTATGACCGCCTCTTTGAATTTGTATCTCCCACGAATATCACATACATAATTTGTGCATTACAGACATATATTCGTGATCGAGGTTTCCCATGCAAAATAGACGCGACTTCTTGATTGGAGTGGGCGCAGGTGCGGTGCTTCTGGCCGCCGGACAGCCGGCTTTTGCCGCGCCGCAGCCGCAAAAGATCAAAGGCTTCCGCCATCAGCCCTGGTTCACGGAAACCACGTTCGACCTGGAAAAGGACGGCGAGATTGCCGACAAGGCGAACAAAGCCGTTATGCTGGTGTGGGAGCAGCTGGGCTGTCATTTCTGTAAGGAGTTGCATGAGAAAGTGTTCACGCAGCCCGATGTCATCAAGCTGGTCACCTCCAATTTCCATGTAATCCAGATGAACCTCTGGGGCGAACGCAAGTTCAAGACCAGCGACGGAGAGCTATTGCCCGAAAAGGAAATCGCCGCGCAGATGTTTGTTCGGGCGACGCCGACCACGGTCTTCCTGGATGATCTGGGCGTGCCCGTGTTCCGCATTCCCGGCTATGCGAACCCGCCGATCTTGAAGGCGGCTTATCAGTATGTGGCGGAAAAAGCCTATGTCCGTCAGAACTTCGACAAATGGTACAAGGCGAGGAACGGCGGCAAGTCTTAAACAGTTTGTTTCAGGCAAAGAAAAACGGCGCCTCCCGAGGGACGCGCCGTTTTTTTCGGTACCTGTCCAGCCGCTTACGGCTTGATGTAGGTGTAACCTTGCTGTTGCAGGTGCGACAATTCGGCAACACCGGACGGCACAATGTCTTCCTTGAAAACATTGAACAGGTCTTTGTTGTAGTCGATCTTCCGGCCGCGCAGGGTGTTGGCGCAGACGTGGAAGTTAACGTTCTGAGACTTCAGGGAAGCAACGGCGCCCTGCAGCTTGTCGTTCTTTTTGGCGCTGGCCAGCAGACCAAGGCCATTGCCGTGCAGGACAACCTTGATGTCCATGTTGTCGGCGCCAACGGCGTTGATGTGGTTCTGAATGTTGCGCATGGCGCCGCGATATTTCTTGTCCTTATCGCCGCCAACATAGTTGACGTGATAAACGACTTTTTGCTTACCGTAGCGTTTTTGCGCGTCTGCCGTGCTGATGGTGAACAGCATCGCCGCAGCGGCAGCCAAAACAATACCCAATTTACGCATGTTTACCTCCTGTTGGAAATGAGCGTGATTGTCTTGAGACCTAAGTCTTTCTTGGAATTCCCGAACAGTATCTGCCTTTCCCGTTTAGTTTTCAACACAAATCAGGTGTATTAAAACATTTCGCTCTTCACAAATTTATGTAAATACAAAGCGAGGGTGTAGATTCAATCTCTTTTGCCGCAGTAATAAGAAAAATTTTTAAATTTCAGCGGATTATCAGACGTCCGGAGAGTCTTCGATCGCTTGATCGTCATCCCGCCAGGCATTGAAGCCGCCGGCCAGATTCACCACGTTGGTGATGCCCATTTTGGTGAGGGTGTGACAGGCAAGGAGGGACCGGCCGCCCGACGCACAGAAGAGCACGAACTTGTCGTCGCCGGTGAAGATCGGGTTGTGCATCGGTCCGGCCGGATCGGCGATCAGCTCCAGAAAGCCGCGGGCCGCATGGACGGAGCCCGGGATATGGCCATCGGCCGCCCGTTCCCGGCCTTCGCGGACGTCGATGAAGGTAATACCCGGCTGGCCGACCAGCTCGGCGGCGTCATCAACGGTGATGCTTTGAATAGCCGAATGGGCTACGGCCATCATGTCTTTCAGACTGATCGCTGACATAGATTATCCTGTTGTATAGATTTCGAAGAGTTCAGAGGTGAGATAACGTTCCGCCATGGATGGTAGAACTACGACGATGGTTTTTCCTTCCAGGCCGTCCCGCGAGCCGTAGTCCAAGGCTGCGGAGAGAGCCGCCCCGGCGGAAACACCAGCCGGAATGCCTTCCATCTCGGCGGCGCGGCGCGCAGCATAGAATGACGCGTGATTACCGACGGCGATGACTTCGTCGACCAGGTCCATATCGATGTTGTCAGGGATAAAGCCCGCGCCGATGCCTGGGATCTTGTGCGGGCCCGGCATTCCGCCGGCTAGCACGGAACTATCCAACGGTTCGACCGCGATCGCTTTCAGGTCAGGATTGCGGGGCTTCAAGGCGCGGGCGAGACCGGTCAGCGTGCCACCGGTGCCGACACCGGCCACGACCACATCCACCTTGCCACCTGTGTCGGTCCAAATTTCTTCCGCTGTGGTGTCCTCGTGCGTTTTGGGATTTGCTGGGTTGGAGAACTGCTGCGGCATGAACGAGCCCTCGATTTCCTCCATCAGTTCGTTGGCTTTGGAAATGGCGCCGGACATCCCTTGTTCTGCCGGCGTGCGGATAATCTCCGCGCCCAACAGGGACAGCATCTTCCGGTGGCCCTCGTCGACGCCCTCCGGCACGGTCAGCACCAGCCGATAGCCTTTCGAGGCGCAGACAAACGCCAACGCCATCCCCGTATTGCCGGATGTGGGTTCAATTACTGTTGCGCCGGGGGAGAGATCGCCCGCCTCTTCCGCCGCCTCGATCATGGCGATGCCGATGCGGTCCTTGACCGAGGCCAATGGATTGAAGAACTCGCACTTGCACAGGATCTCCGCCTTGCAGTCCATGGCCTCCGCCAGGCGGCTCACTTTGACAAGCGGGGTGGCGCCGATGGTTTCAACGATGTTTTCGTAGACGCGGCCCCGGAAATTCGTGGTCTTTTCGGAATTCACCATGGCTCTACTCCGGCTCTGTCGGCGGTTTGCTTTTTGACCTGCTCGACTCTAACGCATCGGCCCCGGCTTCGGTCAACCGATAGATCAATTCGCTGTTTTCGTTCGCCAGCTGAAGCCAACGGCGGGCGGTCATGACAAGACCGGTTTTATAATGGACATCTTCCGCGGGGAGGGCGCCGCCGCTTCCCGACACATTTTCCAAAATGGCGAGTTGTGCACGCGTGGGCGCGGCAAGCGGTTCGCTGATGAGTTCGGCTTTTTCCCGGCTGTCGTCAGCCCGAAGAATGGCGAGCTCGGCCTGAACCGTCCGCTTCACGGCAATTGAGCTAGTTGGTCTTCTTGATCAAAAAGACGTAGACGCCGCCGTCTTTGGACGAGTCGACGAGCTCGTTGCCGGTTGACCGGCAGAATGCATTAAAGTCCGCGACGGAACCGGGATCGGTCGCCTCGACACGCACCTCATCGCCCACTTCGAGCTTCTTCAGCGCTTTTTTGGTCTTCACGATCGGGATCGGGCAGTTCATGCCCTTGGTATCAATTTCTACAGCAGCCATTTTTATCCCCTAGTTCTTCATAGGTATTGGGAATCCTACACTACAGTTCTTAATGTATGCACCCGGCTGATAAAGTTCAATCTCGGTCGAGGCAAGCCCAATTGCTTATTCTACTCAAGAGCCGGTAAGAGTTGTCTAGAACATTTGGTAAATAAAAGCAAATATATAATTTCAACATAGCTTACCTATTTAGTATTTATCCTATATTTTTTCTATTTTAATAGAATACATCACGATTAGAGCGTGATAATATCGAAAAATCTGATAATTATGTTTTATTATATAAAAAACATATTATTTGTGTTAATTTTGTGTAGTGTATCCGCATGAGACGGGCTTGACTAGATCGTCTCCTTAAGAATTCTGGAGGATATGGCAAGTAATTGAATTCAATAAATAATTTAGACTATTTTCTGAAATTTGGGTTGGTCTTGCGATGCTCCGGGCGGCCGGCCTGTGCAGCAAATTATCGCCGCTTCTCTCCCGCAATTTTATTTGAACGGACCCAAATATTACTCTAAAAATGTATTATAAACCGTGCCCACAATGGGCGTGGGCAATCATAAGGGTGGTAGCGCGATCCTCGAGGTTTCCGGTGAAGTTTGATTTGTTCATGGAGTTTGCGTCTCCCGCGTTTGCGGAGGTGAACGCCACCGCCGCGATTTCGGCGGGCATCGAAACCGCGATTGAGGCAGACCGGCTCGGTTATGACGCCGTGTGGTCGGCCGAACATCACTTCGTTGGCGACTACAGCAACGCCGCCGCGCCGGAGATGCTCCTGGCGGCGATTACACATGCGACAGCCACTATCGGTCTCGGCTTCGCAATCCTGCCGTTACCGCTATATGAACCCGTGCGCGTGGCGGAGAAACTGGCGACCCTGGATCACCTGTCCGGCGGGCGCGCGCTTTGGGGTGTTGGGCGTGGGGTGACCAAGACTGAGCTTGGCGGTTTCGGCATCGTGATGGCGGAGAGCCGTCAGGTGTTTATCGATCGCTACAAGACGCTGCGATCCATCTTGGACGAAGGCTCGTTCACCCGCGACGGGGAGACCTATCATATCCGCCCGGCCATACGCTCGGAACTGGCCCGGGGATGGCTGGCGGCGGTCAGTCCTGACAGCATCGACGTGGCGGCGGAACTGGGGCTCAACTTGATGACCGGGCCGTTTAAGCCGTGGCCGATGGTCAAATCGGATATCCGCCGTTACCGGGATTTGACCAAGGACCACGCCGGTCAAACCTCGTTCACGATGGCGGTCTATTGCGACACCGATCATGAGCGGGCCCGTCAGCGGGCCGAAGAAGGCATCGTCTGGGTCTATGAACGCATTCTTGAATTTGCCCGCCCGCTGCTCAATCGCCAGATCGAAGGTTATGAGCATTACCGGAAACTCGGCTGGATTGCGCAACTGTTTCAAAAGGCCATCAACCTGAAGACGCTGGAGGCCATGGGGCTGGCGGCTGTTGGTGATCCCGATCATGTGGCGAAGAAGCTCCGCGCTGTCGAAGAGGCGGGCGTTGACCGGCTCGGCATGGCCATCGGCGGCGGCGATCTGTCGGCCGAGGAAATGATCACCTGTCTCGACACGATGGCCAAGCACGTGTTGCCCCGGTTCCGCTCGGCAGAGATCATTCCCATGACCTCGGGGGCGGCATGAGCACGCAGCTCGAGAAACTCACCGCCCACGGTGCGGACTACCGGGATCCTGTCGCGGCCATCGATTGGGACCAGGAAGATGGCAATCTGCCCTGGCTGCCGCCCGAGATGCTGAGCCTGTCCGCCGGCGATTTGGGCGTGCCGGAACGGTCCAAGCTGATCCAGCGGCTGAGCCAGGCGGAGTTTTCCAGGCTGTGCGCTGCCGGCATTTGGCTCGAAGGTTTGCTGATCAGCCGCCTGTCCGCCAAGGGGTTCTTGGAACTGCCGGCCGAGGAAACCCGGATCATACTGCAGGAAATCCGCGAGGAGACCGGCCACAGTCTGATGTTCTTGACCATGATCGAACGCGCGGGTCTGCAGAAGACCCGGCTCTTGGGCTCCACCCGGCTGCTGACCTGGGTGGCGCAACGGCTGAGCCCCGACCACGCCGCCTTCTGGGCCATGGTCTATATCGGCGAGACGGTGACCGACACGTATGCCCGGCTGTGCCTGAAGCGGGCGCAGGACGACGGCCAGGAAATCAGCCTGGTGGCGTCGGATGTATTGAGCCTGCATCACAAAGATGAGGCAAGGCACATTGCCGCGGCGCGCGCGCTACTGGCCAGCCGGATCGAAAAAATGGGGCTGATCGAACGGTTTGTGTTTTCGAGGACTCTCAAGTTCCTGTTGCGGGGCTTCCTCAAGGCGACCCTTTATCCGACGGCGGAGAGCTTGGAGCGGGCAGGCATCCCGCGCCCGAGTGAAATGGCGGCCCATGCGGCCCGCTGTCCCCGCCGGGCGGAGCTGGCGCGTCAATGCGCCGTACCGGCCCTGACCCTGCTAGGACGCACCGCCGAGCTTGCCCGGTTCGGCGTCGCGGACATCCGGCCATGACGGATGGCGCGCAAGCTCTCATCGAACCGATGAGCCGGATCATCGAGCCGAAGGGCCCGGTGTTTATCAGCGGCGATATTTACCGGAAGCAGGCCTATGGCGCGAACCATCCGCTGACCATTCCCCGTGTGGAGATCGTCTCGGATTTGTGCCGCCGCTTGGGTTGGCTGGATGATGAGAACTTTATGGAGAGCCCCCAAGCCACCACCGACGAGCTGACGGCATTCCATGATCCTGCCTATGTCGAGGCGGTGTGCGATGCGACGGCCGCCGGCAAGGCGACCAAGGAACAGCGGCGCTGCTATAGTCTCGGCACCATAGAAAATCCGATCTTTCCCCATTTGTTTGAGCGGGCGTCCATATCCGCCGCCGGATCGTTGCAGGCCGCCGACTTGGTGACCCGTGACGGTGTCGCTGTGAACTTCGGCGGCGGTACCCATCACGCGGCCCCCGGCGAAGCGCGCGGCTTTTGCTATTTCAATGACGCGGTTCTGGCGATTGGCCGGCTCCGGTCCATGGGGCTGGCACGCATCCTCTATGTGGACCTGGACGCCCATCACGGCGACGGGGTCGAGTATGCTTTCGCCGGCAATCCGGACATATTTACAGTGTCCCTGCATGAAGCGGGACGCTGGCCGCAGACGGGCGGTACCGGGTTCAATGCCTCGGCCGGTTTCTCCAATCTGGCGGTGCCCAAGGGTTTCAACGATGTAGAGCTTTCCTTTGTCGCGGATTACTTCCTTCGGCCCTTCGCCAATTTCTTCAAGGCGGACGCGATCCTAATCAATTGTGGCGCGGACAGTCTGGCGGGTGATCCGCTGGCGTCCATGGGGCTTTCCAACGGGGCGCTATGGTCAGTGATTTTGGACCTGGCGAATATGTCGCCCCGCGCCATCATCGTCGGCGGCGGCGGGTACAACCCATGGACCACGGCGCGGTATTGGACTGGGCTGTGGGGATTGCTGAACGGAAAACGCCTGCCGGCGCGGCTCCCCGCGGACTGCGTTGAAATTCTCAGTGAACTTGACTGTGATCTCGTGGACGAAGAAGACCGCTCCGAAATGTGGCTGACGACGTTGGCCGATCCGGCTATGGGCGGCCCGGTGCGCAATGAGGTCAGCGAGATCATCGATGTGGTGCGCCGAGGCTGGCAGCCACCGGAAGACGCCGGTGAGACGAGAGGAAAGAAATATGTCATGGCTTGATCGCATTCTGGAGATCGAGGAACTGGAGGATGCCGAGTTCGATGGGGGGCTCGTTGCCACGCTTGAGGCCGGCGCGGCGGAAATTGCCGGGCGGTCCATCCGGTTCTCCACACCGACATTCAAGGAATACAATTCGTCCGATCTGCAAGGCTGCAGCCAGAACAGCTTTCCGGCGTTTTCCATTACCGCCGGTGGCTGTGCGCTGAACTGCGATCATTGCCAGGCAAAAATTCTGGAGCCGATGATCCCGGCCACCAATCCGGAGATGCTGGATCACAAGGTGCGGGATTTGATCAAGCTGCAGAACCTGCAGGGCTTCCTGATTTCCGGCGGCTCCAACCGCCACAATGTGATCAACTACGGGCCCTACTATCCGGTTATCGAGAAACTTAAGTCCGATTTCCCACACTTAAAGATCGCCATTCACACAGCGCTGACGGATCGGGCCGGCGCCCAGTCCATGGCGGATGCGGGCGTCGATACGGCGATGATGGATGTAATCGGCTCCAACAGGACGATCAAAGAAGTTTATCACCTGGACCGGCCGGTGGAGGATTTCGAGGCGACCCTGGAGGCGCTCTGCGCCACCGATATGGAGATCGTGCCGCATATCGTTGCCGGGCTGCACTATGGCGAGTTCGTCGGCGAAAATACGGCGCTGGATATGATCGCGCGGCACAAGACCCATGCGCTGGTGCTGGTCGTGGTCATGCCGTTCTATTCTAAGCCGGGGACGTTCAAAGTTCCGGCGACGGACGATATCGGGCGGTTCTTTTATGACGCGCGCCGCCGATTGCAGGACCGCCAAGTGTTGCTGGGCTGTGCGCGGCCGCCCGGCATGCACAAGCGGATCACCGATGCCTATGCGGTGATGGCCGGGCTCGACGGCATTGCCTTTCCGGCGGACGGGGTTTTGGCAGTCAGCGAAGCCATCGGCCGGCCGTTCGAACAGGCCCATGCCTGTTGCTCGATCAAACTGGGCGATACCAAGAACATGCGGATGTGCGCGGCATGACGGCAACTCTCGGCATTGATGTCCTGGTGGTAGGGATGGGTCCCGCCGGTGCGCGGGCGGCGGCGGAAGCGGCCGCCGAGGGTGCGAGCGTGCTGGGCATCGACCGCAAGAAGCGGCCGGGATTTCCGGTGCAGTGCGCGGAGTTCGTGCCGGCCATGATCGATCAGGAACTGAGCGGCTTGGACCAAGTCACCCGTCAGCGCATCAACGAAATGATCACCTTCGTTGAAGAAGGCGCGGGTGAGCTGAAACCCGAATTTCACGGACGTATGTTGGACCGGGCCGCGTTTGACCGGCTGCTGGTGGACCGGGCGGATGCCGCGGGCGCGGATATCCGGTTCGATATTCGGCCCATCGAGATTACGGGCGACGGCTGCATCATCCTGGAGACCGGGGAAATCATCGCGCCCAAGTTTATCATCGGCGCGGACGGCCCCCGCAGCCGGATCGGCAAGGCCATCGGCATCAGGAATACGGAAGTGGTGGAGTCCCGCCAAATCACTGTGCCCCTGTTGAAGGCCCATCAGGCGACGGACATTTTCGTTTCCGCGGACATTCCGGGCGGCTACGGCTGGCTCTTCCCGCGCGGCGACGTGGCCAATATCGGCGCCGGCGTGCGCGCAGAGGACCGGCTGCGCCTGAAAGAGATCGTGGAGACCCTGCACGCGCGCCTGGTCGATGAAGGTCGGGTCGGGGCGGAGATTTCGGCGTGTACCGGCGGCGCGATCCCGGTGGGCGGCATGCTGCAGCCGGCTGGCAACCTGGGTGACGTACCCGTGCTATTGGCCGGCGATGCGGCGGGGCTGGCGAACCCGGTGACCGGCGGTGGGATAACGTCCGCTGTGATCTCCGGCGGATTGGCCGGCACGGTGGCGGCGGATTGGATCGCTGGCGATACAGAGGTGATTGACGACTACGTGGCGGAGCTGTCGGCGCTGTTCAAAGGCTCGCTGGATCACGCCAATCACCGTCGCCGGGAATTGATCGATGTATTTGAAACGGGCGGAGCGCCCACGCCGGATCAGCTCCGGCAGGGATGGATTTCCTACCCGGCCTATTGGGATGAACGCACTCTCAAGTCAGCGGAGGCATTAGCAGCGGCATGAGTTGTATTGAACACAGCACGACCCCGGCGACGGGCAAACAAGGAAAAACCCACAACGACTTCGCGGAGATGCAGCCCCGAAGCCCGGAGGCAATTGCCAAGGAGCACCGCAACGGCGCGCGGGTGAAGGACGCCAATGTCGCGCCGCAGGGCGTCTACAAGCCCAACTACAATATGCTGACGCCCCATATGCGCTCGCCCGAGTACGTGCAGATGTCCACGGCGGCGGCGATTACCCTGGGCATCATGAGCGGTCAGATGTACCGCTGTTCCTGTACCCGCTGCCTCAATCTGCTACTGACCTATCCCGAAGGCTGCCGGGCCAACTGCGCCTATTGCGGCCTGGCGCGCCACCGGGAAAAGGACCGGGACTACGCCGACCGGAATTTCATCCGGGTCGACTGGCCGGCCGTGCCGATGGAACAGATCGTCGATATCGTCGCCAAGGACGGGGAGAATTCCGAATTCCATCGGATGTGCATCAGCATGATCACCCATCCCAATTCCGACGACGACACGAAAACCGTGCTTAAAACCTGGACGGACCGCATCTCGCCGGACACGATCCCGGTGTCGATCCTGTCCAACCCGACGACCATGACCCGAGATGACGTCCAGACTTTGCACGAGATGGGCGCGGATATCTTCACCGTTGCGCTGGATGCGGTGACCCCGGAAATCTTTGACCGGACACGGGGCAGAGGGGTGGACTCGCCGCACACCTGGAAGAAATATTGGGAAGTTCTGCATCACGCCAAGGATATTTTCGGCGATCAGAAGTTCGGCGCTCACCTGATCGTCGGCATGGGCGAGACCGAATACGACGTGATCAAGGTGGTGCAGGAGCTGGTCGATCTTGGCGGACACAGCCACATGTTCTGCTTCTTCCCGGAGAAGGGCTCGTTGATGGATCACTTACCGGCGACGCCCAGGGATCAGTGGCGCCGGGTGCAGCTTGCCCGCTACCTGATCGATTATTGCGGCGTGCGCATTGATCACATGTCCTTTGACGAGGAGGGCCGGGTGAAGGATTTCGGACTGCCCCCGGCCGAATTGGATATGTATATCGAGTCCGGCATCGCTTTCCGCACGTCAGGATGTCCCGGCAAGGTGGCCGAGGATATCTCCGCCTGCGACCGGCCCTATGGCGACTCACCGCCCAGCGATATCGCCAGCTATCCATTTGAACTGAAGAAAAAAGATATTAAGAAAGTGCGCCGCCAGCTCAATATGAGCTAAGCTGAGGCGTAATAAGAGTAGGGAGGAGGGTCATATGGCACCCAAGTTTCGCGTCATCGACACGGGCCTCAGGGAAGGCCGCGCCAATATCGCTTTTGATCAGGCGATGATCGAGGCCCATCAGGCCGGCGATGTCCCGGATACGATCCGGTTTTTGCATTTCCCCAAGACCGCGCTGATCGGCCGCCATCAGGCGCTGAGCGAGGAAGTGCAACTGGACTACTGCCGGGATAATGATGTCGGCGTGGTGCGACGCATCACCGGCGGCGGCGCCATCTATTTCGATGAGGGTCAGATCGGCTGGGAGCTTGCCTTCCATCGCCAATCGCTCTCCATTTCGACTCTGCCTGAATTGACCAAAGCCATCTGCGAGGCCGCCGCTGCGGGTCTCAGCCGGCTCGGCATCAACGCCAAGTACCGGCCCCGCAACGATATCGAGGTGGACGGCCGCAAGCTTTGCGGCACCGGGGGGTTCTTTGACGGTGACACGCTGTTCTATCAGGGTACCCTGCTGATCGAGATGAACCCAGCGGACATGGTCGCCGCGCTGAAAATTCCGGCGCAGAAGCTCGCCAAGCGGGATTTGGCGTCGGCCGAACAACGGGTGGTGACATTGCACGAACTGCTGGACGGCAACGTACCCTCCAAGGACGAGATCAAGGAGCATATGCTGGTCGGCTTTGCTGAGCATCTAGGGATCGAGACCGAATGGGGCGAGGCCACCGGGAGGGAAGAGAAGCTGGCCAAGGAGTTGTACGAAGAGGAAATCGGCACCGACGATTTCGTCGCCGAGATCGATAACCCCGGCGCCGGTGACAATGTGAAGGAAGCGAGTCACACCGGACCGGGCGGCACGGTGAAAGCTTTCCTGCGCCTGGAAGGGCCGCACAACGACCGCATCCGCGAAGTGCTGGTGACCGGTGATTTCTTTGTTACCCCGCCGCGCACGATCCTGGACTTGGAGGCCCATTTACGGGGCACCCTGGTTGGTGATCTGGAAGCGTCCGTGCAAGAGTTCTTCGAGAAGGCCGATGTCGGCCTGCTGACCATTCAGCCCGCCGACTTCCAGCAAGTCATCCTGGACGCCGCCCAGTCATGACCGATCTCAGCCGCCGGGAACTGGGAAAGTTTGCCGGCGCTGCTGCTCTGGTTGCGGCTCTTCCGAGAATTGCTTCTGCTCAGACGAACCGCTCAGCCGACCTACCGGCGGCAAACGGCCCTCGCGCGGTTGTGGTGGGCGGCGGCTGGGCCGGGCTCAGCATCTGTAAGGAGCTGAAGAAACAATCGCCGAATACTCAGGTGATCATGGTGGAGCGGCGGGAGGCCTTTGTCTCCCATCCCCTCAGCAACCTGTTCCTGATTGACCTCGTCACTCTGGAAAGCCTGACCCACAGCTTCGTCGAAGGGGCCAAGAACGGCGGTTACGTCTATTTCAATGCTTCGGTGGTTGATCTGGACCGGGAAAAGCGCCGGGTGATGACCGACAAGGGTTATCTGGACTACGACATACTCGTCCTCGCGCCGGGGGTTGATTACAACTACGCCTCCATGGGGGTGAAGGACGCGGAGCAGGAACGCCTACTGCGCACCCGCTATCCGGCGGCCTTTGTGTCCAGCGCCGAACATGTAGCCCTCAAGTACAAAATCCAGAACTTCAAGAAAGGCCTGTTCGTCCTTACCGCACCGCCGGGCATTTACCGATGCGCGGCCTCGCCCTACGAGCGGGCCTGTGTCATCGCCTATCACTTCAAGAAAAATAAGATCGCCGGCAAGGTGGTGCTGATCGATCCGAGAGAAACGCCGGCGGTGAACGGCGAGGGGTTCGTTGCAGCGTTCAATGACCTCTATGGAGATCATCTGGAATACATGACCTCGACCGTCGTTGAGGGCGTCGATCCGGTCAAGAAAACCATCACGACCGATTTCGACGAGATCGAGTTTGCCGACGCCGCGCCATACCCCCGGACCCGCGCCGCCAAAATTATCGAAAGGTTCGGCATGATGCAGCCGGATAACCCGCAGAAAGAGGCGAATATCGATCCCTTCAATTACAATGTTATCGGTGATGAGCGGGTCTATGTGGCGGGCGATTGCCGTCCCATGCCGTTCTCCAAGAGCGCCAGCGTCGCCATGACGGAGGGTCTGCATGTGGCCAAGGTGATTGCCGCCAGGCTGGCCGGAAAACCGCCGGCCGCCTGGGTGACGCCGGAATCGGTGTGCTATTCCATGGTCGATCCCGTCGGAAAGGCCTCTATTCTCTCGGAGTCGTTCTACCGGTTCGACCCGGCGACCAAACAGTGGGCCTTCACAGAGAACTCCAAGACTCACAACGCCCGCTCGGCGTACCTGGGCGCCCAAAACCTGGGCTGGGGTGACAAGCAGTTTAAGGTCCTGTTTTCCTGACAAAAATTTGAAGCATCATCTGTTACGATTTGCGTTGTTTTTGTGTATAATAGAATGATGACAAATTAGAGGTTCACCAACAGGGACCACGAGGGCGAGACCATGAAGTTTTCACGTTTTATTGCCGCAATCACTTTCTCTGCTGCCCTGGCGCTGTCGAGCGCTGCCGCAATGGCCGCGGACAATAAACTGCCCGCACCGGAACGGGGCGAGGATGGGCTCTATAAGCAATCCTGGTTCCTGGAGAGTTTCCTCGACCTCCGCGAAGACCAAAAGGAAGCGGCGGGTGAAAAGAAACATTACATGGTCGTGTGGGAACAACGGGGCTGCCCTTACTGCAAACGCACCCACGAGGTGAACTACCGCATCCCCGCGGTGACAAACTATATCAAGAAGCACTTCAACGTTGTCCAGCTCAACCTGTGGGGCGACAAGGAAGTGACCGACTTCGACGGTCAGACCGCCAAGGAAAAAGACATCGCCCGGAAATGGGGCATTCGCTTCACCCCGACCATGATGTTCTTCTCGGGTGATCCTAAGGCAATCACCAAAGAGCCGGGCAACAAGCAGGACGTGATGCGGGTGCCGGGGTACTTCAAACCCTTCCACTTCACCATGCTGCATAAGTATGTGAAGGACGGCGGCTACAAGACCGAACCTGAGTTCCAGCGCTGGCTGATCGCCGAAGGCGACAAGATGCGGGAGCACGGCATCGACATCAACACCCTGCTCTGGTCGGACGACTTTAAGCTGAAGCTGGACTAAACGCCGGCGATCTTAGCCGACTTTCGAGAAGACCGGGAAGGTTTCCAACAACCAGTTAGCGATCTGGTTGATGTCGCCGGTAAAGATCACAATGCCGGTGACCACCAAAAGCAGGCCGACCGAAATCTCCACCTTGTGCATGTGGCGGCGGAACCGGGTCATAAAGGCCATGAATGGCTTCACCGCAAACGCCGCGATCAGGAACGGAATGCCGATCCCCGCCGCATAGACGCTTAACAGCGAAATGCCGTAGCCGACGCTGTCGCCGGAGGCGGCCACCATCAGCACCGACGCCAGGATCGGGCCGACACAGGGGGTCCAACCGAAGGCAAAGGCCAGGCCCAAAATGTAAGAACCGATCAGGCCGGCGGGCTTGTTTTCTAGATGAAAGCGCTTCTCGAAGTTCAGGAAGCCGATCTTAAACAGCCTCATATAGTGGAGCCCGAAAATGACAATGATCACGCCAGCGATGCGGCCCAGGATGAGCGTGTTCTGGGCGAGCACGTTGCTGATCACGGTCGCGGTGGCACCGAGCGCGATAAAGACGGTGGCGAACCCCAGCACGAAAGCGATGGCCGCATAGAAGACCCGCCTGGCCGTGGCGTCGTCGACGCCGCCCTCTTCAGTGAGTTGCTTAAGCGAAGCCCCGCCTAAAAAGCTGATATAGGCGGGGATCAGCGGCAGCACGCAGGGGGACGCGAAACTTAGAAGTCCGGCGACAAAAACGCCGGCATAGGTGACTTCCATCATCACGGGCGGATCACTCCGGTTAAAATTTAATTCGCGACGACCTTGATCGAATTATTCGGCGGAACGGTGACGCTTTTCTTCCGCGAGATATAATTGCTTACAAGGTCGTAGACGGGCGGACCTTCTGTCGCCGGATTGACCGAAGCCCAGCCGCCGACAGTATATTTCTTGCTAGCGTCAATTTTCTCACCCGATGTCAGCAATGTCATTTCAGAAATTCGTGAGCCAATCTTTTCGTTGACCTCGATCCGGTAGCCCATGCCGCCAACCCGGACCATATCGCCGCCCTGCTGGAAGTAGGGATCGGGATTGAACAAGTTGTCGGCCACGTCTTCCAGAATGTCCTTGAGCTGCTGCCCGGTGAACTCCAGCCGGTAGGTTTTCGGATAGGTGATGGCCGTCTGGGAATACACTTCCTCGACCCGGATATCCTGACCGGGCAGCAGCGAGGCGCCCCAGCGGAAGCCCGGCGACAGTGCGATGTCCACATCCCGCTCTTCCATAATGGCATTGCAGATCAGATCATCGAACGTGCCGTTGAAATTACCCCGGCGATAGAGAAGGGATTCCGTCCGGCCGAGGACTTTCTCCACCTCCGCCTTGTGGGGTGCGCGGATTTTGTCGATCACCCCGGAGATGTTTTTATCCGGCGCAATGGCGTCGGACAGGACCGGGATCAGCCGGTAGCTGAAGTCAGAAATCTTCTTGTTCTTAACCTCGACGTCCAGCCGGCCCAGGAACTTGCCGTGGGACCCGGTGGCCACCAGCAGTGTGTCTTTGACCCGAACAATACCCGGCACCGCGTCGTGGGTGTGACCGGTCAGGATGACATCGATGCCGTCGACCCGGGAGGCCAGCTTGCGGTCCACGTCGAAGCCGTTATGGCTGGCCAGCACGACCAGTTCGGCGCCGCCGTCCCGAACCTTTTTGACGCTTTCGCGGATTTTCTCCTCGCGGATGCCGAAGGACCAGGTAGGGATCAGGTGACGTGGGTTGGCGATTGGGGTATAGGGGAACGCCTGGCCGATCACGCCGATTTTGACGCCGCCGCGCTCGAAATAGGCATGGTCATCAAACACCGGTTCTTCCCATTCCGTGTCGACCACGTTGCCGGCGACGAACGGAAATTTGACTTTCTCCAGCAGCTCCTTGACGCGTTCGGCGCCATAGGTGAATTCCCAGTGGCCGGTCATCACGTCCACGCCCAGCGCGTTCATGAAATCGACCATATCTTTGCCGCGAGTCTTCAGTGCGGTGTATGAGCCCTGCCAGGTGTCGCCGCAGTCGACCAGCAGGGTCTTGCCGGGCCGTTCCGCCTTGATAGCGTTGATCAGCGTCGCCATGTGGGCGAAGCCGCCGATCCGGCCATAGGTCTTGGACAGCTCGACAAAGTCTTCGCTGGAAAATGCATAGGCTTCCGGCGTGCCGGCCTTCAAGCCGAATTTCTGCAGGATTTCCTTGCCGGTCAGGTGGGGCGGCAGGCCTTTCACATCGCCGACGCCCAAATTGACCGAGGGTTCCCGGAAATACAGCGGCACCAATTGCGCATGACAATCGGTGAAGTTGAGCAGGGTGACCTGACCCTTGGGCTCAAACTCCAGCAGCTTGTCCTGGCTGATGGCTTGGTGGCTGGCGGCGGACGCCATTTTGCCCCCGCCCAGCAGAGCGGCAGTAGCTGCAGATACCTGTAAAAAATCTCGACGAGTTAGCATGGCTCAAATCTTATAATTCGGGTTGGCGACAGATTATTTGCATTCAAAATGTAGGCGCAAAAAAGGCGGTAACATGAAACTGCTACCGCCCTTTTTGTCCGAACTTTAGTTACGTACCGAAGGAGATTCCCACTTCAGACCGCTCGAGCGCCACTGCATGTAGAGTTCGAGGTTCGTGTACTCCTCGGAACCGCGCTTGTAAGGAGTTGCTCGAATATTTTTATTACATCCTATGAAACGACGGTGCAATGAACCAACCCCTTGCCACTTGAAACGGTAGGTCGGAAAACCATTCATCTGTCCCTGACTTAATACATTTGAGCGCGCCATATTGCCGTAATTGTCATCATGACAATGTGCGCATGACATATCCATCTGACCACGACGCTGATTGTAAAAATCTCTCCCTTTTTCAAAGAATTTCTTAGCCGGCCCATCGAGCCGGACATTCACAGGCATTCCTCGAGATTGGGATTTGATGAGAGCGACCATTCCCAGCATTTGAGTGGACTCCCACTTCCACGGCTTCGCACCCATATCTTTCTCTAGGTGCCTATTGATCAGATGTTGGAGTGAGATCATTCTGTCTTGCGAAGAGTCATACTGTGGGTATTTATTGGCAACGCCTTTCATTGAAGCAATATCGTTGTGGCAGGAAGCACAGGACTTTCCTGCTTTGCCATTGACTTTGTTCCATTGTTCTTGCCCTACATCCACAACAGTGAACGCTGGATTAGCAAAGTCATCGTCTTGCATATCTCGAGTGAGCGCGGTCATGAAAACGTAACCACTCTTTTTTTCACCCACAATATAGTTTTTATTACGCGGATCCTTCGCCCGACGATCAGCTTCGGTGTCTTGCGCCAGTGCTGAGCCCATTGTGGATACGGCAAGACCCAAAAGGGCAGCGCAGCTTGCTAAAATACGATACTTCATATTTACACTCCTTGTTTCATCTGCAGTGCCTTAAGACACGTTGATCTTCTTGCTGGTAGTTACTTTACCACCCTTGTCATCGGTCCAGGTGAAATTAAAGGTGCCGCTTTCCGTGACCCGCGCATGGAACGAGAAGTACGGATTAGCGGCGATCGCCGGATGAAGATCGGCGGTGATTACGGACTTGCCGTTGAAGGTCACTTCCACCTTGTTAATGATGAAGCGGGGGATCGGCTTTCCGTCCTTGCCCTTCCGCTGGCCCGTTTCCATTTTGTGCGGGATCAGGGTTTTGATCTCGATCACGTCGCCCTTCTTGGCGGAGGACGGGACTTTTACTCTGGGTTTCTTAGCCATTTTCTATAATCTCCGTTACTCGATTAGCCGCCGCAGCCGCCGATAGTGACTTTGACCAGGTTCGAAGCTTTGTAGACAGAGCCATCGTTCATCACCGCAACCGCGATAATGTTCTGCGACTTGGAGAGGCGCAGCCGGGTTGACACTTTGGCCTTACCGGAAGCCGGGGTGAAGTGGAAAGACGCAACCTCCGGACGCGGATTTTGGTCCGCAGCCAGGTGAATGGACTTCACATAGTTGGCGTCGGTCATCGGGCTGTCGACCGAGACGGACACCGGAACGGTGGCGCCGTTTTCGGCGATCGCCGGGGTCTTCAGGGTAACCTTACCGGACTTGTAGGACTTGCTGCCGCTAAGCTTATCCATCAGCAGCCCGGCGGATTCCGGCGTGGCGGAAGCCCGCATCGGCGCCAGGGTGCCGGCTGTAGCGGCAACGGCGCCAAGGCCCAGCAAACGAAGCGCGCCGCGACGGTCAACGGATACGTCTTTCTTTAACTCAGAGGTTTCTATAACTTTTGACATGGTTTGTAGCTCCAATCTGTCGAGAATTATTTCTCTTCTTTCAGCGTTAATAGGTATGCGACGATATCTTCGACTTCCTGTGCGCTGAGCATAGTTTTGCCTGCCCATTTTTTCTGAACACGGTGTAGGCCAGCCGTCTTGTAGAAGGACGGCATGATCGTGTCTTCGTTGACAACTTTCGGATCTACAATTCGGAGACGAAGTTCGGCTTCGGAATAACGACTTGCCACTCCACGCAGATCAGGGCCGATATTGCCGTGGTCCGCTTGTCCCTTAGCGGGGAAGGTGTGGCAGGCCAAGCAGTTGCCTTTCTTGCGGTGGATCGCCGTGGCGTAACCCTTCTTGGGATCGCCCGCTTTACCGGTCAATGACTTCGCCAAACCGTCGTTGACAGCCATTTTTCCGAGGTCGATTGCTTTGCCATGGCCGGCCGCCTTGCTATCGGAAACGCTGAAGGACAGCGCAACCCCAACGGCAAGGACACCGGTTAGGACGATACGAGATAGTTTAAGTGTCATTATTATGTGCCTCCTAGACTCTTAAAACTTAGATTTTCCGGCCGGCTAACCGGCGTTTACTAATTTTAATGGTCCGAATATGTCGCCATTATGGCTGGACCGTGAAGCCGAGTATTTCGTTTTTTATTTAATAAATCGAAATATTACTATTTCCCTGAGCCGTAGCCTAGATGTGAATAAATCTAAGATCAAGTCTCAAATGCGGAGTCTCCGGAAAAGTGTGAAATAGCGGCCCCCGTACCGGTCAGGAAAATTTCCCGGTTTCAAGCGAGTTTATCGGCAAAAGGGAATCAACCGGATAATTCATTTAATCACATATTTGAGGTGTGTATTTATTATATAACGTTTATTTTGTGTTATTTTTATTCGATATGCGCAAAATTAAATACTTAATGGTTTAAATCAAAGTGAAGCCCAGCGCGAATTGAAAGACAGGCACAGTAAATAAATAGAATTAGTTGAAGTAAAAAGTTCTTGAAATACTGTTTTTGATATTTAGAGTGGGCTGTGAGGCTTTGCCGAACCGCAGGTTCTTGCGGAAATTGCAGGTTTTTGCGGAAATTAAATATTCGGCTTTTGACTATTTCTCTCCTGTCTGTGGACATCGCGTATTTCACATACGGGGCGCGGGGTATGCAGAGGCCTAAAAGCGCATGCAGAGAACATTGCCTGCCGGCGCTTCATAAGAATTCGGTGGATCAAGGGAGGGGGCCTCCCATGTATAGCCGCATATGTCATTGCACGACGTAACGCGTTACAATTAGGTCGGTGAGATGAAACAGTTTCGCAAGGGAGTCATGGAAGCCATCCGGGATACCTATGGGGTAAAGATTGTATTCGGCTCCGTTGCGTCCTTTAAGAGCGGGAGCAAAGGGTAGCATGCCGGCAGTCCAAGTCATTCAGCATACCGACGGCGAATATCTCGGGCGGGTGGAAGACCACCTGGAGGGCCGGGGAATCGCCTTTCAATATGTGCGCCCGCACGTCGCCGGCAGCTGGTTCCCGGACTCGATCGAAGACATTAGCTGCCTCTTCCTCATGGGTGGCGGCCCGTGGGGCGGCGCGGGCGAGAAGAACCTGCCGATCATCATAGAAGAAGTTTCCTTCGTCGAGACGTGCCTGGCCGCCGATATCCCCGTGGTTGGTTTCGGTCTCGGCTCTCAGATTCTCTGTCATGCCGCCGGCGGCGGTAGCGACGCTCGCGACCTTCGCTTTGATCTCACCGAATTTGTCCGCACCGATGACGAGGCGTTGAACGGCTTCCTGCCGGAACGGATGCCGGCAGCCGTCTATATGCGCGATTGGCCCCAGCCGCCGTCGGACGCCAATATCCTGGCCCGCGACCTGGAGGACCGGCCCGCCGTGTTCCAAATCGGCGAGCGGTCGGTCGGGTTCGCCAATCATCCCGGTTTCAAGCTCGGCATGATCGAAGACCTGATCATGGAGTTTGATGATTTCCCGCCGGACACAGGCGATACGCTGCTGCAAATGCACGCCCTGCAAAACGACATGGAAGACGCACTTGTCTATGTGATGACCGGTTTGGTGCAAGTCACCGAATTGATGCAGCGGCAAAAGCTGGGACGGAATCCCGCCGCCCTGAAATCCTGTGCGGCATAGTGAATATTTTGAACACTGAGAGTGAATAGGTAAATCGATGGCTGAAAAACTGATGATCATGATGGTGAACACGGATCCCAGTAATGGTGAAGAGCTGGGTGCGCCGCTGTTTCAAGCGACCGTTGCCGCCGCCATGGAATACGAGGTGGAGGTTGTCTGCACCGCCACCGCCGGCAAGCTGATGAAAAAAGGCGTGGCCGAGAATTTAGTGGTCAAGCCGGGCTCCCCCAAGAACGTCTATGACTTCATCAAAGACGCCCATGACGCGGGGGTGAAGTTTTTCTGCTGCTCGCCCAACCTGGATCTCTTCGACATGACTGAAGACGACCTGATCCCCGAATGCGAGGGGATCGTCGGCGGCGCCTACGTCATCGAACAGGTGATGGAAGAAGACGACCTGAAGGTTCTGACATACTAATTTGAATGGAACTTAAGTGATGAGCCACCCGACCAGCACACGTGTTCAGGAGCATATCGGCGATCCGGTCTCGGACGCGCCGGTCCAGGACTACGATGACATGGAAGAAATCTTCCAGGACATCCAGGCGGACATGCGCTACGACCACGAGCTCAACGGTTGCCTGAACTGCGGCATTTGCACGGCGACCTGCCCGGCGGCACATTATTATGACTTTAGCCCCCGGGAAATCGTTCAGCTCCTGTGGACCGAGAACCTGGAAGGCATCTATGACGCCATGCAGGAAAAGATCTGGGCCTGTGCTCAGTGCTACACCTGCGCCGCGCGCTGCCCGTTCGGCAATTCCCCCGGTGGTTTGGTCATGCTAATGCGGGAAACCGCCATCAAGCACGGTATGGAATCGGCGCAGAACGTGCTGCGGCCCTTCAGCCGGGTCATGCTCAAGGTGATCTCGACCGGCAACCAGATTGCCCCGGACATGATCAATCCCCAGCACTTTGCCGACTGGGGCCCGAATATTTCCAAGGTACATGCGCCGTTGAAGGTGCTGCGCGACGCTATCCCCATGCCGACGCTGAACACTACCGAGACGGCCTGGGAAACCAATCTCAAGACCTCAATCGAGCTTTATACGATCTGGGAAATGACCGGCGTGCTCGATCAACTCGAAACCATCGACGAGAATCTGTTCGATGTGATCTCCGACATCATTGATGAAAAGCGGGACGATTACGACGACTGGCTCGACGAGCAAGACGAAGAGGATGACGATGACTGATAATCAATCCGGCGAACGCTTTACGGGTCATGGCGACGAATGGAAAGACGCCAACCTCACCGCTGACGAGGCGCAGACCGCCACAAGCTGGGTGGAGCAGCGGATCGACAAGCGCTCCATGCTGACCAACAAGGATCGCGTCGAAGATGTGCGCGACATCATGTGGCAGTTGGAAAAAGACGGTGAGATCATGGTCCACCGCATCACCGACGAGCATGCGCCGAAGACGGTGAAGACGCTGTACGGCTGGGACAAGCGTATCCCGACCCGCCAGCTCTGGCACCACAAGTCCTGCGGCCAATGCGGCAATATTCCGGGTTACCCGACGTCGCTCCTCTGGCTGATGAACAAGATGGAGGTCCCGTATCTGGACGAGACCGACCAGACCTCCTGCACCGCCTGGAACTATCACGGTTCCGGGATAGGCAACCTGGAAAGCCTGGCTGCGGTTTTCTTGCGCAACTTCCACCAGGCCTATGTTTCCGGCCGAGCGCAGGGTCTGGATGACGGCTATTTCTATCCGCTGGTGCACTGCGGCACATCCTTCGGCAACTACAAGGAAGTGCGTCACTACCTGCTGCACTCCGCCGAGCTGCGGGAAAAGGTCCGAACCATACTGGGCAAGCTGGGCCGTCTGGTGGACGGAAAGCTGCTGATCCCGGAAGAGATTGTGCACTATACCGAGTGGGTGCACGTGATGCGCTCCGAGATTCATAACTATCAAGAGATCGACGCCAGCAACATCCGGGCGACCGTTCACCCGGCCTGCCATGTCTACAAGATGGTGCCGGAAGACGCGATCTATGACGACTCGGTGCTGGAAGGCAACCGGGTCGCCGTCTCCACCGCGCTGCTCGAAGAATTGGGCGCCAACGTGATCGATTATTCCACCTGGTACGATTGCTGCGGTTTTGGTTTCCGCCACATCCTGTCGGAGCGGGAATTCACCCGGTCCTTCGCCATCGACCGGAAAATCCGCGTCGCCGTCGAGGAAGCAAACTCCGACGTGATGATCGGCCACGATACGGGCTGCATTACCACGCTGGATAAGAACCAGTGGATTGGCAAGGCCGCCGGCAAGGACGTGGAACTGCCGGTTATGGCCGATTGCCAGTTCGCCGCCCTGGTCTGCGGCGCCCATCCGTATAAAATCGTTCAACTCCACTGGCACGCCTCGTCGGTCGAGACCCTGATGGAGAAACTCGGCATCGATTGGCGGGCCAAGAAAGCGGAGTTCGAGGATTACCTGAGAGCCATCGAAGACGGCGGCGATCGGGAAATGCTCTATGACCCGCGTCTCATGATCACATCCGGACCCGGATTTAAGAAACTCGAAAGCCAAGCATGACTGATACTCCAATCCTGATCGTCGGCGGTGGGCCGGCGGGGCTAAGTGCGGCCCATTCTCTGGCGATGGCCGGGCAAAAGTCCGTCATTGTTGAAAAAGAAGACCGGCTCGGCGGCGCGCCGATTATCTCCGGCTATGCCAAACTGGTGCCGTCGGGGGAGTGGGCCAAGGACGCCATCGGCGGTATGGTTGACCGGGCGGCCGGGTCACCGCTCGTCGAGGTGAAAACCTCTACCACGGTGAGCGAGTTTTCCGGCGAGCCGGGGAGGTTCCAGGCGAAACTGTCGGACGGCAGCAGCCTGGACGCCAGCGCGGCCGTTCTCTGCACCGGCTTCACCCACTTCGATTCCATCAACAAGCCCGAATGGGGCTTCGGCATGTTCCCGGACGTGATCACCACGACCCAGGCGGAACAGATGATCTCGTCGGGCAAGGGCATTCACTGTCCGTCGGACGGCCGCCAGCCCAAGCGGGTGGCCATCCTGCTCTGCGTCGGGTCCCGCGACCGGCAGATCGGCCGGGAATGGTGCTCCAAGATTTGCTGCACGGTCTCGTCCAATCTGGCCATGGAAATTCGCGAGGAGCTGCCGGACTGCCACGTCTATATCTATTACATGGATATCCGGACCTTCGGGCTGTACGAAGATACCTATTATTGGAAGAGCCAGGAAGAATATAAGGTCAAATACATCAAGGCGCGGATCGCCGAGGTGACCTCCGACGGCGACAAGCTGATCGTCAAAGGCGAGGACACGCTGGTCAAACGGCCGATCACCATCCCGTTTGATCTGGTGGTGCACGCCATCGGCATGGACCCGAACGTGGACAATCTCCTGCTTTCCTCGATTTTCGATGTGCAGTTGGAGCCGCATGGCCATATCGGCCGGGAAGCGACCTACGGCGGCATGGGCCGGACATCCCGTCCGGGCGTGTTTGTCGCCGGCGCCGCCACAGGGCCGGAGACCATCGACGATTCCATCGCCCAAGGTCAAGCGGCGGCTATGGCCGCATTCGCCAGCGCCAACGAAACCGCTATCGCGGCGGAGTAATCATCCGGATGTTTGGACAATTCGCCAAAAAAGCCCCCGAGGTGCCGGAGCCGCCCATGCCGGTTCTGCACTTGAGCGGGCCGCGTCTGTCCGAAGCTATGGATGCGCTGATCAAGTCGGCGGAGAACGACGGCGGGGTGGAGCGCTATATCGACGCGCTGAAACTCAAATCATCTCTGTTCGAGGAAACTTTCGGCGGCGAGGCCTGGAAACAGGTGAGCGAGGAATCGTTCAACCTTGCCTGCGCTTTCATTTCCCTGGCCCGCCGGCGCGTCGGCGAGGAAATGGCCGAAAACGGCATGGCGAATATCCGTCTCGGGCTTGGCGCGTTGCTGAACGGGGTCGAGGACACCGCCAGTACGGATCAGCGGATGACCGCCATCCGCGCCGTGTTTCCCCAGGAAAAACAGTTTCGCTGGGTGCGCGATCTGGCCGCCGAAATCCTGCACTTTACCCATCCGGAACTCTATCCGCTGATGACCCGCTGGATTTGGGACGTGAACACCAATTCTGGGGTCCTGCGGGAGATTTGGTTCTCCGACGATCTGGACAATCTGGTGATCGACGTGGATGACAATTACGACGCGTTCATCATGTTGCGCCAGGAGTTGAGCCAGTATCTCTCCGACAACGGGGTCTTCAAGGATGTCCCGTTCTATGTGGACCTTCTCTGCGCCCAGGTTTACGGCGACTATATCTCGGCTCGGGGCGCGACCTATCTTCGGACCGACTTCTCGACCCCCGAAGACCCGATGGAATATTGCCGGCACATGCTCGGGCTCGACGGGGTTAATACCCGGACCGGCCGGACCAAACTCAAGAAAGCGGACGGCACGCCCCATCGGGTGGCCGACGCGACAATCGCCTCCGAGGCTTAGGACGACGATATGCCTATTCATGAACAATCCCTGATCCGCCCCGAGAATATCCATGTCCAAGAGGAACTGGAGATCGACGGCGTTGACGTCTCCGGACACTGGAGCACGTTTATCAGCCCCCGGGTGGTCACCGACTACAACGACAATCTGCAGGATGAGATCGCGGCGCTGCCGGGCGGGGAGCATATCCACCGCTGTTGGCAATGCGGGTCGTGCACCAATTCCTGCACGGTCAATGCGGTGAACCCGGAATTCAATCCGCGTTATTGGATTTATCTGGTTCGCCTCGGTATGGAAGAAGAACTGCTGCGGGACAAGGACATCATCTGGCAGTGTGTGTCGTGCAATAAATGCACCTATGTGTGTCCGCGGGATGTCTTCCCCGAAGGGGTGATGAAGTCCCTATCCCACTGGCTGGAACTGAAGGGCCACACGCCCAAATCGCCGTCGATGCATTTCGATGAGGAGTTTTCCTCGCAGGTGTTCGAGACCGGCAAGATCGAGGAAGGCAGGATCATCAAGGGCTTCTTTAAGCGGATGGGGATGCCCCTGATGCAGGACTGGCTGGTGGAGATGGTGCGCCGCATGGTTTGGCGTTTGCCGGTCAAGCTGCTGATCACCATGGGCCTCGCTAATTTCGTGCGGCCGCGCACCAAAAACTGGGGTCCGGCGCGGGACGCCATCAAGGAATATGTTGAAGAGCAGAACAAGAAGCATGCCGCAGCGTTAAACCTGCCGGCAGGGAAGGGACACTGACGTGAACAAGGAATATAAGAAAGTCGCCTATTATCCCGGCTGCGCCCTCGAAGGATCGGGGCACGCCTATAACACGTCGACCAAGGCGATCGGCAAGAAGCTCGGCCTGGATCTGGTCGAAGTGAAGAACTGGAACTGCTGCGGTGCGATGGAAGTGAAAAACATCGATCCGAAACTGCAGACCTATTTGTCGTCCCGGGTCATGTCCATCGCCGCCAACGAAATGGGCTTCGACACCGTGATGGCGCCCTGCAACGGCTGCTACCACAATCTGAAAAAGGCCGAATACGATCTGGAGCATGATGACGGTTCCAAGGAAGTGGTCGGCGAATTGTCCTCCAAGGCGGGTCATCAGACATATGAGGCCGGATCCATCGAAACCATCCACGCGCTGGATTGGCTAAAGAATTCCCTTGGCGAGGAAGGCATCAAGGAGCGGGTGAAGAACTCTCTCAAAGGCCTCAAGATCGCCAACTATTACGGCTGCATGTACACACGCCCCCGGCACATCTTCCCGGAGAAGGACCAGGGGGAAGGTAGTGAATCGACCTCGAAGCCCCACTTCATGGATGACCTGTTGGCCGCCGCCGGTGCGGAGAATGTGGACTATCCCCTGAAAACCGCGTGTTGCGGCGGAGCGCATACGCTGTCTGACTCTGACACCTCTACCAAGCTGGTGCTGAACCTGTTGAAGGGTGCGGAAGCCTGCGGCGCGGATGTGATCGCGACGGAATGCCCAACCTGCCATTCCGGACTGGAAATGCACCAAGTTCGGGCTGAAACGGTTCTGGGTGAAAAGACCAATGTGAAGGTTCTCTACTTCACCCAGTTGCTGGGTCTGGCTTTGGGCCTCAAACCCCGCAAGCTGGGCATCCACGAGAATATTTCCGATTCCTACGGCCTGCTGAAAGAGAAAGGTCTCGCGTGAGGAGCTTTGACGACATAGAAGCCCGGATCGACGAGCTGGGGAAATCCGCTAACCCGCTTGAGGCAGTTGCCGAAATGCTGCTGCTCGGCGAAGAGGTGCTGGAACGCTGGGTGACCGGCCGGGGCCAAGAGCCGACCCAGGACACGTCCGAAGGGTTCCGCATTTTGGCCCTGCACAAGCAGGGTGCGCGCGGCGAGCCCAGCTTCAACGCTTGCCGGGAAACCTGCCGGGAACTTGTCTATCATCATAACCTTATCGAGCAATCGCCCGAGGACGAGAAAGCCGGCCAATGGCTGATCATGGCTGGCGTCGTCGCCCGTCACCTCCTCTTATTCGTTGGCGGTAAAATGGAGGTTGAGGGACTCGGCGAATTTTGCTGTTCTTCCCAACCGCTTCATCAGAATGACACTCAGGATCAGGTGATGGAGCAGCTCAAGACCGGATTAAGAGGAGAAACGACCCATGCCTGACGTACGCGGCTGCCATCTTCCGGATGACCTTTTGTACGATGTGGAAAACAATATTTGGTTCAAGGAAACCGGTGACGGCAACGTCCGGGTGGGCATGACCGCAGTGGCCGTGGCCATGGCCGGCCAACTGGTCGCCTTCACGCCAAAGAAAGTCGGCCGCTCCGTGCGGGCCGGCAAATCCTGCGCCACCATCGAGTCCGGCAAGTGGGTCGGCCCGGCCAAATCCGCAGCCGGTGGTGATGTGGTCGAGGTCAATGACGCGCTGGTCTCCACACCGTCGCTGGCCAACGATGATCCGTACGGCGCCGGCTGGCTGGTCGTTTTGTCCCCGGAAGACTGGGATGGGGTTAAAGGTGCGCTGACCCCGGGCACCGACGTGGCCGGACCATATGAAGCCAAGATGGCGGCGGACGGATTCGACGGCTGCGCCTGACCGATTACCGGTTCTTCCAGTTAGGAATAGAAAAAACCCGCGGACTTTGAGGTCTGCGGATTTTTCGTTGTTTGGATATGATCTGAGGCGATCAACTAGTCCCGGGAGAACATCTCCCTGAGCGCGCCGATCAGCTCTCCTTCTTCCTGATACTTCAGCCCCCAGACGCCGCCGACGATGATCGACAGCAGCGCGATCAGGGAGCCAAGCGCCAGGGTGGACATGCCGGTAATGCCCTGGCCGATGGTGCAGCCCAGGGACAACACGCCGCCGGTTCCCATCAGGGCCGCGCCGATCACGTGGCGCATGAAGTCGTCGGGCGTGGTGAAGGATTCCATCCGGAACTCGCCCCGCATCTTGGACATCAAAAACGCGCCGGCGATGACGCCGCCGACGGTGGCGATACCGAAGTTGATTGTCGAGCCGGTGAAGGTCATCATGTATTGGATGCTTTCGCCGGCGGGGGCGACGAAGGTGAAGGACGCGAGCGGCACCGGATCAAAATCGTCGTTGCCGATGACCCCGGTCAGATACCAGGCGGCCGGCACCAGAATGCCGATGACCAGGCCTGCCATGATGTTGCTGGGCTCAGACCGAAACTCCGCATCCTTGAAGCAGAAGATGATCAGCGCGGCCGCCACCAGGAGCGCCAGCACCCAGCGCAGCGACTCCTCACCCATGCCGAACAGGGCAGCCAGCATTTCCGGGATGCCTTGGGATTTGAGATCGCTGCCGGTCAGGTCGATCATGGTCGCTGCTTCGAGCTCAAGTCGCGCCGGGCCGATAAAGCCGCGGAGCGTCATATAGGCAAACAGGCCCAAAACCAGGAACACCACGAAGCTTTTCATGTTGCCCGCGCCGAGCCGGACCAGGGTCTTGTTGCCGCAGCCGCCGGCCAGGGTCATGCCGAAGCCGAACATCAGCCCGCCCAGTATGGCGCCGGCCCAGCCCAGATTGGTGGTCAGATAAATGGCTTTGTTAAGATCGATCATGCCGTTCAGATGCATGATCTGGCTGACCAGGATGGCCACGGCGATGGCCAGAAGCCAGGCGCGGAACCGGCTCCAATTGCCCATGAAGACGATGTCGGATAGCGCGCCCATGGTGCAAAAATTGGTGCGCTGCGCGACTCCACCGAATATCAGCCCCAGAACGAATCCCAGACTCGACACAAGTGTCCCTACGGAAATTTCTTCCATGATATCAATCTCTTAAGTTGGTTTTGTCTTGGTTTTGCCTCAAGCCAATCGGGAGTTGCCTCCAAACACCCGATCGCCTATTTTACACAAAATGTATGGCATTTTACGAGGTGCCTCTGCAAGCGTCTCATGCACATGATGATTACAAAGTTCCGCTCAATAACCGCCGTTCCGCGCCAGGTGCTCGGGGTGTTGGCAGTTTTGTGCCTGTTTGCGTCGCCGGTGAAAGCCGAGCCGGGTGTACAGCTGATCATGGTTGAAACGGAAGGCTGTGAGTGGTGCGAAGCCTGGCACGAACAGATCGGGCCGGTCTACGCCAAAACGGCGGAGGGCAAGTTCGCCCCGCTGCGCCGCGTGGAGCTTGCCGATCCGATCCCGGCGGATTTGAAAGGTATGAAGCCGGTGGCGTTCACACCGACCTTCGTGGTGATGAAGGACGGCAAGGAAGTGGGCCGGGTCATCGGCTATGTGGGGGATATCTTCTTTTTCCCGCTGCTGGACGAAGTCCTGGTCAAGATCGGCTACGAGAAGCTACCCAAGCCGCAGATCAATTAAAAAATCATTCTGAGGAGAGTGACATGAAAACCATTATGACGGCCGCCCTGGCCGGTTTATTCGCCGTTAGCGTATCCAACACGCCGGCAGGCGCGCAGGATACGCCGCTGGTTTATTCCCTGAAATCCCTAACGCCGGAAGCGGCGCTGAAAGTAGCGCAGGAAACCCTGAAAGCGTGCCGGGCGGAAGGCTATCAGGCGGCGGTCGCCGTGGTCGACCGGGGGGGCTCCATGCTGGTGATGTTGCGCGACCGGTTCGCCGGACCGCATACGCCAGAAACCGCACGCCGCAAAGCCTGGACCGCGCTGTCGTTCCGTACCAATACGGTGCAGATGGCGGAAAACACCCAGGCCGGTAAGGAGCCTTCGGGCGTTCGTCATGTTACCGGCGCCTTGATGCTGGGCGGCGGTGTGCTGGTCCGCGCCGGCGGGGCGTTGGTCGGGGCGGTCGGGGTGTCCGGCGCGCCGGGCGGTCAGGCCGACGAGGACTGCGCCGTGAAGGGCATCGCAACCATCCAGGACGATCTGGATTTCTAACCTCTAACCGGAACGGCCAATATGACCGACACGACCATGCGTGATCGCGCGTCAAGCATGATGCGCAGTACGGAATCCAACGTCGAGATCTTCGGCGATATGCTGGTGCGCGGCTTTCACCTGCTGGCGCTGTTCGCCATCGGCGCGACCATCGTCTGGGCCGGCTTCCATGCGTTCCTCGATATGGCGGAGCAGGGCCGTGCCACTATCCAGGATATTCTGCTGCTGTTTATCTATTTGGAACTGGGCGCGATGGTCGGCATCTATTTCAAGACTAATCACATGCCGGTGCGGTTCCTGATCTATGTGGCGATCACCGCGCTGACCCGCCTCATGATCGAATCCGTCAATGTGGAGCACCTGACCAGCCTGAACATTGTCTATATCTCCGGCGCTATTCTTTTGCTGGCTCTCGCGATTTTGATTTTGCGTTTCGGCTCCAACAGGTTTCCATCGGCGCCGACGTCGGACGAAAAATCCGATTTTACCGACCGAGAATAGCCGGAGACTGATCCTGTGACATTCCGAATTACCGCGCTGCTGACGCTTTGCATCCTGATTATCGGTGCGCCCGCGCAGCCTTCCGCCAAGAAACAATTGGATACGGAGGCGAGCCCGTATCTGAAACTGCATGCCGTGGATGCGGTGAACTGGCGGCCCTGGAACCGGGACACGCTGGAAGAGGCCAAGAAAGCGAATAAGCCGATCTTCCTGTCCATCGGGTATCTGGCCTGTCACTGGTGCCATGTGATGCGCAAGGAAAGCTTCGCCGATCCTATCGTCGGCGCGGTCATCAACCGGGACTTCTTTCCCATCCTGATCGACCGGGAGGAAATGCCGGCCCTGGATGAATTCTTCCAGCGCGCCATGTCCGCCATCGATCAGCCCACCGGCTGGCCGCTCAATGTATTTCTGACTCCCGACGCCAAGCCGGTCTGGGGCGGGGCATATTTTCCAAGGGAGGCACGGGGCAATGTGCCGGGGATCATCGACATCCTGGCCCGGGTAAAAACCATCTTTGATACCAAGGGCGAGACCGCCGCCCGGGATGCGGCGCGCTTGGTGGACTTCATGAAGAAGGCCGAAGACGATGACGGTAAGGGTCAACTCAACTACGCCCATGTGGACAAGGCGGTAAGGTTTATGTCGGCGGCGGTAGATTCCTTCGACGGCGGCTTCGACGGTGCGCCCAAGTTCCCCATGACCACCGAGTTAGAGCTGTTGTGGCGGGCCTATCTGCGCACCGGACGGGCTAATTACCGCACGGCGGTGGTGAGCGCGCTGACCGCCATGTCCAACGGCGGCATGTATGACCATATCGACGGCGGGTTCTACCGCTATGCGGTGGACCGGGAATGGAAAACGCCCCATTTTGAGAAGATGCTGGACACCAATGCGCGGGTGCTGCGCCTTTTGGTGATGGTCTGGCGGGAGACAAGAACCGGACTGTTCCAGGCCCGCGCCATGGAGACCATCGACTTCCTGGTCCGCGAGATGGCCATGCGTAACCGGGGCCTCTCCGCCGCCTTGGATGCGGACAGCGAAACCGCTAACGGTGAAGAGGAAGAGGGCGCGTTCTATACCTACTCCCGGAAACAAATCCGCGATGTCCTGGGCCCGGCCGACGGATTGTTCGCTCACTATTACGCCCTGGGCCCATTGGAAAACCAAACCCTGGATGACGATACGGATGCCGGCGTGCTGCACCGCACGGACCTGGACCTTCGGCAAATCGCCGAACAGATGAACATGGGCCTCCGGGAAGCGGCGTTCCGGATCGAAGGCATTCGCAACGAGCTTCGGAATCTTCGCGGTAAGCGGCTCCGTCCGCGCCGGGATACTAAGGTGATCGCCGCCTGGAACGGCATGGCGATTGAGGCCATTGCCGAGGCCGGACTCGCTTTCGGCCAGCCGCAATTCTTAAGCTTGGCCCAAGAGCTGTATTCGAATGTTCGCTCGACCCTGACCGGGCCCAATGACCGGCTGCATCATTCGGCGGTCGGCGCCACCAAGGGGCCGTGGGCCGACCTGCCTGATCACGCTTCGATGGCTCTGGCCGCGCTTGCGCTCTATGAGGCGACGGGCGACAAGCTGTATCTGGATGAGGCGTCAGGCTTCGCCCGTCAGGCGATCACGCTGTTTAAGGACGAGGCCGCCGGCGGGTATTTCGCCGTCGCCGAGGATTCGGACTCGGCGCTGGTCGGCCGGCTGAAACCCTATCTGGACGTGCCCAACCCGTCCGGCAATGCGCAGATGTTGAAGGTCCTTGCCCGGCTATATTACATCACCGGCCAGAGGCTGTGGCGGGACGAAGGGGAGCGGCTGATCAAGGACCTCGGCGGCCGGGTGAAGGAGCCCAACTTTGGCCGCACCGGGCTGTTGAACGCCTTGGAGGATTTCCGCGACGCCCTGCAGATTGTGGTGATCGGTGGCCGCGGCGCGCGGGACACCCGCCGGCTGGCCTGGACGGTCATGCGCACCAGCCTGCCCACCCGCGTGTTACAGATCATCAAACCGGGACAAGAGCTGCCCGACACCCATCCGGCGATGAACAAAACCCGGCTCGGCGGTAAAGCAACGGCTTATGTGTGTAAGGGCCAAATTTGCTCCCTGCCGCAGACGGACGTGCAGGGATTGCGGGAAACACTACTGGCAATGCGCCGGGGGAAACCGGCGCGTTCCAAGAATTAGGGCAATGGTTGGGCCAAGCGGGGCGCCTTAAACCTCAGCCCTTTTCGCTTCAGACTTTGCCGAGATATCGCCCTGGCCGAGGATCGTGCCGATGGCGATGATGTTGAAGCCGACCAGCAGCCAGAACAGCCAGTTGCTGGCGCCCTGATCCACCAGATAGCCGAAGAACACCGGGGCGACGCCGCTGCCGAAGGCGATGCCCATAGAGGTGAAGGCGAAGGCGCGGCCGGTGGTGCCCTTGGGCGCGACGGCGCGGACCATCATGTCCCTGGCCGGGCGGATCATGCCTTGGGCCAGTCCGGCGATGGTGAAGACGAAGATGATCACCGCGGCCGGCAATATCCAGGTGGCGACCCCGGCGAAAATGAGGGCGGAAACCCCGAAGCAGCCGCCGGCGATCCGGTCGTGCCGATCGAACTTGTCCGCCGCCACACCGCCTAAAAGAATGCCCGTCGCACTGGCGAACAGGAAGAACGTGAGGGCCGTGCCGGCGCTGATCTGGTCGATCTCGTGCAGGTCCACCAGCGCCACCACGGACATGCTCTGCACCCCGCCCGATGACAGCGAGGCGAACATAAAGAATAGGAAGAACAGCAGCATGTTCTTGGACATCATCAGTTTGAAGCTGGCTCCCAGGCTGGTGCCGTCGTTCTTGGCACCGTCTTCGGCTTTCTTTGACATTTGATCATCCTGCAAGACGCCGCCTTGGAGAAACACCACGAGTGCCACACCGACGCCCAGCAGGCCGGTGGTCAGGAGCGCGAACCGCCAATCCTGCAGCGTGGCCAGGAAAATGATGGTGGCCGGCGCGAAGGCGCTGCCCAAATGGCCGCTGAACGTGTGCAGGCTGAAGGCCTTGCCCATGCGGCTCGGGTCGATGGAGGAATTAAGGATCACGTAATCCGCCGGGTGAAACACGCTGTTGCCGATGCCGGCGATGACGGCCAGAACGTAAATCATCTCCATCCCGTCGGAGCGCGACATATAGGCCATGGCGCCAGCGGTGATCAGCAAGCCGATGACCAGCACAGGTCTTGCGCCGTAGCGGTCCACCAGCATGCCGGCCGGCATCTGCGCGATCCCGGTCGACAGCGCGAATAGGGTCATGACCAGGCCCAGCGCGGCATAGGAGACGCCCATCTCGACGCTCCAATACAGGATCAGCGCCGGAAACGTATACTGATAGAAATGGCTGAGCAGGTGCCCCGCGCCGATCAGGCCGAGGACCCGTCCATCATGGGCGAGTGTTTGGGTTGCCGTGGTCATGCCGGATTATGGCTCGCTTCGGCGCAGGCCTCAATCGTGATGATGGTGCTCATGATTGTGATCGTGATGGTGGGCATGGCTGTGGCCGTCGTCGCCGTGCCGGTCATCTGCAGTGAACAGCAGTGATTTGATGATCAGCGGCGCGACATTGGCCGGCTGCACCAGCTCGCCCACATCAATATAGTCGAATTCCCGTAACTGCACGCCGTCCAGCGAGATGATATCGCCGGGTACGTCCAGTTCCTTCAACAGCAGATTGCCCATGGTTTTGGCCACATCGCCTTCCATCACCAGGATTACCGCATGGCCGGCGGCGATGGCCTCTGCATAACCGTCGCGGATGCCCTTGGCTAGGGCGAACAGGCGCTGGTAGGCGGGCTCGCCCTCCCAGGTGAAGGCCAGCGCGGTGGCGGTCTCTTTCGGATCGATATCAAACCGGTTGAAGCTTTTTTGGATGTCTTCGGCCACGGCAACGGAGTCGATATCACCCTCCAGTGCCAGCCCGAGGCGGATCACCGGCACATTGCGAATGGGCAGGAGGTCCGGGCGGCTGATATGGATTGTGTTGCCGCTGACCTGGACCGAAAACTGCGATGCTCCCACCACGGTGGCTCGGATGCCCTGGCCCGGATCATAGACCGGGTAGGGGATGCGGCCGTCTTTCAACGCTGCGGTCACGCCGGCGGCAATATCCCCGCCGAGATCGCCGTGATCCACGGTCTCCCGGCCGAACACGTACTCGGAGACGCCGCCGGAGAAGGTCACCGCGTCGATCTTAATGTCGGTGGGCAGCGCCGGGGTGAGGATCAAGTCGTTGATCAGGTCGTCGGGGTCTTCCCGGGCGACGGAGCGGATCAGCACATCGATCATGGTGGCGACCAGTTTTTCCCGGTCGCCGTCGGAGAGTTTCTGCCCCAGTTCCAATTTAATGCCGGCGGCCACGGCCATGCGTTCCGCCGGCTCTTCGATGCGCACCAGGGTGCCGTCCTCGTCCAGCGCCACCAATCGCCCGCCGACGGCCACTGCCGCGCTCTCCAAGAGGCGACCGCCGTGAACCAGGGCAAACTTGGTGGTGCCGCCACCGATATCGATATTGAGTAAGGTCTTGTGTTCCTGCCGCGATAGCTCCACCGCGCCGGAGCCGTGGGCCGCCATCAGGGCTTCTAGATTGTGCCCGGCCGAGGCGCAGACGAACTTGCCGGACTCAGCCGCGAACAGATCGGCGATGGCCCGCGCATTGGTTCGTTTCAGCGCTTCGCCGGTCAGAATCACCGCGCCGGAATCAATATCGTCCCGCTGCAGCCCGGCGGAGGTATAGGCGTTGTCGATGAAAAGACCGAGCCCCTCTGCATCAATCGTATAGTCGGGCCGGTAAGGGGTCAGCAGAATGGGCGAGCGCCAAAGGATTTCCCTTCCCACCACGACGAACCGGCTGGACAGGGCCTCGGCCAGGCGCTGTAGATGCACCTTGGCGAACATAAGATGCGAGGTCGAGGAGCCCACATCCACGCCGACGGTGGTGAACTCCACATTGTCCACGGACCAGATGGCGTCGCTAAGCTGTTCCCGTTCCTCTTCCGACGGGTGGACGTGATCGAAACCGAGTTCGTGCATGCTACGCGTCGTCTAAGCGGATTTCTTGATGTAGGGTGCTTCGTCGATCATCTCGGCCATGCCGGACTCGACGCCGGTTTTCTCCAGCTCATCCAGATAGATTTGATGAATGCGCGGGTCCTGATCCTCGTATTCGATCTGGCGGCCGCCGTCCTTGACGCTGACATCCACGCCCATGAACAGGTCCATCTTCTCCTGGGTGAACGGATAGCGCAGGCTGCCGAGCGCCACGGCCAGATAGCGGCTGGGCACGGTGCTGGTGTTGTAATGCTGGTGATACATCATGTCCGGCGGGGCGAAGACAACGCCGTGCTGCCAGTCGATGCGGACGAAATCCTCGTCCTCTTCGTACCACAAGAGCGAATAGCCGCCGCCGGTGACGCTGTAGACGTGGAAATCCGCGCCGTGGCGGTGGGCCTTCTTGTAAGTGCCGACCGGCATTTCCGACGAGTGTGCATGCATGGTGCCGTCCGCCAGGATGAACTTCATGTTGGAGCTGCCCGCGCCCCGCTTATCCCAGGTGCGCAGCTCGAACTTGGAGAGGTCGGGGACGAAATTGGTTTCCCACAT
>JAYPHU010000031.1:37738-39455 GCA_038127535.1 Rhodospirillaceae bacterium | reverse complement strand
GCGGCGTGGCGCAAGGACAAGTACGTCCGCCACAAGTAGTTTCCGGCCGGACTAGCCTGGCGACCATCCTCTACTCCGACATCCAAGGCTTCACCAAAGTGTGTGAGGGATTGAGCCCGGAAGGCGTGGTCGCGCTGTTGAACGAATACTTCTCCCTGATCGTCGGCATCATCGACCGGCACGGCGGCGTGGTGAACCAGTTCCAAGGGGACGCCCTGCTGGTCACGTTTAACGTGCCCGTCGAGAACCCCGATCACGCCAAGGACGCGATCCAAACCGCCTTGGAGATCGAGCAAGCGTTGGACGGCCACCAGTTTCCGGGCGATATCGAGCTAGTGACCCGGATCGGCATCAACACGGGCCGGGCGGTGGCCGGTGCGGTCGGCGCAGACGAGTCACTGAACTACACGGTCCACGGGAATGCGGTGAACATCGCGGCGAGGCTTGAATCCCTCAACAAGGAGTACGGCACGCGGCTTTTAGTGTCGGAAGAAACCAAGCAGGCGGCCGGGGAAGACTTCGACTATGAAGCCAAAGGCGACCAGCCGATCCAGGGCAAAAGTGAAAGCGTGACCGTTTATGCGTTCGCGGTTTAATCTGCCGATTTGGCGATTGCGCCCGATGGAATGATTTTCTACATAGTCGTCTCCTCCTCTAATCTTGGATTGCCAGACCATGAATGCGCTCTACGAAGAACTGCCGGTGATGAGCTCCCACGAGGAGGCGTTCACCCGGCATATCGACGCCAAAGGCCTGAGGATTCTGGATGTGGGCTGCGGCAACGGCCATTTCGCCCGCACCATGACAAAGCTGGGCGGCCACGTGATCGGCATTGATCCGGGCGAGAAACAGCTTTCCCGCGCCCGCGCCGAAGACGTTGTCGGCGATGAGACCTATATGGAAGGTGTCGCCGAGGACCTGCCCGCTGAAAACGGCAGCATCGACGCGGTGGTGTTCTTCAACAGCCTGCACCACGTGCCCGTGGACCAAATGACCAAAGCCATGGAAGAGGCGCGCCGGGTCCTGAAGCCGGGTGGTGTCTGCTTTATCTGCGAGCCCATCGCCGCCGGCCCCATGTTCGAGGTGAATAAAATTTTCAACGACGAGACCGAAGTGCGGGCCAAGGCCTATGAGTCGCTGAAGGCCGCCGCCGGCCAGGGCTTTGAAGAGGTGGAGGAAACAGAGTACGCCACAGTACGGGTCTATCCGGCGTACGAGGATTACCGGGAGAACTCAACCTCGGTGAACCCCAAGCGGACTGCTCTCTTTGATGAGCTGGATGCTGAACTGCGGGAGCGGTTCGAACGGTTCGGCAAAAAGCAGGCCGACGGTTATCACTTCCAGCGGCCCAACCGGGTCAACGTGCTGCGCGCGGTCTGACTCTGCTTATGCCCCGTCGTCCCCGACGATGGTGAACGGCGCCCAGAAGATCGGGTGCGCATAGGAAAACAGCACCTGTCCGCTGCCGGGATCCTTGAAACCTTCGCTGTCGATCAACGCCGCCATGGACTGCCGCAATGCCGCCGCCTGACGCCGGAACAGGTCGGTGGTCAACAGCCGCGCGCTGGTGGTCTCCACCGGCCAGTTGGACAGCAGCACCGCCCGTATCCTCGCATAGAAGAACGCCCGTCCCAGCCCGGAGAACGCCTCCGCGCCCGCGCCGTCGACGGAGCCGGTGTTGCACGCCGACAGCACAACCCAATCCGCGTTGAGCCGG
>JAYPHU010000031.1:0-37638 GCA_038127535.1 Rhodospirillaceae bacterium | reverse complement strand
GAGCCGGTGTTGCACGCCGACAGCACAACCCAATCCGCGTTGAGCCGGAGGTCCAGCGCCTCGCCCATGGCCAGAAGCCCATCGCCCTCAGTGTTATAAATGGCCGGCGATGTGAGCGCCAGGGCCGGCTGAGAACCTGGGGATTCCCCGGAATCAAATGAACTTTTGGTGACGTCTATTCGACCAGAGCGAAAATCTTCTCGCCAAGCGCCGCGCGCTGTTCGGCCAAAAGCGGTTCCACCGCCGCCTTGAACTTGGCCCGCTCCTCGGGCGAAAGATCAACAACCTCGGTCTCGGTCTCCGCCAGGGCGGCCATCATTTCCACATCTTCGTCGGCGGCAAATTTCCGCTGGGCCTTCGTAGCAACAGCAACCGCTTCATCGAGGGCCGCTCTGACCTCCTCGGACCAGGACTGATACATCTCGTTGTTCACCAGCAACAGCGATACACCGAAGAAATGACCGGACAGCGTGATGTGCTTGTGGGTCTCGTGCATGCCGAAGCGGTAAGTGTTGGTCAGCGGATTCTCCTGGGCGTCGATCTCCCGTGTATGGACGGCGTTCACTAGATCCCGGACATCGACAAACGTGGGCTCAAAGCCGAGGAGCCGGAAAAACTGCTGATGCAGCGCGCTGTTCATAGACCGCATTTTCATGCCGCCGCAATCTTCCGGCGCGCGGATTGATCTGACGGCGTTGGAGAAATGCCGGAAGCCGTTGTCCCAGAAAGCCAGAATGCGGAAGCCCGTCTTGGCCAGGAACTGTTCCTTCAACAGCGTACCCATCTCCCCGTCGAGTGCGGTATAGGCTTGTTCGCGGCTCTGCACCACGAAGGGCAGATCGAAGATGCCGATCTCCGGCACCCGGTCGGCCAGGTAACTGCCGGAGAAATAACACATGGTCAGCTTGCTGCTTTCCACCAGCTCCAACAGGTCCATGGCCTTGATGCCGGTGCTGGCGGTCATATTGCCGTCCAGCTCATAGGCAACGCCGTCGCCGAGCCGGTCCGTCAATTCCTTCCCCAGGATTTCCGCCGCACGATTGTGGACGCAGTCCGGCGGCTGATATCCGCCCAATGAGATTTTGACTTGAGACATGTGCTCCTCCCTTTCCCGTTTCTTATCGGGAAATTGCAGCTTTGACTACCGTTCCAGCGGTTCTTAAAACACCGGGCAGTCACCGTTTCGAATGTAGGAGGAAGCCATGGCAAAACTGGTCAACGTGGTTCACATCACCGTCGCCGATGGATATCTGGATCAGCTCAAGGGTCCGATGATGGAAAACGCACACCGGTCCGTCGAGGAGGCCGGCTGTCATCAGTTTGATGTCATCGTCTCCGACGACGACGACCATACGTTCATGTTCTATGAGGTCTATGACGACGAGGCGGCACTGGCGTCCCACCGGGAGACCGCACACTTCAAAGCCTATTGGCATTTACTGGCCGAGCTCGGCGACAAGGTCCAACGCACCCCGCAGCTCTATTGGGTGGTGGATTGATATAGCTTAATGCGTCGCCCCCGAGTTGGACCCAATGCTAATTGGGGCCAAATCTCGGGGGTCCAGACCCAACCGTCTTTGCGAACTTTGTGGTTGATTTGGCCCACCCCCACCCTCGAAACGCGATGCGTTCCTCGACCTCCCCCGTCATAGGGGGAGGTTGGACATTGTGCTGTGGCTGGCGACCATTACCGCCTTCCCCCCTTGCGGGGGAAGGTGGCCCGAAGGGCCGGATGGGGGGATAGAAATTACTCCACCAGTTTCCGGTCGATCCCGACCGAGGTCTCGATTGCCTTGCAGACGGCGCCCGTGTCCAAGTACCCCAGCCCCTGGGCCAAGGCCGTGTTGAATTTCTGGCGGGCCGAAACATAGAGGTCGATGGGCGCGTGCATCTCGGCGGCGAACTCGGTGATGATCGAGGAATCTTTCTCATAGACCTGAAACATGGTGCCGCCGCCTTCCCGATAGTCGGACTTGGCCATCATGGCGCCCCGGACTTCCAACATCTTAGAATTGCCGGCGCTTTGGGTCAGCACCTCGTGTATCAGCTCGGGCTCCAAACCCGCCTTCTGGCCCAACACCATGGCTTCGGCGGCGGCGGCGATGTGAACATGGACCAGATAGTTGGCGAGGATTTTCATCCGGCTGCCGTTGCCGATATTGCCCACATAGAAGTTGCTGGCGGTAAAGCCCTCGAACACGTCCACACAATCCTTGTAGGCCGCTTCGTCGCCACTGATATGGATCGAGGCCAGACCCTTGGCCAGCATCGCCGGCGTGGCGCTGATCGGCGCATCCAACATGACGATGTCGGCGGCTTTTAACTCATCATGAGCGGCGATCTTTTGGTCCACCTGGAGGGTCGAGCATTCAATCAGGATTTGTCCCCTCTTGCCGGCTTTGATAACCTGCGCCACCACATCCTGCAGCGCCGCGTAGTTGGGAAGCGACGCAATCACGATGTCGGCTTGCGCCGCAACATCCGTGGCGTCCTTGCCCGCCGTCAGGCCCAACTCATCCAGCACCGCCATGCAGTCGGGATTGATATCGAAGCCGCAGACACTGAACTGCTTCTGCAATAGATTGCCGGCAACATTGCCGCCCATCGGACCCAAGCCGATGACGCCCACTGTCTTACTCATGATTTTCTCCTCCCGGGATCGGACGGCCGGATTTATTGGCCGGTTTGCCCGCCCTTGTTGACCACATTCCGGATGACATCCAACACCACATTGGTCGCCTTGTCGATCAGGACTGCATCATTGCCGACGATGGCCCGCCTTCTTGCTACTCCGGTCGTCGTCATCGTAGTCGCGGGCTTCGTTTTCATCCTCATCCTTGTCGTCGTCATTATTTCTGGCGCCGGTCGAGGCGTTGGTTGTTTGCCCAGTTGTTTGATTGACCGTGTTGTTCACGGTTTCCCGGATCACCGTTTGCACGATTTCACCGACAGTCGGCGTGTTTTACACGCCGGTGGCCTTAGCGGCCGACGCGCCCAAAACCTGACGGATGATAGACCTCTCCGCCTCGCTGAACAGCGTGCCGATGACGCCACCTTGCGGCGTCGGCTGTTGCGGCGATGGTTGCTGCGGCGGCGGTGAAGACTGCACCAGCGCCGTGCCGCTCATAAATAGAGCGAGGCTCAGTGTCAGGAGAAATCGCGTCATGTTTTTACTCCTTGTTATCGTGGTTTGTCCCTCAAGAGCAGTCACTCAACCTTCTACCCGGCGCTATAGTCGGCGAAGCCTTTGCCCTCTTCCGCTAGAGACTTCAACAGACCCGACGGCTTGACCCAGTCCCCATAGTCGTCGTGCAGGGCCAAAACCTTATCATAGATTTTGTCTAGTCCCACCAAATCCGCGTAAAACATAGGCCCGCCCTGATAGCGGGGGAAGCCGTAGCCGTAGTGCCAGATCACGTCGACATCGCTGGCGCGGATAGCGAGGCCCTCTTCCAGAACGTGCGCGCCGGTATTGATCATGGAGTACAAATACCGCTCCAAAATGTCTTCGTCTGTGAAGTCCCGGCGGGTGAAGCCAAGCTCGTCCGATGTCTTGAGGATCAGCTCCTCGATCATCGGTTCCGGCGCGCCCTTGCGGTCGCCATCGGCATAGGTGTACCAGCCGCCGCCGGTCTTCTGGCCATAGCGCCCGGTCTCATAGACCTTGTCCAGGATCACCGATTGACGCCGGTCGCCGGTCTTTTTCTTCTGTTCCTCGCGGATCAAATAGCGCACATCGATGCCGGCCAGGTCGTTCATCTGGAACGGCCCCATGGGGAAGCCGAAATCGTAGATGACCTTGTCCACCTGCCAGGGCAGCGCGCCTTCTTCGACCATGAACTCGGCGATCCGGGCCGCCACGTGCAGCATACGGTTGCCGACGAACCCGTCGCCGACACCGACCAGCACGCCGGTTTTCTTCAAAACCTTGGAGAGGCTCATCAACGTCGCCACGGTTTCCTTGGACGCCGCCTCGGTCCGCACATTCTCCATCAGTTTCATGACGTTTGCCGGGCTGAAGAAGTGCGCGCCGCAGACCTTATCGGGCCGGTCCGTGGCCGCACCGATCTCGTTGATGTCTAGCGAAGACGTGTTACTAGCCAAAATAGTTTCCGGCTTACACGCGCTATCCAGATCGGCGAAGATTTTCTTCTTCAAGTCCATGTCCTCAAACACCGCCTCTATGACGATATCCGCATCCGCCACATCCGCGTAGTCCGTGGTGCCGGAGATCAGCCCCATGCACGCGTCCATGGCGTCCTGGCTGATCCGCCCGCGGGAGACAGAGCCGGCGTAGTTCTGCTCTACCTTGCCCAGACCGGAGGCCAGCGCATCATCCGACACATCGACCAGGGAGACCGGAATACCGGCATTGGCGAAGTTCATTGCGATGCCGCCGCCCATGGTGCCGCTACCGATGACGGCGGCCTTCTGGATCGGCAGAGCCTCGGTATCTTTAGGCACGTCGGGAATTTTGGCCACTTCCCGCTCGGCAAAGAACATATAGCGCATGGCCTTGGCCTTGTTGCCGTCGCGCAGCCGGACGAACGTCTCCCGCTCGTTCTCCAGCCCGTCCAGCAAACTCATGGTGGTGGCCGCCTCGACCGTGTTGATGCATTCAAACGGCGCGTCCATGCCCCGGGACTTGGGCGCGACCTTTTCCCGCCATTTATCGAAAATGCCGGGATCAAAGCCGGAGAGTTTCTCGGTGCGCGCACCGGTCGGCCGGGGACCGCCCTCTTTCGCCTCGTTGGCGGCATACTCAAGCGCGCGGGCGACGAAGTCGCCGTCCACCAGTTCATCGGCGATGCCGAACGCGACGGCCTTCTCCGCCTTGATGGGTGCGCCGCCGACGATCATGTCCAGCGCGTTTTCCACGCCGGCCAGGCGCGGCAGGCGTTGCGTGCCACCGGCGCCGGGGATAAAGCCCAGATTGATCTCCGGCTGGCCAACTTGGGCCGTGGCCGCGATCAGCCGGTAGTGGCAGCCCATGGCAAGCTCCAACCCGCCGCCGAGCGCCAGCCCGTTGACGGCGGCGACCACGGGCTTGGGGCTGTCCTCGATGTCCTTAATCATGTCATGGAGTTCCGGCACGTCGTCCGGCCGGGGAATATTGAATTCCCGGATATCCGCGCCGGCGACAAACATTTTACCGGCGCCCGTCAGCACCACCGCCTCGCAGGCGTCGTTCTCCATGCAGGTTCGGATGGTCTCATCCAGGCCTTTGACGACGGCGTAGCTCAGCGCGTTGGCGGGGGGATTGTTGATGGTGACGACGCCGATGGCGCCATCCATGCTCAGTTCAATAACGTCGCTCATAGTTTCCTTCACTCAGGGTTACGTCAGTCTGCCGGAAAACGATCCCGGTCATGCTGTTGGTTAAAGTCCAGATCAGGACCCTTGGGGACGAAGCCCATAACGTCCAGCCGGGTCATGGTCGCGTAGTAGCCACGCTTGATGTGGAAGAGATCGGTGATCTCCGCCACACCGGGATGCTGGTACAGTTCCAGAGTGAAGTTCCACAAGTTAGGATATTCGTAGATGTGCTTTTTGTTGCACTTAAATAAGCCGTAATAGACCAGGTCGAACCGGATCAGGGTCGAAAAAAGACGCCAATCCGCTTCGGTCAGGCGGTTACCCACCAGATAGCGTTGCTTGGACAGCCGGTCTTCAAGGAAGTCCAGTGTGTCGAACAGCCTGTCGAAGGATTCTTCATAGGCCTCTTGGGTCCCGGCGAAGCCGGTCCGGTATACCCCGTTGTTCACACCGGGATAGACGATATCGTTGATCTCATCGATCTCGGCGCGCAGTTCTTCGGGATAGAAATCCATATTGTTGCCGGTCAGTCCGTCGAATTCCGAGTTGAACATCCGGATGATCTCGGAAGATTCGTTATTCACTACGGTCCCGGTCTTTTTGTCCCACAGGGTCGGCACGGTCACCCGGCCCGTATAGTCGGGATCGGCCTTGGTATAGACCTCATGCAGATATTTGATGTCGTTGACCTCATCGGGGATGCAGTTTTCCTCTTCGATGAAGGTCCAGCCCTCGTCCTTACAGGACGATGCGGAGATGGCGACGCTGATATGGCTTTCCAGGCCTTTGAGCTTCCGGAAAATCATCGTCCGGTAGGCCCAGGGGCAATTATGGGAAACATAGAGGTGATAGCGGTCCGATTCGGCCTTGAAGCCTGGTTCGCCGCCCGGTCCGGCGGAACCGTCGGCGGTGACCCAGCCGCGAAAAATGCTGTCCGGGCGGACAAATTGGCCCTTTTTCTGGGTTGCATCTCCCTCGTCGTCGGTCCATTTCCCGTTAATCAGCATTCCCATTTTAAGTCTCCAATTCTTTTGCGCGTGCGAACGGATAGTTGCGCACCGGAGCCGAAGAGTCCATCGCTATTCGGCGGTCTTCTCGAAAATGTAAGCGGATTGAACTTTAGCCAGGTTTTCCCGGGTTCTGATGGCCGCAGTCGGGGCAGACACGGGCGTCCGGATTGCCGTAATAGGCGTCAAAAATCGGCGGCAAGTCCTTGTAGATGTCTTTCAGTTCCAATTCGCTGCGATGAACCTTGGTATGACAGGCCTCGCAGTACCATTCGAACGCATCCAGTTCGCCGTCCACCCGCTTGCGCTCCACCACCACGCCGACGGAACCTTCCGGGCGCTGCGGCGAATGGGGCACATGGGCGGGCAGCAGGAACATCTCTCCCTCGTTGATCGGCACGTCCTTGCGTTTGCCGTCATCCATGATGCGCAGCACGATGTTGCCACGCACCTGATAGAACAGTTCCTCGCCGGGATCGTCGTGGAAATCGGTGCGCACATTTGGCCCGCCGATGGCCATCACGATGAAATCCCCCTCGGGCACGAGCTGAGCGTTGCCCACCGGCGGTTTCAGCACGTCTTCGTGGTCGTTGATCCAGCCCATCAGGTTAAAAGCGGCGAAATCGCCCATGGCCCGTCTCCGTTGCGGTATATCCTTCGACAATGGTATCCCGCGACCGGCAGGCGGGCAAGGATCAGACCCTAGGATACGGACGATTCTCGCGTTGGAAACGGTGAAACCTGGAGCTATACTTGTTTCGGAACGGAGCCTGATGTAAAGCGGCGCTCCGGCAAACAGGGAGAGACAAATGTTAAATCGACTTACCGTATCCATTGCGATCGCCGGTCTTGCCGTCGTTTCCTACCAAGGCAGTGCACTGGCCCAGAAATCCAAAGACACCGTTCGTTTCGGTCTTTATCAGCCGATCAAGGTCCTCGACCGGATTTTCGATCCGCACCCGGAAACCAATCTGACCGCGCCGGCCGTGTTCGATAATCTGCTGTTCTATGATGCAGACGAGCGCAAATATAAGCCGCAACTCGCCGTCTCCTGGAGCCGGGTTAACCCCACCACCTGGGAATTCAAACTGCGCCAGGGCGTGAAGTTCCATAACGGCGCCTCCTTCGATGCGGACGACGTGGTCTACATGGTGAACTTCGTGACCGACCCGAAGATCAATTTCCGCTTCAAGGGCACCCGCTTTGGCTGGATCAAAAGCGTCACCAAAGTGGATCAGTACACGGTCCGCTTCATCAGCAAGGCGCCCTATGCGCCGACCCTGTCGCGGCTCGCCACGGCCCTGCCGATTTACCCCAAAGGCGCCCACGGCGCGCTGAAGGTGAAGAGCGACTTCGGCCGTAATCCGGTCGGCACCGGCCCGTACAAGGTGACCAAGGTTGATCCGAACGCCGGTATCTTCTTCGAGAAGAACGAAAACTATTACAACGGCTCCAAGCCCGCTGGCATAGTCGGCAAGCTGATCGCGCTCTCGATCCCGGACCGTCAGACCCAGGTGGCGCAGATCCTCACCGGTGGTCTCGACATTATGTACAACGTGCCGAAGGATCAGTCGCAGAATCTGGCGGCAAACCCCGAGATCAATATATCGGTCGCACCGACCGTGTCCTTCGTTTATGCGCTTTTGGACGCCGCCAACCGGTCCAAGACCGGGCTGTTCACGGATAAGCGTGTCCGCCAGGCGATCATGCACGCCATCGACCGGGACGCGCTTCGCAAAGCCATCGTGCCGGATCAATTGCAGGGCGGCGCTCAGCAGCAAGCCATTTGCCATTCCTGGCATATCGGTTGCGTCTCTTCAGCGCCGCTGCCCAAACATGACCTCGCCAAGGCCAAGGCGCTGCTGGCCGCCGCAGGCAAGGGAGATGGTTTCGATGTGGAAATCACCACCTGGGGCCCGTCCCGTCTAACGGCGGAAGCGGTCGCCGGTCAACTGCGCAAGGTGGGTATCCGCGCCAAGGTGGACGTGCTGCCCATCGGCGGCTTCGTCAAGAAGCGCGCCCAAGGCAAGGTGCAGATGTTCGTCAGCCTGTGGGACAATGGCGGCGCCGCGCCGGACGTGGCGACCACCACCGGCTTCTTCTGGATGAAAGGCTCCCGCAACTATATGGGCGATGCCGACCTCCTGAAGGCGCACTTGGACGGCCAGAAGACTTTCGACCTGGCCACCCGGGAGGCGATCTACAAGCCGGCCTTCGACAAGGTGACCAACGAAGCCTACATGATGCCGCTGATTCCGCTGCCCGTGGTGTTGGCCCATCATAAGTCGGTCGCGGTCCATGGCGGTCACATGAACCCGGAAGGGTTTGAGCTGAACCGCGTCAGCTGGAAGTAAGCGCCTCCGGCGAATATTAAGTATCGGGCGGCCGGCTCATCCCCGGCCGCCCATCCCTTTGCCCCACATAAGAGAGGTAAGCCCGTGTCCCAGAAATCCACCGCCCATGCCTTTCTCGAAGCTTTGCGCGCCCACGGCGTCAAATACGTGTTCGCTAATGCCGGCACAGACTTCGCTCCCATTGTCGAAGCCATCGCTGAGCGGGGCGGTTCCGACACGAAAATTCCCCGGTTCATTATTGTTGCGCACGAGAACGTGGCCGTTTCCATGGCCCAGGGCTATTACCAGGCCACCGGCGAAATCGCGGCGGTCATGGTGCACGTCAATGTGGGCACGGCCAACCTGGTCTGCGGCGTGATGAACTCATCCCGGGACCGCACGCCGATCCTGGTCATGGCGGGCCGCACACCCTTGACCGAAAGCGGGCATATCGCCTCCCGCAACAACGGCATCCATTGGGGCCAGGAAAACTTTGACCAGGGCGGCATGCTCCGGGAATACGTGAAGTGGGATTACGAGCTGCGCTCCGGCCAGCCGGTTTCCTCCATCGTCGGTCGGGCGCTGGACATAGCCATGAGCGAGCCGCGCGGTCCGGTGTACCTCACCCTGCCCCGCGAGGTGCTGTCCGACACCGGCGTGAATGCGGGACCGAAGCCCCGGCGCAAATCATTGGGCGCCTCCCATGCTCTACCCGAGGCCGGCACCTTGGGAGAGGCCGCGGATATACTGTTAAAGGCCAAGAACCCGCTGATCATTGCGGGCCGCGACGGGGCGATCCGGGGTCAGGCCGCCGCCATCGGTAAATTCGCCAAGAAGTTCGCCATTCCCGTGGTGCAGAACGGCCGGCTGGCGCTACCCAGCGACCATCCGATGAACATGGGCTATGCGCCGGCGCAGTTGGTATCCAAGGCCGACGCAATCGTCGTGGTCGATAGCATGGTCCCCTGGGTGCCGCGCATGGTCAGCCCCAAAGCCAATGCCGCACTCATTCATATTTCGCCCGATCCCCTATTCTCGGAGATACCGTTCCGCGGCTTCGAGATGGATATCGCACTGACCGGCTCGTCGCCGGCGACCATCGACCAACTCGGCAAAATTATGGGCCGCAAAGCCGGCAAGCATAAGAAGACGATTTCGACGCGGGCCAACCGCCTCGCCAAAGAACAGGCGGCCATGCAGAAAGACCGGGAGAAGCTGCTGGCCACCGCCGCCACCCAGACGCCTATCGCGCCCGCCTGGATCGCCCATTGCGTCAGCAAGGTGAAGTCCAAGGATGCGATCTTCGTCTCCGAACTGTCGGTCCCGCCGGCCTTCATGAACATGAAGGACCCGGAAAACTTCATCGGCACCAGTGTCGCCGGCGGTCTGGGCTCCGGTCTCGGCATGGCGCTGGGCGCAAAGCTGGCCTGCCCGGATCAGGACGTCATTCTGGCGGTCGGCGACGGCTCCTACATTTTCGGTAACCCGACAGCCGCTCATTTCGTTGCCCGGGCGGAGGATCTGCCAACCCTGACGATTGTCACCAACAACCACATGTGGAACGCGGTAAAGTCCTCCACCCTCTCCATGTATCCAGCCGGTGCGGCGTCGAAATCCAACCGGGTGCCGTTGAGCCATCTGGACCCATCCCCCGACTTCGAAAAGATCATAGAATCCGTGGGCGGGTATGGCGAAAAGGTCGAGGACCCGGCCGAGTTGGAAGCCGCCATCCGGCGGGCGCTGAAAGCCGTGCGCGGCGGCCGGCCGGCGCTGTTGAACGTGATCACCGCGGCGGGGGGACGTTACTAGGAGTACCAACGTGGACGACGGCAAGACCCTTTCGGACAAAGCGGACGAGCTGGAACAGGCGCAGATGGATGCGCTGGGGGAAGCGGTGGTGTCCCGGTCGCTTCTCTACCAGCTCGGCGACGGCAAACAGCCGGTCTATGATCGCAAGACCCTGGCCGGCGCCGGGCGGCTGCTAATGGGCGAAGACCCGCGCCTGCCTGAGATGCCGGAGAAACCGACCTTAATGGATTTTGTCCGCTGCCGGTTTTCCATCGGCGGCCAGCAGCATTTGCTGCAAAGCGCCCGGCTCGCGCGGATCAACGGCCATGAGGAGAGAGTTGTCCTCGCCTGCCTGCTGCACGACGTGGCGGTGTCCGGCTTTATCCGCGCTGATCACGGCTATTGGGGCGCGCAATTGATCGAGCCCTATGTGGACGAGGAAGTGTCCTGGGCCATCCGGGTGCATCAGGCACTCAGATTTTTCCCGGATGAGTCTGTCGGCTATGAATACCCTGCAATGTACCGCCGGATGTTCGGCGAAGAGTATCAGCCGGAACCCTATATCGTCGCCGAGTACGAGCGGGCCAAGAAGCATAAATGGTACATGACCGCCCGGATGATTTGCTTGAATGATCTTTACGCCTTTGATCCGGATGTCGTGGTCAGCTGGGAAGAGTTCGAGGACGTCCTGGGCCGCCATTTCCGCCAGCCGGAAGAAGGGCTGGGCAACGATAACTCCCGCTCCGCCCATATGTGGCGGACCCTCCGGCGGCCCTGCAACGCGCTGTAGCTTTTATGACTGGTTCGCCGGTGGTTATGCGACCACTTACTATTACCTCGACCGTCTTCCCGAACTTCATGGTTTATCTGACCCACCCCCACCCTCGAAACGCGGTGCGTTTCTCGACCTCCCCCGTCGTAGGGGGAGGTGATTATTTAACCGGAGTCTCTCCCGGAACCCCTTCCGACCCTTGCGGGGGAAGGTGGCCCGAAGGACCGGATGAGGGCGATCGCAATTATGCTAAATCGGCGGGAACAGGACCCTCGGCAGATAGGTCGCGATCCCCGGATAATTGATGATCACAACCATCGCCAGGAGCATGATGACCCAATAGGGGGTAGAGCTCTTGAAAATGGTCATCACATTCAGGTCCGGCTCGATATTCTGTATCGCCGACTTCACCGTATAGACCAATAAGCCGAACGGCGGGGTGTAAAGCCCGGCCTCGATCGCGATGATGCCGACAATGGCGAAGGCAATCGGATCCATTCCCAGCTTCACGGCGATAGGCGCGAAGATCGCCGCCGTCAATAGCATGATTGAGATCGAATCGATGATCATCCCCAGCAGGAACCAGATGATGACCATCACGGTTATGATCATCCAGGGCTCCATACCCGAGCCGATAAACAGGCCTTCGATGGCGTTGGCCATACCGGTCATCGCCAACGTCCGCGAATAGAGTGCGGCGGTGACCAGCAACAACAGGATCGGCGCGGAGGTCCGGCCCACGTTGAGGATCGCGTCGATGATATCGCGGAGCCGCATGCCCTTGATGATGCCCAGCATCAGGCCGATGAACGCGCCGGCGCCGGCGCCTTCGGTCGGGGTAAAGACGCCGAACCAGATGCCGCCCAGCACTGCGACGATGACCAGGACAATGCCGGCGAAACTGATCAGGAACTGGGTGGTGGAGATTTCCTCTTCCGGTTCAACGTCCACCGGATCAACAGAAGCTGCGCCGCCGCCCACTATCTCCGGCGTGATGATCGCGCGAATGAATACATAGAGAATGAAGAACACGGTCAGCAGCAGGCCGGGTAGCACGCCGGCGGCGAACAGCTGGCCGATGGATTGCTCCGTCAGAATGCCCCAGACGATCATTAGTACGCTCGGGGGGATCAGCATGCCCAAGCAGCTCGACCCGGCGATGGAGCCCAATGCAAATCCCTTGTCATAACCGAAGCGCTTCATCTCGGGATAGGCGATCCGGGAGAAAGCGGCCGCCGAGGCGATACTGACGCCAGTCACAAAGGAAAACAGCGCGTTTCCCATCACCGTGGCGATGGCGAGGCGGCCCGGCACTTTGCTCAGCATCCGATTGATGCCGCGATAGACGTCGGTCACAGTGCCTGATCGTCCTATGAATTCGCCCATCAGCATAAACAGCGGTATGACCGCGAAGACATAGGCGCGGATGGCTTCGTACGCCGTGGCGGCGAGCATCTTCTGGACCGCGCCGAAGGCATAGAAATTGGCGCCGGTGACCAGCCAGATGCCCAACGCACTGGTGATGCCCAAGGCAATGGCGATATGAACGCCCAGGACCACGAGGCCCACGAGGCTAACGACGAGGATGACGGCGGTGTTGGCTTCAAACATTGTTGCTGCTCCCTTCCGCCCTAGTGTCCGGCCTGATTTTCGGCAACTTCACTGTTCAGAAGCTCCGGCCGGAAAATATCAACATATGCCATCACGCAGTAATTCAGAATGGCGACCGCGCTGCCAAACATGACCGTCCAGCGTGCAGGCCAGGATGGTACTCTAAGCGCCCCTTCCCCCTCAAATTCATTTTCCACGTAGGACAGGATGCTTTCTTCCCAGCCGCCGGTGATAACCAGCAGGAAGAATATCGCACCCAGGATATAACCGACGGCCAGCAGGATACGCTGTAGTTTTTCAGGAAAACGGCTGACCAGAAAATCGGCTTTGAGCATAGACCGGCTTCGAATGGCGTAGCCGACCTGCAAAAATACGATAATGACAATAGAGGCAGCGACCATTTCCGCCGTGCCGTGGATGGGGAAGTCAAAGGCGCTCCGGCCGATAATATTCGCCAGCACCAAACAGGAAACGCCCAACGTCAACGCCGCCGCCAGGATCATCAGCAGTTTGGACAGGCGATCACTGAATTTGATGAGATCCATCGATCATTCCCCTGAAAATTATTTTAGAGCGATTCACTTAACTATGCCGGATACGCCGTTCCGGCATAAATTGTTCTTAGGCTTGTTGGAAGTACCGGCCGGAGACCTTGTCGGTCGCCGGCCGGTAAATCACGTCAGACTTTAGATACAAGTCGCCGGATTATTTGACGACGTAACGCACCGGCCACTTGTAGCCAACCTTCTCAGCCGCATCGAGAGTCGCGTTGAGAATTTTGACGGCCGGGAAGCCTTCTTTTTCTAGCGCAGTGGCGTGCTGTTGCGGCCAATGAGCCAGCTTCTCAGCCCAATCCTGACGGACGGCGTCCGGCAGCTTGGTGACCGTGATGTTCTTGCGCAACCAAGCCATATCGCTTTCATAGCCCTTCTTGTTGAAGGAACCGGTCAGCACTTGGTACTTCTTGGCCACTTCCTGGAAGATCGGTTTGACTTCCGGAGGCAGGCTCGCCCAGTAGCGGTTATTGACCGTCAGGCCGTGCCAAGTGATCGAGCCAAAGCCGATCTCCGTGTAGTACTTGCCGACTTCGTGTAGCTTGAACACAGGACCCCAGGCGCTGGGGAACATGATGCCGCCCTCGGCCACACCGGTCTTCAGCTTCTGGTACCAGCCCGGCAGACCATCGGTCACCGCGACGATGCCAATATTGGCTTGCTTCAGCCAGTTCAGGTTCAGGCCCGCGCCGAGAATCTTCTTACCCTTGAGGTCAGAAGTTTCCTTCCACGGGAACTGGGTGCCCAGGTTGTAGCCGCCGTCGCCGATGATGGCGAGCAGGGTTTGGTCAAAACGCTGGAAGCGCTTGGCCAGGCTCGGGAACTGGTCGTACACGCTGGTGGCGATGGCGACACTCTGCACCGGATCCATGGTGCCGAAGGGCAGCATGATCTGGAACGCGTGCATTTTCAGCTTGGACGCTTCGAAGCAGTAGCAGAAGCCGCCCACATCTACGACGCCGTTCTGAACGCCTTCAAACGTGTCGAACACTTTCACGATCGAGCCGGAATAGCCTTCGATGAAGTTGATCTTGTGGCTGGTCTTGGCTTCGACGGCTTTCTTCAGCTCAACCTGGAAGTAATTCTTCATCAGGCCGGCGTAAACAACCGTCGGCGGGTGACCGGAAGCAATCCGGACATTAATAGTCTTCGCGTCAACCGGGCTGCTGGTCGCGAAAGCGCCACCGGCAATCACCGCCGCAGCGGTAAGGCCCAGTAGAGTTTTAGATATAGAGCGCATAAATACCTCCCTTGGGATGCACGAATTGACAGGACCGCCGCGCGGACCCTCTTTCCGGATAAGTAGATGGACCTGCCGGAAGGCCTTAACATAGCTTTTTCAGGCAGCGTGACGCAAATCTTATATCAGACTTGCCGCTTGGTGGCTTAGTCAAGAGTTCGCCATTCACAATGTGCTCGTGGGGTGAAAATTGGCGATCTGGGCCTTTAACGAGCCGAGCATATGGGATATGTCCCACTAATCGACAGCGATATTAAAAAAAGCGGGACAAGACGTGCCAGATACATTTCAGGATATCTCCGAGGACGATTTCAAAACCGGCATGCGTCAATTGGCCGCCTCGGTCAACGTGGTCACCGTCTCCAATGACGGCGTTCAGGACGGGCTGACGGCGACGGCGGCTTGCTCCGTTTCGGCGGAACCGCCACAGCTTCTGATCTGCATCAACCGCAGCGCGCACTCTCATGATCTTATTCTGAACGAAGGCTCCTTCGGCCTGAATGTCCTGGCTCGGGATCAGGAAAATATCGCCATGCGGTTCGCCGGCATGGACGGGGCCGCCCGGGAGGAACGGTTCGGCCTCGGCGACTGGAAGACCGTCAGCACCGGCGCACCGATCCTGGCTGGCGCCCTGGTCGGTTTCGATTGTCAGGTTGCCGAGTGCGTGGAAGCCGGCACCCATACGATTTTTATCGGCCGGATTGTGGGTGTTCTGCACGGCGACGGCGAACCGCTCATTTACGGCGACGGCAGATTTACCGGGTTAGACGCGAATTAAGACTTACCAACCGAAGATTTCATCGGTTACAGTACCCGTCCTACGGGCGCAATTTCATTTATTATTCTACTCATGACCTATTCAATCCGCGGTTATCTGCCGGATGATGCGCCGGTCACCCAATTTGTGATGACCGAAGCCATACGCGTGACCGGAAGTAACGCCTATAGCGCGGAGGAGGTTGAGATTTGGCTCAGTAGGCAATCCACTCCTCAGAGCTGGCGGGAGACCATGAACGCCGCTCCGATCTCCTATGTGGCCGAGGACGCCGACGAGGTATTCGCCTTCGGGACGCTATATATCCTGTATCTGATGTGCCATCCGCGCCGAGCGCGGCAGGGTGCGGCGACCGACATCCTCCGTGCTTTGGAGAGCGATGCCCGCAAGCGCGGCCTGGACCGGATCAGCACCCGGGCCATTCTGCTGGCGCGCCCTGTGTTCGAACGATGTGGATTCTCCGTCGATGCGGAGGACGAACACGACTGGCTGGCCTGTTTCGAAATGTCGAAGCCGTTGAAGAAACGGCCCGCCGCTCTGGTTTAGTCTTTCGGCGGATAAGGCATAATCACCAAAATGGACGCAATTTTATTGGTCCGGTTGATGATCGACCGGCCTTCATTGGGCGCGAGGTAACACGAATCCAGCGGGCCCAGCGTGTCTTCCCCGTCGTCGGTGACAATGGTCAGGTCGCCCTCAATCCCCACATAGACTTTCTCCAATGGCGTTGCCGTGTGGGTCGTGCCGCCCCCCGGCAAAAAGTACGACAAGCCCACCCAGAAATTCTCCGCGTCGCTGGCGTCAAACCCCTGCAGGCGGAGGCCCTTCATATCGAAATGGCCGGAGGCCTCGTATTCCTTCAAGTCGGCTAAGCGATTGACCTTCATCTCAAAATGTCTCCCCCAAATGGCGATGTGCTCATGCGGCCATTGTTCAAGGCCGGACCGGGAAAAGCAATCACAGTTGCTTGGGGCCGTGACCGGGCGGTTTGGATTTGCTCTAATGCGGCTCCAATATTCGGAGGGAATGTGACAGAAAACCCCGACATTCAAGCGCTCCGCGAAATGGTAGCGGCGCGCGACAATATCGTCATCTTTACCGGCGCCGGCATCAGCACGGAGTCCGGCATTCCCGATTTTCGCAGCCCCGGCGGCATCTGGACAACCAATCAGCCGGTCTATTTCCAGGATTTCATGGCCTCGGAAGAGGCGCGCCGGGAAACCTGGAAGCGCAAGATCGAAACCGACAAGACGCTGTTGTCGGCCAAGCCCAACGCCGGGCATCTGGCCGTGGCCAAGCTGGTGAACCAAGGCAAGGTCCGCAAGGTGATCACCCAGAACATCGACGGGCTGCACCAGGCCGCCGGCGTGCCCGACGACGAGATTATCGAAATTCACGGCAACGCGACCTATGCAGCGTGCTTGGACTGCAAGAAACGCTATGAGCTGGAACCGATCAAAATCGCGTTCGAAGCGGACGGCACCCTGCCGATCTGCGAGGAGTGCGGCGGCCATGTGAAGACCGCCACCATTTCCTTCGGCCAGCCCATGCCGGAAGCCGATATGATCCAGGCTCAGGACGATTCCATGAGCTGCGATCTGTTCATCGCCATCGGTTCATCCCTCGTGGTGTATCCAGCCGCCGGCCTGCCGGTGCTGGCCAAACAGTCAGGCGCCAAGCTGGTGATCCTCACCCGTGATCCGACGGAACTGGACGGTATCGCCGACCTCACCCTCAACCTGGAGATCGGGCCGACGCTGAGCGCCGTGCTGGACTAAACGGCGTGCTAACCACCGTTTTTCACCCCGTGAATAGCCACGCTATTTTCTTGGAGTCGCGGCGCGGTTTGGCCTACCAATTTGGTCAACCACATTTCAGCAGGAGGACAAACCATGCCGAGAATTGAGCCGCTCGCTCCCGACGCGAATGATTTCGTCAAAGACCTAATCGCCAAGTCCACAGAGAATATGGGATTCCCAGCCAACAGCTTTTTGACCATGGCCCACTGGCCGGAACTGGCGCAGGCGTTTCTGCAACTGGCCCGGACGGTGAACTTCGGCGCCACGGAACTGCCGGTCGAGATGAAGCGCTTGGTCAGCTACGTGGTGAGCAAATCCTCCGGCTGTCAGTACTGCACCGCGCATACCGGGTTTCAGGCGACCCGCTCCGGCGGCATCCCGGTCGAGAAGATGCAAGCCGCCTGGGAGTATGAGACCAGCCCACTGTTTTCTGAGGCCGAACGGGCGGCGCTGCGGGTTGCGCAAAGCGCAGCCGCGTCCCCCAACGCGGTGACCGATGAAGATTTCGACGAACTCAAGAAGCATTTCACCGACCGTCAGATCGTTGAGCTGGTCGGTCAGATCGCGGTGTTCGGGTTCCTCAACCGCTGGAACGATACCATGGCGACCGAACTGGAAGCGGTGCCGGTCGAGTATGCCGAAGACCATCTCGCCCAAAGCGGCTGGGAAGTCGGCAAACACGCGGCGGAGTAGCGCGCCGGCCACTAAAGCCGGCCGGCCAAATTTGGAGCGTTGAGGACTTATATGACGGATGAAATCCATCAAGGCGGATGCGCCTGCGGCGCGGTAAGATATGAAACCCGTGGCCAACCCTTTCCGGTTGGGGTGTGTCATTGCCGCTATTGCCAGACCAGAACGGGCTCCGCCTTCGGCGTTTCGGCCTTCTTCGATGACGACCAGATAACCATTACCCAGGGGGAGTTGACGGAATTTAGTTTCGACACGGAATCCGGCGGCGCCGTCACGAACTGGTTTTGCCCAAAATGCGGCACCACAGTCCTTGAGAAAATCAGCATGCGTCCGAACAGGACATCCGTTGCGGCGGGAACGTTCGATCCGCCGACGTTTTGGTTTGAGATCACCCGGGAAATATTTTGCCGCACGAAGGCGCCGTTTGTCTCAAATGATGTCGAGGAGAAACACGAGGATTTCCCTGGGCATCGTCAGGTCAATGAGGATCGGTCTGCGCTGAGAGGCGGCAACAAGCGCTAGCCCCTGCCGTCAGCCCGCATCGGATATCGTCAGCGTAATTGGGTCTATTTGTCGGACGGTATCGACCACGGCGTCACAAACTCGGCTCACCTCGTTCTCGCTGATGACCAATTCGGCCGCCTCTGGGCTACGCCCGACGCGCCATGGTCACCTATCACCGCTGCCGTCCCAAGTTTCCCAATCTTCTTGTGACTATTGCCACGTTGAGAAAACCACTTCTGCACGGGACCATGGGGAATGATGTTTGGGTCATACCACATGACCGGCTTCAGGTTGCGGGCGACAGTATCACCGAGGCCGTTTATATCGTTTCCCGTTTCATCCGGCAGCAACGCCAATAGCTCCGGATTGGGCGAATAATCGCTGAAGTCTTGTGGCCTACTCTTACTCACGATGTGGAATTTCCCGCTTGCTATCCCGAAGGCTAAAAATCAAGTTCTAGGCTAAAACAGTATCGAGTCGTCGTAACAGTGTTTAGTTGCTTCCGGCGCGGGTTCACGCCCTAAAAAGGCTTGCCATGGCCGCCGAAGGTCACCCTGGTCAGCTCTCTGTACTCGGGAAAGAAGTTATCGACGGCGGCATGCTGCGTGGCCGTGTTGTCCCAAACCGCCAGCATTCCCACTTCCCAATTGTGCCGATATTGAAACTCCGGCCGGGCCGGCAACGTGAATAGGTAGTTCAAAATGCCTTCACTTTCGTGGCGCCGGAGACCGACGATATAGCTGGTGAACGTGGGGTTGACGTTGAGGACTTTCTTGGCGGTTCGCGGTTGGGTTCTGATGAGCGGCTGCTCAATGGGCGGGTTTTCTCTTTTCCGCTTCAGGAAATACTCTTCGCCCGTGGCCAACATTCCCTAGCGGCCGGCCAATATCATATCCCAACTATGGACCACCGTGAGACCTTCCAAGTACGTTTTCATTCTTTCGGACAACGACTGGTAGGCGGCGATCATGCTGGTTCACTGGGTATTGCCTTTCCCGTTTCCCGGAAGCTTTCGGGAATAGAGGCTGGTGCCTCCGGGCGGCTCCTCGGCCCAGGTTAGATCGGCGTGCCACCTGGAGTTGCAAACCGGCGGCATGTTCTCATCGTTGATCAAAATTTCCAGTTCGGGATCGTCATCCAGATGATCGAAGAACGTATCAGACGGCAGCAGCGGTCCGAAAATTCGGGTCGCCTCTCTCTGTTAGGCGGGGGTCAAATTTTGGTCAGGCAAAAAGATGACTTGGTGATCGTCAAGAGCCTGACAGAGGACGTCCCTTTTCGCCGGCGAGACATCCTTGGTTAGGTCGATATTATGAATGACCGCGCCCAGCTTGGCGCCCACCTGCTCCACTTCGATTTTTGAGTTCTTGATTTTTGGCCTCCACTTTCACCAAGTGATGACCGACGGTAGCATACTGGTATCGGTCGACTCCCGAAAAAATCTTACTGCAGGTAGCCCCCTTGATTGCCCAACTTGGCCAGGGACTGCACGGAGCCGCCGGCCTGATGCAGGATCATCTTCCAGTCGCCGTCTTCTCGGATGAAGATATTGGTCGCCACCAGCGTCATCTCGGGAAAAACCTCCGAGCAAATAACCACGGCCAAGTCATCGTAGATGGTCGCCCCGGGTTCATGCACGGTCATGTTGGGCGGCGCGTTGTTGATCAAGATCGCCCGCCAGCTCTCCATCACCGCCTCGCGGCCGACCAGATTGTGCCAGCCCGGATGAATGCAGTTCACCGGCGCGTCCGTCGCCCACAACTCCTCCATTAGCTCGAAGTCGCAGGTGAGCAGCGCCGAGTAAAACGCCTCATTGGCGGCAAGTACGCTTTCGGTCTCCGGCATGGATCGCGGGTTCCCTGATCAGATGACTGTTTGGCCGGGATTTTGGGATGTAAATCTGGGAAGTCCAGACCAAATTGGCCGGACGGTGAGGTGAAAGGCCGGCTATACGACAGTTTCCTTGGCCTTGCGGGTGCGTTGACGCTCCCACATCTGGGCCAAATCATCGACGATTTCCTCGTCGCGCTCCTCTTCGGTTTCCCAGTCGATAACCGGGACCGGCTTGGGCCGCTGCGCCGCCAACATATCCTCGGCGCGGGACATATTCCGCTCCGCCACCTTGGCCTGGCGGGCCCAGCCATAGGCCTGATAGATCGAGAGCGCTTTGCCGAACGCCTCTGCCGCGCCTTCCAGATGCCGGGGCTCCGTGCTCATCTTGCCCAGCATAAACAGGGCCGAGCCCAGATTGTTCTGTGTCGCCGCCCAAGGCAGTGGCGTTTCTTCGCGATTGCGGATCACCAGCGCTTCCAGGCACGCCTGGACGGCGCGGTCGATCAGTTCCGGGCTGCGGGCGACATCTCCCCAGACCTGCAGCACCTGCCCTTGCGCGTTTTTGATCTCCGCCCACTTAAGCGGCGCGTCGGTCTGATTGAACACCTGTAGGGCGGCCTGATAATAGCCGAGGGCTTCTTTAAGTTGATCCGTATCGCCGCTGGCGCCGTCGAGCCGGTAATGCACATTGCCGAGGCGGAATTGCAGATGACCCCATTCCCTCGGGAACCGGTCCTTTGTGTAATACTCGACCGCCGCCAGATAACATTGACGAGCCTGGTCCAGCATCTCCATGTCGGCCGTCTTTTCGCCGGTCAATTGGTGCACCCGTCCCAGATGATATTGGGCGTTGGCCCATTCCATAGGCACGTCGTTCTCGTTGAAATAGCCCAAGGCGGATTCGTAGGCGTCACCGGCTGCGCGATACCAGCTGGTCTCGCTGCTTTGCTGGCCGGCGGCGGCAATTAGGTTGCCGTAGCACATTTGAATGGACGCCTGATCAGAAATGGTCAGCTCCATGGGCGGCTGCGCGGCGGCGTCCCGGGCGCCCTCGGCAACCTGCGCCAGGATGGGACGAATTCGCAAGGCGTGAGCTTCGCTACGGGGTGTCACGGCGGCGACGGAAACCGCCACCAGCAGGCTTTCGAGATCTGAGGTAAAGTCTGTCGGTAATGACAAACTGTCGGTGATCAGAAACCGGCCGGGCAGGTCGACCGCCGAAGAGCGGGAGATAAACCGCAGCCGGATGACGTTGGAGATGGCGTTGACTTCACCCCAAACCAGCAGATCGGCTTTTTCCTTACGGAGGATTTTCCGGCCTTCAGCATAGGCTTCTTCCAGCACATTGGCCAAAGGCTCTGCCGGATCCACCGGCAAGGGCTCGGGCAGAATTTTGACGCCGATTTCGTTGTCTCGCATGAGCGCGCCGGCGACAATCGCCAGCTGGGCGTTGTTCTCGTCACCGGCAAACGGCGCGATCCGGATATCCAGGGCTATCTTTGCCGGGGCCCGACGGGACACCAGGGCGCCGATCATGTTCCACAAAGAGGGCTTCTTGTGAACTTTGGCCAGCACCTCGCGGGACTGGGCGCTCGTGAGCAGGGCGTTGGTGCGGCGCAGCCGTTCCGAGAGTGTGCCGATCACCTGCATTGCCACATCCGGCTCGCTTTGCAGGTAAGAGACGAAGCCCTTGCGGTCGACAACTTCGACCACCGTGTCGCCGACGGCGCGGGCGGTAGTGCTGCGGACGGAAATATCGATCACGCCCATCTCGCCGAACACTTCGCCGGGGCCCAATAACGCCAAACGCACCGGGCCGTTGACCGTACTCTTGATCAGCTCAACCCGGCCAGACGCCAATACGAAGGCGGTCAGGCTGCGGTCGCCTTCCCGGAAAATCACCTCACCATCCCGGTAAAGCGCTTCTTCCACACCTTCAATCGAGCGAGGTGTTTTGCTGGCTTCCTTGCGGCGTTTAGCGGCGCTGCTCAATTCGTCCGTTCCGTTTCAATCATACGGGTTCCCAGTGTGTCATCGTCGCAGAGACTCGTTGCCATCCGGTAAACGGGACCGATAATCGGGGCATGACCACATGGATCACGGACCCCTCGGAAATTCCGCCCGGCGCCGGCGCGTATGGGCTCGGCATCCTGCTACAGGCCTCTGTTGACCTCAAAACCATGCAATTCCGGGGCCAAACGCTAACGCCGGGGCTGTATCTCTATGCGGGCAGTGCAAACGGGCCGGGAGGCTTGAAATCCAGGGTTTCCCGGCACTTGCGGGCGGACAAGAAGCCCCACTGGCATGTGGATCAATTGACCGGGTCCGGGCAGGTCATTTTTGCCGCCCTGATACCCGGTGGACAGGAATGTGAGCTGGTGGATTTAGCGCTGAAACTTGGGGCGGAGACGCCGGTTCGGGGCTTCGGCAGCTCCGATTGCCGCCGGTGCGCGGCCCATTTGTTGCGGCTGGATGAGGGGTTCGAGGTGGATAGGCTGGGGGCGGGGGTGGTTCTTAGTGTACCAGTGCATCGTCATGCGCGGACACTCTAACTGCGCCATCCCCGACCTACGGAGCAGTTGTCGGGGATCTCAGGCCACTTGAACAGGTACCCGAGAATTGGTCTCAACTAACTTTGATCCCAACTCGGGCATGACGATCAGAAGAGTGAAGAGAGAGGCCCCTAATACGGCTTATACGATTTCTCTTCGATGATCTCGGACCTGAGTAGCACGTTGATCTCGCGCTTGAGGCGCGCGCGTTCATCGTTGATCTGATAGACCGCGCGGGCCAGGCCGATGAACGTCTCACCGAAATCGCCAGCGGCTTCGCAGTCGCGGATATCGTCCTCAATCACCCAAAGCTTTTCATTCACGGTCTTTAACTTGGCGGCCAACTCATCAAGTTCTTCCGAGCCGTCCAGTTCCCCATCCCGCGTGGCGGACAGTATCTCCAATTCCCGGCGGACGTTTTCCAGTTTGGCCGGGTCGTCCATACGTTCCGACTTGATCTCCAGGATAGTGATCTTGTCGATCAGTTCGCCGGGCGCGATCTCGACCTTGAGGGATTTCACGGACATTCAGCTCACCTCGTTGGCGGTTTGAAACGCGGCGATGCCCTCGGGTACGCCCTCGATGTGGATGGACCGGGTCGGGAAGGCGATGCCGGAGCCGGCCTCTTCGATGATCTTCATGAAGGCCAGCATGTGTTCCTCGACAATGCCGCGCCATTCCTGCCAGTTGGTGGTCTTGGTGAAGTAATAGACGTTAATGTCGATAGACGAGTCGTTAAAGTTCACCAGGTGCACCATCTCGGTCTGCTCGTGGTCCACCCGCTCGTCGCCGGCGATGAAGGCGCGCATATTGGTCAAGATGGTCTCGAACTGGGCGGCCGTGGTGCCGTAGGTAACGCCGATATCCATCTTGATCCGCCGGTGGGACATGCGCGACCAATTGACGATCGGCTCGGCCGCGATCTTACCATTGGGCACGGTTTGAATGGCCTTGGAGAATTTGCGCACCCGGACGGTGGAGAGAGTCACTTCCTCCACCACGCCATGGCCGATAGAGGGTGTTTCGATCCAGTCCCCGACCCTGATCGCCTGATCGACGATCAGCAGCTTAATGCCGCCGAACAGATTGGCGACACTGTCCTTAGCGGCGAACGCGAAGGGCAGCGACAAGACGCCGATGCTAGCAAAATAGGGCCAGGGATTGATCCCCCACTGCGCCAGCACGGCTACGATGCCGGAGCCCACGAGAAACACCTTGAGGGCCTTCAGGAGGTAGTCTTTTACCTCGCTGGCGACCTCGCCGGCGAGCTTCTCCAGGAACTTGTCGAAGAAACCCGAGATGGGATCGACCAGTCGGTAACCGGTCCAGAAGATGGTGAAGGCGATCAGGGAAAAAAGAATTTTGACCAGCACCGCCTCGACCGCGGGGCTGAACGGAATCCATTGAACGATCAGAGACAGACCCAGAATCAAAAATAGGAACATCAGCGGCTGATGCAGCGCCTCCACCACCTGATCATCAACGGTGGTCTCCGTGCTGGCAGCCAGTTTGCGCAGCCGCGACAGAACTACGCGGGCGAAGAACCGCCGGAGCAAAATAAACACCAGCAGCACAATTGCCGCGACGCCAAGCTGGCTGACTTCGACACCAAAAAAAGAGGTGTCGAGTACGGTTTTGAATTGTTCGATCAAGCTGTCCATGGGGCCCATTACTTCGCTAAACGCGCCGGGGATTGCAATGGATTTTTTCCGATCACCCTCCCCCGCGCTGACGTGCGACCCCTCCCATCAAGGGAGGGGTGACTCGTTCTTATCCCTTCTCCCCTCGTGGGAGGGGGTCAGGGGGAGGGGGACAACATCTCCTCCAGGGCCTCGACCGTTTCCGCCTCGATCACACGCCGGGCCGTGTCATAGCCGAAGCCGGCGCGGGCCAGGGACGCCAGGTCTTTTTCCTTGGCCTCGTCCCGATTGCCGCGCGTGCGGTACGGGCCCAGCCGCCGCCGGCGGGCCAGCGCGATCGCCGCCATCAGTTCGGTCTCCCCCACCTCCTCGGCCAACGTTTCCAGCGCCTGATCAATGACATCGCCGGGCACCCCTTTCTCCCGGAGCTTCATCCGGATGCCACGCGACGACGTACCCCGCCGGTGCAAGGACAAGACCCGGGTTTCGGCATATCGGGAATCATCCAGGAAACCGTGCGCGGTCAGCTTCTCGATAATATCGGCGATGAATTCACGGCCTTCCGCCGGGTCCGTGTCGTGAAAATGGGCGGACCGGTCGACGCGGCGGGAGAGCACCCGGCGCAGGTTCTCCGACGAGGACGAAAACCGCTTCAGATAGTAAAGCGCCGCATTCTCCAGCGACTTCCGGGTCGCCTTGCGCGGCACCTTCATCTTGCGGGGCGGTTTACCCTTGGCGGCGTCGTCGTTCACGCGTAATCCTTTATTTCTGTGCCAAAAACATTGTGGCGGTGCAGCGTGCAGGATATATCAGGCGGGTCCGAACGCAACGAAAGAACCCCTGCCCGCCTATGGCCGGTCTGCCGCAAAATCCCAAATACATCCTTCAAGGCAACGTCAATTGGACCGGCGTCTGGACCTTGTACGCCAAGGAGGTCCGCCGCTATCTGAAAATCATCGGCCAGACGATCATCGCGCCGGTGGTCACCACGTTTCTGTTTCTGACTGTGTTTACCGTGGCCTTCGGCGCCGACCGGGTGGTCAACGGGCTGCCGTATATTGTGTTTCTGACCCCCGGTCTGATCATGATGTCGATCCTGCAGAACGCGTTCGCCAACGCCTCGACCTCCATCATTCAGCAAAAGCTTAACCAAAACATCGTCGATACGTTGATGCCGCCCCTGACATCGTCGGAACTCACCCTGGCGTTCATCATGGGCGGGATGACCCGTGGCCTGATGGTCGCCATCGGGGTCACTGCCGCCCTGGCCTTATTCAGCCCGTTCGACATCCACAATATCGGCTTTGTGCTGTTTCACGGGATCGGCGCGGCGCTCTTGATGGCGTCGGCCGGCGTTATGACCGGCGTCTGGGCGGAGAAGTTCGATCACGTCTCCACCATAACCAATTTCGTGATCCTGCCCCTGTCATTTCTGTCGGGCACCTTTTTCACCGTGCAGCGGTTTCCGGATATTCTCCTCACCGTCACTCACTTCAATCCATTCTTCTATATGATCGACGGCTTCCGCTACGGCTTCACCGGTCAGGCGGACGGCAATGTGATCATCGGGCTGGCCGTGGTGGCGGCCGCCAATTTGTGCACGATCGCGGGCTGCTACGCCATGTTCCGCACCGGCTATAAGCTGAGGAACTAGGCATGTCTCAGTTGTCAGCACCCGCCACCCCCGAGACCCGGCCCCGCCAGGGCCTCTGGAACATGCTGGGTCTGTGGGCGCTGTACAAGCGCGAGGTCATGCGGTTTTTCAAAATGTACATGCAAACCTTCGTTGCGCCGGCGGTGACGGCATTGCTCTTCCTGGCCATTTTCCAACTCGCTTTTGAGGGCGAGGGCCAGTCCATGGGCGACGTGCCCTTCGCCGAGTTTTTGGTGCCGGGCCTGACCATCATGGCGGTGATGACCAGCTGCTTCGCCAATGCCTCTTTTACCTTGATGTTCGAAAAGATCGTGCAGACCATCGTCGATACGCTGATGCCGCCCCTCACCGCCTGGGAGATGACAGTCGGCTATGTGCTGTCCAGCATCACCCGTGGGGTGCTGGTGGGCGCGGTGCTGGCCGGGGCCATGAGCCTGTTTGTCGATATCAATATCCACCACTTGGGCTATGTGTTCTTCCATGTGGCCATGGCGGCGTGGATGATGTCGTGTTTCGGGCTGATGACGGCGCTTTGGGCGGATAAGGTCGATCATGTGGCGTCGGTGAATAACTTCGTCATTCTGCCGCTCACCTTCCTGTCCGGGACGTTCTATTCGATCCAGCATTTACCGGCTTCCGTGCAACTGATCGCCCAGGTCAACCCGTTCTTCTACATTATCGATGGATTCCGCTACGGCTTCATCGGTGAAGCGGACAGCAACTTGGCGGCCGGGATTATCTTTCTTCTCCTGCTGAACGGCGCGGCGACAGCGTTCTGCCGGCATTTGTTTCAAACCGGCTATAATTTGAAATCATAACCGTTCTGCGGCAAATTATATTGACAGAACAGTGTCTTATAGGGATAATCCCGCGCTTTCCGGGACGGCGCATTTGCCGTCCTAATTATTTTCAGGCGCCGGCGAACGTGCGCCGGATTGGGAGAGCAATCAATGTCAGCGGTCATGCCGACCTATGGAGCGCCGCAACTCGCGTTCGAGCGGGGCGAAGGCGTTTACCTGTACAGCACCGAGGGTAAGAAGTATCTGGATTTCTGCACCGGCATCGCGGTGACCGGCCTGGGCCACGCCCATCCCCATTTGGTGGAGGCGTTGACCGAGCAAGCCAAGAAAGTCTGGCACTTCTCTAACCTCTATCAGATTCCGGGTCAGGAAAAGATGGCCCAGCGGCTGGTAGACAATACCTTCGCCTCGTCGGTGTTTTTCTGCAATTCCGGTGCGGAAGCCGTGGAATGCGGCCTGAAAATCGTGCGCCGTTATCACCACGAGACCGGCAATCCTGACCGCTATCGGGTGATCACGTGTTCCAACAGTTTCCACGGCCGGACGCTGGCGACCATCTCGGCCGCCAAGCAGGAAAAACACATGGCCGGCTTTGCGCCCATGCTGGAGGGATTTGACCAGGTCCCCTACGGCAATCTGAACGAGATGCGGGCCGCCATCACCGAAGAAACGGGGGCCATTCTGGTGGAGCCGGTACAGGGCGAAGGCGGCATTTATGAAGGCGATCCGGATTACCTGAAACGGCTGCGGGAAACCGCCGATGAATTCGGCATTCTGTTATTCTTCGACGAGGTTCAAACTGGCATGGGCCGGACCGGTAAGCTGTTCGCCTATGAATGGGCCGGGATCGAGCCCGACGTGCTGGCGGCGGCCAAAGGTTTGGGCGGCGGCTTCCCCGTCGGTGCCTGTCTCGCTAACGAGAAAGCCACATCCGCCATGGCGGCCGGCACCCACGGCTCCACCTTCGGTGGCAACCCGCTCGCCATGTCGGCGGCTAATGCCGTTCTTGATGTCATTCTGGGGGACGGATTTCTGGATCACGTCCAGGCCATGTCGGCGCATTTGGAAAAAGGCCTTCAGGCCGCGGTCGACGCCAATCCGGATAAACTAAAAGAAGTCCGGGGCAAGGGCCTGTTGATGGGCGTGGAATGCAAGGTGACCAATATGGATCTGGTCAAGAAGATGGAGGAAAAGGGCGTTCTCATCGTGCCCGCCGGCAACAATGTTGTCCGCTTCATCCCGCCCCTGATCGTAGAGACCAATCATATTGACGACGCGCTGGTCCTCTTAAACGAGGCCTGTGCGGAGCTGGACGCCTAGGAGACGATAATGTACGCGCTCAGGCATTTCCTCGATATCGACAAGCTAGACCCGGAGACCCTCCGGGGCATCCTGGATCATGCCGCCCGCTTTAAAAGCGGCGACGACAACGGTAAACCGCTCGCCGGCAAAACCCTGGTCCTGATATTCGAAAAACCGTCCACCCGCACCCGGGTGTCGTTCGAAGTGGGTATGGCGCAGCTCGGTGGCCACGTGGTGGTGTTGAGCGAAAACGATTCACAACTGGGCCGAGGCGAAACCGTCTCTGATACGGCGCAGGTCCTGTCCCGCTATGCCGATGCGCTGATGTTGCGCACCGACGCCCATCAAAAGCTCCTGGACCTGGCCGACTTTGCCACGGTGCCGGTGATCAACGGGCTCACCGATGACTCCCATCCCTGCCAGATCATGGCCGACATCCTGACATATGAGGAACACCGGGGCGACATCGAAGGCAAAGCCGTGGCCTGGGTCGGCGATGGCAATAATGTGGCCGCATCCTGGCTGCATGCCGCGGTGAAGTTCAATTTCGAATTCCGCATCGCCACCCCGCCGGAACTGAAGCTCAACCAATCCCGGATCGGCTGGGCGGAAAAAGAAGGCGGCAATGTGAAGGTGCTTGATGATGCGGCCGACGCCGTTGACGGCGCAGATTGCGTGATCACCGACACCTGGGTGTCCATGGGCGACGATGCCGAGCGGGACCGCCGGCTCGAGCTATTGCAGCCCTTCCAGGTCAACGCCAAGCTGATGTCTCGCGCCAAGCGGGACGCCGTCTTCATGCATTGTCTGCCGGCTCACCGGGGCGAGGAAGTCACCGACGATGTTCTCGACGGGCCGCAAAGCGTCATCTGGGACGAGGCGGAAAACCGGCTGCACGCGCAGAAAGGCGTCCTAGCCTGGTGCCTGAACCGCTGATCCCCTAGGCCAGCAGATCGCACATGGCATCCACTTCCGGTTCCGACACGGTTCTGCCGTTTCGCATTGAAGGCGCGAATGTGCGCGGCCGTCTGGCTAGGCTTGGTCCCTCCTATAAGGCGATACTTGATCCCCATGATTATCCGGCGGCCGTGGCTGCCCTGCTGGGTGAAACTCTAGCCCTGTCCGCCGCACTCGCGACCACGGTTAAACTGGAAGACGGCGTTTTCATCCTGCAGACCCAAGGTGATGGTCCGATCCCGATGATGATCACCGATTTCTCCAGCAACGGCGACGTCCGGGGATATGCCCGCTATAACGCGGACGCCTTTGCGGGTGATAAATCACCAGGCGCCTCGGTGCCGCACCTGTTGGGCAAAGGGCACATGGCTTTCACTGTCGATCAAGGCGCCGACGACCGCTATCAGGGCATTGTCGAGCTGGAAGGCGCCAGCATCGCCGATTGCGCCCAGTCCTATTTCCGCCAATCGGAGCAGCTGGACACGGTTATCTTGGTGGCCGCCGATCCGGTGGACGGCGATTTCCCGCCTAGGGCCGCCGTTCTCATGGTGCAGCGAATGCCCGGCGAAGACCGGATCATCATGACCCAGGACGAAGAGGAGGAACACTGGCGCAACGCGGTGATCCTCATGAGCTCCCTCACCCGGGAGGAACTTCTGGACCCGCGCATCAGCGACCATCAAATCCTCTACCGGCTGTTTCATGAGAGAGGCGTGCGGCTGTATGAAACAAAGGATGTGCGCGCCCGATGCCGATGCTCCCGAGACAAGGTCGCCACCACCCTGGCTGCCTTTTCGCCCGACGATTTGTCGGACATGAAGACCGATGAAGGACTGATTGTTGCAACCTGCGAATTCTGCCGGTCCGACTATGCCTTCGACGATGACAGTCTGGCGGAAATTCGCGCCTCTAAAGCCTAAAACCGGTATTCCTCATCTTGAACCGCACACCGGCCCATGCCACCATGCCACCATGACTCGCACCCATTTCACAGCTCTGATGCTGATAGCCGCAGTGACCCTCGCCGGTTGCCAAACGCCCGCCGAACCCGAGCAGCCGCAACTGACCTTCGGGCATTTGCCCAAGATCAATCTAAGTGTCACCGATATTCAGATCGTGAACAATTCGGCGCAAAGCGTTCAAGCGCCTCATGTGGCGCACCGCTTCCCGGTGCCGCCGGTCCAGGCGCTGATCCGCTGGGCGGAGGACCGGCTGCAAAGCGCCGGCGGAGCGGGCACGGCCAAGTTCACCATCCTGAAGGCCTATGCGGTCGAAACCAAGTTAAAGACCGATGAGAATCTCACCGGGCTGTTCAAGAAAGAAATTTCAGAGAAGTACGACGCCACCGCCGAAGCCAGTTTGGAAATCTTCGATGCGCAACTCGTCCGCCGCGCCATTGTGATCGCCGGCTCGGATTGGACCCGGACGATACGGGAGGATGCGACCTTGGCCGAACGCAAACAAATTTGGTTCGAGATCGTCGAAAAACTGATGGAACGGTTTAATACGGAGATGGAAAAAAGCGTCCGGACCCATATGTACGCCCATCTCCGTTAATCCGGCTTAGACCAAATTGGCTTCGCCGCTCTCGTTATCCAAAATCAGAAACGCGTCGAAGTAACTGATCTCCGGCAGTTTGCCGGTGCGTTCCTTCACCGCCGCTTTCCAATCGTCATTGTGGGCCGCCTCGGCCGCCTTCCGGCTGTGCCACAGGTAAAACCCACTCAGCCATTCACCGTCTTCGCTCCACATGAAGTGCTTGCGGACCAGCTGTTCCTGCGCCTGCCACTTGGGCACGACGGACCAGGCGTCCTCGACGACTTTTTCACGGTCCCAGCCCTTGGGCGCAGGATATTTCACGAGCTCTCCGATCATGATTTCTTCCCCGTTCTCGCGTTACCGGAGGGTAGTACGCCGCCCGAAGCGGATCAAAAGATATTTGAGGGGTCACCCCCCACCTCTCACTGTGTCATCCCCGACCTGCTAGGGAATGGAGGGAGAGAAACCTACCCCGCCGCCCAGTAGGCGATTTTGCGGACAAAGTCCGTACACTCGTCTAACTGACTGACAGCCAGAAACTCATCGGGCTGGTGCGCCTGATCAATGCTGCCGGGCCCGCAAATAACCGACGGCACGCCGGAGTCCTGAAACAGCCCGGCCTCGGTCGCGAATGCCACCACGCCGGCGTCGTTCTGCCCGGTGAGCTGGCGAACCAAAGCCTCCGCCGGATTGTCGTCGCTGGCCATCAGCGGCGGCGCGGAAATTTGCTTTTCGGTGACAATATCAGCCTCCGGCGCGATGTCCTGCATGGCGGGGATCAGATCCTCCTCGCAATAGCGCACCAGCGCCGACATTGCGGTCTCGGCATCGCCGGTCAACAGGCTCCGGCAGTCCCAGACAAAAGAACACTCGCCGGCGATAATATTAAGCGCCGTGCCGCCTTCGATGGTGCCGACGCAGATGGTCGCGTGAGGCGGCATGAACCGGTCATCCGTATGGCCGTCTTCGGCGAAACGGGCGGCCTGGCACTCCAGGAAAGTGATGCACCGGGCCGCCACCTGGATGGCGTTGACCCCGGCGTGGGTCTGGGATGAATGGGCCGGTTTGCCGGTGACGGTGGTCCGGAAAATAGCGACGCCCTTGTTGGCGTTGACCAGTTTCATGCCCGTCGGCTCGCCGATGATGGCGGCCTGGGGCATCGGTATGTCGCGGACCATGCGGGCGATCAGCGCCGGCGCGCCCAAACAGCCCACCTCCTCGTCATAGCTGAACACCAGATGGAGGGGGCGTTTCAAGTCCAGGGCCTGCATCTCCGGGACCAGCGCCAGGCAGACGCCGAGGAAGCCTTTCATGTCGCAGGTCCCACGGCCGAACAGTTTGCCGTCCCGCTCTACCATGTCGAACGGATCATGGGTCCAGGCCTGACCCTCAACCGGCACCACATCGGTGTGGCCTGAGAAAACTATGCCGCCGGCCTCCATCGGGCCGATGGTGGCGATGATGTCGGCCTTGGTGCCCTCTTCGTTGGCGGCGATGTTGGTGGCGATCCCGTGCCCGGCAAGATAGTCCGCCATGAAGTCGATCATCGGCTTATTTGAATGAGCGGAGACCGTATCGAAGGAAATCAGCCGGGCCAGCATATCGCGGGGTGAGTAAGTCTCGCCCATCCCCGCCTCGCTTTAAGCCCGCCAGAAGGCGCGGGTAAACAGCACCATCACCGTGAACAGTTCCAGCCGTCCTAGCAGCATGCCGGCGGCCAGCAGCCACTTGGCGGCGTTCGGCAGGCTTTGGTAGGTACCTTCCGGGCCGATCACCGGGCCCAGACCCGGTCCCACATTGGCGATGGCCGAGGCCGCGCCGGAAATACTGGTGAGAAAGTCGAGGCCCAAGAGGGACAGACCGACCGCCAACAGGGCGAAGGTCATGCCGAACACAAAGAAGAAACTCAGCACCGAATTGATAACATCGTCGGAGATCGGCCGGCGGTTGTAATAGGGAATGAACACGCCGTGGGGCTGGGCCAAGTTCTGGAACTGGGTCCGGGCCGCCGCGTACAGGACCTGGAAGCGGAAAATCTTAATCCCGCAGGTGGTCGACCCGGCGCAGCCTCCGATAAACATGATGAAAAAGAACACGGGCACGGCGAAGCTGCCCCAGGTGTCGAAGCCGGCCGTCGCGTATCCTGTGCCGGTAATAATCGACATGACGTTAAATGACGCGTAACGCAACGCCTGCAATGGTTCTTCACCGTTATTGAGCCACAGCCACCCCGCCATCAGGGCGACAATGACAAACAAAGCGGTCACAAACCATTGCACTTGGCTGTCCTTTACCAGGGCCGTCAGGTTGCCCTGGACCATGGAGAGGTACAGCAGGAACGGCAGGCTGCCGACGAACATGCCGATGGTCACAATCAAATCGATGCCAGCACTATCAAAGTGGCCGATGGAGTCGTCATAGGTCGAAAAGCCGCCGGTAGCGATGGTCGTCATCGCATGCCCCACCGCGTCAAATCCGCTCATCCCGGCGAAATACAGCGCGCCGCTGCACACAAGCGTCAGCACCAGATAAATAATGCCGATGGTCGCCGCCACCTGGGCCGCCCGGGGCATGGCTTTCTCCGAGGGATCGGAAGATTCCATCCGGAACAGCTGCATGCCGCCAACCCGCAGCACCGGCAGGATGGCCAGGGCCATGACGATGATACCAATACCCCCCAGCCACTGCAGCAGCGCACGCCACAACAGAATACCCGGCGGCACATTCTGAAGATCGGTGAGCACCGTGGCGCCGGTCGTGGTGATACCCGACATGGCCTCGAAGAAGGCGTCGGTTACGCTCATATCCAAAACGGAAAAGGCGAAGGGCAGAGACGCGAAGATGGTCAGCACCAGCCAGGACAGCGTGGTCATGATGAAGGCCTGACGCACAGAGAGGCGCGCTTTGCCCGACCGACTGGTCAACGCCAGGGAAACACCGATGAATAGGGTTAGCCCGCTGGAGACCGCAAACACCTGCCAATCGTGATTGCCGGCGACGAGGTCGACCAACGCTGGGATAATCATGACGACCGCCAGGATCGTCAGCAGATAGCCGAGAATCAGAAAAATAGGTCGGAAATCCATCATGGTCTACAACCATGCCGGAGAGGGTTTCTCCCCGGTCCTTCCAAGTGTCGAGCTTACGAGCCGCCAGGATTGGCGATCATCGACAGAAACTCCCGCCGGGTGGTCGCATCATCGCGGAATGCGCCCAGCATCCGGCTAGTCACCATATTGACCCCCGGCTTATCGATGCCGCGGGTGGTCATGCATTCATGAGCAGCCTCGATCACCACGGCGACGCCTTCCGGCTCCATCACCTCATTGAGCGTATTGGCGATCTGCGCGGTCATTTTTTCCTGAATTTGCAGACGCTTGCCGTAAACCTCCACCAGTCGGGCCAGCTTCGAGATACCGACAACTTTGTTCTTCGGCAGATAGGCCACATGGGCCTTGCCGATGATCGGCGCGATATGGTGCTCGCAATGAGACGCGAAGGGAATGTCCTTCAACACCACCATTTCGTCATAGCCTTCTGTTTCGTCGAAGGTCCGGCCCAAAAGCTTGTACGGGTCTTCGGTATAGCCGGCGAAGTATTCCTCGTAGGCCCGGACCACACGGTCGGGGGTTCCCAAAAGACCGGGGCGCGCAGGGTCGTCCCCGGCCCACCGGAGCAACGTCCGGACCGCTTCCTCAGCCTCTTCCCGGCTGGGCCGCTGTACCGTGCCGGGCTCGGGTTTATCATCTCTCACTGGTCGTTCCTTTCAATAGACGAAGACCGGCGCATAGCCGGTCATCTGCTTGTTGTTCTTGGCAGAAATCGCTTTGTGGAATAGCCCTAGGATATCCATTTTTTCCGGATACGCCAGCCTCAAGTGCGCCATATTCCCGTTAGAGATAATGACCGGCGCAGGAGCGGTATTTAGTTTACCAGGCTGATATCGTGGGGCGAATCCAGGGAAAAGGCCGGGATGGACACGTTGAACTGTTGACCATCGGAGCCAACCATCTGATAGGACCCCACCATAAAGCCCGACGGGGTCGAGAGCGGGGTGCCGCTGGTATACTCATAGCTTTCCCCCGGCTCCAGGACTGGTTTTTCGCCGACCACACCTTCGCCCCGGACCTCATGAACCCGGCCATGGGAATCGGTAATGTGCCAATGGCGGCGCACCAGTTGAATGGTCTCCTGGCCGTTATTCTCGATCCGTACATGATAGGCCCAAACATAGTGGGCGTCGTCGGGATCGGACTGTTCATCCAGGTACATGGGATCGACCGAAATGGTCACTGCCTTGGTGGTTTCCGAGTACATCGCGGTTACTTCGTATAGCTATTAACGTTATAACGTTAGCACCTTTTTTCGTCCCCGCGAATAAGAAGTTTCCCTGATTAAAACGATTTTGCCGACCCTATTGTAATCTCAACACGGCGGTTTTTCGGCTCCCGAACGCCGTTCCCGGTTTTCACCGCCGGCGCGTTTTCGCCGAACGCCCGCGACACGATCATCTGGATCGGAATCCCCTGCTCCAACAAGAGTTTCCGGACAGCCTCCGCCCGGCGTACCGACAGTTTTGCGTTATAGGGCTCGGGCCCGGCGCGGTCCGCATGACCGCCGATGGTGATTACCACCGGCGCGCCGGATTGGTAGATATCGCCGATTTCCTCCAAAGCTAAACGGTCGACCGAATCGATCGCCGCGCTGTCGAAATCGAACAACAGTTTGTAGGACTTCCCCAGCGCCGGCTTAGCAAACAACCGCCCGGCCTGAACCACGGGCACGACCGGCTTCGTCTCCAAGGGGGCCTCGATCCGCCCAAGCTGACGTTCCAAGTGAGCGGTAGCTGCGAAATATCCCTCCCGGCAGCGCGCGATATGATCCCATTGCCAATTTTCTTCCTGCTGCTCGACCCAACAGTCAAAACTGGCTTGGGCTTTGGCGGCGACGGCTGGGCTTTGGCGGGTGACCTCCTTGGACAACAGCACCACCAGCCGGCGGCGTTCCGACGTCATGGTCGGCTCAATGTGTGCCGGCAACCGCCATTGAGCAAGGACCTCCGGACCAACCGGCTCCCCGCGAGCGGACTTCAGCGCTTTCTCGCCGAAATAGGCGGCGTCTGTCCAGTCGTGCATTTCGTCGGATTCGAATACCGAGAGTTCCCGGTAGGCGCGGCTGAGCTCAACGTTAAAGCCGGCGCCGGCAAATTCGGCCTGCTTCAAGCCGTCATAGTCGAAGGTCGCCCCGCAGGCGGATAAAGTCAGCGCGGACACCATCGACAGCGCCGATAATTTTAAACTATGAAAAGACATAACAGCACTCCTCTCTCATCAAGTGGCGAGGAAGATGCCGCGCAATCGTGGCAGCCGCGCGGCCAATTGTGGCCGTGCCGAGGAGAGGTTGTGATGATTCCGTGTTTTAGGAGGCCGGCATCAGCGCCGATGCAGACCAGCTGACGTCGTGCTCTTGGAGGGCGCCGCCGGTTGCGGCTTTCTCCTGACCAGGCAAGACATCCAGGCTGGGCCAGAGCCCCGTTTCAAGACAATGGGCATAGTCCGCGGGCAACGGCTCGGCCCGCATCCTGGCGGCGGCGGCATGGTCGTAGTTGAGTGCATGGTGGCTGATCGACACGCCGTCTTTGGTTGGCGTCAGGACCAAATACCAGACCCGGGGCGTGCCGTCGTTGGCCGGCATGCCGATCACACCCGAATTGTGCCAGAGCCGGTCGCCGATGGTGATGTCGATAAGCTCCGGCAGGCTCCCCATCCAATTCCGGCTCTCGTCAGTCAGATGTGTATCGGTGTAGGCGTACCATTGCTGGGACAGAAGATCGCACGCGGTGCCGCCCTCGAACCCACAGCCGCACTCGTCCAGCCGTTCGGCCAGGCACGCTTCGCAATTGCCTTTGACCACCGCGATGCCGGCATCCCGGATCAGGTCCACCGTCGATTGAGGATCGGCACAATAGACGACCAGATCACCAGTGCAGAGGATATAGGAGTTGGAGATGCCCAGGATATCCCAGCAAGCGGTGGTAATCGCAGGTACGTCAACGCACTAATCCATTTCTGGGAACAGCACCAATGCGATCAGGTCATCGGCATCGATGGCGATCCCCTCGCGGGCGAACAGATCGCCATAGGCTTCCCGCGCCCCGCCTCATCTTCATCCCAGCGGGTGCGGCCGGCGGCGGCGATATCAAAGCCGTTTTCCGCCAGCCATTTCAGCCCGTCGATCTTGGGGCCCCAACTGCGGGGGCCCCGCAGCTCCTCATGGCCGTCAACCGTGTGATGATCAGTGGAGACACGGAGGTGCAGCCGGTCATTATATTTTTCCTGTAATGCCAGAAGTTGCGCCTTTTTGTGCGCCATGGGCTTCATCGCGTTGGTCAGGATCAGCGCCTCGAAACCGCGCGCCAGGCTCAATTCCACCATTTCCATGAACTCGGGGTTCGTGAACGGCTCTCCGCTGGTAAAGTCGATTTCCTCTACCGGCATGTCTTCGGAAGCGATCTCATCCAGATAGGCCGCGACCTCGGCCGCCGTGATATAGGCCAGCCGGTCATTGGTAGGGCTGGATTCGATGTAGCAATTCACGCAGGTCAGATTGCAGAGCGTGCCCGTGTTGAACCAGACCGTGTGCGGGTGCGTGAGCGCCACGCTGGCCCGGCTCTCGCCCTTGGCGGTGGTCAGCGGGTCCCGGAACTTGGCCTGGTCCAGCGCGGTATAAGAATGATCGTCGGGCATGATAGCGTGTCCGTTCTCGTCTCCCAGTAAGCTTTACGGCTTCTTGTGACTAATTGTTAGGACACGCACCTGCCCTTTGCCAATTCAAATCGGCGTGTGGTGCAGCATTGAACGGGTCCGGGTGATACAGTATAGGGAGAACTCGGCTGCAAAAACCGCGCAGTACCATCGGCGGGTGTAGTTCAATGGTAGAACATCAGCTTCCCAAGCTGAATACGAGGGTTCG
>JAYPHU010000030.1:0-43803 GCA_038127535.1 Rhodospirillaceae bacterium | reverse complement strand
CAAGAAAGCCGGTCGTGCGGCCTCAGAAGGCCTGGTTGGCGTCGCTGCCAATGGCGCCAAGGGCGCTGTTGTTGAAATCAATGCGGAGACCGACTTCGTCGCCCGCAACGACGAGTTCCAGGAATTTGTTGAGACGGTAACCTCGATTGCTTTGGACTGCGACGGAACTGTGGATGCCCTGAAGAACGCGGTCTACACGGGCGGTTCCGATACGGTTGCCGAGACCCTGACCAACAAGATCGCCACCATCGGCGAGAACATGGATCTGCGCCGGAGCGCTATTCTGGAAGTCGGCAGCGGCGTGGTGGCTACGTATGTTCACAACGCCCTGAAGCCGGGCCTGGGTAAAATTGGTGTTCTGGTGGCGCTCGAATCCACCGGTGATGCGGCGCAACTGGAAGCCTTCGGCAAGCAGCTCGCCATGCATGTGGCGGCGGCCAATCCGCAGGCGCTGTCCCGCGATGATGTGGACCCGGCCGAGCTGGAACGGGAACGGAATATCCTGTCCGAACAGGCGCGGGATTCCGGCAAGCCGGAAGACATCATCGAGAAAATGGTCGAGGGCCGTCTCCGGAAGTATTTCGAGGAAATCTGCCTGATGGACCAGACCTATGTGATCGACGGTGAATCCAAAGTCTCCAAGGCAGTCGAAGCGGCGGCTAAAGACGTCGGGGCGCCCGTCGAGGTCAAAGGTTTTGTCAGATTCGCCCTCGGTGAAGGCGTCGAGAAAGAAGAAAGCGACTTTGCCGCGGAGGTTGCTGCAGCTGTCGGCGGTTAAACTACTGATAAATAATCAGAAAAAAGGGAAACTTTGTTTCCCTTTTTTTTTACCCGAATAGAACCGGACGGGCTTGGCGAATGCTGTATGATCTTGAAGCGGAGGCGTAGACCTCCTATTCCTCTTCGTGGCGAGCCCATAGCAAAAACAGACGGATCAAGCATGTTAGACCAGCCGATCTATAAACGCGTCCTTCTCAAATTATCGGGCGAAGGCCTGATGGGTGATCAGGATTTTGGGCTCGACCTGCCGACGATGGAGCGCATTGGAAGCGAGATCAAATCCGTTCGGGAAATGGGCGTTGAAGTCTGCCTGGTCGTCGGCGGCGGCAATATCTTTCGGGGCGTGGCCGGCGTGACGGCGGGCCTGGACCGAACCTCGGCCGATCATATGGGGATGCTGGCAACGGTCATCAATGCATTGGGACTACAGTCGATATTGGAACGCAAGGGCGTTCATACCAGGGTCCTGTCGGCCATCCCGATGACAACCGTGTGTGAGCCTTATATCCGCCGGCGGGCGATCCGGCATATGGAGAAGGGCAGGGTGGTGATTTTTGCTGCCGGCACCGGCAACCCGTTTTTCACCACCGACACGGCGGCGGCCTTGCGGGCGGCCGAGATGAATTGCGACGCGCTGTTCAAGGGCACTCAGGTAGATGGGGTCTACAGCGATGATCCCAAAAAGACCCCTGACGCTGAACGGTACGAAGAGCTAACCTACAGGGAAGTATTGACCCACGATCTAAAAGTGATGGATGCTTCGGCCATATCCCTGGCCCGGGAGAACCGAATACCAATTGTGGTCTTTTCATTGACTGCTGAAGGCGGTTTTGCCGACGTTACCCTTGGGAAAGGCCTGTCGACGACGATCAGAGACCGGGAGGAATAAACTATGGACATCAAAGAGATGAAATCGGACGTGGAACGCCGGATGGAAGGCGCCCTTGACGTTCTGCAAAAGGAATTTGGCGGCCTTCGGACCGGCCGTGCCGCGACCAGCCTCCTTGATCCCATTACGGTAGAGGCTTACGGACAGGAAATGCCAATGAACCAGGTCGGCACGGTTGGTGTGCCGGAACCCCGTATGCTGACCGTTCAGGTTTGGGATAAAGGTCTTGTATCGGCAGTCGAGAAAGCCATTCGGGATTCAGACTTGGGCTTGAATCCGGCGTCGGATGGGCAATTGGTCCGGGTGCCCATTCCACCGCTGAGTGAGGAGCGCCGCGTCGAATTGACGAAAGTTGCCGGCCGCTACACTGAAGAAGCCAAGGTTGCCGTGCGTAACGTGCGCCGCCACGCAATGGATGAGCTTAAAAAGGCCGAGAAGGACGGGGATATTTCCCAAGACGAGCATCACGATTATGATAGCGAAATCCAGACTCTCACGGACGAATTCGTGACGAAAATGGACGAGGCTTTGGAAAAGAAAGAGCAGGAAATCCTGCAGGTTTAAGTGATGAAAGTTGCGCCCGATACCGGGAATTCTGAGCTTAAAGTTCCATGCCATATTGCCATTATTATGGACGGCAATGGCCGATGGGCGCGTGCGCGCGGTCTTCCTCGTATCGAAGGCCATCGCCGGGGCGCTGAATCTGTCCGCACGGCTATAGAATGCTCGGTGAAATATGGTGTTAGATATCTGACCCTTTACAGTTTTTCATCCGAGAACTGGAACCGGCCAAAGCAGGAAGTGGATGACCTGATGGGCCTGCTCCGCCGATATCTTCGCAGCGAAATTGCTGATTTATACAAGAACGGCATTCGGTTACGCGTCATCGGCAATCGTTCGGATTTGAGTCCTGACATTGTGCAATTGATCGAGGAAAGCGAAGCCTATACGGCTGAGAATACTACCCTGGACCTGGTCATCGCGCTTAGTTACGGCGGGCGCGCAGAGATTGCCAACGCCGCCCGATCAATCGCGGAAAAAGTAAAAGCGGGGAGCGTCCGGCCCGAAGACGTCACTGAGCAGAACTTCGAGGATTATTTGGAGACTGCAGAAATTCCTGATCCCGATCTGTTGATCCGGACCTCCGGCGAGCAGCGCATCAGCAATTTCCTGTTGTGGCAGTTGGCGTACGCGGAGTTCGTATTCCTGGACTGTAAGTGGCCTGAATTCTCCGAGCAACATTTCCTGGAGGCGCTTGGCACGTTCTCCCAGCGGGAGCGGAGGTTCGGCGCCACCAGCGCCTAATCCGACTCCGTCCATGCTTCTCAGATTGATATCTATTGCCGTTCTCGCGCCGCCATTCTTGGCGGCCGTTTGGTTTGGTTCACCCTATTTTGAAATCGTGGTGATCGTCGGCAGCTTGATCGCGATGTATGAGTGGTGGGGCGTCGCTTCCGCCGGCGAGACTCGGAGTTGGCCTTGGTCCGGGTTCGGATTGATATACATCATCATAGCCTGCGTCTCTTTGGCGGCGTTGCGGGCGTTGCCGGAGATCGGCCGTGATCTCATTTTATGGCTATTTCTGGTGGTGTGGGCGGCCGATATTGGCGGATACGTTTTTGGGAGGTTAATCGGTGGGCCGAAACTGGCGCCGAACATCAGCCCCGGCAAGACTTGGGCCGGTACAATGGGCGGTTTTTTGGCGGCGACTGCTATTTCGGGTTTATTTTCCAAGACGTTAGGGGGCAATCACGGTATGCTGTTTCTGGCAGTCGCCGGTTTGGCCATCGGTTTCGTGGCGCAAATCGGCGATTTGTTCGAGTCTTATTTTAAACGAAAGTTCGATGTGAAGGATTCTGGAGCCATCATACCGGGCCACGGCGGCATTCTCGACCGGATCGATAGTATTTTGCTGGTCGCTCCCTGCGTTTGGGCGGGCACCGCTTTATTCCATGGAAGCGCCTTGCCATGGAAATGACCGCTCCGAAATCCGCCACCGGACAAGATACAACTCCAAAATCTATCTCGGTTCTGGGCTCCACCGGCTCAATCGGCCGCAACACCCTTGATTTGGTTGCCCATGAGCCGGAACGCTTTTCGGTTGTCGCCCTAACCGCGAATAAAAACGCCAAGCTCCTGGCCAAGCAGGCAAAGATATTCCAACCTGAGTTAGCGGTGGTCGCGGATGACGGCGCGTATAAAGAGCTCAAAGAACTCATGTCCGGCACGGATATTGAGATTGCCGCAGGACAAGACGCCGTGGTTGCCGCAGCGGACATGCAATCCGATCTTTTGATGGCGGGGATCGTCGGCATCGCGGGTTTGGCGCCGACACTCGCCGGCATCAAACGGGGCACGACCGTCGCCTTAGCTAATAAGGAATGCTTGGTCTGTGCCGGCGAACTTATGTTGGATCAAGTCCAGCAATCCGGCGCCATCATGCTGCCGGTGGATTCAGAGCACAACGCCATTTACCAGGTATTTGATTTTGATTGTCCGGAAACGGTTGAAAAATTGATCCTAACTGCTTCCGGCGGGCCGTTCCGCGAGACATCCATTGATAAAATGGCCGACGTGACCCCGAAACAAGCTGTTGCGCACCCCAATTGGGACATGGGGGCAAAGATATCCGTTGATTCGGCGACAATGATGAACAAAGGCCTTGAGCTGATCGAGGCGTATTATCTATTCCCCGTGGGCGAGCCTCAGATCGATATTTTGGTGCATCCTCAATCGGTCATCCACAGCATGGTCAGCTATCGCGACGGATCGGTTTTGGCGCAATTGGGGTCGCCCGACATGCGGACGCCGATCGCCTATGCGCTTGCCTGGCCAGGCAGAATGTACACCCCGGCGCCTGTATTGGAATTAGAGAAAATTTCTCAATTGACCTTTGAAGTACCTGATATTAAACGATTTCCTGCGCTGCGCACCGCCCGGGACTGTCTCGTGGCTGGCGGCGCGGCGCCGATTGTGTTAAATGCGGCGAATGAAGTCGCGGTTCGGTGTTTCCTTGATCGGACGATTGGATTTCTTGAGATCACGAAAATCGTGGAGAGTGTCCTCGGCCAACTCAACCTGGATGCCCCAAGAAATATTGCTGACGTAGGTGCGATCGACAAAGAAGCCCGAAAATGTGCGGAAACCCTGGCATTACAGAACTAATCGACTAATTTAGGTGTCGAATAATAACAAACGAATTTTCACCCTGTTGAACAATGGATATTGCACTTTTTATATATGACAAGCTGAGCTTCCTCTGGGAGATCGGTATTCCGTTTCTGGTGGCCTTGTCCGTCCTCGTTTTTGTGCACGAGTGGGGCCACTATTATGTCGCTCGCCGGTGCGGTGTCCGGGTCGAAGTATTCTCCATTGGCTTCGGCAAAGAGTTGAAGGGCTGGACGGACAAAAACGGCACCCGTTGGAAGATCGCGGCGATACCCCTCGGTGGATATGTCAAAATGTTCGGCGAGGGTGAAACAGTTCCCATTGATGGGGCGGAAAATGAGGAAGAGGAGCGGCCACTCACCGAAGAGGAGAAAGCGGTTTCGTTCTATCACAAGCGGTTAAGCCAGCGCGCCGCGATTGTGTTTGCCGGTCCTGCGATCAATTTCATATTCGCGGCCATCGCCTTTGCCGTTTTGTTTATGACCATCGGTGTGGCCCATCCAACGCAGGATAAACCCCTGGCGATTGTCGGCGCGGTACAACCCGGCAGCGCCGCTGCCGAAGCCAAGCTGGAGAAGGGTGACAGGATTGTCCAGCTGGGCGCCAAGAAAATCACCTACTTCAGCGACCTGCAGCGAGTGGTCCGCGCAAGTGCCGATAAACCGCTGGAAACAGTGCTGGTGCGCGGTGATACGGAGGTAAACCTAGTTCTCACGCCGCAACCTCAAGAAATCGAAGACGCCAATGGGGAGAAGATTAAAGTTGGCCTCATTGGTGTAATGGTTGATCCCGGTGAGTTGAGGTACGAACGACAGGATCCGTTCACCGCGTCGTGGATGGGGATGGAGCGGACCTACGTCATGACGGCTCGGATTCTGGGATTTATCGGGAATATTTTTACAGGTGAGCAGTCGGCTAATCAGTTGGGCGGAATCCTCAGGATTGCGGCTATATCTGGCGAAGTTGCCGAGAATGGGGTCGCCGCCTTCATCAGCTTTTTAGCGATCCTGTCGATAAATTTAGGTTTGATTAACCTCTTTCCAATACCGCTGTTGGACGGAGGACATCTGGCATTCTATACAATTGAAGCCATACGCGGGCGGCCACTCGGACCTGTCGCGCAAGAATATGGATTCCGGGTGGGATTAGCGTTAATTGTCGCTCTATTTGTCTTCGTGACTTGGAACGACATTGTGTTTTATAAAGACAAGATTCTTGACTATTTTTTGTAAGTCATTGAATCCTCAGGGGGAGTAACCGTTGGGCTCGATACGGTACTTTGCGATCTTTGCAGTTCTTCTGTGGCCGTTTATGACGGCGGCAGACGCGCGTGCGCAATCCCAGGAAAGGATTCGTGAAATTGTCATTGAGGGCAATCAGCGGATCGAGACGGGGACTATCCGCTCCTATTTGTTGGTTCTGGAAGGGGACCGGTTCGATAACCGCCGCGTGGACCAATCCTTAAAAAGCCTCTTTGCGACCGGGCTATTTGCCGACGTTGTTATACAGAAGCAAGCCGATGCTTTAATTATCAAAGTTGTCGAGAACCCGGTGATTAACCGAATTGCCTTCGAGGGCAATCTGCGGATCGAAGATGATTTGTTGCGTCCCGAAGTTACCCTGCGTCCGAGGGTGGTCTTCACCCGAACCAAAGTCCAGAACGATGTTAAGCGGTTGTTGGATGTGTACCGAGTCAACGGCCGTTTTGGCGCGACAATTGAGCCAAAGGTAATCCAGCTTCCGCAAAACCGTGCTGACCTGGTGTTTGAGATTGACGAAGGACCGCTGACGAAGGTTCGTACCATTCGGTTTGTCGGCAACCGGGAATTTGATGACGGTGATCTGCGTTCGGTTATCCGCACCAAGGAAGCCATTTGGTACCGATTTTTCGCCGAAGACGATACCTATGACCCTGACCGGCTGACCTTCGACAGGGAACTCTTGCGCCGTTTCTACTTGAGTGAAGGCTACGCTGACTTCCGGGTGGATTCTGCCGTAGCTGAATTGACGCCGCACCGGAAGGCATTTTTCATCACGTTTAGCGTCGACGAAGGTAAGCGCTATAAGTTTGGCGACATTACGCTGATTAGCGGTATCAAAGGATTGGATAGCGCAGCTCTGTCTCGATCCTTGTCGATGAAAAAGGGAGACTGGTACGACAATACTCTCGTCGATGAGACCATTGAAAACCTGACTGAGGCGGTGGGCAACAAAGGGTTCGCCTTCGTTGATGTGCGTCCTAGGGTCAATCGGAACAAAGACACCCAGGAAATCACTATTGCCTTCGAAGTAAGAGAAGGCCCGCGTGTATTCATCGAACGCATTGATATTATTGGTAATGTCCGAACGGTCGATAAGGTTTTGCGCAGAGAGTTTAAACTGGTTGAGGGCGATGCATTTAACGCAAGTAAACTTCGACGTTCGCGTCAACGCATCCAGGATCTAAACTTCTTCGAACGTGTGAAAATTGATCGTGAGCAGGGCAGTTCTCCCGACAAGGCGATCATCAAGGTCGACGTCCAGGAAAAATCCACCGGGTCGCTAAATTTTGGTGTTGGTTATTCGACGGACGCCGGTCCCCTACTCGATGTCAGCATTGCCGAACGCAATCTACTCGGCAAGGGACAGCGTCTTTCGCTGGCCACGACGATCGCGGCCGAAAGAAGCACCATCAACCTTTCTTTTACCGAACCTTATTTTTTGGACCGCGATGTAGCCGCGGGATTTGACGTTTTCCATCTTCGTCGTGATCTGCGAGATACCAGCTCCTTCATTTCCCAGGAGACTGGTTTCGGGGTGCGGGCTGGCTACCCTCTCAGCGATTTTATACGTCAGTCATGGAAATACCGGTTCAATTATTCCAAGATTGAAGACGTTTCCGTGAATGCGGCAACGCTGATCAAGGAACAAGAAGGTGAAAGGTATGTCTCCCTGGTTGGACATACGCTGGCTCTTGATAAAAGAGACAGTCGGGTGAGTCCGACTAAAGGATTTGTAACCAGGCTCAGCAATGAAATTGCGGGTCTCGGTGGCAGCGTCAGATTCCTCCGCAATGAATTGGGTGCCGCCCAGTATTATCCACTGGCAAAAGACTGGACACTTTCTCTCTCAGGTAAAGCCGGGCACATTTTGGGCCTGGGCCAGGATGTAGAAATTCCTGATCGATTCTTCCTTGGCGGCGATTCTTTGCGCGGCTTCGCAACGTCCGGTGTCGGTCCACGTGACCGGCTGAGTAAAGATGCCTTAGGCGGTGAATGGATGTATAGTGGCTCTCTACAACTCGTGTTGCCGCTTGGTCTGCCGGATGAATTGGGGATTTCCGGACGAGTTTTCTCAGACTTTGGTAGCCTGGGTACCGTGAACCCGTCTGACACTAACGTCTTTGATGAAGCGAGTATTAGGGCATCTATAGGCGCCGGCGTTGGGTGGACTTCACCGTTTGGGCCAATCAACGTTGATTTTGGTTTCCCCGTAATGAAGGAAAGTCTCGACGAAACCGAGACGCTGCGCATGAATTTCGGAACTAGGTTCTAAAGAATGTTGAACAAATTGGGTCTGCTGCCGTTAACTCTTGTTTTGGCGTTTCCTCTGTATGTGGCGAACCAACCGGTTCAAGCACAGGATAAAGAAAGCCCAATTAGATTAGGCATCGTCGATCTGGATGAGATCTCCCGAAAAGCGCTCATGAGCATCGACATGGCCAAACAGATCAGCGCCCGTCGAAAAGCTTTTCGCCAGGAAATCAGCTCCATGGAGGATAAACTTCGCAAGGAAGGCGAAGACCTGCAGCAGAAAAAGCTTATTTTAGCACCCGAATCGTTCCAAAAGGCCACGGCCGAATATCGCCGAAAAGTGGTTGACGGCAGACGCCGCTCGCAACAATTGACCCAAGACTTGTTGAAATTACGCGCCGTGGCGGATCGGGAGTTGGAGAAAGAAAAGGGCAAGGCTCTGTTGCAAATTTCCCAACAGTATCAGTTTACGTTGATTTTTGACCGACGCGCTGTTCTTCTGCGGGATGATCGGCTTGATCTCACTAACTTGATGATTGAGGTTATCAACAAAAATAAAGCAAGTTTTAAGCTGCCTGACGATCTGTCTAAAATTGGGAAATAATCATGGCGGATCCCCGGTTTTATGAGGTTTCGGGGCCCTTTGATATCCATCAACTCGCGTCATTTTGCGGTGCTGAGATCGGCGGTGCCTTGGACCGTGGGAAACAATACTCAATTATAGCCCCGCTAAGCGAGGCCAGGCCGGATCAGGTGAGTTTTATCGATAATAGAAAGTACATTTCTCAATTTGAACAAACGAGAGCCGGCGCCATTGTTGTTGCACCGGTCTTGGTAGACAGAGCGCCAAAAACTGCTGCCTTACTGATTTCCGAAGATCCTTACCGCGCTTTCGCCCTGATAGCGCAGAAATTTTATCCATTTTCCATACCGGATGCAGATGCGACGATTGCCGACAGCGCGATCGTGTCGGACGGAGCGAAGATCGGTAAGAATGTGACCATCCGGCCGGGCGCCGTCCTAAAGGACAAGGTCGAAATTGGCGATAATTCTTATATCGGTGACAACTCCGTTCTTGAACCGGCCGTAATTGTCGGCCCGGATTCAAGGATCGCTTCGAACGTCACACTACAGTTCTGTGTACTGGGTAGGAACACCATCATTCATCCGGGCGTTCGAATCGGACAGGATGGCTATGGATTTGCGCCAAGCGCGGAGAGTCATGTAAAAGTGCCGCAATTAGGCCGCGTGATCATCGGCGATCACGTGGAGATCGGCGCAAACACCTGTATTGATCGCGGGGCTCTTGGCGATACTGAGATCGGGGATGGGACCAAACTAGACAATCTCGTCCATATCGCACACAACGTTAAAATAGGAAAAGGTTGCTTTATTACAGGCCAGGTCGGTATCGCCGGCAGCTCAAGGGTAGGCGACTTCGTCATGATGGGCGGTCAAGCGGGCATATCGGGTCACGTTGCAGTTGGCCATGGAGCTCAGGTCGCTGCCCAGGCAGGTGTTTCCAAGGATATCCCTGCCGGAGAGATCGTGGCAGGATATCCCGCTACCAATGCTCGTCAGTTTTGGCGCAGCATGGCAGCCTTGAACAAACTAGCGGCGAAAAAGGAATAGAACTTTAGATGGATAAGGAAGTACCAGCGAGTTCGGAGATTATTATCGACGTCGAGCAAATCATGTCGATGCTCCCACATCGTTATCCGTTCCTGATGTTGGATAGGGTGGTTGATTTGGTGCCTGGTGAGAGCGCCGTCGGGCTTAAAAACGTCACCATAAATGAGCCTTTCTTTCCGGGGCACTTTCCCACCAAGCCGATTATGCCGGGGGTGTTGATCATAGAAGCTATGGCGCAAACCGCGGCCATCTTGGTTGTTCATTCCCTGGAAGATGCGCCGGAAAATAATGTGGTATATTTCATGTCCATCGAGAACGCCCGGTTTCGTAAACCGGTCGTGCCGGGCGACACGCTGATGATCCACGTCACGCCAAAGCAATCACGGGGCAAGGTCTGGAAGTTCGAGGGTGTTGCCAAAGTCGATGGCGCCGTCGTCGCGGAAGCTACTTACACAGCGATGATTGTCGATAATGAGTAACATCCATCCTACAGCGGACATACATCCCGATGCACAAATCGGCAATGACGTCACCATCGGTCCCTTTTGCTGCGTCGGCCAGCACGTCACCGTCGAAGACGGTGTTCAGCTTCTCTCACATGTTGTGGTCGACGGGATTACCACAATTGGCGAGGGTACCCGCATTTTTCCCTTTGCGTCAATCGGCTATGAACCGCAGGACCTGAAGTATCACGGTGAACAGTCCCGGCTGGTAATCGGTAAAAACAACGTAATCCGCGAGCATGTAACCATGAATCCGGGCACCGAAGGCGGCGGCATGTTGACCACCGTCGGGGACGGCTGCCTGTTTATGATGGCGGCGCACGTTGCTCATGATTGCCAAATCGGCGACAACGTCATTTTGGTCAATAACGCAACACTGGGTGGACATGTCGAGATCGGAGACTGGGCTATCATTGGCGGTCTTTCTGCCGTGCACCAGTTCGTCCGCATCGGCCGTCACGCCATGGTCGGCGGCATGTCCGGCGTCGAAAATGATGTCATTCCTTACGGCTCGGTTGTTGGAAACCGGGCGCATTTATCCGGGCTGAATCTGGTTGGTCTCAAGCGCCGCGGATTTTCACGGGACACCATTCACGATTTGCGCCGGGCTTACCGGTTGATCTTCGCCCAGGAAGGGACACAGTCCGAGCGAATCACCGACGTGGCCGAACTGTTCCCCAACGTAGAGCCGATCATGGAGATCATTTCTTTCATGGAGGTCGACTCCAGCCGCGCAATCTGTCAGCCCATTCTTGAGGATGCCGCCTAAACTCGGGATCATCGCCGGCGGAGGCCCACTACCCCAGCGCCTTATCGATCATTGCAGCGCAACCGGGCGAGAGGTATTCGTTGTTGCGCTGGACGGTCATGTGGAACCTTCTATGATGGCGCAGGATAATGTCGTGGCCATTCGCCCGGGCGCCGCTGGACGCATTCTGTCCGTATTAAACCAAGAGAAAGTGGAAGAGCTGGTGATCGTCGGTGCGGTAAAGCGACCGTCGATGCTCACCGTCCTGCCGGATTGGGGTGGCATCAAATTTCTGTGCCGGGTCGGTTGGCGCGCCTTTCGGGGAGACGACCAGCTATTAAAAGCGATTGCCCAAGAGATTGAACGCGTCGGCTTTAAGGTCATTGGCGTCCATGAAGTCCTGCCGGAACTACTGGCCCCGGTCGGAATCATTGGAAGTATCGAGGCTAACGCAGATCGTAGCGCGGACATCGAGCTTGGTATTCGGGCGGCGAAAAATTTGGGGGTACAGGACCTCGGTCAGGCCGTGGTTGTTGCCGATGGCAAGGTCATGGCGGAGGAAGGGAAGCGTGGCACCAATGCACTCTTGTCGCATGCCTCGTACAATACCGCGTCAAAACCAATTTTGGTTAAAATGTGTAAGCCGCAGCAGGACCGGCGTTTGGATATGCCGACGGTCGGCGAAAATACTGTGAAACTTGCGGCGGAAGCAGGTTTCGCGGGGATCGTCGTGGAGGCGGACAAGACGTTGATGGCGGATCGGGAGGCCGCCGTAGCCACGGCAAATGCCGCCGGCTTATTTATTTTGGGAGTCGAAACAGACTATGTCTGAACCGCCCACCGCCCCACTTCAGGTTTATATTATCGCAGGCGAAGCTTCGGGTGACAAACTTGGGGCCGGCCTCATGCAGGCGCTGAGAAAAGCGTGGGGAATGGACGTGTCATTTACCGGCGTTGGCGGCGAGCTTATGCAGGAGGAAGGCTTGCAGTCTTTGTTTCCGATTACCGAATTGTCTCTGATGGGGCTGGCCGAGGTATTGCCGCATATTCCCCGTTTGCGCCGGCGTATCCTTGAGACGGTTAGAGATATTCAAAGCCAAAAACCCGATATCGTGGTGACGATTGATTCACCGGGATTTTGCTTTCGCGTTGGCCGCCGGTTGAAACCCGGTTCTATTCCGATTGTCCACTATGTGGCGCCGTCGGTCTGGGCCTGGAAGCCGAGCCGGGCCAAGAAGGTGAGTGTATTCCTGGATGGTCTTCTCACGCTCCTGCCGTTTGAGCCCCCGTATTTCGAACGGGAAGGGCTCAAGAGTTACTTCGTGGGACATCCGGTGGCTGAGGACCCTATTGCTGAAGATACCGGTAAATTGAAACATGAAATGGGGCTCGCGCCAGGGGACAAGCTATTGTGTGTCCTTCCCGGCAGCCGCAAGGGAGAGATCTCCCGTCATCTTCCCAAAATTGGGGAGACGTTGGCGCGGCTGGAAGCCGGCGGAACCAAGGTCCGGACCGTTATTCCGACATTGAGCGCCTTTCGCACACTCGTGGAGACCGAAACGCGTGATTGGACAAATCCCCCGCATATCGTCACCGGCGAGCCGGCCAAACATATGGCGTTCGCCGAGAGTGATGCGGCGCTTGCGGCGTCAGGCACAGTTGCGTTGGAGCTGGCGAATGCGGGGCTGCCCTTTGTGGTGATCTACAAGATGAACGTCATCACCGATTTCCTAGCCCGCCGCCTGGTGAAGCTAAAATGGGTCAACCTGGTGAACATTTTGTTGGATAAAGAAGTGGTGCGGGAGCATTTGCTGGAGAGTTGCAAGCCTGAGAGAATAGCGCCTGATGTGGCGCGTGTTCTGGGTGATGAGGCCTATCGCGCCGCACAGAAAGCGGGTTTTATTGAAGCGCTTACGATGCTGAGGCCGAAGGGCCGGTCCTCCAATGCGCAGGCTGCGGATGCTGTGCTTGACGTTCTAAAGCAACATGGGAAACTGCGCCCAACGGATGCGAATATTTCTGAATAGGGGAAGAAAATGAGCGAGATGAAAGATAAATTCCGGCTGCTGCACACCATGATCCGGGTGATGGATATGGACAAGTCGGTTGACTTCTACACCCGGCACCTGGGCATGAAGGTGCTCCGCCGGAATGACTTTGAGGGCGGCCGGTTTACGCTTTGCTTTGTCGGATATGGAGACGAAGAGTCCGAAGCTGTCGTGGAATTGACGCACAACTGGGATCAGGAAGAGCCCTATGATCACGGCAGCGCCTTCGGACACCTGGCCATTGCCGTGCCGGACGCCTACGCGGTGTGCGAACAGTTGGAAAAAGAGGGGGTATCTGTGCCCCGGCCTGCCGGCCCGATGAAGGGCGGCACCAGGGTGATCGCTTTTATCGAAGACCCGGATGGCTACAAGATCGAATTGGTCCAACGGGATTAGTTCGGCGCATCGTAGAAATAAAAAAAGGCGGGGACATCCCCGCCTTTTTTTGCGTCTCGGTTTGATACTTTACTTCCGGTCTTTCAACTGAACAAACGGGCGTTCCGTCGGGCCTAGATAAAGCTGACGAGGGCGGCCGATCCGTTGGCTCGGATCTTCGACCATTTCATTCCACTGCGCGATCCAGCCGACCGTCCGGGCGACCGCGAAGAGCACCGTGAACATGGTGGTCGGAATGCCTAAGGCCCTGAAAATAATACCGGAATAGAAGTCCACGTTGGGATAGAGCTTCTTCTCTACGAAGTACTCATCTTCCAACGCGATCCTCTCCAGTTCCATCGCTAGATCCAGAAGCGGCTCATCAGTGATGCCGAGTTCTTCCAGCACCTCATGGCAGGTCTGCTGCATCACTTTGGCGCGCGGGTCGAAATTCTTATAGACCCGGTGGCCAAAGCCCATCAGACGGAACGGATCGTCTTTGTCCTTAGCCTTTTTGACGTACTCGGGAATGCGGCTCATATCGCCGATTTCTTCGAGCATGTTCAACACGGCCTCGTTCGCGCCGCCGTGCGCCGGTCCCCACAGAGAGGCAATACCGGCCGCGATGCAGGCAAACGGATTAGCGCCGGAAGAGCCGGCCAGCCGGACTGTCGAGGTCGAAGCGTTCTGTTCATGATCCGCATGCAAAATGAGGATGCGATCCATGGCTTTTGCCAAAGTTTCGCTCACCACGTAATCCTCTGCCGGCGTCGCGAACATCATATGTAGAAAGTTCTCGGCGTAGCTGAGGTCATTGCGCGGTGAGATAAACGGCTGGCCGATGGAGTATTTATAGGCCATGGCGGCAATTGTCGGAATTTTGGCGATCATCCGGAATGACGCCACCATCCTGTGCTGCGGGTCATTAATATCAAGACTATCGTGGTAAAAGGCCGAAAGGGCGCCGACTACGCCGCACATGATAGCCATCGGGTGCGAATCCCGACGGAAGCCGCGATAGAAGGTATTGATCTGTTCATGCAGCATCGTGTGATAGGTGATGTCGTGCTTGAATTTTTCGCTCTCCTGCTGATTGGGGAGTTCCCCGTAAAGCAGGAGGTAACAAACCTCGGGAAAATCGGAATATTGGGCTAGGTCCGCGATCGGATAGCCGCGATACAGCAAAACGCCCTCATCACCGTCGATATACGTGATCTTAGATTCACAAGAACCTGTAGACGTATAACCGGGATCATAGGTGAAATGGTCCGTGTCGGCGTAGAGCCGCCGGACATCGATGACATTGGGGCCGACGGCCGCGTGCATCACCGGCAGCTCATAGGCGTCGCCGGTTGAATTGTTTGTCAGGGTAAATGTGTAATCGTTTTTGCCGGATTTATCGTTCATCGTTTTTCCTTTTTCCCCCTTGTGGGTATTTCCGTATTGCGCCGTAAACTATTCGCTTCCGCGGTCCATTTCCAGCGCATCTTGCAGCCGGGCGAGCGACTCATCTCGTCCCAAGACGTACAATACGTCAAATATGCCAGGTGAGACTGTTGTACCGCACAGAGCCGCTCTGAGTGGCTGTGCGATCTTGCCGAATCCAAGGTCCCTCTCGGCTGCTGCGGATCTCGCAGATTCTTCGATAGTCTCTTTCGTCCAGTCCGGCAAATCCGCCAATCTGGAGCGCATCATTTCGACCACGCCAAGGCCTGTCTCGTCAAGTAATTTTAACGCTTTCTGATCGAAGGAGAGAGGTCGTTCAATTGCATAAATCTTCGCATTATCAGATAGTTCCAGAATATTTTTCGCCCTATCTTTTAATTCTGTCATCCCATTCAAAAGCCGGTGTTCCGCCTCATCCGAGAGGACGATTTCAGGCTCGGCACGCAGGTATTCCATAACCAATGCCGTCAACCGGGCATTGTCACATTCCCGAATGTAATGACCGTTCAGATTGGTAAGCTTGTCCATGTCAAAGCGGGCCGCGCCGCGTCCGACATCTGCCACTTCAAACCACTCTGTGGCCTGTTCCCGGGAGATAATTTCCTCATCGCCATGGGACCAGCCCAGACGCAGGAGATAGTTGTTCAAGGCCTCGGGCAGAAAGCCCATGTCCCGATAAGCTTCTACGCCCAAGGCGCCATGACGTTTGGATAGCTTCTTACCGTCATCTCCGTGGAGCAGGGGCATGTGCGCCATCTCAGGGATGTCCCAGCCCATGGCTTTATAGATTTGAATTTGCCGGAAGGTATTTGTCAGGTGATCGTCACCGCGGATGACGTGGGTAACGCCCATATCGTGATCGTCAACCACGACCGCCAACATATAGGTGGGCGTGCCGTCGCTGCGAAGCAGAACCATGTCATCGATCTGATCGTGTCCGACGGTCACCTCGCCCTGGATCAGATCATTGATTTTTGTTTCGCCATCCTTCTGCGCTTTTAGGCGGATGACCGGATCGACGCCGGCGGGCGCCTCGCTTGGATCCCGTTCCCGCCACCGACCATCATACAGGCTCGGACATCCTTCTTTGACCGCAGCCTCCCTCATTTCGGCAAGTTCTTCCGGAGTACAATAACAGTGGTAGGCGTTTCCACTTTCCAGGAGTTGTTGCGCGACCTCCGCGTGGCGCTCCTTCCGGTCAAACTGGGAGATCGCGTCGCCGTCCCAGTCCAGACCTAGCCATTTCATGCCGGCATAGATCGCGGCTACCGCCTCATCTGTCGACCGCTGCCGATCCGTGTCTTCAATGCGCAACAGAAACTTGCCGCCGCAGTGACGGGCATAAAGCCAATTGAAGAGAGCCGTACGCGCACCGCCAATATGCAGAAAACCGGTAGGTGAGGGCGCAAATCGTGTAACGACCATAGGGAAAGCCTATAACATATTGAATTTATTGAAATAATTATTCAGAGCTGGGCAGTTTACATGCTCATTCTCGTTCTGTCACTGGCCCTCTAAAACGGGAATAATACTTAAATTATACGTCTAATAGGAGTAGTGTTTCCGCATGGGAATGATCGTGTCGAACTTGCTGCAAGAGCGTGACCGATGGCCGTTGTGGATACCCGTGTGCCTTGGCTGCGGTGTGGGCGTGTACTTTGGACTGCCGGCCGAACCGTCGTTCTGGGGCCTGTGCGGCCTGACCGGGATGGGAATTGCGCTCGCGGTGATTTCGCGGCGTTATCTAACACCGATTTGGACCGCCTGTCTCGCAGTCGTGTTGTTGTGCGGCGGTGTCTTGGTCGCCCAGCTGGTAACTCTATCGGTCGAGCATACTGTTCTCTCTAAACGTTCGCCACCGGGGACCATATTCGGCCAGATAAGTCAGGTCGATATTCGCCCGAACGGCGGCCGGATCGTCCTGGACAAAGCCAGATCGACCAGCGTGCGAGCAGATAAAATGCCTGACCGAATTCGTCTGCAGGTGCGGGAGCCTCTGGATCAATTCCAGCCGGGTGATTGGGTGACGGTTCGTGCGGTCATCACACCACCTCCGCCGCCATCATCGCCCGGCGCATTCGATTTTCAGCGGCATCTCTATTTCCAGGGAATTGGCGCCACCGGATTTGTTTTAGGGCGGGTCGAAAAGCTCTCCTCTTCAATCACGGCTTATGATTTGACCGCTGGCTTGAACAAACTACGGCAAAACCTTTCTCTGCGCATACGGGCCGCGATTGATGGCCCGGCGGGTGCGGTTGCTGCAGCGCTGATGACCGGCGACCGGCAGGCTATCCCCGAACGGGTGCATGAGGACTTTAGGAAAGTGGGTCTGGCGCACCTTCTCGCAATCTCAGGTCTTCACGTCGGGCTGATTGCAGGACTGATTTTGTTGTTGGTGCGGAGAGGATTGATTGTCATTCCGCCCCTGGCGCTTCGTTATCCTGTCAAGAAATGGGCCTCCGCGGTCGCCATCCTCGCGGCCTTCGCCTATGCCCTGGTCGCCGGCGCGACCATTCCGACCCAACGGGCGTTCATCATGATCGGGCTTGTGCTGGTCGCGGTGATCCTGGACCGGGAAGGGATCTCCATGCGCCTCGTGGCCTGGGCGGCGCTGGTGGTTTTGCTGCTCAGTCCGGACACCATGCTCGGACCCAGCTTCCAGCTTTCATTTGCGGCCGTGATCGCCTTGATTGCGATGTACGAAAGCTGGCGGGATAGGCGTGATCCCGAGGGGAAGGGACCGCGGCCATGGCCGTCCAGGCTCATGCTGTATCTGGGCGGCATCATGCTCACCAGCCTGATTGCCAGTCTCGCGACCGCGCCCTTTGCTCTGTATCACTTTAACAGGGTGGCTGTCGCGGGTCTGCTGGCCAACATGATTGCTGTTCCCCTGACCGGCCTATGGATCATGCCGTGGGCCATTGGGGCCTTTTTGTAAATGCCCTTTGGTCTGGAAGAGGCCGCTTTGGCGCCCATGGACCAAGGGATTGAGCTGGTGATGGCCGTCGCCCGAGAGACGGCCTCCTTGGATTTCTCGGTTGTTCATCTGCCGGCAATGCCGATTTACGGCCTGATTTTGGTGTCCCTCCGTGGTTTGTGGCTGTGTCTCTGGCAACGGCGATGGCGACTTCTGGGGATCGCCCCGATATTAGCGGGCCTTCTGACCGTTCCTCTAGAGCGGCAACCCGACATCATTGTGGACAGCGGCGGCAAATTATTCGCCGTGACCGATAGCGGCGGCGCAATCCATTTATCTTCAAAGACAAAAGCCAAGTATACTGCCGGAAACTGGGTGCGGCGCGCCGGGTTTGAGCTGAGCCGGGCAGGAAGCTTTGGACAGTCGCGAACCATTCCCGATCTCAACCTGCATTGCGACGATGTGGGATGCATAATGTCAAAACACCGCCAGCGCATAGCCTTGGTCACCGAGGAGGCGGCATTGAGAGAAGATTGCCGCCTGGCGGATATCGTCGTCAGCGCAACGCCGGTACCGTGGGCGTGTCCCTCCGCGATCGCGGTCATCGACCGGTTTGATCTGTGGCGGAACGGCGCCCATGCAATTTGGCTGACGGGCGGCAAGCCGATCGTGAAATCAGTGAATGGGGAGCGGGGCGACAGGCCCTGGGTATTACGGCCCAGTAAGGCGGATTAGTACTGCCGGAATAGACCGACGAGCCGGCCTTGGACGGTTACCCGGTTCGGACCATAAATTTGCGTTTCATAGTCCTTGTTGGCAGGCTCCAGCGCAATGGAATCGCCCTTGCGACGGAGGCGCTTGAGGGTCGCTTCCTGACCATCGACCAAGGCGACCACAATGGCGCCGTTTTCGGCCGTATCGCATTGTTGGATGACGACCGTGTCTCCGTCATTGATTCCGGCCTCGATCATCGAGTCGCCATCAATCTCCAACGCATAGTGGTCGCCGCGACCAAGCATGGTGGGTGGAATGGCGACACTGGCGCTGGGGTCCCGCAAGGCCTCAATCGGCGTACCTGCCGCGATTTTGCCCATCATCGGGAGTTCCACCATGTCATTGGCGGGTTCCGGCAAGGGAGCCTTCTCGGCGCCGCCTGAAACAACGGTCGGCCGGAAGCCCGGGGCAATATCAGGTTTCACGTTTTCCGGCAGCTTTAGGACTTCAAGAGCGCGGGCCCGATGGGGCAGGCGCCGGATGAACTTCCGTTCTTCCAAACCGGTGATTAAGCGATGGATGCCGGATTTCGACTTTAGATTGAGGGCGTCTTTCATTTCGTCGAACGAGGGTGAAACACCATCCTCCCGCAGTTTTTTGTCGATAAACATGAGAAGTTGGTATTGTTTCTTGGTGAGCATCTCTGTCCCCTTAATGATCCGACGCGTTTAGGGCCAACGCTAGCGGTTTCGAAGCCTCAATCACGATTTAGCATCGTGTGGCGTTTGACGCACTAAATATAGAACAAAACCAAAACGCCTTACTATGTTCTAGTTTGGTTCTCTTTTTGGGTCAAGAGGGATTCTGGCCATTTTCTGCACTTTTTTCCGAAAATAGCGAATTTTTTTGAATCAGGCGGGATCAAGCCGAATAATCGGGACTCTGGCGCCTTTTTTCACCGCCGGAGCGTGGGGCGCCCGGATCACCAGGCAGTCAGCCTTGCTGAAGGTCGCCAACATGGAGCTGTCTTGCTTGGAAAACGGCGTGGCAACAAGCTCACCATCGTCGTTTATCTCCAAGGTGGAGCGCAAATAATCCTGCCGGCGGTCATTCTCATCCAAATCTTTTCCCAGTAAGGCGGAGCTTTGCGGTGCGGCGCTTGCCTCAAATCCCAGCATTTTATCAATCGCAGGTTTGAGGAAGAGGGCGGAGGTCACCCCGGCGGACACGGGATTACCGGGCAGGCCGAGCATGGGAATGCCCATAATCTTGCCGAAGATAAGCGGTTTGCCGGGACGCATGGCGACTTTACCGAAATTGATGTCCAGACCTTCCTTGCCCAACACGCTCTCGATCAGGTCATAGTCGCCGACCGACGCGCCGCCGATGGTGACCAGCATGTCTGCGCCGGCAATGCCCCCAAGTTTTTCCTGCAAAGATTCAGCGGTATCCTTGGCGATGCCTAGATTGACCGGGATGCCGCCGGCTGCTTGCACGAATGCCGACAACCCGATGCTGTTGGAACTGATGATCTGGTTGGGACCGATGGGTTCACCGGGCATAACCAGCTCATCCCCGGTTGAGAGGATCGCCACGCGAGGCCGGCGCATGACGCTAATCCACGGCACGTTCATGGCGCAGATGAGCGCGATGTCTCTGGAATTGAGGCGCTTTGGCGCCTTCAAAAGCACATCGCCCTCGGCAAAGTCCAGCCCGGCAGGGCGGACATATCGTCCGGCGGCCACGCCTTCCAGCACCGTGATCTGATCGCCGTCGGTGTCCGTGTCTTCTTGAATGATGATCGCATCGGCGCCGTCGGGCAGCGGAGCGCCGGTGAATATCCGCACCGTCTCGCCGGGGCCGATCTTACCGTCATAGCCGTTGCCGGCGGCCGACTCGCCGATTTGCGTCAGCGTCACCGGGACCGACGCTACATCCTCGGCTCTGACCGCATAGCCATCCATGGCCGACATGGCGTCCGGTGGTTGCGTCACCCGGGAGGCCACGTCTGCCGCCAAGACCCGGTCCAGCCCGTCGGCGACGCTGATGTCCTCCGCCTGAAGCGGCGAAATCCCCGACATCACTTGTTCGAAGGCTTCATCAACGGAGATCATGCCGGCGTACATGTCGTCAGCCACAGCTAGTCCCCCTTGAACTCGCCGGACTTGCCGCCGGCTTTATGGACCAGCCGAATGTTGGAGAGCTGCATTTCCCGGTCGACCGCCTTGCACATGTCATAGACCGTGAGGGCGGCAACGGACACGGCGGTCAACGCCTCCATCTCCACGCCGGTTTTACCGTCCAACTTGCAGGTGGCGGTGATATCGACGGCATTCCGGTCCGGATCGCAGACCAAATCGACCTTGATGGAAGATAAATTGAGCGGATGGCAGAGCGGGATGAGCTCCGGCGTCTTTTTCGCGCCCATGATACCGGCCAGTTGCGCGACGGAGAGAACATCGCCTTTTTTCACCCCATCCGCCGTGATCAGCGCCAGGGTTTCCGGCTGCATATAAACAGAGCCCTGTGCGGTTGCCGTCCGCGCGGTCACGTCTTTATCGGAGACATCAACCATGGCGGCATTGCCGTCGGCATCCAAATGGGTGAGCTTGCTCATGGCTAGGCGTCTGACATTTGTTCGGCTTTGGAACTGCCCAGGAGATTTTGCACGGCGAGGGTCACATTCTCCTGGCGCATCAATGATTCCCCAACCAGGAAACAATTGATCCCGGCTTGAGACATGCGCTGCAGATCGTCATTGGTGTAGAGACCGCTTTCGCTGACCAGCAGGCTCTGATCATTGGCCAACGGCGCGAGGGTTTCCGTGGTCGCCAGATCAACCTCGAGAGTTTTAAGGTTGCGGTTGTTGATGCCCAAAAGCGCTGGTAAGAGGGCGTTTGCGCGCTCCATTTCGTCCGCGTTGTGGACTTCGACCAGAACATCCATTCCCCAGTCATCAGCGGCGGATTTCAACTCTGCCGCCAGCGCGTCATCAACAGCGGCCATGATCACCAGAATACAGTCCGCGCCAATGGCCCGTGATTCAACCACCTGATAGGGGTCGACCATGAAATCCTTGCGGATTACCGGCAAACCGACCGCGCCACGTGCCTCCATCAGATAATCATCGCGGCCCTGGAAGTAAGGCTCGTCGGTCAGTACAGAGAGACAAGTTGCCCCGCCGGCTTCATATTGAATGGCCAGCATTTCTGGCTGGAAGTCTTCCCGGATCAAACCCTTGGAAGGGGAGGCCTTCTTTATCTCCGCGATCAGTCCAAAGTGGCCTTTGTTGACCGCGTTCTGCAGGTCGCTGCGAAAGCCCCGGGTCGGAAACTGGTTCTTCGCCGTCTCGATCAGTTTGGCCTCGGAGGTTTTGGCCTTCTGCGCCGAGATATGCTTGCGGGTGTCATCACAGATTTTGGTGAGGACGTCACTCATGGTTAGTCGTCGTCCTCTTCCTCATTGCGGCTGTTGGTGATCTCCACCAGTTTGGCCAGGGTTGCCTTTGCCTTGCCGCTATCGATGGCGTCCGCGGCGATTTCCACACCGGCTTTGAGGTCTGCCGCCTTGTCGGCAACGATCAAAGCGGCGGAAGCGTTATAGAGAACGACGTCCCGGTAGGCGTTCTTCTCGCCGTCCAGAATGGCATGAACCGCCTTGGCGTTATACTCGGCATCTCCGCCTTTCAGGTCTTCGGCTTTGGCGATGGGCAGACCGGCATCTTCCGGGCTCACCTCGAAATTCGAGACCTTGCCGTTTTCCAGCGCGGAAACGTAAGACGGACCGGTCGTGGTCAGCTCGTCTGTGCCGTCGGAACCGTGCATCACCCAGGCCTTCTCGCAGCCCAATTGAGCCAGGGTCTCTGCCACCGGTTCCACCCAGTCCTTGGAGAAAACGCCGGTTAGCTGCCGCTTCACAGAGGACGGATTGCAGATCGGACCTAGTAGATTAAAGACCGTGCGGGTTGCGAGTTCGACACGGGGGCCGGCCACGTGCCGCATAGCCGAGTGATGCCGGGGCGCCATCAGGAACCCGATCCCGGCCTCCCAAATCGCCTCTTTCACCAGCTCAAAGTCCGCGTCCGTATTTACGCCGAGCGCGCCTAACGTATCCGCCGCCCCTGATTTGGACGACAGCGCCCGGTTGCCGTGTTTGGCGACAGGTACGCCGCTAGCGGCAACCACAATCGCCGAGCCGGTTGAAATGTTATACGTGCCGGAGCCGTCGCCACCGGTGCCGACCACATCAATGGCGTCTTCCGGGGCTTCGATATGCAGCATCTTGGCGCGCATGGCCCGTGCTGCCCCGGTAATTTCGGAAACGGATTCGCCGCGTACCCGAAGCGCCATCAAGAATCCGCCGATTTGCGCCGGTGTCGCGTCTCCCGACATGATGATGTTGAAGGCCGCTTCCGCGTCTTCTTCGCTCAACACATCACCATTTGCCGCCTTGGCGATGAAGCCCTTCATGTCCTGTAAGTCATTGCTCATTAGTGCATTTTTCCGTTTCGCGCCAAATTCAGAAAGTTTTCTAACAGACGGTGGCCGTGTTCAGAAGCAATACTTTCCGGATGGAACTGCACCCCTGTCACCGGATGTTCTTTGTGGGCTATCCCCATGATGACGCCATCTTCGGTTTCCGCCGTGATTTCCAGTGCTTCCGGCCAGTTGTCCCATTCCAGCGCCAAAGAATGATAGCGGGTCGCCTGAAAGCCGTCCGGCAGACCTGCAAAGATATTCTGACACGCGTGTTTGATACCGCTCATCTTGCCATGCATGGGGGAGGGCGCGCGAACAACGTTGGCCCCGAACACCTGACCGATGGTTTGAAATCCAAGACACACCCCGAAAATAGGGATTTGCCCGGCCGCTTTTTCGACCAGGTCCAAGCAGATGCCGGCTTTATCCGGATCACACGGGCCGGGAGAGATAACGATCCCCTCCGGTTTCAGCGCGATGACCTCATCCACGGTGATCTTATCGTTCCGATGGACGTCCATCTCCGCGCCCAGCTCCCCGAAATAGTGAAGCAGGTTGTAGGTAAAGCTGTCGTAGTTATCGATGAGGACGAACATCGGGACGTTGCTGGCCGGCTGACTGAAGGAGCGCGCAAGATGCGTCGGCGCGGAGTCGAGGTCAAGCGGTATGAAATAACGGTTTGACTCTCCAGCCCCTGGAAGGTCTACCACAACCTTCTATTTTACTGGAAGGTTTGAACTTGACCGACGTCGGCGCACCAACAGAAGTCATCGATCCCGTTTGCGGCATGACCGTAAACCCGGAAACCACGGACCATCACCACACACATGAGGATGTGGACTACTATTTCTGCAGCAATGGCTGCCGCGAAAAGTTCAGCGAAACGCCGGATAAATACCTGCACCCGGAAAAGTACGACACGACCGAAGAGACTGATCCGACGGCAATTTACACCTGTCCCATGGACCCCGAAGTCGAACAAGTGGGTCCCGGCAGTTGTCCGATCTGCGGCATGGCGCTGGAGCCGAAAGACCCGCTGGCCATGGCGATGGAGACGGAGAACCCTGAACTGGCGGATATGAGCCGTCGATTCTGGCTCGGCCTCATCTTTACGATTCCCGTTTTCATTTTGGCGATGGGCGATCTTATTCCCGGTCAGCCGATCGATGGCCTGATATCGCCAAGCACCAATCTTTGGGCGCAGTTGATCTTGTCGGCGCCGGTGGTTCTGTGGGCGGGCTGGCCCTTACTGGAACGAGGTGCGGCCTCTTTCCGGTCCGGCAATCTGAATATGTTTTCACTGATTGCCCTGGGTGTAGGCGTGGCTTTCGTCTATAGCGCCGTCGCCCTGATCTTTAGCGATCACCTCCCGGCCGAGTTTCGTATGTCCAGCGGGCATTTGGCGGTCTATTTCGAATCTGCCGCCGTGATCACGGTGCTGGTGCTCTTGGGGCAAGTGTTCGAACTCAAAGCGAGAGACCGCACCGGCGGCGCCATCCGCGATCTGTTGGACCTGTCCCCCAAGACAGTTGTTTTGGTTGAAAACAGGGAGGAGCGGGAAGTTCCCGTGGCCGACATCAGCGCGGGACAAATGATCCGGGTGAAGCCGGGGTCGGCCGTCCCGGTTGACGGTAAAGTTGTCGAGGGCAGCAGCTCAGTCGATGAATCAGTCCTCACCGGGGAGCCGTTCCCCATCCAGAAAATCGCCGGCGATCAAGTGACCGGCGGGACCATGAACCAAAACGGCACGTTCTTGATGGAAGCGACGCAGGTCGGCTCGACCACGGTGCTTTCGCAGATCGTCACCATGGTGGCGGAGGCCCAGCGCAGCCGCGCGCCTATCCAAAGCGTCGCCGATAAGGTCTCCGGCATTTTTGTGCCTGCGGTTGTTGCAGTGTCTATCCTGTCCTTTGTCGCATGGGCGGTTTGGGGGCCGGAGCCCAAATATGCTTTTGCCATTTTGAACGCAGTCGCGGTTCTGATTATCGCGTGTCCCTGCGCTCTTGGTCTGGCGACTCCCATGTCGGTCATGGTCGCGACCGGTCACGGCGCAAGTTCCGGCGTGCTTATCAAAAACGCGGAGTCACTGGAAAAGCTCGCCCGTATCGACACATTGGTGGTCGACAAGACCGGTACGCTGACCGAGGGACGGCCGTCCGTCAGTCATATCGACACGCTTTACGATATGAGCGAAGACGACATTCTGGCGCACGCGGCCGCTCTCGAAACCGGAAGCGAGCATCCCCTTGCCGGCGCAATTGTCGAGGCCGCGAAAGCCAAAGCCTTAAAGTTGCCCACTGTGGCCGGCTTCGAGGCTGTCACAGGGAAGGGGGTTCGTGCGCAAATCGATGGAGCCGCGTTCTCCTTCGGCAATGATAAAATGACGGAAAATCTGCCGTCAGACATCCAAGAGAAACTTGAGCGCCGCCGGGCGGAAGGAAAGACTGTCATGATCCTTTCGCGGGGAGATCAGCCTATGGGTCTTATTTCGGTTGAGGACCGGATCAAAGCCGGCGCGGCGGAGACCATCCGCGCACTGCAGGCGAAAGGCATCCAGGTTGTCATGGCGACTGGTGACGCCGCCGGCACGGCCAACAGCGTCGCTGAGAGCGTTGGCGTCGATCAGGTGCATGCGGGCGTCTTACCTGGTGACAAGCTGGAAATCGTCAAAGCACTTCAGGCGGAAGGTAGGTCCGTCGCTATGGCCGGTGACGGCGTCAATGACGCTCCGGCGCTGGCCGCAGCCGATGTCGGGATCGCCATGGGCTCGGGTACGGATATCGCCATGAAAAGCGCCGACGTGACTCTGGTCAAAGGCGACATAAAAGGCGTTGATCGTACGTTTAACCTTGGGCGCAGCACCATGAAAAACATCAAACAAAATCTGTTGTTTGCGTTTATATACAATGGCCTAGGTATCCCGTTGGCGGCAGGTGTTTTCTACCCGCTGTTCGGGCTTTTGCTCAATCCCATGATCGCGAGTGCCGCCATGAGTTTGAGCTCGATATCGGTGATATTGAATGCGTCCAGACTACGTAAGGCGCGGCTTTAGATTCTTTTGTAGGTAACTAGTTACGGGTGCGATATGAATATTGGTTCCATAGCCTCTGAAACAGGCGTTCCGACGAAGACGATCCGATACTACGAAAGCATCGGCCTCATCCCGGAACCGCCACGGCGGGACAACGGTTACAGGTCTTACTCACCAACACACGTCGAAATGCTGCGGTTTATTCAGCGCGCCCGCAGTTTAGGCTTTAGCTTAAAGGACATTTCCAAGCTGCTGGATCTTTGGCAGGACTCCAACCGTCCCAGTGCGGATGTGAAGGAATTGACCCTCCATCACATTGAGGAAATCGAGAAGAAGATCAAAGAGCTCGAATCCGTGAGGGACTCTCTAAAGGCGCTGGCCGGTCAATGTACCGGCGATGACCGTCCGGATTGCCCCATTATTGAGGATTTGGCCGCCCATAAAGACATCAATTGACGGTTAAGGAAATTTCCTTACTTATTCGGAGCATACGCAACAGGATAGATTCCGGATTGCCTCCATGAACCGCCGCACATTCGCGCTTTATGCGCTGATCGTATTTGCCCTGGGCATTGGCTTAGGCGTTGGCGGCGCGCATTTGCTGATCAGCTTCGGTGAGGAGAAATCCGCCGCTCAAGTCGACCGTCAAGCTGTCCCAAACATACCGCAGGAACAGCCTGTCGCAGAAAACACGCCCGAACCTGCGCTCAAGCCGCGGGAACCAGCACCGGCGGTCGTTCAAACTGAGTCTCAGGCGCCGGCGGATGTCCCTGTGCAACCTGCGCCGGCCGTCGCGGAGACGCCAAGGCCGCTCATCCTGCCGGAGCACGAAGATTACAAAGATCACCACCGCCCGCCGGCTTATGCGGAAGAGCCTCCGGAACTTGTAATTGAGGCGGCACATCCGCGGGAACCTGAACCCGAAACGCTGCCCAGGCCCGATATCGCTTCCATCCCTAAAAGTCTGGTGCAAAATTGGCGCAAAAATGCTCTGGCGATGAAGGAAGTCCCGCCGGGCCCACAAATTGCTATCGTCATTGATGACGCCGGTGTGGACCGACGCCGCACGTCGCAAGTGATCGGCCTGACCGGGCCCATGACCATTTCGTTACTCACCTATGCGACCAAGCTTGAACCGCTGATTAGGTCGGCCAGAGACGCCGGACACGAGATCATGCTGCATGTGCCCATGGAGCCCGGGAACACCAAGATCGATCCGGGGCCCAAGGTCCTGGCGACAGCACTGACGGACGAGGAAATCATCGAAAGGCTGGAGTGGGGAATAAAACGGGTGCCCGGCGTTATCGGCATCAACAACCACATGGGCAGCCGGTTTACGCAGGACGAGCGCGGCATGCGCCTGGTGATGGAGGTCTTGCGCCGCCATGGTCTGATGTTCCTTGATTCCAGGACATCGACGAAGTCAGTCGCGGCGAGCACGGCCAAGCTCTACGAAGTGCCCTATGCGATCCGAAACGTCTTCCTCGATCATGAGCCCAAACTGGAGGTCATACAGAAGCAGCTTCAACATCTCGAACGCGCGGCGCAACTCAACGGCTATGCCGTCGCTATCGGCCATCCGCGAGACAGCACGATCGAAGCCTTGGCCCAATGGCTGCCCGTGGTGGCGGAAAAAGGCTTTGTCCTCGTGCCGCTGAGCGCGATCATCGCCAAGCGCGAAGGCATTCCGCAGTTGGCCGTCCGGCTGGATACGAATTAAACAGTCGAATTTATGGATACCGGTTCTCTCTCACAGTTTCTCACGCTTTTGGACTTGTCGGCGGCGGCCGTGTTCGCCGTTTCCGGTGCGTTGGTGGCGTCGCGGAAAGAGATGGATATCGTCGGTTTTCTCTGGCTCGGTGTCATTACCGGTGTCGGCGGCGGTACGGTACGGGACGTCATTTTGGACGCACCGGTCTTCTGGATCAGGGATGAAGCGCCGCTGCTCGTCTGTATTGCCTGTGCTGTCTTGGTCTATTTCACCGCCCACAAGATTCAGTCCCGCTACCGGCTAGTACTGTGGCTGGACGCCGCCGGCCTGGCCATTGTAACGGTTGCCGGTGCAAGCAAAGGCTTGGAGATCACCGGCAGTCCTGTTATCGCCGTCGTAACGGGTATTTTGACCGGCACCATGGGCGGCATTATTCGCGATACGTTGGGCCAAGAACCTTCCGTTATCCTCCGCCGGGAAATCTATGTCACCGCGTCCCTGGCCGGGGCGATCTGCTATGTGCTGCTAACTGGCCTGGCATTGGATCAAGTGTCCGCGTCCGTGATCTCGTTTGGATTGGTGTTCGTGGTTCGAGGCATGGCGATCACCATGGGCTTGGCATTACCGATCTATAAATCCCGGCCCGGCAAGGATGTAAATCAGCGATAAAGTTTGCCCGCTTAGGACCCGGAGAATCGCAGCGCCTCCTGCGCGGAACGGAACAGCGCCCGGGCCTTATTCCGGCACTCCTCGTATTCACTATCCGGCACACTATCGGCGACGATTCCGGCTCCGGCTTGGGCATAGAGGCGGCCATCCTTGATGATCGCGGTCCGAAGCGCGATGCAGGTATCCATATCCCCATTCGCGCCGAAATAGCCGATACAGCCGGCGTAGATTCCCCGGCGCAGGTCTTCTAGTTCCTCGATAATTTCCATGGCCCGGACTTTGGGCGCGCCGGAGACCGTGCCCGCCGGGAATCCGGACAGCAGGGCGTCAATGGCGTCGTACTTGGGGTCGATTTCACCCTCGACGTTGGAGACGATATGCATGACGTGGGAATAGTGTTCGATCACCATCTGATCGGTGACCTCAACAGAACCGATCTTGGCGACCCGGCCGACATCGTTCCGGCCTAAGTCCAGCAGCATCAAATGTTCGGCCAGTTCCTTCGGATCATTCAGCAGATCATCCGCCAAGGCCTTGTCCTCACCGGCGCTGGCGCCCCTTGGCCGGGTGCCCGCCAGAGGACGGATGGTGACTTTATTGTCCCTAAGCCGGACCAGGATTTCCGGGCTGGACCCGACAATGGAAAACTTGCCGAAATCAAGGAAAAAGAGGAACGGCGACGGGTTTATTCGCCGAAGCGCCCGGTAAAAAGTGAAGGGCGCCAATTCAAACGGTATAGAGAACTGCTGAGATAGGACCACCTGAAAGATGTCGCCGGCGAGAATGTAGTCTTTTGCCTTTTCCACCATGGCGCAGTATTGGGCCTTGCTCATGTTGGACTCGGGTTCCGCAAACTCGTCCGGGAGCGAGGCCGCTTCCAGTTGGCGGGGGATGGGTTTGTTGAAATCCCTAAGAACATTTTCCAGCCGGGACAACGCGGCGGCGTAGGCCTCTTGGGCTGAAATGGAACTATCGGGCCAAACAGGCGTCACCACGGTGACCCGATCCTCGATGGAATCGAAGACCGCGATAATGGTCGGCCGGACATACATGCCGTCAGGCACGTTTATATTCGCCGGGTTGCCGTCGGGAATATCCTCGGCCAGCCGGACCGTATCGTAACCCATATAGCCGAATAGGCCTGCGGCCATCGGCGGTAAACCTTCCGGAAGATCGATCCGGGAATCTGCGAGCACAGTGCGAAAAGAAGCCAGCACGCCGTCTTTGTCGGAGATCGGGCAGGGACTGAACGTGTCGGCGTCTTCTAGGGCGCTGCGGTTAATCTCGGCCCGGTTGCCGAAGCAGCGCCAGATCAAATCCGGTTTCATGCCGAGAAATGAGAACCGCCCTCGGATCGCGCCGCCTTCGACGGATTCCAGCAGGAAGCTGTTGGGCTCTCCGTCGGCAAGCTTCATCATCGCGGAAACCGGGGTCTCCAAGTCCGCGATCATGCGCGTGGAGACGACCTGGGCTTGTCCATCAACGTATGCCGCGTCGAACTCGGCAAATTCCGGAGAGACGAGCATAAATTTGGATTATTGTGGAACAGGATGTCCGCCGGCAGCCTCGCCGCCAAACAGGCTGTCCACGGCGGCACGGTTGATGGTGACGCCCAATTTGGTCTGCAGCGCATTTGCCATCTGAATGGTCAGATCATTCACCAGGGCTTGGCTCAACTGACGGCTCAATCCGTCCATTGCCTCTGCCTCCGCGACCGGTTGGGCCGCCACGATGTCCTTGAGGCGCGCCAAAAAGTGAAGGCCGTTGCCGGCGACAGATGTGTACTCGCCCGATTTTAAGGCAAACAGATCCGTGATGAGTTGGCCCGGCAGGTTCTCGGTCAAACCAGCGCCGTTCCGGGTAAAGGCCGGTGTGGTCATAACCTCCGTGCCCCGATCCTGGGCAATTTGAGACAGTGGTTTGCCGCCCTTGAGCTCATCAAGCAAAGACGCGGAAATCTTTTCCGCGGCTAGCGCCTGTTGATCCGCCCGCCAGGCCGTTTCAACTTGGGTCCGTACGGTGTCGAACGGCCGCAGTGTCGGCGGCGTAATGCCGGTCACTTTCACAATAACAAATCCGGCCTCATCAAAGTCGGTCAGCGGACTTTCCTGGCCTTCTTCGGTGTCAAAGATCAGACGTACGATGTTCGGATTTTGATCGACGTCCGCCACCGGCGTGCCGGTATCGTCCTGGCCCTGCGCATCAATCTTGTTGATGGTCACTGCCCTGAAGTTTAGCTTCTCTGCCGCTTCCTGAATGGTTGCGCCGGCGCCCAAATCGTCTTCGAACTTGTTGGCAATATTATACAGGCTATCGACGGCCAGACTGAGAGCGATCTCGTCTTTGATTTGGGTGTGCACTTCCGCCAGGGATTTCTGGGAAGCCGGGGTCACCTCAAGCACCTTAACGATGTGGTAGCCGAGGGACGTCTTTATGGGCTGGCTTGTCGCGCCCGTCGTCACTTGAAATGCGGCATCCGCCAACTCGGGCAGCGGCAGTTCCCGTTTCGACAGGGTGCCGAGATCAAGATCGGCCGGCTTCAAGTTGGCCTCCTCCAAGGCGACCTTGGCGAAGTCTTCGCCGGTGGCGAGGCGGGACGCGATCGCCTTGGCCTTCGCCTCGTCCGACACCAGGATTTGCTGCAGTTTCCGTCGTTCTGCCTGGCTGAACTCGTCTATCCGGTTTTCGTATTTTTCCTTGATCCGATCTTCGGTGACATCGATGGTTTCAGCCACTGTTTCCGGCTTCATCCGGACCATGGTCACCGTGCGGTATTCCGGCGCGGTGAACTGGCGAGCGTTTTCCTTATGAAAAGTCTCTAATTCCGCCTGGCTGGGCGTCGGCAAATTGGTCATGGAACTATGGTTGATGCGGATCAGCTCGGCAACGCGCTTTTCATTGCGATAGCGATAGAGTGTCTCCGCCAAGGTACGGGGCGCTTTGTTCGACATGTTAAGCACGCTCAGCATTTGCCCTCGCAGAATGTCCCGCTGATAGCGCTGCAGGAACAAGGCTTCGTTCAGGCCCATCTGAGAGACGGCTTGATCAAAGATGTTGCGGTTGAATTCGCCGGTCACCGACTTGAACCGGCCATCATCGCGAATTTCCCGCGCCGCCATCTCCGGCTGCACCAAAAGCCCGAGTTGGTTTGCGCTTTCCTGAAACAACGCCCGCTGAACCATGGTCTCAAGGGTTTGATCGACAATGCCGAAAGCCCGCGCCTGCTCGTTGGTGACCGGTTGCCCTAAGGCCGCACTTAACCGGCGGGTGGAGGTTTGAACCTGGTCCTGAAGATCATTTCCCGAAATCTTTACCGAGCCGACAGCGGCCACTTCATCGGCTTGTGTCGCCGGGCCGATATAATCCCCGACGCCCCACAACATGAAGCTGACGATCAGCAGAGCGAAAAGGATTTTCGCGCCCCAGGATAGAATTTTATCGCGAAAGGTTCCGAGCATTCCAAGGTTATCCCGTTAAGAGAATTGTTCAATTGCCTGAAGGTTTTACCAACCTTCGCCGAAGGGGCGGCATCATAAAAGCGTGACCGGTCAGCGGCAACCGGGAAATCGTTCAATTCTTGCAGTCTAAGTGTGGCCAGACTGGGGAGGCTGTGCTAATCACCAAACCTCATCTTCAGACGATTTTTCGGAGACATTTTAGGCATGACATCTGCGCGAACGCCACTCATCGCGGGCAATTGGAAAATGAACGGATTGCGCTCGGACTCAGACGAGCGGGTAAAGGGTCTGGTTCAGCAAATGTCCGGGCAGGGCGCGGCCGGCTTCGAGATGCTGGTCTGTCCGCCGGCGACCATGCTGGGGGCGGTTGTGGAGGCTGCGGGCGGCAGTGGCATTATGGTCGGCGGTCAGGATTGCCACACCAACGAGTCCGGCGCGCACACGGGCGACGTCAGCGCTCAAATGCTGGCGGATATCGGCTGCAGCCATGTGATTGTCGGCCACTCGGAACGCCGGACGGATCACAGCGAGACCGATGATCTGGTGAAGGCGAAGGCATCTGCGGCGCTCACTGCCGGCCTGGTCGCCATCGTCTGCGTTGGCGAGACTGAAGCGGAGCGGGACGCCGGTGACACTATGAACGTGGTCGGGCGGCAAGTTGCCGGCTCTGTTCCCGATGGCGCGACTGCGGACAACATTGTGATCGCCTATGAACCCGTTTGGGCGATCGGCACGGGCAAAACTCCCACGCCGGAAGATGCGCAGGAAGTTCATGCTTTTATTCGAAGTGAGTTGGAAACCCGGTTTGGCGCGGAAACCGCCGCCGGTATGCGAATCCTCTATGGCGGTTCCATGAAGCCAAGCAATGCGGCGGAACTCATCAGCCTTCCTGATGTTGACGGCGGGTTGATCGGCGGCGCCAGTCTGAAATGGGAAGATTTCTGGGCCATCGCTGAAGCCTGTCCTGACTGATTGCCAAGCGGAAGAGATAGCCGTTTTTCACGAAAACGCTGTACAAGCCGGAAAAACAGATTAAATAGAGCCCGACTTTGCGCCGGGCCAAAGCCGGTTCGGCCCACAAAGACCGTTGGAATAGATTATGACCGCTGTAATTCTCGTCATCCATTTGATCCTCGCCGTCGCTATGATCGGCGTTATCCTGCTGCAGCAAAGTGAAGGTGGCGGGCTCGGCATCGGTGGCGGCGGTGGCGGTGGCGGCATGGGCGGTTTCATGACCGCGCGCGGAACGGCGAACTTGTTGACCCGCGCGACCGCGATTATCGCGACGGCCTTTATGGCCACCAGCATCACTTTGGCGATCCTGGCCAACCAAGGACGGCAGACAAAATCCATCATTGACGAGCAGGGCGCGACCCCGCCCGCGAATCAACAACAGGTTCCGGCAATTCCGCAACTTCCGCAGTTGCCGAACCCGCCACAGAATTAGAAATTATGCTCTTGATTTCAGATAGTTAGACAGAGGCGGCCCCGGAGCCGCCTCTTTCCTTTTGAGGTCAGGTCGGATGTTATAGGTTACCGGTCCATGACGCGTTTCATATTTATCACCGGCGGCGTGGTTTCCTCACTTGGTAAAGGTCTCGCATCCGCATCCCTGGCGGCGCTCCTGCAAGCGCGCGGGTTCAAGGTCCGGCTGCGTAAGCTGGATCCCTATCTCAACGTCGATCCGGGCACCATGAGCCCGTACCAGCACGGCGAGGTCTTCGTCACCGATGACGGCGCCGAGACCGATCTGGATTTGGGCCATTACGAGCGGTTCACCTGTGTAGACGCCCGCCAAAGCGACAATGTCACCACCGGCCGCATCTATTCCGACGTGATCGCCAAGGAGCGACGGGGTGAATATCTGGGCGCGACCATCCAAGTCATCCCCCACGTCACCGACGCGATTAAACAGTTCGTGAAATCCGACTTGACCGATGAGGATTTCGTGCTTTGCGAAATCGGCGGCACGGTCGGCGATATCGAGGGCCTGCCGTTCTTCGAAGCGATCCGTCAATTGGGCAACGAATTGGGCCGTGATCGCACCATGTATATTCATCTCACGCTGCTGCCCTATATCGGCGCGGCCGGGGAGCTGAAAACCAAGCCGACCCAGCACTCGGTCAAGGAGTTGCTGAATGTCGGAATTCAGGCGGATGTCCTGCTGTGTCGCGCGGACCGGGAAATTCCGGAATCGGAGAAACGCAAAATCGCGCTTTTCTGTAACGTCCGGGAGGAGGCGGTGGTTTCGGCGCTCGACGTGAACAGCATCTATCAGGTGCCGATCGCCTACCACCAAGAGGGGCTGGACCGGGAGGTCCTGCACCATTTCCGGCTTGATGCGCCGAAACCGGACCTGGAGCCCTGGGAGAAGATCGTCCGGCGGGCGACCGCTCCGGAAGGCGAAGTGGCCATCGCCGTGGTCGGCAAATACACCGGGCTCTTGGACGCCTACAAATCCCTGGCCGAAGCCTTGGCCCACGGCGGCATCGCCAACAACGTCAAAGTGAACCTGAAATGGCTGGAATCTGAGATATTCGAGCAATCCAACACGGTTCATGAGCTGGAAGACGTCCACGGCATCCTGGTGCCCGGCGGCTTCGGGGAGCGGGGCGCGGAAGGTAAGATTCAAGCGGCCCAGTTCGCCCGGGAGCGCAATGTCCCGTATTTCGGTATTTGCTTCGGGATGCAGATGGCCGTGGTCGAGGCGGCCCGCAACCTGGCCGGCATTAAGGACGCTGGCACCACGGAGTTCGGTTCGTGCGGCGAGGCCGTTGTCGGCCTAATGACCGAGTGGGAGCAGGACGGCCAGATCCAAGTGCGGGATGAGGACAGCGACAAGGGTGGCACCATGCGCCTGGGCGCTTATCCGTGCCATCTGGGCGATAACAGCCGGGTGCGCCAAATATACGGCGAAACGGACATTTCAGAGCGCCATCGTCACCGCTACGAGGTGAATATGGCGTACGAGAGCAAACTAGCTCAGGCCGGCATGATCTTTTCCGGCAAGTCGCCCGACGGCATTCTGCCGGAAATTGTCGAAATTCCCGATCATCCCTGGTATATCGGCGTTCAATTCCATCCGGAGCTGAAATCCCGGCCGTTTGAGCCCCACCCCTTGTTTACGGACTTTATCCGGGCCGCGGTCGAACAATCCCGGTTGGTGTAGGAAATCACGATGGCATCCACCCATTCGGTCAAAATCGGCGGCCTCAATGTCGCCAATGACAAGCCGCTGACCATCATTGCCGGTCCGTGCGTGATGGAATCCCGCCAGCACGCCCAGGATATGTCCGGCCAACTTGTTGAAATCGCGGCAAAATTGGACGTCGGGCTGGTCTATAAAAGCTCCTACGACAAGGCCAACCGGACCAGCATCGACGGCGTCCGCGGCATCGGTCTGGAAGACGCATTACCGATCTTCACCGAAATTCGGGATACGCTCGGCTGTCCGGTGCTCACCGACGTTCATTCGGCGGAGGAAGCCACCAAGGCGGCCGAAGGTGTCGACGTGCTGCAGATACCGGCATTCCTCTGCCGCCAGACCGATCTGCTCATCGCCGCGGGTGAAACCGGCAAGGTGCTCAACATCAAGAAGGGGCAGTTCCTGGCGCCCTGGGACATGGCCAATGTGGTCAAGAAGGTGGAGAGCACCGGCAATCAGAACATTATGGTCTGCGAGCGGGGGGCGAGCTTCGGCTACAACACGCTGGTGTCCGACATGCGGGCGCTGCCGATCCTGGCGCAAACCGGCTATCCGGTCATCTTCGATGCGACCCATTCCGTGCAGCAGCCGGGCGGGCAGGGTACGTCTTCCGGCGGGCAGCGGGAGTTCGCGCCGGTGCTCGCACGCGCCGCCGTCTCAGTCGGCGTCGCCGGGGTCTTCATGGAAACCCACAATGACCCTGATAACGCCCCCAGTGACGGGCCAAATATGATTAGATTAGTTGACTTGCCGGGCGTCATTGAGATTTTACTTGAATTTGATCAGGTGGCCAAAAAGCGCCCCGTAAGTCTCTGATTTTGAATCCAGTTTTGGGTAATGTTGAGGTGGCGTGTGAGGAAGCTATTTCCCTAAAATTAGTCATCCGCGGGCCAGGACCCGCGGACCCAACTTCCTTTGAAAATGGATACGCGGATCACGTTCCTTCGGAACGGTCCGCGCACGACTAAGAAGGAGGGAGCTGCGACTTGCGCCCACCCCACCCAAACGTTATTAACCGGCCAACCAATCCACCATACATCTGATAGGGATCCGCATGACCGCCATTACCGATATTCTCGCCCGGGAGATTTTGGACTCCCGCGGCAATCCCACCGTTGAAGTCGAGGTTCTGTTGGAGACCGGCGCCTTCGGCCGGGCCGCCGTGCCCTCAGGCGCCTCAACGGGTGTCCACGAGGCGGTGGAGCTTCGGGACGGCGATAAGGGCCGATATGGCGGGAAGGGCGTGCTGAACGCGGTCGATAACGTGAACGGGGAGATTTATGAGACTCTCTCCGGTCTGGACGCGGAAGAGCAGATTAAGGTCGACCAGACGATGATCGACCTGGACGGCACCCCCAATAAGGGCCGGCTCGGCGCTAACGCCATCCTGGGCGTCAGCCTGGCCGTCGCTAAAGCAGCCGCTTCCGAGGCCGGATTGCCGCTGTATCGCTATGTCGGCGGCACCCAGGCTTCTGTCCTGCCGGTGCCCATGATGAACATCATCAATGGTGGCGCACATGCAGATAATCCCATCGATATCCAGGAATTCATGATTATGCCCATCGGCATGGAGACCTGCACCGAGGCCATTCGCGCCGGCGCGGAGGTGTTTCAGGCCCTGAAAGGCGCGTTGAAGGACGCCGGGCATAACACCAATGTGGGCGATGAGGGCGGTTTTGCGCCGAATTTATCCTCGGCCGACGAGGCGTTGAGCTTCATCATGAAATCCATCGAAGCTGCCGGCTACAAGCCCGGTGACGAGATCGTATTGGCACTGGATTCGGCGTCTTCCGAGTTCTTTGAAGACGGCAAATACAATTTGGCCGGCGAAGGGAAGGTCCTGGATGCGGCCGGCATGACCGAATATTACGCCGGTCTGGTCGACAAGTTCCCGATCATTTCCATCGAAGATCCCTTGGCGGAAGACGACTGGGACGGCTGGAAAACCTTGACCGACGCATTGGGCGACAAGGTTCAACTCGTTGGCGACGACCTGTTTGTTACCAATCCGGCGCGCCTGGCCGACGGGATCGAGAAAGGCGTGGCCAATTCCATCCTGATAAAGGTCAACCAGATCGGCACCCTGACGGAAACCCTGCAAGCCATCGAAATGGCCGATAAGGCGCGCTATACCTCGGTTGTGTCTCACCGCTCGGGCGAGACCGAGGACGCCACCATCGCCGATATCGCGGTGGCCACCAACGCCGGACAGATCAAAACCGGCTCCCTGTCGCGCTCCGACCGGCTTGCCAAGTATAACCAGCTGATCCGTATCGAGGCGGAATTGGGCCTGGCCGCGAGCTACGCCGGGCATGGGATTTTGCGGTAGGAGCACTACCACCCATACCGTCATGCCCGAGCCTGCCTTCGCGAAGCCGGAGCTTCGCTTCGGCGGAGGCAGGTTGGAACCAGTGTAAACTGGGACCAATTCTCGGATATCTCTGAGAACGACATCAGATCCCCGACAACTGCTTCGCAGGTCGGGGATGACGCAAGGGAGGGGCGTAGATAGTCCCATTAACCCTTTGGCAAGGCATCCGTTTTAGTCTCCGCGCCATCCAAAACCCGGCAAAAATGACCGGGACGCGGGCGGCAAAGTTGTCCTCACCAGGGCGGAATGCCAGTCCCACACACAGTTAGCCGTTTAGGAACCCCAGAAATTAGGGATTTTTAAACGATTTCGCGCCGGCAACCGTTTGGCACGCCGGTTGCACAGTATTCGCCGACAAGTTTTGGCCAATACAGAACTGGTATGAAATGAAAGTACTTGGCGAAATACAGGCCCAAGCGAAGAATATCCTGGGACCGACGCTCGGAACGGCGATGATCGTGTATATCGCGTACCACGCTGTACAGGGCGAACGGGGCTTAATTGCCTTCTGGCAGTTGCACCGCCAAGTGACACAGGCTGAACTCATTCACCAGGGATTGACTGCAGAGAAGGGTATCCTCGAGAACCGGGTAAAACTGCTCAATCCTAACAGCTTGGACCGCGATATGCTCGAAGAGCGTGTGAGGTTCATGCTGGGATACAGCAGGCCGGACGAGACAATACTTCTCAAGAACTAAGTTGGGTCGCCCGCTTAGGGAATTTCGGACAGAATGTCCGGTCCGCCTCGCTCCCCTCTTTTAAAGCCGAAATAGGGCTTCTCACGTCGATTTGGGTTTGAAACCCGGTCTCAGCCGGTATCTTATGGTGTCAGATTTGTCACCAGAGATCAGGGGAGGGGAAACCCATGCCAATTCAACATATTGTCCTTTTTGAACCAAAAGCGGACGCTTCCGACGCCGATATTAAGGCCGCCATGGACGCCGTCGCCGCCGTGAAGGAAAACGTACCGGGCGTGCTGGACTGCAAAACCGGCGAAAACATCACCGATCGCGCACCTGGCGTGAAGTATGCGGCGGTTGTGACGCTGGAAGATAGAGACGCCCTGGCGGCCTATGGGCCCCATCCGGAGCACCAGAAAGTGGTTGAGCTGCTGAAGGTCGCCATGGACAATTGGACGGTCGTCGATTTTGAAGAGTGACGGTTGCGGTGCCCCCATCCGGCCCTTCGGGCCACCTTCCCCCGCAAGGGGGGAAGGCAGTAATGTCGGACGACTAGCCTCCACTGTTTAACCTCCCCCTATGACGGGGGAGGTCGAGGAACGCAAAGCGTTCCGAGGGAGGGGGTGGACCCAAAAAAGTGACGTCATGCCAATGGCACGGCCACGAACTCCGCGTAGACCGGTCGTCCCATCAGGCGTTCATAGTACGCCTCAAGGTGGGGCAGGGACGGCCGCTCCGCCGGCAAGTTCAAATACCGGTGGGTGAGAGCTCCGGGCGGAATATCCCCCATGGAGAATGTATCGCCGATGACATACGGTCGGTCCGCTAAGTGATTGTTTAATAAGGTCATATCCTTGCTAAACCCGGCCAGGCCGGCGGCGATGGCGTCCGGGTCCTGCTGATCCTTCGGCGTCCGGATGAGGCCCCAAAAGGCGGCCACCATGTTCTTGTGGGTGTCGGAAATTTGCCAGTCCATCCAGCGGTTGGCCTCGACAAAGTCTGCGTCATTCTTCGGCCAGAGTAGATCGCGTGCATACTTATAGGCAACGTACCGGACGATGGTGTTGGATTGCCGGATCAGCATCCCGTCTTCGTCCAACGTCGGAACAATCACCTGCGGGTTGATTTTTTCGTAGTCCGGCGCGTTGACCGTTCCGAAGACGCCGTCCCGGTCCACCCACTCGAAGTCCAATCCGGCTTCTTTCAATGCCCACAGCGCCTTCTGTACATTGATGGAGGTGTTTCGTCCGTAAAGTGTTCGCATAGTCTCGCAAGACTCCTCTGAAGAATGTCGTCCAGAGTTATCCGACCGCTTGCGTATACACCAGACATATTTCTGTATTTAGAGAGTGTTTTTGCACTCGCTAAAGCACGTTTGCGGGTGCAAAATTTCGGTTTTTAATTACGTTTAAGGACGTTTGTAGTTAATAAAATTCCGCGGCCGATAGCGCGATTAACTACAATCAATGTAATTATAAAATTCTTGTTGCATAACAATGACTTTGAGCACACGATAATCACTGAAATTGCCGAAAATCACCGAATTCGGCAGGGTAAAAGGCCTTTTTATTTTCCGGTAAAATCCGGTGTCAGGGGAGTCATGGCCAAGTCGACCACGAAGAAAAAATCTTCGGCGCGAAAATCACCCGCAAAACCCAAAGCCAATAAGGAGGAAATGCTCCATTACTTCAAGGAGATGCTCCTGATCCGGCGGTTCGAGGAAAAAGCCGGACAGCTCTACGGCATGGGTCTCATCCAGGGCTTTTGCCACCTCTATATCGGACAGGAAGCCGTCGTCGTCGGTATGATGGCCGCGTCCGAACCCCAAGACACCATCATCACCAGTTATCGAGATCACGGCCACATGCTCGCCACCGGCATGGACCCGAAAGGCGTCATGGCCGAGCTGACCGGCCGCAGCGGCGGTTATTCCAAGGGCAAGGGTGGGTCGATGCATATGTTCAGCCGGGAAAAGAACTTCTATGGCGGTCACGGCATTGTCGCCGCGCAGGTGCCGATCGGCACAGGTCTCGGCTTTTCCCACAAATACAAGGACGACAAAGGCGTCTGCATGACCTATTTCGGCGACGGCGCCGCCAACCAGGGCCAGGTTTATGAATCCTTCAACATGGCGTCCCTTTGGAAGTTGCCGGTGGTCTATGTCATCGAGAATAACCGGTATGGCATGGGCACGTCTGTCTCTCGGGCATCATCCACGCAGGAACTATATGCGCGAGGCGAAGGCTTTGGTATTCCCGGTGAGCGCGTCGATGGCATGGATGTTCTGGCGGTCAAAGAAGCAGCCGGGCGAGCATTGGAGCACGCCAGAAGCGGTAAAGGCCCTTATATCCTTGGTATTCTTACGTATCGCTATCGCGGTCATTCCATGTCCGATCCGGCCAAATACCGGACCCGGGAAGAGGTGGCGCAAATCCGCGCGGAACAAGACCCGATTGACCGGGTGCGCAACATGATGATCGAGAGCGGCTTCGCAAGCGAAGATGAGTTAAAGCAAGTCGATGCCGAGGTGAAGAAAATCGTCGCCGAAGCCGCCGACTACTCACAACAAAGCCCCGAGCCGGACATGTCGGAACTCTATACCGACGTCCTGGTCGAATCCTAACCGGCGCGAGAGGGAGGATCCCAACAAATGGCAACACAAATTCTTATGCCGGCCCTGTCGCCGACCATGACCGAGGGCACGATCGCCCGCTGGCTCAAGAAAGAGGGGGATACCGTTTCCTCCGGTGATCTGCTGGCTGAAATTGAAACCGACAAGGCGACCATGGAGCTGGAGGCCGTTGACGAAGGCGTCCTCGGCAAGATCATCATGGCCGAAGGCAGCGAAGGCGTTGCGGTCAACACGCCCATCGCGGTCATGCTCGCTGACGGAGAAGACGCCTCCGCCGCAGACTCGGTTGAAAGTGCCGCACCCGCACCGGCCGCGGCCCCTGAACCCGCGCCGGCCGCACCGGCTGCAGCACCCGCCGCGCCCCAAGCTTCCTCAAGCGCACCCGAACCGGAATACACCGGCAGCACCACGACCATGACCGTCCGCGAAGCCTTGCGGGACGCCATGGCCGAGGAAATGCGCACCGACGACATGATCTTCCTGATGGGTGAGGAAGTCGCGGAGTACCAGGGCGCATATAAGGTTTCCCAAGGCTTGTTGGAAGAATTCGGTGCAAAACGGGTGATCGACACGCCGATTACCGAACACGGCTTTACCGGCGTCAGTGTCGGCGCGGCCTTTGGCGGCCTGAAACCGATTGTCGAGTTCATGACCTTCAACTTCGCCATGCAGGCGATGGACCACCTGATCAACTCCGCCGCCAAGACGTTGTATATGTCCGGCGGTCAGATGGGCTGCCCGGTCGTGTTCCGGGGTCCCAACGGCGCAGCCGCCGGCGTGGCAGCCCAGCACTCCCAATGTTTCGCAAGCTGGTACGCCCATGTGCCGGGCCTTCGGGTTCTGTCGCCGTATTCCGGCGAAGACGCCAAGGGCCTGCTGAAATCCGCCATTCGCGATCCGAACCCGGTGGTGTTCCTGGAGCATGAGATCATGTACGGCCGCTCCTTCGAGGTGCCGGACGATCCTGATTTCACCGTGCCCATCGGCAAGGCCAAGATTGAGCGGGAAGGAACCGATGTCACCATCACCGCTTTTTCCATCATGGTCGGCGTTGCCTTGGAAGCGGCGGAGAAACTGGCGGAAGAAGGGATCAGCGCCGAGGTAATCAACCTCCGCAGCCTGCGGCCCTTGGATACTGAAACTGTCGCCAATTCCATCAAGAAGACTAACCGCTGCGTCAGTGTCGAAGAAGGCTGGCCGGTGGCTGGCATGGGCTCCGAGATCGCGGCGATCACCATGGAGCACGCGTTCGACTATCTGGATGCGCCGGTGATGCGGGTGTGCGGCGAGGATGTGCCCATGCCCTACGCCAAGAACCTGGAAGCGGCGGCGCTGCCGAACGTTGAAAAGGTCGTCGCGGCCGTCAAATCCGTCTGTTACGCGTAGGAGGGGGCGATGGCGACACAAATCCTGATGCCGGCCCTCTCTCCGACCATGACGGAGGGAACGCTGGCCCGCTGGCTGAAGAAAGAGGGGGATACGGTTTCCTCCGGTGATCTTCTGGCCGAAATCGAAACCGACAAAGCCACCATGGAACTGGAAGCCGTCGATGACGGCATCCTGGGTAAAATCATCGTCCAAGAAGGCTCCGAAGGCATTGCCGTCAACACGCCCATCGCCGTCGTGCTGGAAGAAGGGGAAGACTCGTCCGCCGCAGATGATGTGAGCGCCGCGCCGGCCCCTCAAGAAAGTGCACCGCAAGCCGCCCAGCCACCAACCCAACAATCATCCGGTGGCGCGCGGACGTTCGCCAGTCCCTTGGCACTCAGGATGGCGGCCGATGCCGGCATCGATATCGCCGCCATCTCCGGCTCCGGTCCAAATGGCCGGGTGGTAAAGCGCGACGTGCAAGCGGCTATTGCCGGTGGCGGTGGCGGTGCAGCTGCTGCGCCTGCTGCCGCCCCGGCTGCAGCGCAACCGCCTGCCGTGGTCGAACAAGCGAAACCGCCGGCCCCCGCGCCTGCAGCAGCGTCCGGTCAGAAATTTGACGAGGTGCCGCACTCCAACATGCGCAAGGTCATTGCTCAGCGTCTGAGCGAGTCCAAACAGACCGTGCCGCACTTCTATCTCACCGTGGATTGCGAGATCGACAAGCTGCTGGCCCTGCGCTCCGATCTGAACGGCCGCTCGCCGGAAGGGGACGGGGCCTACAAACTTTCAGTCAACGACTTCGTGGTTCGCGCCGTGGCGCTCTCCATGCGCAAGGTGCCCATGGTCAACGTCAGTTGGACCGACGCCGCCATGCGGGTCTACAAATCCATCGACGTCTCGGTCGCGGTCGCCATCGACGGCGGGCTGATCACGCCGATTGTCCGCAACGCGGATCATAAGGGCCTCGCCGAAATTTCCGTCGAGATGAAGGACCTGGCGGCCCGCGCCCGGGACGGCAAGCTCGCACCTGAAGAATACCAGGGTGGTGGCTTCTCCATTTCCAACCTCGGCATGTTCGGCGTGAAGGACTTCTCCGCTATCATCAATCCGCCGCAGTCCTGTATCTTGGCGGTCGGCGCCGGCGAACAGCGGCCCATGGTCAAGGACGGCGCGCTGTCCGTCGCCACCGTGATGTCGTGTACGCTCAGCGTAGATCACCGCGCGGTGGACGGGGCCCTTGGCGCACAGTTCCTGCAGGCGTTCAAGGGTATGATTGAAGACCCGCTCACGATGATGCTGTAGGAGGGATCGATGGCTGATACTTCATTCGATGTCATCGTGGTTGGCGGCGGTCCCGGCGGGTATGTGACCGCCATTCGGGCGGCGCAGCTCGGCATGAAAACTGCCGTTGTCGAAAGCCAACATCTTGGCGGCATCTGCCTCAACTGGGGCTGCATCCCGACCA
>JAYPHU010000029.1:35487-44175 GCA_038127535.1 Rhodospirillaceae bacterium | reverse complement strand
TCTCCTGTAAAGCAGGTGCTCTTGTTGCGGGAAGGCGGGTTGTTTGATCCTTTTTACCTAGCCAACATGACGGCGCCTCAAGGCCTTGAGAGCGCGATCAGCCGTTATTTTCGGCGCAAACTCATGTTTATGTCGGCAGGCGCGGCGGATTACGTCATCACCCCGACGATGGCAATGCGGGATATGATGGCGAAATGGCGGCCAGAGATTATGTCCAAATGCGGGGTGAATCCGTATGGGACAATCAATGATTCTTTCAAACCGGGGCCGCAAAAGCGGGCCTGGCGGGCGGATGGTGTCCTACGTTTGCTGTATGTCTCCGTTTACTACCCGCACAAGGTTCCCCGGCTCCTTTGTCAGGCGGTGGATAAGTTGAATGACATGGGCATTAAGTCGCACGCCACGATCACGATTTCCCTGGAAGAGTGTCAGGAGATGAGAGGGAGCGATTTGGATTATTTTATCGTGAAGGATGCTTTGGACCGGGGAATCGTTACGCTAGGTCATCATGACTACAACAACTTGCCGGGCCTCTATCGGGAGAATGATGTCTTTGTGTTCCCGTCGGTATCCGAAACTTTCGGGCATCCCATGGCGGAGGCGATGAGCACCGGCATTCCGGTGATTGTTTCAGAAACGCCCGTCAATCGTGAAATCTGCGGCGACGCGGCGCTTTATTTCAAACCCTTTTCGTATTCGGAACTGGTAGAACGAGTCCTGGAGTTAGACGCCGATCAAAGCCGGGCCGCCACACTGTCGGCACTCGGCCGGGCACGTGCCACATCCAAATTTGATTGGGACGGCCATGTGGACCGTCTGGTTGACTCCTTTGAAAAAGTTGTTCAGGGGACAATATGAAGATCGCTGTCGGGGTGCATGGCCGTTGGCACGCGTTCGAGCTGGCCGGGGGACTTCATCAGCGCGGACATCTCTCCCGGCTTTTGACGACCTATCCCGGATTTATCGCGCGCCGATTTTTGCCGCCAGGCGTCGACATTGCTTCCGCCGCTCCATTGGAACTGAGACGGCGGCTATACGACCGCTTCGGGTGGGGAGCAAAGCCGGACTTGGAAATCGCTCGCAAGTTCGGCCGGTTTGCCGTGCGGCGCTTACCCGAGAAAGTGGACCTGTATGTCGGTTGGAGCTCGGCGACACTAGAGGTGATTGAGACGCTCCAGCCGAATGGCGTGCCAGTGGTTGTCGAACGCGGCTCCACTCATATCCGCCACCAAGATACAGTTTTGGCCGCCGGCTATGAAGTGATGGGGCTGTTCTACCAAGGCATAGACTCTGGGATCGTCGAACGGGAGCGCCAAGAGTATGCCTTGGCCTCCGCCATCGCGGTGCCTACGGAATTTGCCGCGGAGACTTTCCGGCGAGATGGCGTGCCCTCGGATAAAATATTCATCAATCCGTACGGCGTTGATCTCGATCGTTTTCGGCCAGACGATAAAAGAGAAAACACGCAGCCTTGCCGCATCCTGTTTGCCGGCGGTGTCGGCGTGCGGAAAGGCGCACCTTGGTTGGTGAAGGCCGCTCATTCACTGGTGGGGCGGGCTGAGATCATATTGGCCGGCCCGATCGAAGGTGCGCTTAAGCCGTGGCTCGAGACGAACGCGCCGCCCAATCTTGTCTTCAAAGGCCCGGTTTCCTCCCACGAGATGCCCGGCCTCTTTCGAGAGGCGGATGTGTTTTGCTTGCCGTCCCTGGAGGAAGGGTTCCCCTTGTCGCTGCTTCAAGCGGCGGCTACCGGCTTACCTTGTGTGACCACGGAAGAGGCGGCCGGCGGCATGATACGCTCCGCCGAGAATGGGCTCCTGGTTCCATCTATGGATGACGTAGCTTTGGCCGACGCGCTGGAGGCCCTGACAGCCGATCCGGATCGCCGGCGCGCCATGGGCGAAGAGGCCAGGCGTTCCGTGGCGGAAGGAAATTCCTGGGATGACTGTGTGGATCGCGCGGTGGCGTTTTACGCCCGCCTAACCGCGGCCGCGTAACCGCTTAAGCCGTCTACGCCCCGGCAACGTTCTTCAGGTACCAGTCATAGGTCGAGGCCAGTCCATCAGGCAAGGTGATAGACGAATGCCAGTCCAGAGCCCGCATGCGGGAGGCGTCCAGCAGCTTTCGGGGCGCGCCGTCCGGTTTTGACGTGTCGAATGCGAGGTCCCCCGAGAAGCCGACAGCCCCCGCGATCGCGCCGGCCAACTCCTTGATAGAAATCTCTTCACCGGTCCCGATGTTGATGTGGATATCGCCGGAATAGTGCTGCAGCAGATGGATCAGCGCGTCAGCCAGATCATCCACGTACAGAAACTCCCGCATTGGCGAGCCGGTTCCCCACAACTCCATGGATGTCGCTTCGGCTAGCTTGGCGTTGTGCGCCTTCACCATTAGCGCCGGAATGACGTGGCTCGACTTCAAATCAAAATTGTCGCCGGGGCCATAAAGATTGTTCGGCTGGGCGGAGATGTAGTCGCAGCCATATTGTTTGCGATACGCCTCGCATAGTTTGATACCGGCGATTTTGGCGATAGCGTACCACTCATTGGTCGGCTCCAATGGCCCGGTCAGAAGCGCCTCTTCGTTCATGGGCTGAGCGGCTTCCCTCGGATAGATGCAGGCGGAGCCCAGGAACAGGAGTTTCTCCACGTTATTCTGGTAGGAGGCGTGGATGATGCTCGTCTCGATGGCAAGGTTATCGTAGATGAATTCGGCGGGCCGGGTTGAGTTGGCGAGAATACCGCCGACGGTGGCCGCCGCCAGCACCACGACATCGGGCTTGTGCGCGGCAATCCAGGCAGAGACGGCGGCCTGGTCTCGAAGCTCGAGCGCCGCGTGATCGGCGGTCAGAACGTCGCAATTTTCCTGTTCCAGCCGACGAACCGTGGCCGAGCCGACCATGCCGGTATGGCCCGCCACCCAGACTTTCTTGCCGGCAAGCGAGAACGGTTCGGAAAGCTTAATCTGCACGGTGCGCCTCTCGGGCCAGACCGATATCCCTCTGGACCATTTCCTTCACCAGGCCTGCAAAACTGTTCTTGGGCTCCCATCCCAGGTCGGCCTTGGCTTTCCCTGCGTCTCCAAGAAGCGAACTTACTTCGGCGGGGCGGAAATACCGTTCGTCGATCTCGATCAGGATGTCGCCGGTCTCAGCATCAACGCCGGTTTCGTCCTTGCCGCTGCCGCGCCATTCGATCTTCTTTCCAATCTCGGCGAAGGCGAGTTCTGCGAACTCACGCACCGAATGCTGTTCGCCGGTTGCCAATACATAATCGTCCGATGTGGGTTGTTGCAGCATCAGCCACATGCCTTCCACATAGTCCCGCGCGTCACCCCAGTCCCGTTTGGCGTCCAAATTGCCGAGGTAGAGCTTATCCTCCAGGCCCAGGCTGATCGCCGCGACCGCCCGGGTGATCTTGCGCGTGACAAAGGTCTCACCTCGGATCGGGCTTTCGTGGTTGAAAAGAATCCCGTTGGAGGCATGTAGGCCATAGGCCTCCCGGTAGTTGACCGTGATCCAGTAAGCGTAAAGCTTGGCGGCGGCATAGGGGCTGCGCGGTTGAAAAGGCGTTTCTTCGTTCTGAGAGGCGGTTGATGTCTCTCCATAGAGCTCGGATGTGGAGGCCTGATAAAAGCGGGTCTTCTCCTCAAGGCCGAGAATGCGCATGGCTTCCAGCAGTCGCAGGGTGCCTAGTGCATCGGCATTTGCCGTGTATTCAGCCGTCTCAAAGCTGACCTGAACGTGGCTTTGCGCGGCGAGGTTATAGATTTCCGTCGGCTGGACCATCTGCACCAGCCGAATCAGGTTGGTTGCATCTGTCATATCGCCGAAATGCATAAAAAACCGGACGTCGTCCTGATGAGGGTCCTGATACAGGTGGTCCACCCGGCCGGTATTGAATGACGAGGACCGCCGTTTGATCCCGTGCACTTCATACCCTTTGCCGAGCAGGAACTCCGCCAAATAGGCACCGTCTTGTCCGGTGACGCCGGAAATGAGGGCAATCTTATCGCTCATCGCTCCGCCGTTTGGCTTTTCGACCAAGCGCCGCGTGTGTCGAGGGTTAGCGTGCCTGCCGAAATCTGATCGGGAACAGCCGCGAACTCCCGATGATCGGTCAAAAGGACCACTACGCCGGCTCTATTGAGGCCTGTTTCTAAGGATACCAGCTCGACGTTACCAAAACCTTCTAGCTCACCTGGGAGATCTCCGATATGCGGCTCAACCACGCAGAGCGTCCCCTGAAACGTTCCGGCCAAAGTCTTCACGATCTCAACCGACGGACTTTCTCTCAAATCGTCGATGTCGGCCTTGTAGGCCAATCCCAAACAAGAAATTGCATCGGCGTTTGTGTCAGACGCCATTTCCAAAATCTTGTGGACAATCGTTTCCGGTTTGCGGTCATTCACGTTGCGGGCGGTTTGGATGAGCGGCGTAAGTTCGGGTGCGGAATCCACAATGAACCAGGGGTCAACCGCAATGCAATGACCGCCCACGCCCGGTCCTGGCTTCAGAATTTCCACCCGCGGATGCCGGTTGGCTAGCAGAATGACATCCCACACATTGATCCCCAATTGATCACAGACTAGGGACATTTCGTTGGCGAAAGCGATGTTGGTGTCCCGGTAGGCGTTTTCCGCCAGTTTGACCAGTTCTGCCGTCCGGGCGTCGGTCACATGAATTCTGCCTTTGACAAAAAGCCGGTAAAATTCTGCCGCCCGCTCGCTGCACGACGGGGTGATGCCGCCGATCACCCGTTCATTATCGACAAGCTCAATCAAGACCCGGCCGGGCAGGACCCGTTCCGGGCTGTGGGCGATGTGCACGTCCGGCGCGTCCGAACCCTTGCCTGGAAAACTTAGATCAAACCTGTGTGCGGCCAACCAATCGGCAATCTGTTCGGTGGTTCCGACCGGCGACGTCGACTCCAGTATCACCAAATTTCCCTTAGCGATCACGGGTGCGATGCTGTCCACCGCCGCTTCCAAATAGGATAAGTCCGGTGTCTTCCCTTCCTTGAACGGGGTGGGGACGGCGATCACAAAGACATCTGCCGCTCGAGGCTTGCTTATGGCCATCAGCCGGCCGGATGAGACAGCGCTCCTGACCAGAATGTCCAGGTCCGGCTCTTCGATCGGCGTATCCCCGTTGCTGATCGCCGCGACTGTGGCCTCGCGGGTGTCCACGCCGATGACATCCAGGCCGCGATTGGCGATAACGGCGGCAGTCGGCAGGCCTACGTAGCCGAGACCAATCACGCTGACGGTATTTATTGCCTCAGGCACGCGTCAATATCTCCGTAATTCTGGCAGCCGCCTTACCGTCGCCATAAGGGTTGTGGGCGCGGCTCATGTCTTCATATGCCTGATCATCGTCCAACAGTCGATTAGTTTCCGCCACGATTTTCTCAGGATAGGTGCCGACCAGCCGCACCGTGCCGGCGGCGACAGCCTCCGGACGTTCGGTGACGTCGCGCATTACCAGCACGGGCTTGCCGAGAGAGGGGGCTTCTTCCTGGATGCCACCGGAGTCGGTGATGATAAGGTGAGCCTTCTTCATCAGACTGACAAAAGGCAAGTAATCCAGAGGCGGGGTCAGCAAAATATTATCCTGACCGCCCAACTCGCGCTGGACGACCGATTGAACGTTCGGGTTCAGATGAACGGGATATAGAATTTGAACATCGTCGCGGCCGGCAATTCTGGCCATGGCCCGGCAGATATTCTCGAACCCTGATCCAAAATTTTCCCGCCGGTGTCCGGTTACCAGGACCAAGTGTTTGGTCTCGTCCAACGATGGAATTGTTTTGGCCGCGGAGCGAGCGAGCTCGGCATCCGAATCCAAACGCGCCGAGATATGGAGGAGCGCATCCACCACCGTATTCCCTGTCACATGGACGCGGGCGGCATTCCCGCCGGCGTTCAGCAAGTTGTCCCGCGCGCCGTCCGTCGGGGCGAACATCAGCGTACTGAGACTGTCCGCCAATCGCCGGTTCATTTCCTCCGGCCAGGGGGCATAGATGTCGCCGGTGCGAAGACCGGCTTCGACATGGGCGACAGGTATCTTTTGATAGAAGGCGGCCAACGCGGCTGCGAAGGTGGTGGTGGTATCCCCGTGAACCAGCACCCAATCGGGCTTGGTCTCGGCCAGAACCTTTTCCATACCGGCCAACACCTCGGTAGTGATATGGGTAAGGCCTTGGTTATTCTTCATGATGTCTAGGTCGTGCTCGGGCGTTATTTCGAAAAGCGTCAAAACCTGGTCCAACATCTCCCGGTGTTGCGCGGTGACGCAGACGAGGGACTGCACGTCCTGCGCTTTCTTCAGGGCTTTGACAACCGGCGCCATCTTTATGGCTTCCGGCCGCGTGCCGAATACGGATAAAGCTCTCATTTAAAAGCGGAATTCCTCGGTTCTTCGTCACCGAACAAGTGTAGCCGATTGAATATAGGTCCGGCGGCTTATCGGCAAGTGTCGGGCAATTTTCTATGTGACACACGGCGTTTTAATTAAAGATTAACCGATATTGTTCGAAATCCGGCGACGCGGTACTCTAGTCAAAAACATCCATGAAGTTCCATCGCTGGAAGGCAGCTCGGGGATGCCGAGGAAGTTACGATTGTTCCCATTTGTATTGGTTGTAGCCGGATTCATGGCTATTCCGGCGGAATCCGTTCGGGCTGAACCCGGTTTTGTCGGTCTTCAGGTGCAGGGCATGGACGCCAAAGTCGCGAAAGCGTTGGGTTTGCGTTCGCCCAGCGGGGTGCTGATCAAAGACGTCGCTGTTGGAGAGCCGGGCGCCATCGCCGGGCTGCGCCGGGGTGATGTCATCACCCGGTTTGACGGTAAAACAATCCGCGAGTTTAAGGATCTGCTGGCGGCCGTCTCGAAGACCGATCCCGGCGAAGAGGTGGATGTCGAGGTTCAGCGCCAGGGCAAAACTGTCAAAGTCGAGATGGAGCTCACACCGCGCCCGACCCAATGGAAAATCAAGCGCGATGCGTTTCATAATTTTCCCATTCTCGGATTCACCGTGGCGGCGCTGACCGAAAAAGTTCGGGAACGCTTTTCCATTCGTTGGGGGTCTATCGGATTGGCGGTGACTATTATGTCCGAAAACGGCATTGTCGGAAAAATCAACGGGCTTCGTCCCGGCGATGTGATAATTCAGGCGAATTTGAAAGACTTATGGCACCCGCGGCATTTGACTAGGCAAATCCAGGAAGTGAAGAAAGCCGGTCGAGAGTCGATCCTTCTCCTGGTGGAGGGCGAGGGCGGCTACCGCTATACGCTGATGCCGCTCGACAAAAGTTAAACGTTCCTACTTCTTCTTTCGAACCTCTGCGACCGTTTTCTCCAGCATCGGTAGATCAACCACACCGGGAATCAACCGGTCTCCAATGACAAACGCCGGCGTGCCTCTGATGCCGAGTTGCTCGGCCAGTGCGATATTGCGCTTAAGTTCCTCTTCGACTTTGGGATGTTCCATATCGTTCGCGATCTTCTCCGAGTCCAACCCGGCGTTTCGGGCCAACCGCAGGATGCGCCGTTCCGATAAGTTGCCTTGGGCCTGCATTAGCGCGGTGTGATAGGCGAGATACTTGCCGCGATCTAACCGCCAGGCCGCCAGCGCCGCCCGCGCCGCCAACTCGGACTCGGGGGACAGGATCGGCAATTCCTTTAAAACATAGCGAAGCTTTTTGTCCCGTTCCAACAGCGTGACAATCGCGGGCAGCACCTTCTTGCAGTAGCCGCATCGGTAATCGAAGAACTCGACAATGGTCACGTCGCCATCTGGATTGCCGCCGACCGGCGAGGATGCCTCTTTGATCAACTGGTCCTGTAAGCGAGCGAGCGCCGCCGAGACCCGGTCCTCCTGTGCCTGGCGTTCCTGCTGCTTGAGAATTTCAATCGCCTCAAGAATGATCCGGGGATTTTTTCGGATATAGTCGCCGATCAGGCTTTCTACCTCTTCCTTCTGAGCCGGAGAGAGGGAAGGCGAAGATTGTTGCGCACGGGCGTCTGGCGCTACGACGATAAGAACCAGCAAAAAAGCGATGGCGGCTAAAATTGGGTGGCGCATCGAATGCCTCAAGTCGAAGTGCATAGTGGAGAGGGGCAAACTTAGCATTCGGTACGACAGGGGGCGATCAGTTTCGCGGGCTGTAACGAGAATCTCACGTATTTATGACCGATTACCGGTAGAGCACCACATCTGAGAATTGGAGTGGGGAGGGGGCGGTCCCGCGGTCGGCGATGGCCACGAACCCGACAAACATAATTTTGGCATCTGCGTGGTCGTCCTTGGGCCAAGCATCGCGGTATACCCGTCCGATATCCACGTTCTCCTCATGCCAGTCGCCGCTTGAGTTTCTGATGGAGCGGACAATCATCCGCGCCGAGCGTGATTCCTTATCTACGCTGCCGACTTGTTCCGTTTCACCTCCCCAATTAAGGATGACAAGGCGATCGTGAGGTGGAATTTTCTGACCCAGGAAGGCAAAGAACTCGCCGCCCCAGCTTCGGCTTGTCAGGTCGCCTCCGTAGAACCCGACGAGCAAACTGACCTTCGACCGCTCCTTGGCGCCGGGAGACCGGGTCCAGGACCAGCCTAGAAACGGTGATGCCAAAAGCCCGGCATTGACCCGCCGGAGGAAAAAGAAATCCTTCGGCGCGGGTGTCACTTT
>JAYPHU010000029.1:0-35387 GCA_038127535.1 Rhodospirillaceae bacterium | reverse complement strand
TAACAGACCGTGTTAGCGCTTGTCCTGACGATTTTTCGCCTGATTTACGATATCTTCCGCCCGAATCCAGTCGGGAGACCCTGATTTTAGCATTTTTTGGGCTCTTTCCGCGAGACGGATAGCATCCTTGTTGCGGCCCCGAATGATGGCCTCTTCCGCTAGGGCCACTGAACTTTCTCCGAGCCGGTTCAAACGCCCATAGGCAATGCCAAGCTGGCGCCACGCAAATCCATTCCTGGGTTCCTGCTCCAGCGCGGCTTGGAGATGCGGAATGGCCTGACGGGTCAAGTCGTCGTTCTGTTGTTCGATTAGCGACCGGGCCAAATCGACCCGTAACAAGGGTGCGTCAGGTTTCAGGTTTACGGCTTGACTATAAGCCACCATAGCTTCCGCCACGCGGCCGCTCTCGAACAAAATCTGGCCCTTCAAATCATGCAGGTAAACGTCGTTGGGATTTTCTTGGAGGAGTTTATCAACACCTTCTAAGGCCTTCTCTGCGTTCGGCATTTTGTGATAGGCGATGGCCCGGGCATATCTTGCGGCAAATGTCCTGTCGCCGGCGGGAAACTGACGCAGCGTTAGGGACGGCCGTTGAAGAAAGCCCATCAGTTTGGCCCGCATGCGGGTGTGCTGGATCTCAAACTCTTTTTTGACGGGTACATTGGCGAAGCGGGACCTTTCCATCTGGTGTCGCACCGTATCAAGCCGGTCCCGTCCCAATGGATGTGTTCGGACGTAGGGGTCTTGGCGGGCGGGGCTCAGCAGGTCCTGGTCCCCCAATATCTCGAGAAATTCCAGAATACCTCTCGCTGATTGGCCCGTTCGCTCCAGGTATTGCAGTCCTAACCGGTCAGCGATGGTTTCCTGCTGGCGGGAAAACGACAGGAGCTCTCTGGTTGCAATATGTTGCCCACCCAAGGCGATTACGCTTCCCACATCCGGGCGCCTGCCGAGGATGGCAACGGCGCCGCCGGCGATCGCGCCTATGATTGAGGTGACTACGGCGTCCTTGGATTCGCCGATAATCTTAATCAAGTGACCACCGGCGATATGCCCGATTTCGTGAGACAACACCCCGATCACCTGCAGAGCGCCTTTACTCTGCATCAAAAGTCCGGTGTGAATGAAGATATTAGGACCGCCGGCGACGAAGGCGTTGAGCTCTGGATCGTCGATCAAAAAGATACGCAACACGGCCGGGTCCAAGCCGGCGGCGTGCATGAGTGGCGTCGCATAGCCGCGAATGGTAGATTCGATTTCCGCATCCCTGACGTAGGACCTGGATTTTGCCCAACCCTCGCTGTAAACCAGGGAAGCCAAAACACACAAACAGACAAAAACGATGAAGCGTTTCAATATATTCACCAGGAAGATCGGTAATTCTCCCCATCAAGGTAGGCACGTGAACCGTCCCGGTCAATTGGCCATACTAGTAGTGGCGGCTCTACTGGCCGGCTGTGCCGGCAATGACGCCGAAGAAGGCACAGAGGGGTTCGTCGATGGATTCCTGGGCGGGGTCGCCGGTGACGAGCCCAGGGCCGTCCTGGAAGCCCGGAAAATTCTTTCCTCGGGCGGAACGGCCGCCGATGCCGCGACGGCCATGTATTTCACCCTGGCAGTGACCATGCCTTCCTCCGCCAGTTTGGGCGGCGGCGGTGTTTGCATGGTCTATAACGCCAAGGGAAAAACGATTGAGGCGCTTAGCTTCCTGAACCGGGCGCCGTCGAATATTCCTTCTTCGGCCAGCCGGCCGAGTGCCGTGCCCGGCAATGCATTGGGCTTCTTCGCGCTTCACAGCCGATACGGAAAATTTAACTGGGCGCGGCTGGTCGTCATCGGTGAGAAGCTGGCCAGGTTTGGAACCCAGGCCTCTCGCGCCCTGCTCCGGGATTTGAAGCCCGTGGCAGCGGCACTCCTCCAGGATGCAGAGGCCCGACGCGTATTTATGACGCCGGGCGGTCAGGTGCTGAAGGAAGGCGATTTCGTGCGTCAGCCTGATCTGGCGAATGCTCTTTCCAATATTCGCGCCAACGGACCGGTGGATTTTTATCAAGGCAAGTACGCTAGTTTCCTGGTGGATGCGGTTGCGAATGCCGGCGGCTCTCTTTCCCTCGAAGACCTTAGGGCGTTCAAACCCATTTGGGCCAAGACCGTTGCGCTGCCTGTCGGATCACTTCTCCGCAAAGACGCGTTACACGTCCTGCCGCCGCCGACCGCGGGCGGCATCACGGCGGGCCAAATTCTGGCCCAGCTCATTGAGAACGGAGGTTTCTCCGGCGCAAGTGAGGCGGAAAAATCACACATGCTCGCCGAAGCGTCGGCCGCAGCCTACGCAGACCGTCAACGGTGGCTGGCGCCGAACCTGACCAGCCGGGTGGCGCCGGATCAGCTTTTAAAGTCGGATCAAATCTCCCGCTTGTTGGCGGGCTATCAGTCGAATAGGCACCGAGATCCCCGGACGATCAATTCGGCGGTGAAACAGATGCCCGAGAACCCGGCGGCCACAGGGTTTGTTGTGATTGATAATACTGGTATGGGCGTCGCCTGTTCTCTGACCCTGAACAACAGCTTCGGCACCGGGCGGATTGCGCCGGGTACCGGGATCGTGTTGGCCCCGGTGCCACAGTCGCCGGGGCGTTCGCCTGTGTCGCTCGCGCCGATGATGGTGGTTAACGAGAGCTCTCACCAAATCTTTGCCGCCGTGACGGCGTCCGGCGGGGTGGTTGGCGCGACGGCTGCCGCCAACGTCTTGGCGCGCACTCTATTGGGTGGAGAAGACTTGGCGAAAGCCGTGAGCGCGCCGCGCGTCCATCACTCCGGCGCGCCCGACATTACCTACCACGAGCAGGCCTTGGGGGCTGAGGTCGTTTCCCGTTTGAATGGAATGGGACACAAGATGACGGCCACGGGCGGGCTGGGACTGGTCAACATCGTCTCGTGCCCCGGTGGGCTGCCCCGTGATCCCGAAACGTGCATCATCCGGCATGATCCCCGCGGGGCCGGCCTGAGCGCCGGCGCGACGGGCGTTGAAGTGCCGGAATGATCTTATGCTAAAAGTCTCCCAACGGGGCAGGATATCACCGTTCATTGTGATGGACGTCATGCGTGCTGCGAACGAACGTGCCACAGGCGGCGGTGATGTTCTGCATCTCGAGGTCGGCCAGCCGAGCACGCCGGCGCCGGCCGGCGTGATTGAGGCGGCGCGGGAGGCTGTCGGGACGGAGATTCTTGGATACACCGATGCGCTGGGTATCCCGCCGCTGCGGGACGCGATCGCCCGGCACTATCGCGACGCTTACGGATTGACCGTGCCGGTGGAGCAAATCATCGTCACGACCGGTTCCTCCGGCGCGTTTTTATTGTCTTTCCTGAGCGCCTTCGATGAGGGCGACAAAGTCGGGCTCGCGGCGCCGGGCTACCCGGCCTACAAAAACATTCTCGAGGCCTTGGGCTTGGACGTTGTGGAATTCCCCGTGGGCCCTGATAGCCATTTTCAGCCGACCCCTGAAGTCCTGGAGAAATTGAGCGTAGATCTAGATGGCTTAATCGTCGCCAGCCCGTCTAATCCGACCGGCAGTATGATCCTACCGGCGGCGATGAAGGACCTCACCGCTTGGTGTGACGTCAAAGGGGTGCGCCTGATCTCGGATGAAATTTACCACGGGATCGTATATAGACAGGAAACGACCTCTGCGCTTACCTATAGCGACAGCGCCATCGTGATTAATAGCTTTTCGAAATACTTCTCCATGACCGGCTGGCGTCTCGGCTGGATGATCGCGCCGCCGGAGATGCTGCGGTCCATTGAATGCCTCGCTCAGAATTTCTTTATTTCTCCGCCCACATTGTCACAGGTGGCGGCGTTGGCCGTGTTTGACTGCCGCGATGAGCTGGATGCGAATGTTAGACGATATGCCGAAAACCGAGAGCTTTTGCTGGCGGAGCTCCCCAAGTCTGGTTTGACCGACTTTGCGCCGACCGACGGTGCATTTTATATCTACGCGGACGTCCGGCATCTGACCAATGACAGTCAGGATTTCTGCCGAAAAATTCTGGCGGAAACCGGCGTGGCGATCACGCCGGGAATCGATTTCGATAGGGAACGGGGATCAGGCCACGTGCGGTTGTCGTTTGCCGGCGCGGCGGCCGACATGGCCGAAGCCGCCGGCCGCCTTAAAACATATCTCGCGTAAACCTATTCGGCCGGCTTTTGCCACCAGCCCCGCTTGGAACTGTCCGCAGACCCTGAGTCAACGACCGTAACATTGGTGTTCGGGTCGTCAGCCGCAGCGGCGGCATGTTCAAGTTCCGGCTCAGGCTTTGTCTCAGGCTCCGGAGACTCGACAGGTGCCGCCGGTTTGGCCTTGGCCTCAACCTTGTCCGATGAGTCGTCGGATTTGCCGCCCGAGCCCTTGCTCTTCTCAGCGCCGGCATCGGCATTGTCATCGGCTGCCTCCGCCTTCTTTCGCCGGACCCGCCGGCGGCGTTTGGGCTTTTCGTCAGCATCACCGGCATCATCGGCGCTGTCGGCCTTTTGATCCTCAGGCTGATCGTCCGACGCATCGTTGGCGTCCGTCTTTTCTTCCGAATTGTCGTCCGCCTTGTCATCGTTAGAGGCTGCATCGACGTTTCGGTTGCGGCGTCTGCCGCCCCGGCGTCCCCGCCGGCGCGACGGCTTCTCATCACCATCACTTTCGGCGTCTGCAGACGTGTCGTCCGACTTATCACCGTCCTCCTCGGACTCGGCGTCTACTGTTTCCTCGGTGTTTGAGTCAGCATTGTCCGCGTCACGCCGCCGCCGGCCGCGCCGCCGCCGCCGCTTTCGGCCGCCTTCTTCGTCGCCGTCGTCGCTAGCGTTTTTGGCGTTGTCGTCCGCGTCATCTTCCGCTGGCGCAACAGGCTTGGTTTGAACTCGCTCGATATTGTAGGCCGGCGGGATCAACGTGGCGTCTTCCGACAGGACGATCTTGATGTCAAATTTTTGTTCAATCTCGGAGAGCGCCGCCCGTTTGTGATTGAGGATATAGAGCGCCGCTTCCGACGGTACCGCCACATCAATTTCGCTGGCCCGGCCGCGCACGCCCTCTTCCTCAATGCCGCGTAGAATGTGCAGGGCGGTTGATTCCGTTGACCGTCGGATGCCGCTGCCGCCGCAATGGAGGCAGACGTCCGACGTGGTTTCCGTGAGGCTGGGCCGAAGGCGCTGACGGGAAAGCTCCAACAGACCGAAGGGGCTGATCCGGCCGATCTGAATGCGGGCCCGGTCGCGCCGCATGGCTTCTTTCAGGCGCCGTTCAACAGCGGTCTGGTTGCGATGGACATCCATATCGATGAAGTCGATGACCACCAGACCGGCCAAATCCCGCAACCGCACCTGGCGAGCGATTTCGGTCGCCGCTTCCAGGTTTGTCTTGAGCGCGGTTTCCTCGATATTCCGGCCCCGGGTCGCACGTCCGGAGTTCACGTCGACGGCCACCAGGGCCTCTGTCGGATTGATCACGATATAGCCGCCCGATTTGAGCTGAACTTCCTGGCCGTTCATGGATTCAAGCTGGGTTTCAATCCGGTACCGGGTAAATAGGGGAACCGTGTCGTCTTTATAGGGCTGTACTTTCTTAGCGTGACTAGGCACCAGAACCTTAATCAGGTCCTTGGCCATCCGGTAGCCGTCGTCCCCTTCGACAAAAATTTCACTGACATCTTTACTGTAGGTATCCCGGAGCGCGCGCTTAATAATGTTGGCTTCCTCATGAATGAGGGCGGGGGCCGTGGATTCCAGCGTCAGGTCTCGAATATCGGTCCAGAGCCTGATCAAATATTCGAAGTCCCGCTTGATTTCAGCCTTCCCACGGTCTGCGCCGGCGGTGCGGACAATGACCGCCATGCCGTCGGGGATGGTCAGATCGGAAACCACTGATTTAAGGCGCTTGCGGTCGGCGCCGCTGCCGATCTTGCGGGAAATGCCGCCGCCCTTGCCGGTGTTCGGCATCAGCACACAATACCTGCCGGCGAGCGACAGGTAGGTGGTCAGAGCCGCGCCCTTGTTGCCGCGCTCTTCCTTGACGACTTGCACCAGCAAAATCTGGCGGCGCTTGATCACTTCCTGGATTTTGTAGCGACGGACCGGTTTCTTCCGGCGGTGGGTTTCGACCTCGTCGATATCGTCGCCGCCGACGGTCTCGACGGCCTTTTGGGCGCCGTCTTCGCCCTCCGGGGCCTCTTCATCCCCTTCGACTTCGGCGTCATCGTCTTCGGCTTCGGCCTTGTGCGCTTCTTCGTCTTCGGCGATCAGCTGTTCGCGATCCGCAACCGGAATTTGGTAATAGTCGGGATGGATTTCGCTGAAAGCCAGAAAGCCATGGCGATTGCCGCCGTAATCGACGAACGCCGCCTGCAACGACGGTTCAACGCGAGTGACTTTTGCGAGATAAATATTGCCTTTTAACTGCCTGCGAGCAGACGATTCGACGTCAAACTCTTCGAGTTGATTTCCATCCATCACGGCGACCCGTGTTTCCTCCGGGTGGGCCGCATCGATTAACATTTTCATGTTTGTCATTGAATTTTAAACTCCTGGACGCGCTCGTCTCTGCTTCATTGAGCATGGGACGGCGGGTCATTGTGGCGGTAAAACCGATGGCGCCATCGAACCCAGAGCGCATGCCGGCAAAAATACCCTCGAAAGCGTCGAGAGGATTCAGGCTTGCGTCTGTTCGGGCTGCAGTCATCGGCTATTGTTCAATTTGTTACGTAGATAAACTTAACAGTACCTGTGGACACCGGATCAGATATTCAACCAACGATCACAATTGTGGAGGGATATCCTCCGCGTGAAACTACAGTTTGAGTAACGATGCAGTATGACTATCCGCAATTAACATAACGGTAGGTTTTTCGTTCGACAATCACAATTAGTCAGTATGCGGAATTATGTGGTTGGGGATGTGAGCCGGGTCTGCGTTTATATAGTTGATCGCAGGGGCGGGCTGACGCTATATATTTTAAATCTTGGTGAAATCGGGTTCAATAAAACAGAATTGGGATATTGTCCGCCGCACGGGCGCTCTGACCGTGATTCTGCTGCTTGGCGCGTTCGTTTGGAGCCCTTTGCCGGGCGGCGTTGCGAAGGCCGCCGATATCGCCGCCACGGAAATTCGTCTCGGCGATCATCGCACCAAGACCCGCTTTGTGCTCGATCTCTCGGACAAGGTTGACTTCAAGATTTTTACCCTGGTAGACCCCTATCGGGTAGTGGTTGATCTGCCGGATGTCAAATGGCGGGTTTCCAAGAAAGGCAGCGGCCGGAAAACCGGGCTGATTTCCGGATTCCGCTACGGCAATTTCCGGCCGGGCCGTTCGCGGGTCGTGCTGGATACGGCGAAACCGGCAAAAGTCTTGAAAGCCTCTCTTTTGCCGCCGGCCGGGGGCAAGCGCTACCGGCTGGTGATCGACCTGGTGGCGACGAACCCGGCCGGCATGCTGACGGACGCCTCGGCCACGCCACCGTCTGAACCTGCGGTGCAACAGACAGCCCGCGCCGACAACGGCCTTCAGGTCGATCCGCCGGGCCGCAAGCCGAAAAAAGGCCGGAAGACCCGCAAGGTTGTGGTGATTGATCCGGGCCACGGCGGCGTCGATCCCGGCGCGATCGGCGGCACCGGCATCTTCGAGAAAAAGATAACCCTGGCGGTCGCCAAGCAAATGAAACAGCATTTGGAGAAATTGAACCGGTATACCGTGTATTTGACCCGGTCGAACGACAAATTTGTCCGGCTGCGTGAACGGATCGCCATCGCCCGCGCCAAGGGCGCCGATCTATTTATCTCGCTGCACGCTGACGCGATTAAAAGCCGCAAGGTGAGCGGTACATCGGTTTACACCCTGTCGGAGCGGGCCTCAGATAAGGAAGCCGCTGCCCTCGCGGAACACGAAAACAAGGCCGATCTGATCGCCGGCATGGATCTGAACGACAACCCGCCCGAGGTGACCAATATCCTGATCGACTTGGCCCAGCGGGAGAGCATGAATGAATCCTCCACGTTCGCCGGTGATCTGGTAAACGAGCTGCGCAAGGTCACAAAACTCCTGCGCCGCTCCCACCGTTTCGCCGGCTTTGCGGTGCTGAAAGCGCCGGATGTGCCCTCCGTGCTCATTGAATTGGGGTTCCTGTCTAATCCGAAGGATGAAAAGGCATTAAGGAACCCGGAGCATCGGGCGCGCCTGGCTGGGGCCTTGGGAAAGGCGATCGACACCTATTTCGACCGGGTGGAGCAAGCCAACCGATATTGATTCCGTCTTCCGGGGATGATTTAACAATCCGGCTGGTGGGCTTGGTTGTCATAAACGCGCCACAATCCATATTTATTTGATGACGGAGGAGACCGATACACCTCAAACCGGCGATTGACGGCATGCTGCGCACATTTGTTATTTTGATAAGCCTCATTTTCCTGGCGCTGATCGGCGCGGCGGGCGGGGGCTTTTATATCGTCTATCAGTATGGACGCGGTCTGCCGGATTATTCTCAGCTTGCGGATTATGAGCCGCCGGTCATGACCAGGGTGCATACCGGCGATGGCCATTTGCTGGTGGAGTACGCCACCCAGAAAAGAGTGTTCGTCCCGAGCGCCGCCATGCCCAGGATGGTGAAGCAGGCCTTTCTGTCGTCGGAGGATAAGAACTTTTATTACCACCCCGGAATCGACCCCATGGGCGTCGCCCGAGCGGTACTGACCAATATCAAGAACGTGGCCCAGGGCCGGCGTCTCGTCGGCGCGTCAACCATCACCCAACAGGTAGCGAAAAACTTCCTGCTGACGGCGGATGTGACCTTTGAGCGTAAGATCAAGGAGGCGATCCTCGCCCTCCGGATTGAACGGGCGCTGCCCAAAGATCGCATTCTCGAGCTTTATCTGAACGAGATTTACCTCGGGTTCGGCTCCTACGGCGTCGCGGCCGCTGCCTTGAACTATTTCAACAAGTCGCTCGATCAGTTGACCATCGCCGAAGCGGCCTATCTCGCAGCGCTGCCCAAAGCGCCCAACAACTACAATCCTTACAAGAAACCTAGAGCCGCGCGCGGCCGCCGGGACTGGGTGATCGGCCGGATGCTGGAAGACGGCGTGATCTCGCAGGACGTGGCCAATCATGCCAAGTCTCAGCCGCTGCTAATCCGGAAACGAGAAGAAACCGAATTTGTTCAGGCGCAATATTTTGCCGAAGAGGTGCGACGCGAGCTGGTGGACCGGTATGGCGAGGGGCCCATGTACACGGGCGGCTTATCGGTCCGCACCACCCTGAACACGGATTTTCAGTCTTTCGCGGTGGAGGCGCTTCGGAACGGGCTTCTCGCTTATGACCGCCGCCATGGCTGGCGCGGACCCATCGCCAATATGAATGTGAAGATGGACTGGCTTCATCAATTGCGCGGCGTCGAACCGCCGAAGGGCATGCGCGGCTGGAAGCTCGCGGTGGTCCGCGCGCTGGAGCCGGGGCGGGCGGATATTGGTGTCGAGGACGGCGGGCTGGGCAAAATCCCGCTCGCCGAGATGCGCTGGGCCCGCAAGTGGCTTAAGGGTGAACATCTGGGGCCACGGGTGAAAAGTTCGGCCGATGTTTTAAAAGTGGGCGACGTCGTTGCGGTCGAGCGTGTGGAGAAAGACGCGAAAGGCGCTGCATATCCCGCCAACAGTTACGCGCTCAGGCAGATACCCGAAATTGAAGGCGCGCTGGTGGCCATGGACCCCCATACCGGGCGGGTTCTCGCCATGACCGGCGGGTATTCCCATAAAAAGAGCCAGTTTAACAGAGCCGTGCAGGCGCGGCGTCAACCGGGTTCAGCTTTCAAGCCATTCGTTTATTTGGCCGCCTTGGACAAGGGATTTACCCCGTCGACGCTGATCCTGGATGCGCCCTTCGTGATTGATCAAGGGCCGGGTCTGCCCAAATGGCGGCCGGCCAACTACACGAAAAAGTTCTACGGGCCCAGCACCATGCGGCTCGGGATCGAGAAGTCGAGAAACCTGATGACAGTGCGGCTGGCTCAGACAGTGGGGATGGAGTCGATATCTTCTTATGCAAAGCGGTTCGGCATCGTCGACAACATGCCGAAGCAATTGGCCATGTCTCTGGGCGCCGGCGAAACCACTCTGTTACGGCTGACCGCTGCCTACGCCATGCTGGTGAACGGCGGTTGGCGGATTAAGCCGACCCTGGTGGATCGAATACAGGACCGCCACGGCAAAACCATTTTCAAACACGACAACCGTATCTGCCCGAAGTGCAAGGCCGATCATTGGATTAACCAGACGGTGCCACAGATTCCGGAAACCCGTGACACCGTGACCACCCCGGCCAGCGCCTTTCAGATGGTGTCCATGCTGGAAGGTGTCGTCGAACGCGGCACAGGCCGCCGGCTGAAGGCCATCGGCAAACCCTTGGCTGGGAAGACCGGCACCACCAACGATGCGGTGGATACCTGGTTCTTGGGCTTTTCACCGGACATCGCCGCCGGCGTATTCGTGGGTTTTGACCAGCCGCGCTCCCTCGGCAAGCTGGAGCAAGGCGCCAGCGCCGCTGCCCCGATCTTTATGGAGTTCATGGAAAAGGCCCTATCCGGCAAACCGGCTATTCCATTCCGGATTCCGCCGAGCATTCGCCTGGTCCGGGTCAACAGCGAGAACGGCCGGCCGGCGCAGCCCGGTGAACGGCGGGTCATCCTGGAAGCCTTCAAGCCCGGTACGGTGCCGGTGGGTAAGCAGGAAGTCCTGAGCGGAATTGGGGTTTCCGAAGCCTCCGCGCCCGCGCCGACGCAGGGCACCGGCGGCCTTTATTAGCCCTCTTGCTCACGACCGGCGAAACGCTTAGAACCCCAAATACTGTTAGCTTTGCGAATTCTCTGACTATCCCCGGGAGTTGCCCCAGCATGCGCGCCGAAATCGAATCTCAAGTCGCCGAGATCAAGCAGTCGCTTGAACTGCTGAGGAGGCGCCTTTGACTATGACGCTGCTGTCAGGAAGCTGGACGAGCTAAACTCGCTCGCCGAGGACTCCAAACTTTGGGACGATCCGGACCGCGCGCAAAAAGTAATGCGCGAACGCACCCGTCTGGAATCCGGGATTCAGTCGGTCGATGAACTTGCCCGCGATCTCGAAGACAATTTGGAATTGATCGCACTCGGCGAGGTCGAAGGCGATGGCGATGTGGTGGCCGAGGCCGAAACCGCGCTCGGCAATTTGGCCGGCAAGGTCGATAAGGCGCGCATCCGGGCGCTGCTGTCCGGGGAGGCGGACGGCAATGACTGTTATCTCGAAATTCATGCCGGCGCGGGCGGCACCGAGGCCCAGGACTGGGCGCAGATGCTCCAGCGTATGTACAACAGGTGGGCGGAAAAGCGGGGCTACAAACTGGAATGGCTGGAAGAAAGCCAGGGTGAAGAGGCCGGGATTAAATCCAGCGTGGTTCTGATCAAAGGTGACGAATCCTACGGCTGGTTGAAAACCGAGAGCGGCGTGCACCGCCTGGTCCGGATTTCCCCCTATGACGCCAGTGCGCGGCGGCACACCAGCTTTGCCTCGGTCTGGGTCTATCCGGTGATCGACGACAATATCGAGGTGGAGATCGAGGAGAAGGATATCCGGGTGGACACCTACCGGGCCTCCGGCGCCGGCGGTCAGCACGTGAACAAAACAGACTCCGCCATTCGAATTACACATATCCCGACCGGGATCGTTGTCCAGTGCCAAAATGACCGGTCCCAGCACCGCAACCGGGCGGCCGCCTATTCCATGTTGCGCGCGCGTCTCTATGAGGCCGAGTTGCAAAAGCGGGAAGAAGAGGCCCAGGCCGAGCACGACGCCAAGACCGATATCGGCTGGGGGCATCAAATTCGGTCCTATGTGTTGCAGCCTTATCAGATGGTCAAAGACCTCCGCACCAACGTGGAGACCTCCAACACCCAAGGGGTGTTGGACGGCGATCTGGATGATTTTATGGCCGCCGCCCTGGCGTCCAGGATCGAGGGCTCCGTTAACGAAAAGGGCTAAATGGCCCCGGCGGACAGCGGCTCGTAATATTCCGCGGGAAACCCTGCAGCATCGCGCGCTTCCTTGGCGAAGGGCGGTTTCAACTCGCCCTTGAAGAAGGAGCGAACGAGGGACTGAAACGTCTTCGCCGGTTCAAGATTGCGCTGCTCGCAAATCTCTTCGAACCAGCGGACGCCGGCCGCGACATGGGCGACTTCCTCCCGGGCGATAACCGAGAGAATATCGACGGCTTTTTGATCACCGGCGGCGGTCAGTTTCTCCACTGCCATGGGCGCCGTGTCCAAGCCACGGGCTTCCAAGACCAGAGGCACCAACGCCAGTCTGGCCAGAATATCGTCGGTGGTTGATTCTGCCGCTTCCCAAAGTCCGTCATGGGCCGGCAGGTCGCCATAGGCTGCGTCATGGGTCTCCAGATATCCGATGAGTAGGGAGAAGTGCCGGGCTTCATCCCGTGCCACATCAACCCAATCATCAAAGAAGGCCCGCGGCAGATCAGTCGTGCCGAACCGCGCGATCAGATCCCAGGCCAGGTCAATAGCGTTCAGTTCGATATGCGCGATGGCGTGGATAAAGGCGATCCGGCCTGTCGGGCTGTTGATCCGGCGGCGCGGCATGTCACGCGGCGGGCGGAGTTCGGGGTGGTCTGGCCGGGCAGGGCGCTCCGGCGGCTGCGCCTCACCGATCTCCGTGATCTCGCGGGCGTGCCAGGCTCGCGCGATCTCAGCTGAGAGTCGGGCTTTCTCCGCCGGGTCGGGGCAGAGAAGGATGCGGCAGGCTCCCTCTCGCAATGTGGTCCCAACAGTCATGACGGATCGGAGAGGTGGCGCTGGTAAATTGTGCTGACCTCGGTCGCGCTTGATTTTAGAGAGGCGACCAAGGCGTCAAATCCGTCGCACTGGCCGACCTGGAACATGATGATTTGCAACGCGCGCGGCACTTCGTCGGCATTGGCCGGCCGGAAATCGCCGGCAATGGTAAGCCGCAGCAATCCCTGAACCGCTTGGTAGAGGTCGAGGGCGTCGATTAACGAATCCGCCTCGCCGGTATACAGCAAACCTGCCTGCGAGAGATTTTCAACCGCCTCTCTGGTGTTCTGCGAGAGAATGTCCGGATTGGCCTGGGCGTGCAGAAGTTGCAGGTATTGGGCCACGAACTCAACATCGAGCAATCCACCCCTGACATATTTGATGTCCCAGATGGACTCGGTGTGGCGCTCCCCGTCAATCCTTTGGCGCATCTCGGCAATATCCGTTTTCAGGGTTTCCGGATCGCGCTTGCGGGTCAGGTTCTCCCGGATAATGGCTTCGGTTTTCTCCGCCAGCGGTGAAGCCGAGCCCAAGACGCGGGACCGGGACAATGCCATCTGTTCCCAGGTCCAGGCGGCTTCTTCCTGGTATTTGGAGAATCCCGATATATGAGAGGCAATCGGTCCGGCATTGCCGGAGGGCCGCAGGCGCATATCGATTTCGTAAAGCTTGCCGTTGGCCGTCGGCGCGGTGACCGCGTTGATCAGCCGTTGCGTGAGCCGCGCGTAATACTGCCCGACGGAGAGCGGCTTTTCTCCATCCGATTGGGTGGCGTCTTCGTCATGATCATAGACGATGATCAGATCAAGATCGGACGCAGGGGTCATCTCACGGCCGCCCAGTTTTCCCATGGCCAGGATGAGCCAGTTGCCGCCTGGGATATTTCCGTGCTGAGCTTGGAACTCCTCCTCCACTTTCGCTTGGAGACGGGTGAGAGCGGCCTCGGCGATATCGCTGTAACCCCGGCAAATAGTCTGCCAGCCGGACAGGTTTTTCAGCGCCTGAACGCCCAATTGTAAACGCCGGTCGTCGCTCCAGATGCGGACGGTGTCCAACACTTCTTCAAAATAGGTGTCGCGCAGTAACCGTCCGTCCAGTTCTTCGCCTAGTTCCTCTAGGGGCGGGAAGCGCTCGTAGAAATCCGGTTCAAGAACGCTGTCGAGGCAACTGGGATGCCGGCCCAGGTGTTCGGCCAGCTTCGGCGTACTGCCCATAATCTCGGCCAGAAGGCTGAGCAGGGGCGGGTGGGCGCGGAACAGGGAGAACAATTGAATGCCCGAGGGCAAGCCCGAGAGAAACGCGTCAAACTGCCGGAAAGCGCCGTCGGGATCAGGGGTCGCGCCGAACACGGCGATCAGTTCCGGCGCCAGCTCTGTCATAATCTGGCGGGCCCGTTCGGTCGCCGTGGCGCGATAGCGGCCCCGGTGCCAGCCCCGGACCGTTTCGATCACCAGGGACGGATTCTCAAAACCGAGCCGGGCGAGAGTTTGCAACGTATCCGGGTCATCATCGCTGCCGGTGAAGCTCAGATTACCGCCCACCTCGTCGGCATGGCTTAGTTCTGCGGCCTTCTCAAACAGCCGCGCATAATGAGTCTCGACCAGGCGCAGATGAAACAGAAGCTCTTCCCGGAACGCCTCAACTTGTTCGTACCCCATGAAAGCTGCGAACTTCATCAGCGCGTCCGGGTCTTCCGGCAAGGTATGGGTCTGCTGGTCCTCCATCATCTGCAGCCGGTGTTCCACGGTGCGGAGATACCAGTAGGTCTCGGATAGGTCAGCCGCGATCTCGGGTTCAACCTTACCGGCATCAACCAAACGCAGCAGGGCGCCGCAGGTCGTTTGTTCGCGCAAACTTGGATCGCGCCCGCCCCAGATGAGCTGTTGGGTCTGCGCATAGAACTCGATCTCGCGAATGCCGCCCCGGCCGAGTTTGACATTGTGGCCCTCGACCGCGATCGCGCTGCCGCCTCGGTGGGAGTTGATTTGCCGCTTGATGGAATGGATGTCTTCAATGGCGGCGAAGTCCAGGTTTTTGCGCCAGACAAAGGGCTGCAGGCGCTGCAGAAACAACTCCCCGGCCGTCGAGTCACCGGCGATCTGGCGGGCCTTGATCATCACGGCCCGTTCCCAGTTTTGTCCCATGCTTTCATAGTAAGTTTCCGCCGCGTCCACCGACATGGCCAGCGGCGTGGAGCTTGGATCGGGGCGCAGACGCAGATCGGTGCGAAACACGTACCCGTCCGCGGTGCGTTCCGACAGCATGGTGACCAGATCGCGGGTCAGGCGTACGAACTGCCGGTTCAGATTGTCCGGATTATCGGTGTCGATGACATCGCGGTCGAAGAACACCATCAGATCAATATCGCTGGAGTAATTGAGCTCGTAGGCGCCGAGCTTTCCCATGCCAAGAACGATAAAGCCGGAGCCGGTTTCAGGATCATTTTCATCCGCCAGGGAAAACGCCCCCAGCTTGGCATACTTGCGGAGCAGCACCGAGGTTGCGACCCGCACTGCATCGCCGGCGACCCGGCTGATATGAGCTGTAACATCCGCCGGTTCAAATGTTCTAGAAAGATCACCCAGCGCGATTGCGGCGGAGGCCAATCTTTTTAGGTTTCGTAAACGTTTCGAGGCATAAGATTCATCGGATAACAAAAGATCTTCGGAGGTCAGTGCAGCGAAACAATCCGCCAAAACTTGATCCGGCCCGTTTGCGATCATGGAGACGAATTCGACCGGGTAGGTCGTGGCGCTTTGGGTCAGGAAGGGGGAGGCGCCGAACACGGCTTCGATAAAGTTTCTTTTCTCCCCATCCGCCATAACCGAGCTAAATCGGGGGCCCAGCATTTCGTCGTCGCATTGATCCACCGCCTGGCTCAGCCGCTCCAATCCAATCAAGGTTTGATCGGGGTCGGCGGCAACTGGAAGCCGGGGGTAATTAAAGATAAGATCAGGTGGTGGCATGGCAGACCGCTCTTTTGTGAGCAGACTGCTTGAACCTTTCTTTGTGGTCAAGAAAACCTGCGGTCGACGATAAAATGTTCTCTAGCCCCGCCATAGCCTAGATTGAGATGGAAGAAGAAAACACCCAACAGCCGCCCACAAGGCGCTCTCTGAGACGGACCTTCCGTTGGACCCTCCAACTGATGGGGGTTCTCATCGTGGGAGCGGTGATCCTCACCGGCGTCGTGGCCTGGCGGCTGACGTCCGGGCCACTGTCCATCGGCTTCCTCACGCCCTACTTCGAGAACGCGCTCAGCGACAGCAACAAGTTTTTTCAAATCGACGTCGAAGATACGATTTTGACTTGGGTCGGCGGCGACCGCACCGTGGATATCCGCCTCGTCGGCGCCCGAATTCTGAACGCCGATGGAAACCTAGTGGCGCAAATTCCTGACCTGTCGGTTGCCCTCAGTGCGAGGAGTTTGCTGCGCGGTGATGTTGTCCCTCAAAGCCTGTCGGTTCTTAACCCGGCGCTCCGTGTGGTGCGGCGGTTTGATGGATCGGTGGATGTCGGGATGGGAGAAAGTGATCAGTCCCGCAATGAATTTTCGGAATGGTTCTTACGTGAATTGTTTCTCACTCCTGACCGGGAACGGCGGTTTGGGTTCCTGACCCGCGTTGAGATCGTGAACGGCTCCTTGTTGGTGGATGACCGTCGTCTGGGCGTCGTCTGGCGCGCGCCCCGTGCGAATATGTCCTTGTCCCGGGACGAGGACGGATTAAGCGGCTGGGCCGATCTGGATATCCGCTTGGGGGGTAATACGGCTAAACTGGCCGTGAGCGGATCATTTTCACCCAACGACCCGAACATTCCGCTGTCACTGACCTATAGCAACGTGGCGCCGGCGTCTCTGGCGTCAATTTCGCCGCAATTCGATGTCTTTAAGAACTTTAACCTGCCCCTGGGCGGCCAGGCCAATCTGGTGGTTCGGCGGGACGGGTCGGTGGTTGAGACCAAGTTCAAGGTTCGGGGCGGGGCCGGTACGGTGGAATTGCCGCTGGCGAATCCGGTTGTTCTCAATATTCAGTCGGCGAATTTCGAAGGCTCTTATGACTCCACCCTTGAGCATGTGGAGATGAGCAAACTCACGTTGGATTTCGGCGAGAAGGGGGAGCTGCGGCTGCCGGCGCCTGTCAACCATGCGTTTCCGGTCCGGCGAATTGCGGCGGCCGGGAGTTTCACCATTCCAACCTCCAGGTTCGAGTTGCGCCGGATGACGGCTGACCTTGGTATTGCGACCGCGCGAATGGACGCCATCGTACACGAGATCGCGGGGCAGTACTCGCTGGTCGCCAGTGGCGAGGTCGAGGATGTCCAAGTCGCAACCTTTGATCGGTTATGGCCGGAAGCCTGGGGCGACCTTACTCGATCGTGGATAAAGAAAAACATTACCGCCGGTGAGGTGCCGCTGGCGCGGTCAAAGTTGAATGGCCGCTGGGTTAAGGGATTAGGATTCCAGGTGGATTCTCTGATTGGCGACATGTTCCTCAGCGATATGACCGTCGACTACCTGTCTCCCATGCCGAAAGCTATGCACGCTCATGGCCGGGCAAAGTTCGATCAAAAGAGTTTTGAAATCAACGTGGATGAAGGGGAGGTTGCCGGTCTGGCGGTCACCCGGGGACGGATCGTGTTCACTGACTTGGACAAATTTGATCAGTTCGCGGACATCGAACTCGACTTCAGGGGCGGGGTGCAAAATGCCTTAAAACTGATCGATCACGAGCCCTTGAAGTTTGCCGATGCCGTCGGTTTTGAAACCGCCAACGTGGCGGGAGAGGCGACCGGAAGTTTCCGGCTGAACTTCCTCTTGGAACGAACGATGACCCAGGACTCCGTTAAAGTTCAGGCGGACGCCAAACTAAAGAACGTCGCCATGGATGGATTCATCGCCGGTTTGGACATTACCGGTGGCGAGTTCACGGTGAACGCCGACAACCAGAAACTCGATGTTGTCGGCAAAGCCAAATTGTCGGGCGTCGACTCGACGCTCTCCTGGCGTGAGAATTTTGCCGCCGACGCGCCAACGAAACGGAGCTACATGGCGCGCACCAGATTGCCGGAGAGCGACTGGCGCCGACTGCTGTTTTTGGACCATGTTCCGGTGGTGTCAGACTATATTTCCGGCCCGATCCAAGCTGATGTGGACGTGGATTTCGCTCAGCAGGAACGGGCCTTGGTATCCGCGCGTCTCAATCTCTCGCAAACAAACCTATCCATTCCGGAGTTTGCCTGGCGTAAATCGCCGAGGGTTCAGGCTGTGGCCGAGATAAAGGCCGAACTGATCGATGGTAAGCTCAAGCGCATTCCGGAAATTCTGTTGAACGGCGGTGGTCTCGACGTTGAGGCTTCGGCGGATATGAACGCACGAGGCGGGCTACGGGAGATCGCCCTCGAGAAAGTCCGCTTCGGCGGCAATAACCTTCGCGGCAGCCTCCGCCCGGCCGGCGGGGGTTGGCAAGTGTCTGTGGTGGGTGACCGGCTGGACCTCGTCGCATTGTTGGAAGATGAAACCGATGACGCGGAGGACGGACGGGACACGCCTCCGGTTCGCATTGATCTGGATGTGAAGCAGGTTCAACTGTATCCCGGAAAATCTCTGGCTGATGTCAAAGGAGAACTGTTCCGTAGCGGCCAGGTTTGGCGCAGCATGTCGCTTGAGGCGCGGTTGCCGAACCAGCGGTCGCTCGTCGTCAAGATGCTGCCTCAGAATGGAAAACGAGTTCTGCAGGTCGCGGCGAGGGACGCCGGCGAAATGCTCAAGGTCTTCGACATTTATGACGATATCGTTGGCGGACAACTTGGGCTGAGAGCGGAATTCGAAGATGATACGCCCCGGTCGAAAGTCTCGGGCAATGTGGCCATCGAAAATTTCCGTCTAATTGATGCGCCGGTCATAGCACGCTTGTTGGGGGTTGCCTCGATTGTGGGCATTCCCGACGGACTAACCGGGATGGGTCTCTCTTTCCAGCAAATGGACCTCCCCTTCACCCTGGAAAATCATGTTATCGAAATTAAGGACGGCAAGGCCGGCGGATTCAATCTGGGTATTACCGCCAGCGGTACGGTCGATACAAAGGCTGATTTGATCGACGTCAAAGGCTCCATCGCGCCCTTGGACAAACTCAACAGCTTGCTCGGCAATATTCCATTGCTGGGCGTATTCTTCTCCGCCGGCGAAAAAGGCGGCGGGGTTTTTGCGGCTGAGTACACGATGAAGGGCGATGTGAAAGACCCCGAAATCACCGCGAACCCGCTGTCCGCGCTGACCCCCGGTATTCTCCGCCGGATTTTTGATGTGTTTGACGTCAAGGAGCCGGGGCCAAGAGAAGCTCCTCGGCCTAAAGTTCCTGAGCGCGACCTGGCAAAATAGCTTTTACGGTTAGACCGACTTTACCAGCACGTGCCGCTTTTTCCCGGCAGAGAGTTTTATGACGCCGTCCGCATTGATGTCGGCGCCGGAAATGGCCTGCATTTCGTTGCTGATGGACACGTCGTTTACCCGCGCGCCATTCCCTTGGATCAGTTTTCGCGCTTTACCCTTGGATTCGGCTAAGCCGGCCTGATGAAATAGCTCAAAGGCGGGAATGCCGTCGTCCAATGAGGCGGCTGCCACCTCGAATGTCGGCAGGTCCTCGCCGGTGCCGCCGTCGGCAAAGGTCTGACGTGCGGTTTCCGCCGCCGCCGCCGCTGCATCGGCGCCGTGGCACATGCCGGTGACCTCGTTTGCCAGGATGATCTTTGCCTCATTGATCTCCGCGCCGTCCAGGTATTCCAGCCGGGCGATTTCGTCCAGGGGCATCTCGGTAAACAGCCGGAGGAATCGACCGACATCCGCGTCTTCCGTGTTTCGCCAATATTGCCAAAACTCGTAGGCCGAGAGCTGCTGCTCGTCGAGCCAGACCGCGCCGCCGGCGGTCTTGCCCATTTTGGCGCCGGACGAGGTGGTCAAGAGCGGGCTCGTGAGGCCGAAGAGCTGTCTGGCGTCGACCCGCCGGCCCAGCTCGACTCCATTCACGATATTGCCCCACTGATCGGAGCCGCCCATCTGCATGGTACAGTTGTACCGCCGGGAGAGTTCCAGGAAGTCGTAGGCTTGGAGGATCATGTAATTGAACTCCAGAAAAGTTAGCGGCTGTTCTCGGTCCAATCGCAGTTTGACACTATCAAACGTCAGCATACGGTTGATGGTGAAGTGCGGGCCGTAGTCCCGGATAAAATTGATGTACTGTAGCTCGTCCAGCCAATCGGCATTGTTGGCCATAACCGCGTCGGATGGACCGTCGCCGAAGGTCAGGTACTTGGAGAAAATGGATTTGATCCCGTCCATATTCTCTTTGATCTTCTCGACGGTCAGAAGCTGGCGGCTTTCATCTTTGCCCGACGGATCGCCGACCTTCGTCGTGCCGCCGCCCATCAGGACGATTGGTTGGTGCCCGGTTTGCTGCAGCCAGCGCAGCAGCATCACCGGCAGCAGGCTGCCCACGTGCAGGCTGGGCGCGGTGCAGTCGAAACCGATATAAGCCGTGATGGTTTCCGTCGCGGCTTTCTCGTCCAGCGCCTTAATATCGGTGCACTGGTGTAAAAACCCCCGTTCGGTCACTGTCTGTACAAAATCTGACTTGTAGCTGGCCAAGGCTGCTTATCTCCTGAAACGCGCTTACTCCGATCCTTGCCGGAAGGCCGGTCGTTTAGCACAATCGGACATTAGGTACAATTGTGAGACGAGGCCGGAATTTCCGATGGCGAAGGAGATGTTCACAGCGCTGGGGTTGATGAGCGGCACGTCTATGGACGGGATCGACGCCGCCATCGTCCGGACGGACGGGAAAGAGACGGTCCATCCGATCGCCTTCCAGTCGTTCGCTTATCCCGAAGACTTCCGCGCGCGTCTGAGACGGCTGATCGACAACGGGAATGGGCGCGACGACGTGGAGCGTGCGTTGACGGAGCGTCACGCGGAGGCGGTTACGTCTTGTCTCGAGGTGGGCTCTCTGTCAGCCGGTGATCTCGATCTAATCGGTTTTCATGGCCATACCATCGATCATGCGCCGGCCGAGGGGCGAACCGTGCAGATCGGAGACGGGCAATTGTTGGCGAGCCGTACCGGCGTCCCGGTAGTCGCCGATTTCCGATCCAACGATGTTGCGCAAGGCGGCGAAGGCGCGCCGTTCGCCCCCGCCTATCACCGGATTTTAACAGCCGGCATGCCCCGGCCCACGGCGGTGTTAAACCTGGGCGGAGTCGGCAACGTCACCTGGATCGGCGGTGACGGGGAGGGTGCGCTGTTGGCCTTCGATACGGGGCCTGGAAACGCTTTGATTGATGATTGGGTGCTGGCAAAGACGGGGCGGCCCTATGACGAAGACGGCAAGCTGGCGGCAAACGGGACCATCGACCAGAAAGTGGCGGCGGCGCTGTTGGCGCATCCCTATTTCGAACTGCCGCCGCCCAAGTCCTTGGACCGAAATGACTTCGATCCGTCGCCGGTTGATGGATTGTCCTTGGAAGACGGCGCGGCCACTCTGGGCGCGTTTACGCTAGAAAGCGTTACTCGCGCCACGGCGTTTTTCCCCGCGCCTGCGCACCACTGGATCGTGAGCGGCGGCGGGCGCAAAAATAGTTGGCTGATCGGCGAGTTGCGTAAGGCTCTGAACGCGAATGTCGAGACGGCCGAGGCGGTTGGCTGGAACGGCGACGCGGTCGAGGCTCAGGCCTTTGCCTTCCTGGCCGTGCGTTCATATTTGGGGCTGCCGCTCAGCTATCCGGGCACGACAAAGGTCCCAGCGCCGGCCACCGGCGGCGTCCGGTTTGATCCTTAAAGCCCGGCTAGGCTTTCTTTTTCTTCGTAGATTTCGGCTTTTCTTCCGGCGGATTGAGCGCGGTATCAAGATAGCTGCCCATGGAATTGGACAGGTCTTCGAACTTGTCCTGATAGAAGTGGTTGGCTCCCTTGATCATGTCCATGGCGACAGAAATGTTCTTTTGGCCATCAAGCTTGTTGGCCAGCTTTTGAACCGCGTCCGAGGGCACATGTTCATCAGCGTCGCCGTGGACGATCAGACCAGAGGACGGGCACGGGGCCAGGAAAGAAAAGTCCTCGGCATGAGCCGGCGGTGAAATGGAGATAAATCCTTCGATCTCCGGCCGGCGCATCATCAACTGCATGGCGATCAGTGCACCGAAGGAATAGCCGCCGATCCAGGAGAAGGGGCTGTTCGGATTGATCTGTTGAATCCAGTCGAAGGCATAGGCCGCGTCGCTAAGTTCGCCGATGCCGCTGTCGAATACGCCCTGGGACCGGCCGACGCCTCTGAAATTGAAGCGCAGTACAGAAAATCCGCGTTCCGCAAAGCAATTGTACATCGTATACACAATGCGGTTGTTCATATTGCCGCCGTGCAGCGGGTTCGGGTGCAGGACGATAGCAATCGGCGCATCGCCCTTTTTGCTCTGATGATACCGGCCTTCAAGGCGTCCATCAGGACCATTGAAAATGACTTCAGGCATGGGTTTCCGGGGTTCGTCTGGTGTTAGGGTTTCTAATATTCGACTGATTTAATGCGATATTCGGCGAAAACAATAACCTTGCGCTTGGATAATAATTGACTAAATTAGTCGGAATATATACATCACTCGCGCTTATATAAGGGTTCCGGAGACAGAACCCAAGCAGAAAGCTGACCCGGCGCGGAGAATCCGTCGCCCAATGATTAAGGAATGACACCGGATGGAACAGAGTTTTTTTCAAAGACTCAGCGAAGACATCGACTCTTATATTGAACGCGATCCGGCAGCTCGGTCGCGCCTGGAGGTCATTCTTTGTTATCCTGGCTATCACGCGGTTCTGTTTTACCGTATCGCCAATGCCTTATGGCGCCGCCGGTTTTATCTTCTGGCCCGGTTTATTTCCAATTTCGGCAAGATTTTGACCGGGATAGAAATTCATCCGGGCGCAAACATCGGCCGGCGGTTGTTTATCGACCATGGCAACGGGGTCGTGATTGGTGAAACCTCCGAGATAGGCAACGATGTGACGCTCTATCAAGGGGTGACTCTGGGCGGCACGTCGCTGGAAAAAGGCAAGCGCCACCCGACCCTGGAGGATTTTGTCATCGTCGGCTCCGGCGCGCAGGTGCTCGGGCCTCTGGTGGTCGGCGAGCGGGCGAGGATCGGCGCTAATGCCGTTGTCCTGAACGAAGTTCCCAAGGGTGCGACCATGGTTGGCATTCCGGCCAAGATCGTTATGGGCCGAGACAAGAAAAAGGAAGAAGCCTTTACCGCCTACGGCACCCCGACCGAAGACTTGCCCGATCCGGTGGCGCGCAGCTTCGAAAGCCTGCGGGTTCAGTTGGTCGAGCTGACCAACCGGGTGCAAGAATTGGAAGCAGAAAAAGCCCAACTTGAAACGGACCAAGACGATGAGCCGGATCAGCCGGCCTCGTCCTGCGGTTCCTAAAGTTTATATGAGATTTTGTTAGCTGAAGGAGAAGACCCGTGAAACTCAGCACAAAAGGCCGTTATGCGGTCATGGCGATGGCGGATTTGGCCCGTCAAAGCCGAGGTGGTCCCGTAGCGCTCGCCGATATCGCCGAGCGCCAGGACATTTCACTTTCCTATTTGGAGCAGTTGTTCGGCAAGCTGCGTAAAGGTCATCAAGTAAAAAGCGTCCGTGGTCCCGGCGGCGGCTATCTTCTGGCCCATGATCCGTCGCAGATGCGGATTTCTGATATCATCATGGCGGTGGATGAGCCGATCAAGGCTACCCGATGCACACCTGGCTCGCCGAAAGGCTGCCAGCCTGATCGAAGCCGGTGCCTGACCCATGATTTGTGGGAAGAGTTGGGCACGCAAATTTATCTGTTCCTGAGCTCGGTCTCCCTGGAAGACGTGGTAGAGAACCGAGTCATTGGCCTGGGCAGCCGATTGGCGACGCCGCAGACGATGCTGGGCCCTGAGCTGGGTGACCGTCCGCCGGTCGAAACCCGGAAAGCAGCGGTTCCGGCGGAGTAATCATGACGGCCTATCTCGACTATAACGCGACAGCGCCGGTGCGCGCCCAAGTCGCCCAAGCGATGAGCGAGGCGCTCGCGCTCGGCGGCAATGCGTCTTCCGTCCATTCACGGGGACGGGACGCGCGACGCGTGGTCGAGGAAGCCCGGGAAAAGGTGGCGGCCCTGCTCGGCGCCCGTCCGGCGGAGGTGATTTTTACCGGTAGCGGCACGGAGGCGAACAATCTGGCTCTCCGCGGCGTGTCAGCGGATCATGTCGCCGTCTCGGCGGTCGAACACGATTCCGTGCTGCAGGCGGCGCCAACGGCAAAGCGGCTCGGCGTCGATGCTGACGGCCGATTGAACCTCGGTGAGCTCGAAAGCTTTTTATCGAAGACTGATGGGACGGCCCACGTCTCCGTGATGGCGGCCAATAACGAGACCGGTGTGCTGCAGCCGATCGCCGAAGTGGCCGCGCTTGTTCGGGAGCATTATGCGCTGCTGCACGTGGATGCAGTTCAGGCCGCCGGCAAGATCGATATTTCACGCAACGCTATCGATGCAGATCTGGTGACCGTGTCGGCCCACAAGCTGGGCGGTCCGCAAGGCGTCGGCGCGCTGATCATTCGCGACGGCATGGACCTCAAGCCGCTGGTCAAAGGCGGCGGGCAAGAACGGTCTCGCCGGGCCGGCACCGAAAACGTGGCCGGCATTGCCGGGTTCGGCGTGGCCGCCGAACTGGCGCTGAACGAACTGGATCAGACGGATCGGATCACTGCTCTGCGCGATACGCTCGAAACCGAAATCAAGACGATTGCACCGGATGCCCGTATGTTGGGCGCGGGCGCACCCCGGCTCGTCAACACCGCGTGTCTGATCATGCCCGACGTCAGCGCCGAAAGTCAGATCATGTCGCTGGATTTGGCCGGCGTGATGGTGAGTGCCGGTTCCGCCTGCTCGTCCGGAAAAGTGACCACGTCTCATGTGCTCTCAGCTATGGGATTATCTATTGAGGAGGGCAACACCGCCATCCGCGTAAGCCTCGGCTGGGCGTCGACCGAGGCCGATGTGGACGCGTTCCTCAATGCTTGGGGCGATCTCTACCAACGTACCCGTAAGCAGGAACTGGAGGCCTCAGCCGCATGACCGAGCGCCGCCGACAGCCCCTGTATCTGGACAATCACGCGACCACGCCAGTGGACCCGCGCGTGCGGGGTGCCATGATGCCGTACTTCAACTACATCTTTGGCAACCCCCATTCGGGCAGCCACGCCTTCGGCTGGCAAGCCGCCGAGGCGGTGGAGATGGCCCGCGAGCAGATCGCGACCATGATTGGCGCGGACACGGACGAGATCATATTCACTTCCGGCGCGACCGAAGCGAACAACTTGGCGATCAAGGGTGGCGCCCGGTTCTATGGTGAAAAGAAAAACCACATCATCACCTGCGCCTCCGAACACATGTGCGTGCTGGACTCGTGCTTTCAGCTGGAAAGCGAAGGGTTCAAGGTCACATATTTGCCGGTGGAGCCTGACGGGCTTCTTGATCTCGATAAACTGCGGGACGCGATCACCGATCAGACGCTTCTGGTCTCCATCATGACGGTGCAGAACGAAATCGGCACGATCCAGCCCATGGCGGAAATCGGCGCGATCTGCAAAGAGCGGAATGTCTTCCTGCATTCCGATGCGGCGCAGGCGGTCGGCAAGATACCGCTGGATGTCAAAGCGATGCAGATCGATTTGATGAGTATCACGGCGCACAAAATTTACGGTCCCATGGGTGTCGGTGCGCTTTATGTGACCAGGAAGCCCCGGGTCCGGTTGGAGCCACTGTTCAGCGGTGGTGGCCAGGAAAAGGGCTTGCGTTCCGGCACGTTGCCGCCGCCCCTCTGCGTCGGGTTTGGTAAGGCTCTGGATATCGCGGCCGCAGAAATGCCGGCGGAAGCCGAACGTTTGGGGCAAATGCGCGACATGATGATTGAGCGGCTGACGGGTGAGCTGGACGGTATTCACGTCAACGGCAGCATGGAACACCGGGTACCCGGCAATCTGAATATCAGTATCGACGGTGCGGATGCGGAGAGCCTGATGGCGGCCCTCCCGGACTTGGCCATGTCGTCGGGCTCGGCCTGTACGTCCGCGTCGGATGACTCTTCCCATGTGCTGAAATCGATCGGGCTGTCGAATGAATTGGCGGAGGCCAGCCTCAGGATCGGCCTGGGCCGCTTTAATGAAGAAGCGGACGCCGTTTATGCGGTTGACCGTCTGATCGGAGAAATTAAGAACGTTCGCGCCGGCCGGCGGAACATCGCCGCGGCGGAATAGAGTGAAAGAGTAGGGAACAGAAATGGCAGCAGTGACTGAAACAGTTGATCAGGTAAAAGAGGTCGAGAAGTACAAATACGGCTTCGTCACCGATATCGAGGCGGATACCGCGCCTAAGGGCCTGAACGAGGATATCGTCCGGTTTATCTCGGCGAAGAAGAACGAGCCGGAATGGCTGTTGGAATGGCGGCTGAGGGCATTCCGCCACTGGCTGACCATGGAAGAGCCCGATTGGGCCAAGGTCGGCTATCCGGATATCGACTACCAGGATGCCTATTACTATTCCGCGCCGAAGAAGAAAGAAGACGCGCCGGAAACGTTGGACGATGTTGATCCGGAACTGCTGGCCACCTATGAAAAGCTGGGTATCCCCCTGCATGAACAAGAAATCCTGGCGGGCGTGAAAAACGTCGCCGTGGATGCCGTGTTCGATAGCGTCTCCGTAGCGACCACATTTAAGGAGACCCTCGCCAAGCACGGAGTGATCTTCTGCCCGATTTCCGAGGCCGTGCAGAACCACCCTGAACTGGTGCAGAAATACATGGGCTCGGTCGTTCCCTATTCGGACAATTTCTTTGCGACCTTGAACTGCGCCGTGTTTACCGACGGCTCCTTCGTTTACATCCCGAAGGGCGTGCGTTGCCCGATGGAACTGTCGACCTATTTCCGCATCAACGCGGCCAACACGGGCCAGTTTGAGCGCACGCTCATCATCGCTGAGGAAGGTTCCTACGTCTCCTACCTGGAAGGCTGCACCGCACCCATGCGGGACGAAAACCAACTCCATGCGGCGGTCGTTGAGCTGGTCGCTATGGAAGATGCGGAGATCAAGTATTCCACCGTGCAGAACTGGTATCCCGGCGACGAAAACGGCGTAGGCGGCATCTATAACTTTGTCACCAAGCGGGGCGCCTGCCGGGGTAAGAACTCCAAAATTTCCTGGACCCAGGTGGAGACCGGCTCGGCGGTGACCTGGAAATATCCGAGCTGCATCCTGCAGGGTGATAATTCCGTCGGCGAGTTCTATTCGGTCGCCATCACCAACAATTATCAGCAGGCCGATACGGGCACCAAGATGATCCATTTGGGCAAGAACACCTCGTCCCGGATTATCGCCAAGGGAATCTCTGCCGGTAAGTCCCAAAGCACCTATCGGGGCCTGGTGAAGATGATGCCGAAAGCGGACGGTGCGCGGAACTATACGCAGTGCGACTCCCTGCTGATCGGCAAGGAATGTGGGGCGCATACAGTGCCCTATATCGAAAGCCGGAATAAATCGGCGAAGGTGGAGCATGAAGCCACCACGTCGAAGATTGCCGATGATCAACTGTTTTACTGCCGCCAGCGCGGCATGGATGAAGAGGAAGCCATCGCACTGATCGTCAACGGATTCTGCCGGGAGGTTCTGCAGGAACTGCCCATGGAATTCGCGGTGGAAGCCCAGAAACTGGTCGGCATTAGCCTTGAAGGCAGTGTCGGATAATCAAAAGAAAAATTGAGTCATAGAAATGTTGGAAATTAAAAATCTACACGCAAGCGTCGACGGGACGGAAATCCTGAAGGGCGTCAACCTGTCCATGGGGCCGGGTGAAGTGCACGCCATCATGGGGCCCAACGGGTCCGGCAAAAGCACGCTCTCCTATGTGCTCTCGGGCCGGGACGGCTACGAGGTGACCGAAGGCAGCGCCACCTACAACTGTAAGGACTTGTTGGATATGGACCCGGAGGAAAGGGCCGGAGAAGGTGTGTTTCTGGCGTTCCAATACCCGGTGGAAATCCCCGGCGTCTCGACCATGAACTTCCTCAAGGCCTCCGTGAACTCCGTCCGCAAGTATCGCGGCGAGAACGAACTGGACGCAATGGACTTCCTGAAGTTCGTCCGGGAAAAAACCAAGGTGCTGAACATCACCGACGATATGCTGAAGCGCGCCGTCAATGTGGGCTTCTCCGGTGGTGAGAAAAAGCGAAATGAAGTGCTGCAGATGGCGGTGCTCAACCCGACCCTCGCCATTCTCGATGAAACCGATAGCGGCCTGGACGTAGACGCGCTTCGTATCGTCGGCGAAGGCGTCACGGCGCTGCGCTCGCCCGAACGTTCCATGCTGGTGATCACCCACTATCAGCGGCTCCTGGATCACATCGTACCGGACCATGTGCATGTGCTAGCCCACGGCAAGATCGTCAAATCCGGCGGCAAGGAGCTTGCGTTGGAGCTGGAGAAAAACGGCTACGCCGAATACACGGCGGAAGCGGCTTAAGGGGACGCGCGTAGTATGTCATTGTCACCGACAAGCCAGAAAATGATCGAACGGTTCGAGGCTATGAAAGCCGACCTGCCTGGCGCTGATCTGCCGTGGTTGGCCGCGTTGCGGGAAAAATCCGCCGCCGCTTTCCGGGAGAAAGGTCTGCCCACCCAGCGGGATGAGGAGTGGAAATACACCGGTCTCGGTGCACTGGAGAAATTGGAGCTGAACGAGGCCGCCCAGCCGGCCCAGGTGCAGCCGGACCAATTGCCGGCGGCGATCAGCGACGGGTCCCGGCTGGCGTTTGTGGACGGGAGGTTCGACGCATCTTTGTCGCAGATTGAACAGGCCGCGGGCGTCACCGTATCGACCGTGGGTGAGATGCTCGCCTCTGATCCTACGTCGCTGGAGAACCTGCTGGCCGGGATAGATGACGGTCTGCCGATGCTGGCGCTTAACGGCGCACTGCAGGAAGACGGCTATGTCATTACGCTGGACGCCGGCGCGGTTGCCGACACGCCGATCGAAGTGCTGTACATGGATACCGGCAACGCGGCAAAAGTGTGCCAGCCCCGCAATATCATCTCAGCCGCCGACAATGCGCGGGTGCGCCTGATCGAAAGCCATGTGGGATTGGCTGCGGCCTCTCAGGTGTTTTTCAACGGCGTGACCCTGGTCGCCGCCGATTCAGGCTCCCGGATCGAACATGTCCGCCTGCAATCGCAATCGGCGGGCGCGGTGCATGTGAACACGATCCGCGCGAACGTCGCCAAAGACGCGGCCTATCAAAGCTTTGTGCTGGCCAGTGGCGGCGATGTGGCGCGGGATGAAATTCAAGTCTCCCTCGACGCATCGGGTGCGGCGGCCAAGTTGCACGGGATCTATCTGGGCGGGCGTAAACAGGTCATTGACAATACGACCGTGATCACCCACCGCGCACCGTATACGGCCAGCGAGGAAATGTATCGCGGCGCGTTGGACGCTGATTCCCGGGGCGTGTTCCAAGGCAACATTTTGGTGGAGCAGGGCGCCGACGGCACCGACGGCCAGATGAGCAATAAGACTCTGCTGCTATCCAACAAGGCGGAGATTGACAGTAAACCGCAACTTGAAATTTACGCCGACGATGTTAAATGCGCCCACGGTTCCACGGCGGGCGAGCTGGACGAGGACGCGCTGTTCTATCTGCGCTCCCGGGGCGTGCCGGAAAACGCCGCCCGCGCCATGCTGGTGGAAGGCTTTTTGGCGGAGGTTGTCGAGGATTTCGGCGCGGACGACTTAAACGAGATGCTGATCGGCCGGGTTTCGGACTGGCTGACAGTGAACGGACAAGGATAGGGACGGCATGGACACCCAAGTCGACATAACTGATAGCGGGACCGGCTACGACGTCGAGGCGGTGCGCCGCGACTTCCCGATCCTGCAGACGGAGGTCAACGGTCATCGTCTGGTGTTCCTGGACAGCGGCGCCAGCGCGCAAAAGCCGGCCGTCGTGATCGAGGCGATGGACGCCGCCTATCGCGGGGCCTACGCCAATGTGCACCGGGGCGCTTATACGTTGAGCCAGGCGGCCACCGACGGCTATGAAAACGCCCGGAAGACAGTGGCCAGGTATCTGAACGCCGCCTCCGATGACGAGATCATCTTCACCCGCAATGTCACTTCGGCGATCAACCTGGTGGCCTATTCCTACGGCACGTTCCTTGAAGCCGGTGATGAGGTGGTGATTTCACATATGGAGCACCACGCGAATATCGTGCCCTGGCAGTTGCTGCAGGACCGCACCGGGATTGTCCTGAAGGTTGCCTCCATCGACGATGACGGCAACTTCCTGATGGACGAGTTCGAGAATCTTCTTTCGCCCAAGACCAAGCTGGTCGCGATTACCCACGTGTCCAATGTTCTGGGCACCATCGTCCCGATCAAGGACGTCATTCGCTTGGCCCATGCCCAGGGGGCGAAGGTGTTGATCGACGGGGCGCAGGGCATTGTCCATGCGCGGGTCGATGTTCAGGACCTGGACTCGGATTTCTATGCCTTTACCGGGCATAAGCTCTACGGGCCCTCGGGCATTGGTGTGCTCTACGGCAAGAAAGACCTGCTGAACGCCATGCCGCCCTACGAAGGTGGCGGCGACATGATCGAGCAGGTGACGTTCGAGAAAACCACCTACCGGGAGGCGCCTACGCGGTTCGAAGCCGGCACCCCGGCGATTGTGGAAGCGGTCGGCTTGGCCGCCGCCGTGGACTATTTCGACGCCATCGGCGTGGAGAAGATCGCCGCCCACGAACAATCGTTATTGGCTTATGCCACCGAGCGTTTGTCGGAGATCGACGGGCTGACCATCTACGGCAAGGCCGCAAATAAAGCCGGGATCATTTCCTTCACCCTGGAAGACGTGCACCCCCATGACATCGGCACCATCATCGACAGCCGCGGCGTTGCCGTACGCGCGGGACACCATTGCGCCCAGCCGCTGATGGACCGGTTTGATATCGCCGCCACGGCGCGGGCCTCTTTCGGCATGTACAACACGACCGACGATGTGGACGTGCTGGCCGAGGCGCTGATCTACGCAAAAGGAATATTCGGCTGATGGAAGATCATATTCGCGAATTATACCAGGAGGTCATCCTGGACCACGGCAAGAATCCCCGGAACTTCCGTCATCCGGAAGACGCCACCTGCGAGGCCCACGGCAACAATCCACTCTGCGGTGATCGGTTAACGGTCTATGCCAAGGTCGGCGATGGCGAGGTGATTGAAGATGCCGCCTTCGAAGGCCGAGGCTGCGCCATTTCCGTGGCCTCCGCCTCCATGATGACCGACATCGTCAAAGGCAAAAACATTACCCAGGTGGAGCGCTTGTTTGATCAGTTCCACAAACTATGTACAGGCGAAGTGGAAGACATCGCCGACCCGGAATTCGCGGGCGAGATCGATAAATTGCGGGTCATGTCGGGCGTGCGGCAGTTCCCCATGCGGGTGAAATGCGCGACCTTGGCCTGGCATACCATCAACGCCGCCGTCCAAGGCGATCAGGAAGCAACGACAGAATAGAGAGTGAGAGCATTATGTGGGGCGCCTTGAATATATTCGGTAAAAAGAAAGATACGGACATGAACGATAGTGCACCGTCAACTGAACCGTTAGAGACGCCACAGCCGGCAGCGGCTGAACCGGCTATTGCAGCGCCCGAACCTGCTGCCGCGCCTCAAGTTGCACAAGAACCGGAACCTGTCTATGCGCCGAGCCCGTGGGATGAATACGGCTCAGATATGGGCGGTATGGAGGCAGGTGTGGTGGCCCACGCCGGTGAGGCCTTGGCGCCCGGCACGAAGGTCGCCGAGCAGGAAGCCGTCGCCACGGCGCTAAAAACCGTCTACGACCCGGAAATCCCGGTGGATATTTACGAGCTGGGCCTGATTTACGAGATCAATATCGAAATGAACGGCGATGTCCGCCTGGTCATGACCCTGACTGCGCCGGGCTGCCCGGTTGCTGGCATTCTACCCCAGCAGGTGGCGGATGCCGCGGCCTCAGTTGACGGCGTCGGCGAGGTGGAAGTCACCCTGGTTTGGGACCCGCCTTGGGACCCGGATAAAATGTCCGAAGATGCAAAACTAGCGCTTGGGATGTTCTAGGCGGCACGATTTAGGAGTATACTAAGCTTATGAGCCAGATCACCAAAGATACCGCCCCCATCACGCTGACCGAGAGTGCGGTCAATCGGGTGCGCGCCCTGATGGACCGGACCGATAAGCCGGTCCTGGGCCTCCGCGTCGGCGTGACCAACACCGGCTGCTCCGGCCACATGTACAATGTGGAATATGCGGAGGAAGAACGCCCGCTCGAAGAAGTCGTCGAACAGGACGGCGTCCGGATTTTCATCGATCCGCTGGCCCTGATGTTCGTGGTTGGCTCCAAGATGGATTACGTGGAAGACAAGATGCAGTCCGGCTTCATTTTCGATAATCCGAACGTGACCAGCCAGTGCGGCTGCGGCGAGTCCTTCAGCGTCTAGGTTTCATGCCAAAAGTAGTTTTCGTCGAAAACAGCGGGGAGCGCCGGGAAATCGAAGCGCCCGCCGGGAAGTCGTTGCTCGACATCGCCCACGCCAACAACATCGATATCGAAGGCGCCTGCGAGGGTGTCATGGCGTGTTCCACCTGCCATTTGATCATCGATCCCGACTGGTATGACCGGCTTAAACCGGCCAGCGAGGAAGAGGACGATATGCTGGACCTGGCCTTTGGTCTGACCAAGACCTCGCGGCTCGGCTGCCAAATCCTCCTGACCGAGGAGCTGGATGGGCTCATGGTCAATCTGCCCGTCGAAACCCGCAACATGATGCTATGAGGCGCCGGTGACTCTGTTCGAGCGGCTGAAGGCCGATACCGCTGCCGCCTGGGGCGCTTATGTCGATCATGATTTTGTCCGAGGGCTGGCTCACGGTACGCTCCCAGATCAATGCTTCCGCCATTACCTCGGCCAGGATTATTTGTTCCTGATCCACTTCGCCCGGGCCTATGCCCTGGCGGCGTACAAGGCCGACAGCCTGGCCGATATCCGGCAAGCGGCTGGTGGTCTGTCCGCCATCGTCGATATGGAAATGGATCTACATGTGAAGTTCTGCGCCGACTGGGGGCTCTCCGAAGAAACCATGGAAGCGCTGCCGGAAGCAGCCGAGACCATGGCTTACACCCGTTTCGTGCTGGAGCGCGGCGCCGCGGGGGACCTGTTGGACCTGCATGTGGCGCTCGCGCCGTGTATCGTAGGTTACGCGGAGATCGGCGCCGCGCTGGCGGATAAAGCCACGTCCGACAATCCGCACGCCCCATGGATCGAGATGTATGCCTCAGATGAATACCAAGAGGTGGCTGCCGCCGAGATCGCACAATTGGATAAGCTGATGGCGTCGCGCGGCGGGGAGGGGCGGTATCCAGCCCTGGCCAAGACCTTCGATCAGGCGACCCGGCTGGAAATAGCTTTCTGGCAGATGGGCCTGAATGCGGTATAACTGCGCCCATGAACTCACTCGGTTTCGATAAGGACCCGGCGGATACCCGCGTGGTGGTCGCCATGTCCGGCGGCGTGGACAGTTCCGTCACGGCGGCGCTGCTGCACGAGGAAGGCTATGACGTGGTCGGCATCACGTTGCAGCTTTATGACTATGGCGCGGCGGCGGCCCGGCCGGGAGCCTGCTGCGCCGGGCAGGATATTTATGACGCGCGGCGGGTCGCCGACACGCTGGGCTTTCCCCATTATGTCCTGGATTACGAGGATAAGTTCCGCCAGGAAGTGATGGACGATTTCGCCGACACCTATCTGGCCGGTGAAACGCCGATCCCCTGCGTGAAGTGCAATCAGACCGTCAAGTTCCGCGATCTGCTGGCCCGCGCGGTGGAACTGCAGGCGGACGCGCTGGCCACCGGGCATTATATCCGCCGAGAGATTGGCTCCGGCGGGGCGGAGTTGCACCGGGGCGCCGATCCCGGCAAGGACCAGAGCTATTTCCTGTTCGCCACGACGCAGGAGCAATTGGATTTTCTCCGCTTTCCCCTGGGCGATCAGTCCAAGGACGTGACCCGGGCCCATGCCGAGCGGTTTGGCCTCGCCGTCGCCGACAAGCCCGACAGCCAGGATATCTGCTTTGTGCCCAACGGCGATTACGCCGAGATCGTCGCCAAGCTGCGCCCGGAGGGGATGGAGCCAGGCGACATCGTACACATGGACGGCCAGGTGCTGGGTCAACATGACGGCATCATCCATTACACGGTGGGCCAGCGCCGGGGGCTTAACATCGGTGGCGGTGATCCGCTGTATGTGCTGCGCCTGGACGCGGAGACCCGCCGTGTCATCGTCGGGCCCAAGGAAGCGCTGCTGGAAGAGACGGTCATCGTCCGCGACGTTAATTGGTTGGGGGATGCGCCCTTGAGCGACAATGGCGTGGAGGTGGAGGTGAAACTCCGGTCCATGCAACCGTTGGTGCCGGCCCGGGTGGCTGTGGGTCCTGATGGCGGGGCGGTGGTGACGTTGATGGAGCCTCAGGCCGGCGTCGCGCCCGGCCAGGCGTGTGTGTTCTACGAAGCGGGCGGCGGCAGCCGGGTGATGGGCGGCGGCTGGATCGTGCGCCGCAACCCTGCCCCGATGGCGGCGTAATCATAAACGAAAGGGAGGTTGCTGAAATGAAAACCGTGCAAATCACCCCTGAGCAGATGGAGGCGCAGATCGCACGATTCGGGGAGATCAAACCGCAGAGCAACAGCTATTCGGAAGAGGACGGCATCCCGAAGGAGGCCTATGAGACCCTGACCGCGAAGACGCTGTATCTCCTGATGTCACCGTAAAAACAGGGCGGCCCCATGGCCCACCAGCCGGCGGTAATCACCGCGGATAAGATGAGCGTCATCATTGCCGAATGCCCGCCCGGCGACCGGCCCGTGCTGCACGCCCATCATCGCACCAACGAGACATTTTTCTGCCTGGAGGGCCGGTTCCGCATTCGCTCGGGCGATGAGGGGGAGAACGAAATTTTCCTGGACCCCTACGACATGATCGCCGTGCCGCCGGGCGTGGTCCGGGACTTCACCAATGTGTCAGACAAGACGGCACGGCTGTTGGTGTGGATCACCGGCGAGACCGAGGACGCTTTCAACGACATCGAAATACCGCCGGTGGAGGCCAAGGCCCTGCAGGAAAAGTTCGGCGACGACATCCTAGAGAAGTTCGAGAAAATCGGCGTCAGCTTTAACGAGGGCGTAGATGCGTGAACGGGGGTTGTAAGAAGGTCGGAGTTCCCTTGACACCGGCAGGGCTTAAAAATATACACCTGTGTCCCGTTCGGGCTGCCCTGAGGATTTGGGCCAACGGTCGTAAAATGGAGACCGTGAAATTGGGGCGGAGTAGCTCAGCTGGTTAGAGCAGCGGAATCATAATCCGCGTGTCGGGGGTTCAAGTCCCTCCTCCG
>JAYPHU010000028.1:0-46780 GCA_038127535.1 Rhodospirillaceae bacterium | reverse complement strand
GACGGGACTCGAACCCGCGACCTCCGGCGTGACAGGCCGGCGTTCTAACCAACTGAACTACGCCCCCAAAGCTTAGCTCGTTCGAGAGCGGTATGTAATCAACGCCTGTCAGGGTGTCAAGCAAACTCGGTACGCCGAACTGCACTACTCTAATCCGCCCCTCTCCGAGGTCATTTCACCCATGAATTTTGGGCAAAATATTCGAAAATTCAAGAATTTAGTCGATGTTAACCAGGAACGGACGCACTTGGCTATTGAGGGGCTCGCACATCCTCCGCACCGCCCGACGCATCTTGTTGGTAGCCGACCGCGCTCTGGGCCTCGATGAACACGCGGGTAACCGTTGGAAAGGCTTACTTTATCTCGGATTCGAACTGGGAAATGGCGGCCTCCACCTGATTGGCGGTGAGATTTTCGGCGAAGTCGATGCTGATGTTCAAAAGAACGTCAGTGGGGCCCATATGCATGGTCAGGATTTCATTCACCGACAGAACATTGTCTTCTTCGTCGACAATTTTGCGAATCCCATCAACCACATCGAGACTGGCGCCTTCCCCGATCAAGAGGCCCTTGGCCTCATAAGCCAGGAACGCCGCCGTCAGCGCCAGGATGACGCCGATGGTGATAGAGGCGATGGCGTCCCAAACCGGAGCATTAAATGTGTTCGCTAGGTACACGCCGATAAAGGCAACGACGAGGCTCATCATGGCGGCGCTGTCTTCAAACAGAACCGTGAATACCGTGGGGTCCTTGCGCAAGCGAATAGAGGTAAAGAATTTCCGAGAGACCTGACTCTTTTTGAATTCCTTATAGGCAACCCACTAGGCGAAGGTTTCGAACACCATGGCGATCACCAAAACGATATAGTTGATAATCGGATGGACGATCGGCTGTTCGCCTTTGATCTTAGATACGCCCTCGAATATGGAGATTCCCGCGCCCACTCCAAACATCAAAATGGCAACTACGAAGGTCCAGAAATAAAGCTCCATCCCTTGGCCAAACGGATGCTGTTCATCCGCCGGCTTGCCGGCGCGCTTGATTCCATAGAGCAGCAAACCCTGATTGCCCGTATCGACCAGGGAGTGCACCGCCTCGCTCAGCATCGCCGAGTGCCGGTCAGCGCCGAGGCAATAAACTTGTTGATAGCGATCAAGCCGTTGCCGGCTAACGCCGTATAAATGACTTTCTTCGACGAGCCGGGTGCAGCCATCAGGGATTACACCGGGGAGATAGAAAAATGGTGGGCGGTGACGGGATCGAACCGCCGACATCCACGGTGTAAACGTGGCGCTCTCCCAGCTGAGCTAACCGCCCACATGCGCATCACTGCGTCAGCCCCATACATGATTTATCGGGCCGGAAATTGCAATCCCCAGGTATCGGCGATGGCGCTAAAATCCAGGCATGAAAAATGCCGGCCGCGAGAGGCGACCGGCATTAATACGGTAGGTAAAGACGGCTTTAGTTGACGGCGTCTTTCAATCCTTTACCGGCTTTGAACTTCGGCTGCTTGGACGCCGGGATTTGAATCGTTTCACCCGTGCGCGGATTGCGGCCGGTGGTCGCTTTACGGTTGGCTACAGAGAATGTGCCGAAACCGACAATACGTACTTCGCCACCACCTTGCAAAGAACCGGAGATTGCATCGAACACACCGTCGACTGCCTTCCCTGCATCAGCTTTGGAAAGTCCGGCGGAGTTTGCTACTTCGGCTATCAAATCGTTTTTATTCACCTTAAAGGCCCCCTTTACTATCTATGATGGGTTTAAACTTTGGCTTGTTATATAGGCATCGCAACGTCTGAAATGCCTTAAAGTTTATGCGCGGTTTTCGTTTCACGTCAATTGGACTTACGCCAAAATCCGCAGATTTCCGCGAAAAACAGCGTTTTCAAGGGATAAACGGACACTTTTTTTGCCGCTCAAATGAAAACGGGACCCGATATCAGGTCCCGTTTGGCGTTTTTTGCGCGAATCGTTTTTTCGCAGAATTCCGGGGTTTAGTGCTTCACCAGCCCAGAATGTTCGTCATCATCGTCGACGGAGCCGGCCGCAACATCGGCCGCCGCTTCGTCTTCTTCATCCCATTCGATGGGCACGAGCGGACTAACCAGGGCATGCTCCAGCACTTCCTCAACGCTGGTGACCGGCACGATTTCGACGGAGCGTTTCAGGTTGTCCGGAATCTCCGCCAGGTCCTTTTCGTTGTCCTTGGGCACCAGCACTTTCTTGATTCCGCCCCGCATGGCCGCCAGGAGTTTTTCCTTCAAGCCACCGATCGGCAGGACCCGGCCGCGCAAGGTGACCTCGCCGGTCATAGCGATATCCTTGCGTACGGCGATACCGGTCAGAACAGAGACAATTGATGTGACCATGCCGACACCGGCAGACGGACCGTCTTTTGGCGTCGCGCCCTCAGGCACGTGAACGTGTATATCGCGTTTGTCGAATAGGGTCGGCTTCACGCCGAACGCTACGGAACGGGACTGCACGAAAGATTTGGCCGCCTGGATGGACTCCTGCATGACGTCGCCCAGCTTACCGGTGATCGTCATCTTGCCTTTACCCGGCAGCATCACGGCTTCGATCGTTAGGATTTCGCCGCCGACTTCGGTCCAGGCCAGACCGTTTGTGACGCCGACGATATCCTCTTCCTCAACTTCACCGAACCGGTATTTGCGGACGCCGGTGAATTTCTCCAGGTTGCGGCGGGTCACGTTGACCTTCCCCAACCCATCCATGAGGATTCCCTTGGTCGCCTTCCGCGTCAGATTGGCTAGTTCCCGCTCCAGGTTACGGACGCCGGCTTCCCGCGTGTAAAAGCGGATCAGGTCGCGCAGCGCATGATCGGAGATCGACCATTCGTGTTTTTTCAGACCGTGAGCTTCCATCTGCTTTTCGATCAAATGGCGGCGCGCGATTTCAACCTTTTCGTCCTCGGTATAGCCAGGGATGCGGATGATCTCCATCCGGTCCAACAGCGGTCCCGGAATGCGAAGCGTGTTCGCCGTAGTGACAAACATGACATCCGACAAGTCATAATCGACTTCCAGATAGTGATCCTGGAATGTGTCGTTCTGCGCCGGATCCAGCACTTCCAGAAGCGCAGAGGCCGGATCGCCCCGCCAGTCAGAGCCCATCTTGTCGATTTCGTCCAACAGGAAGAACGGGTTCGAAGTCTTGGCCTTTTTCATGCCCTGCAGAATTTTACCGGGCATGGAACCGATATAGGTCCGGCGGTGGCCCCGAATTTCGGACTCATCACGGACGCCGCCCAAGGACATGCGGACGAAATTACGGCCCGTCGCCCGCGCGATGGACTTACCGAGTGAGGTTTTACCAACGCCTGGAGGGCCGACGAGGCACAGGATCGGGCCTTTAAGTTTCTTGGTGCGCTGCTGAACGGCAAGATATTCAAGTATGCGCTCCTTGACCTTCTCCAAACCGTAGTGATCCGCATCCAGGATTTTCTCGGCCTGCTTAATATCTTTGTTCACGCGGCTGCGCTTCTTCCAAGGGATATTCAGCATCCAGTCCAGATAGTTCCGGACTACCGTGGCTTCCGCCGACATCGGGCTCATATTGCGAAGCTTCTTCAATTCGGCGACGGCTTTTTCCCGTGCCTCCTTGGTCAGCTTGGTCGCCGCGATTTTTTCCTCGAGCTCCTGGGTTTCGTCCTTGCCTTCGTCGATCTCCCCTAGTTCCTTCTGGATCGCTTTCAATTGCTCGTTCAGATAATACTCGCGCTGGGTCTTCTCCATCTGCCGTTTGACCCGGCTGCGGATTTTCTTTTCCACCTGCAGAACGCCGATCTCCCCTTCCATGAAGGAGATCACCCGCTCCATCCGCTCGGAGATGGCCTCGACCTCAAGCAGTTCCTGCTTCTCGGAGATTTTCAGCGCCAAGTGCGACGCGACCGTATCCGCCAGCTTGCCCAATTCATCAATTTGATTAACGGAAACAAGGGCTTCCGGCGGAATTTTCTTATTTAACTTGATGTATTGTTCGAACTGCGTGACCACCGAGCGGGACAACGCTTCAAGTTCTTCTTCTTCGCCTTCCCGTTCCGGCATGATGTCCGCATAGGCCTCGAAGAAATCATCATTGTCGGTGTAGCGGATGACGCGCGCTCGCTCCCCACCCTCGACCAAGACCTTCACCGTACCGTCCGGCAGCTTCAACAATTGCAACACCGTGGAGACCGTGCCGACGGTATAAATTTCTTCCTTCGCAGGATCGTCGTCTGCCGCATTTTTCTGCGCGATTAGCAGAATTTGCTTGTCGTCCTTCATTACGTCTTCCAGTGCGCGCACCGATTTCTCGCGGCCAACGAAAAGCGGCACGATCATGTGAGGAAACACCACGATGTCGCGCAGGGGAAGGACGGGATAAACTTTTCCGGCGGAAGGCTCCAATTCTGATCTCCTAAATAGGCAGACCCATACTTTAGGTCATTTTTATTTTGTTTCCGGGGGCCAGCCCGCAGGAACACATTGGTCGTGATATATTTATGCTCGCCGCCACCATTATCAAGTACGTACAAACATTAATTAAAGGGCCATTCTAGGCGCTGGTATCCAGATCATCACGCCGGTCGGCGTAAATATAGAGGGGACGCGCACCTTCTTGCGCAACTTCACGGTTGATCACCACTTCCTCGACGCCGTCCAGATCTGGCAGCTCGAACATGGTGTCCAACAGAATGTCTTCCATGATGGACCGTAGGCCACGTGCCCCAGTTTTGCGCTCGACCGCCTTCTTGGCGACAGCTTCCAGCGCCGTATCCAGGAACTTGAGCTTCACATTTTCCATCTCGAACAGACGCTGATACTGTTTTACCAGCGCGTTCTTCGGAGAGGTCAGGATGGTAACCAGCGCATCCTCATCAAGGTCATTGAGGGTGGCGATCACCGGCAGCCGGCCGACGAATTCCGGAATCAGACCAAATTTCAGCAGATCTTCCGGCTCTACATCCTGCAAAATCTCGCCGGTGGGCCGTTCGTCCGGGCCGCGCACATCGGCGCCAAAGCCCATGGAGGAGCCCTGCCCGCGGGCCGAGATGATTTTCTGCAAGCCGGCAAACGCGCCGCCGCAGATAAACAGGATATTCGTCGTATCCACCTGCAGGAATTCCTGCTGTGGATGCTTGCGCCCGCCCTGCGGCGGCACGGAAGCGACGGTGCCTTCCATGATTTTCAACAAAGCCTGCTGCACGCCTTCGCCCGACACGTCGCGCGTGATGGACGGGTTGTCGGATTTGCGGGAAATCTTATCAACCTCGTCAATATAGACGATACCGCGCTGCGCCCGCTCCACATTGTAGTCAGCAGCCTGCAACAGCTTGAGGATGATGTTCTCCACGTCCTCGCCGACGTAACCGGCTTCGGTCAGGGTCGTCGCATCGGCCATGGTGAACGGCACATCCAGGATGCGCGCCAGGGTCTGGGCCAGCAATGTCTTACCGCAACCCGTCGGACCGACCAGCAGGATGTTGGACTTGGCCAGCTCCACGTCGTTGTTCTTGGCGCTGTGGCTCAGGCGTTTGTAATGATTGTGCACCGCGACCGAGAGGACACGTTTAGCGTAATCCTGGCCGATCACATAGTCATCTAGCACCTCGCAGATTTCTTTCGGGGCTGGAACGCCGTCGCCGGATTTGACGATCTGGGTCTTGTTCTCTTCACGGATAATATCCATGCAGAGCTCGACACATTCGTCACAAATAAACACGGTTGGGCCCGCGATGAGCTTGCGGACCTCGTGCTGGCTTTTGCCGCAGAATGAACAATACAGCGTGTTCTTGGAATCGCCGTTGCCGGTGGACTTACTCATGAACCCTCCAACACAAAGCTCAGAGACATACTAGTCCCAGGCTTAAACTATACTCAAACACAAACAAGGGTCCCGAAAAACCGCCAAAACCCCTAATCGCCGTCACCGCCTTTATCGTCGGTTCCGGTCTGGTCCCCCGAGTCGTCCTCTCCGTCCAAATCTTCGGGCCGCTTCAATACGACCTCGTCAATAAGGCCGAAATCCCTGGCTTCGTCCGGCGTCATATACTTGTCACGTTCCAATGCCTGTTCGACTTTTTCCAGTTCCTGGCCGGTATGCTCCACATAAATGTTATTCAGCCGTTGCCGCAACGCCAGAATTTCCCGCGCTTGAATTTCGATATCGGTCGCCTGCCCCTGTGCGCCGCCGGACGGTTGATGAACCATAATCCGGGAATTCGGCAGGGCGTAGCGCTTTCCTTTCTGACCCGCCGCCAGCAACAACGACCCCATCGAGGCAGCCTGTCCGATGCAAACGGTGGACACGCTCGGCCGGATGTATTGCATCGTGTCGTAGATGGCGAGACCTGACGTCACAATACCCCCCGGAGAGTTGATGTAGAATGAAATATCTTTCTTCGGATTTTCCGATTCCAAAAACAGCAATTGGGCGCAGATCAGACTGGACACATGGTCTTCGATCGGGCCGGTGACGAAGATGATCCGCTCCTTCAACAGGCGCGAATAAATGTCATACGCGCGCTCACCGCGATTGGTGGTTTCCACCACCATCGGCACGAGCGCATTATTATAAACTTCTATGGGATCGCTCATTATGATCTATCTGGTTAGTTTTTCCCGCAATGCAACTGCCTACGCGACGCTTTGGGCACTGGTCAAGCACCGTTTTGGCGTCGTCGCCCGGCCTACTTCTTGGCGGTGGCTTTCTTGGCTTTTCCCTTGGCCGAGGCTTTCTTTTTGGCGCTGGATTTCTTCTTTTTCTCGCCGGAATCGGGGCTTTCGCTTGATTTTACGGCTGATTCGGTGGCTTCCGCCATCAATTCCTCGATGGTGACATCCTTATCGGTGACGTCCGCCAGCTCCACGATAAAGTCGATGACTTTATCCTCCAGCACCGGTGACTGAAGCGATTGCATGGCTTCGGGATTATTCTTGAAATAATCCAGAACTTCCTTTTCCTGGCCGGGGTGCCGTTGCGCTTCCTGCATCAACGCCCGGTTCAGTTCCTCGGGCGAAACGGTGATTTCATTGACCCTGCCGATCTCTGCCAGCAACAGGCCCAACCGGACGCGGCGCTCGGCGATTTCCCGGTACTGGGTTTGCAACTCTTCGTCGGACTTATCCTGATCATCGGGATCGATCTGATCCGGATGGTGTTCCCGCTGATGGGTGAATTGCTCCCAAATGGCGTCGAACTCGCTTTGGATCATGCCCTGCGGAAGCTCGAACTTGTGTTCGTTGTCCAAAAGATCGAGCAGATCGCGCTTCAGCCGCATCTTGGTGAACGCGCCCATTTCCATTTCCTGGGCTTCTTTCACCTGGCGTTTCAGGTCCTCGACGCTCTCCGCCCCCATGGACTTGGCCAGCTCGTCATTAATTTCCGCCGGAATGGATTCGTGAATCTCGTGAAGGGTCACCTCGAAAACGGCTTCCTTACCGGCCAGGGTCTCCGTGTAGTTCTCGGGGAAGGTCACATTCACGTCAAACTTGTCGCCGGCGTCATAGCCAACGATCTGTTCTTCGAAACCGGGGATGAACGCGCCGGAGCCCAGCTCCAAGGAGTAGCCCTCGGCCTTGCCGCCCACGAATTCCTCGCCATCCACCCGGCCGACGAAATCGATGATCGCCACATCGCCGTTAGCGATTTTGCGGGCGTCGGTGATCGGCTTGGACTCTTTCCGGCTGTTGGCCATTTGCTCAATGGCGCCGTCGATCTGCTCATCGGTCGCCGGGACTTTAAAGCGCTCCAGCTTCAGTTTGGCGAAATCGGCAAGGCTGATGTCAGGGAAGATTTCGAGTTCCATCGTGTATTCCAGATCAGCGCCTTCCTCGAACTTCTCTATCTCGATCTTCGGCTGGGTGACCGGGCGGAAATCCTTGTCCGCCAGCGCCGACTGGCTACTTTCATTGACAGTTGCTTCCAGCACTTCGCCCATCACCGCATTGCCATATGTCTTCCGCAATAGGCTGACCGGCACCCTACCGGGACGGAAGCCCGGCATCCGCGCCGTGCGCGCCACTTCCGTCAGACGGGAGGTCACTTTTTCCTCAATATCAGCGGCTGGGACGATAACCTTGTAGCCCCGTTTCAATCCTTCATTCGTCGTTTCTGTTACCTGAGCGGCCATTACGAAATTCCCGTGCGTTCCTATTCGAATTTAAAGAGTACTCAAGATCCTGGCGGGTGATCCGAAATTGGTGCGGGTGAAGGGACTTGAACCCCCACTTTCCGAAGAAAACAAGGACCTAAACCTTGCGCGTCTACCAGTTCCGCCACACCCGCAACACAACCTCCCGGATGCGGTCATCCGCGCCGGAGCGCGACACTCTATAAAAAAAGCGACCGCTGTCAATCTGAACCTCTTGAAAATCGCGGAATTCTTGGGACCCGGCGGGTTAATCCTTCAACAGGGTTTTGACCTTGATTAAGGTGCTCACGTCCTGACCGCTGCGATAGGATTCGTGATTGCCATCGATGTCTTCCAAGAGATAACGGTAATTAACCATCATGCCGGCGGATTGCTGCAACCCCTTTGCAGACGTATCGACTTCCCAGTTGATCTGCTCGACCCTGGCGCCGTTGTTCAAATGAAATGGGCGACCGAGTCCGACGCCGTGCCGCCGATGCGTTTCTCCGCACAAATATAACGAGCCAAGAGCTTACGCATGGGCTCCTGTAATGCCTCAGACTACTCCGCATCGCCTTGCCAGCCGGCGTCAAACGCCAGATGTTTGATCGCCTCTGCGGCCGTGTCCTTCATGGCGGGGCCGGTCAGTGCAGTGCACTGTTGGTCCGACAGGAAACCCATTGCTCCTTCGTCATCCAATGCCGATTTTTGCTAGCGGGAAAATCCGTGGATCGGAGAGAGGGTCGAATGACGCCGCAATCCACGCAGTCCGCCGGATAAGCTGTCCACCACGCGCTTGATTAGGAAATTCCCGAAGTTGATGCCGCTGAGGCCCTGCTGCGCATTGGAAATGGATTAAAAGATCGCGCTGTCAGCGAACGTAGCGTCAACAATCAGCGCGTCTTCATCCAGCAACTCCTGAATATTCGTGGAAATGCCGTCGGTCAGCACCACCCACTCAAAGATAAGCGGCTCCTCCAACACGCGGGGATGGAAAGCGCAAAAAAGCGCCGATCGGACGCAAGCCGATTCTTCAGGTTGTCCCGGCTTTTGATCTCTTGCACGGCCTCGCAGGCAAACAGCTTTTCCAGCAACGCCGCCGGCGCATCCCAGGTGATCTGCTTAGGCTCCAGGAACCCGACATCAAACCAGGAAGACAACAGCACTTTAAGGTCGTTTCGACGGGCTGCAGGACCGGATCGTCCTTTGTCCAATCGGTTAGATCCGCGCGGAGATCGACCAGAAACTTCACGCCCTCCGGCAACACGTTAAATTGTGTCAGCAAGCGAACCCGCGCCGCTTCCACGGATTTCTTGAGGGCTTGCTCAGCCTTTTGCCGGGCCACGGGATCGGACACCGACTGCAGCTCTTTGACAGCCGCATCTACGGCCGCATGATCCGTATCGAATTCGGTCGCCATAACCTGGAGAAAACGTTTTCGCCCCTCACCTTTCAGGCCCAGATACGCGTGACCTAAAGCGGCCGCCCGGCTGCGGGCCGAAACCTCGCCGCTCCGGCCCTCCCGGCAGGCGCGCATGTGGTTCAACAGCTGATCGCGGTCGCTATCGCTTAGCTCCGGCGAAAGGGTGATTTCGGTAAATTTGTCCTCGTCAGCACCGATCCGGCTCCAAACACTCCGGAGATTACGGATCGCGCGATCTCAGAGTCCGCTGCTTTTTTGTTCGTTTATACTGATGATTTAGTAACAAAATCAGTCAATTACCACTGATTTAACATGAACATTTCGTGCAAGTAATCGGGCAAATCCTCGGCGATCAGTCCCCTACCCATCCTTTTTCCCGCTTCTCCATGGAACCAGGCGCCGGCGGCGGCAGCTTCAAAAGCCGGCACGCCTTGCGCCAGGAACCCGGCGATAATCCCGGCCAGGACATCCCCGGCGCCGGCTGTTGCGAGATCGCTGGACGCATTGGCGTTGATCACCGCCCGGCCATCCGGTGCGGCGACGACTGTATCAAAGCCTTTCAGCAACACTACAGCGCTGCTTTTTGCCGCCGCATTTAGACAGTTAGACAGTTTATCCTGTTGATTTTTAAAGAGTCTTGAGAACTCCCCTGCGTGGGGCGTCATGATGCACGGCGCGTTGATCCAGCGGGTGAGACTCTCCAAATCATCTTCGAAGGCGGTCAGCGCATCAGCATCCAAGACCTGGGGCAACCCGCTTTTCACGGCCTCGACCACATGCCGGCGCGTGGTTTGGGTCGCTCCCGCACCAGGGCCGACCAGGACCGCGCTGCGTTTCCTCTCGGCAAGAAGCGGACTGATATCCCCGTCATCCGGCAACGCCGTCACCAAATTGCCGGGCTCCCCTGCCTGATAGATCGGGACCGCAGCGATAGGCGCGGCGATGGTCAGCATACCAAGACCCGTCCGCCTCGCGCCGGCAGCCGACAGCCGCGCCGCACCGGTCATATCTCCACCACCGATCACCAGCAAGTGCCCCCGCGTGTATTTATGGGACTCAGGCCCAGGCGTCGGAATGACATCTCGCCAGAGGGCTGGACCATTCTCATAATTGTTGGGATTGAGTTCATCCAGAACAGACGCCGGGATGCCGATGTCCGTGACCACCGTTTCACCGCAAAGTCCTCTGCCCGGCATCAACAAATGCCCCGGTTTTTTGCAGAAGAACGTCACCGTCAGGGCCGCTTGCGGCGCAATACCCCTCACCTCGCCCGTGTTGCCGCCCACGCCGCTCGGCATGTCTACGGCGACGACGGGTAAGCCGCTGTCATTGACCGACGCGATGACCTCGGCGGCCGCGCCATCGATATCCCGGGTAAGCCCTGCGCCAAATAGCGCGTCCACAACAAGCTTAGCGCCGTCCAACAATGCCGGCGTCACCGGCTCACAGTCTCCGTCCCAGGCGTCCGCATTCACCGCCGCGTCGCCTTTCAATTTGGATTTATCTAAAAGTAAGCCGAGGCGCACCGGCCAGTTAATGTCCTTCAGCAACCGGGCAATGACAAACCCGTCCCCGCCGTTGTTGCCGGGCCCGCAAAGGACCACGACCCGCCGCCGGGTCCAGCGCCGGCGGATTTCCCGCACCACCGAGGCGCCCGCGTTTTCCATCAAGGTCAGACTCGGCACACCGGCCTCAACCGCCGAGGCATCGGCGCGGGACATCTGCTCGACGGTCAGCAGTTCCAAACCACTCGTCATAAGCTCTCACAGGTCTGGTGATAATTCCTTAGGGCTACTATAGTCCGCCCCTCGTGGGAGAGAGCAAGGTCTAAACGCGTGAAAATTTGCATTCTGGGCGCGGGCATCGTCGGTGTCGCCTCCGCCTATTACCTCAACAAGGCCGGACACGAGGTCACCGTGATCGACCGCGAGAGCGGCGCCGGGCTGGAGACCAGCTTTGCCAATGGCGGGCAAATCTCCGCCTGCAATACGATCCCCTGGGCCAATCGCCATGTGCCGATGCAACTGGTGAAATGGCTGGGCCGCAAGGACGCACCGCTGCTCTTTCATTTTAGCGCCGATCCGAAGTTGTGGTCGTGGCTGATCAAGTTCCTGATGAACTGTCGATCCGCCAAGGCGGTGGACGGTACGGCCAAGAACATGCGCATGTCGCTCTATAGCCGCCAACTCATGGACGACATTCGCGCCGACACTGGCCTTGATTACGACTATATCGGCCGGGGCATTCTCAACATTCAGAAATCCCAAAAGGACTTCGAGGAAGCCGTCGCCAACGCCGCCCACTTGCGGGAGCTCGGCCTGAACAATGTCGTGCTCGGCGCGGAAGCCTGTGTGCAAATGGAGCCCACGCTGGAAACGGTGCAGGACAGACTGGCTGGCGGCGTACACACGCCGGAAGATGAAAGCGGCGACGCCCACACCTTCACCCGGAAGCTGGCGTTGGTCGCCGCCGACCGGGGCGTTGTGTTCCGCTATGGCGAGAGTGTCACCGGACTGGAAGAAGAGGCCGGCCGGGTCACCCGCGTACTCACCGACAAGGGCGGGCTGGATGTGGACACGGTGGTCCTGTCCGTGGGCGCCTATGGTCCAGCGTTGATGAAACCGCTGGGCCTCAACGTGCCTATTTATCCGGCAAAGGGCTATTCCATGACCATGCCGACAGCGGGACGCAACGGCGCGCCGACCATCAGCATCACCGACGAGGAACACAAGCTGGTCTTCACCCGATTGGGCGACCGGCTGCGGGTTGCCGGCACGGTGGAGTTCGCGGGCTTTAATAAAGAGATCGATCAGGAGCGCGCACGCTCACTCCGCATTAAGACCGAAGCCCAATTTCCCAGCGCCGGGGACTTTGAACAAGCCACCTACTGGACGGGCCTCCGCCCCCTCACTCCGGACTGCGTACCGATCATCGGCCGAACGAAGCTGGAGAACCTGTATCTCAACACCGGCCACGGCTCCCTAGGCTGGACCATGGGCGCTGGCTCCGGCAAGGCTATCAGCGACCTGATCAGCGGGACCAGGACTGATATCGATCTGAGCGGGTACAGTCTGGAGAGGTTTTAGGTCTTTTTTTGGCTTTCTTTAGGCGTCACCTGCGGACTTGATCCGCGGGTCCACCTAAAAAATGAAAATGGATCTACGGGTTAAGCACGAGGATGACGGCTTCTATTTGGACGCTTGAAAACCCCTACCCCCATAGCTCCCGCACCCAATCCGCTGGGTAGTCTTCCGGGTTGGGGCGGCCGGAGAACACCACCGCCTTGCAGTTTTCCGGCGGAGCCTGCGCGGCGCGAAGGCGGAACGGCACGCACCAGCCGGCCGGCCACAATTCGCCATCCGGCGCCATGACCGCCACCCAGTCCTGATCCCCGTCATACTTCGTCGCCATCTCCGCGTTGAACGCGTCTCGTATCTCCGGCCGAGAGCCGGTCTTTAACAGAAACACCGAGGTGTTGAACCCCGGCACATAATCGTTATCCATGATGGCGAAGTCGCTGTCATAGGTGAGCAGCGGATCGATGGAGTCGGTCAGCACCACATCCAGGTCGAAGTACAGCATGCGCTTGCCGACGCCCACAAGATCATCCCGATAGAGCGACACTTTGTTCCACCAGCCCTGGTAATCCGGATCGGGCAGCAGCAGATGCCGGATGCCGTCATCGAGGCCCGTGGCGTCCTCGGTAAAACAGACAAAATCCGGATCGAGGGACGAGTTCCGCCTGACCATGGCGGCCAGCCGGTTGACATACTCGGGCCCGTACTTGGTCCCCTGCTTGACGCAGACCACGGTGGCGGGCGCACGTTTTTTGAGACCCGCCGTCGCCACGTCACCAGCTTTCAAGGCCGCCACACGTTTCGCGCCGATCTCCGCCATCACATGGCCCGGCGACATGTCCTCAATCTGGCGGAACTTCACTTCGGCTTGGTCCAGCTTGCCGGCGCGGATAAACACTCGGCCCAATTGGATATGAGGCTCCAGGTCCTCCGCGCCCAGCATCATTGCCCGAATCAGCGCTTTTTCCGCGCTCTCAAGATCGCCCAGGAAGTCATACACCCGGCCCAGATACATCTGCGCCGTCTGATGATTGGGCGCGAGTCGCAGGGTTTCCTGGAAATAAACCAGTGCCTCTTCCAGTCCGGCATTATCCAAATGATGGAAGCCGAGAGCCAACTGCAGCTCCGCATCCTCTGGGTTCAGCGCCGCGGCGCGGGTCAGGAATGGCAGGCTTTCGGTGTCTTCGCCCAAACGCTGATAAAGCATGCCGACCAGTTTTTGATAGGCCGGCTGATCGGGAATATCAGCCTTGATCTCCTCCAGACAGGCGACGGCTTGGGCGATTTCCCCCTGCTCGTCCAAATCGAGCGCGCGGGTCAGGGTTTCGGTGAGAGTCATGTGGATCAAATTCTCGTAATGGAGCTCCTTCATAGCACAACTTTTCTTAATAATTTTCCCTCTTGACGGAGATATTCTCCTATTGTAGAACAAAACAAGAACATTAAGGCGGGCACCTTATAACGACGCATAACGCATCCAAAGACGATGCGCACCAGTGATAAAGAACGAGGAACCGACCATGTCCGCCGCTGTTATTCACGCTCCTTTCGGGACTCCGCCCTCCGGGCAGACGCCCTCTCGACCCAACCCCGCACTTCTGGACGGCTTGCGCAATCGCATCCGGGCGATTGAACGCACCGGCGGCGGGATTGTCTCTCCCACTTTCGACAGTGACCTGGACTCACATCTGGTCGGCGACATGCCGGTCATCTCTCTCGGCGCGCTCGAAATCGACGAGGCGCTGCCCTGGCACGGCCTGCCCCGGACGGGCCTGCATGAAGTTTTCGGTGACGCCGCGGCCTTGGGATTCTCAGCCGCCCTGCTCGCCCGCCTGGCTGAAGTCCATATCGACGAAGGCCGCGGCGCACCGATTTTGTGGTGTCAACAAGGGCGGGACCTGTATGGGCGCGGACTGGCGGACTACGGCATTGATCCGGACCGGGTGATCCTGGTGCACGGTAAGAACGATACGGAAATTCTCTGGGCCATGGAGGAAGGGCTGAGGAGCCCCGGTCTCGCCGCGGTGATCGGCAAACTGCACAAGGTGCCGCCGATCGCCGGCAGACGCTTACAATTGGCGGCCGAGGAAAACGGCGTGGCCGGGCTCCTGCTCCGCGCGACCGGCTATGCCGGACCGCAGGCCCCCACCGGCGCGGCGCTGACCCGCTGGCGGGCCACATCGGCGCCCAGCATCACCCCGGCCAGCGGTCTGGGTCTGGGTCCACCCCAATGGAATCTCGAATTACAACGCTGCCGCCTCAGTGCAGCCAGCCCAAAACAACTGGAAAATGCCGGACGCCCGAGGCTCTGGCGGGTGGAGTGGTGTCATGAAACGGGTGATCTCTCTGTGGTTGCCAGCCTTCGCGACCGATCGGATCGAGCGCCGGCAAAACCGGCGGCCTGGATCGCGAACAGCGGACAAAGCAATCCCGGCCAAATCCCGGGACAGGGAGACCTCTGGCAAGCCGCGGTCTGAACCGGCTTCTCCTTTAGCCACCATCATCACCGTGCATGGGGCTCAGCGGATCGCGTCCCTCAATCGGGCGGCGCGGCAGGCCGGGATTTCCGCCAGTCAGTCCCTGGCCGACGCCCGTGCGCTCTATCCTGCCCTTACCGTCCAACAAGCCGACGAAATCGCCGACGCCAAGGCCTTGAACGCCCTGGCCCGGGCGGCGGAACGCTATACGCCCTGGGTGGCCCTTGATCCCGACGGCGGGCTTTATCGCGGCGGGGCCGGTCTGTGGCTGGATATCAGCGGCTGCGCGCACCTGTTCGGCGGAGAAGAAGCGCTTGTTGACGACCTCCTCGCCCGCTGTGCCCACGCCGGATATCAGGCCCGCGCCGGTCTTGCCGGCACGCCGGGCGCCGCCTGGGCTTTGGCCCGGCTGGAAACCCGGGAAACACCGGCCGCCATTCTGCCGCCAGGCATGCGGCCATCCAAACGCGTCGCCACCCTGTCTCTGGCCGGGCTGCGCCTGGAAGACGAGATCGTGGAGAGGCTGGAACGCATGGGTCTCCGCCGCGTCGGAGAGCTCTATAACCTGCCCCGCGCGCCCCTGGTCAAACGCTTCGGTATGGAGATCGTCCGCCGCCTGGATCAGGCCCTGGGCGCACAAGAGGAGTCCCTGTCGCCCCGCCGCCCGGTGCCGGCCTATATGACCCGCCGGGCCTTTGCCGAGCCCATCGGCCGGGCGGAAGATATCGACGCCGCGCTGGCTCATTTGCTGGGCCCTTTGTGCGATATGCTGGAAAAGGCCGGCCAGGGCGCCCGGCAGCTGGTCTTTTCCTTGTACCGGGTCGATGACACGGTCGCCCGCATCGTGATCGGCGTGAGCCGGCCCAACCGGGATCCGGCGCATCTGCACCGGCAATTCCGTGAAAAGCTGGCGGAGATTGACCCCGGCTTCGGGATCGAGGTCGCCGTTCTCGCCGCTCCGCTGACCAATCCGCTGGCCCTGAAACAACCGGATATGGCGGGACGCCAATCGGCCAAAGCCAAACCGGTAAACGAACTGGTGGACGTGCTGGCCGGACGGTTGGGCCCGGACGCCGTGAACCGCCTGCTGCCGGTGGCCAGCCACCTACCGGAGCGGGCCTGCCGGGAACAGCCGGTGGAGTCCGCCCTCGATAAAAAACAGGATTGGCAAAAACCGGTGCGTCAGCCCCTCCGCCCTCTACAGTTACTGGTTCAGCCTCTGCCCATCGACGTGATGGCCCCGGTGCCCGCCGGCCCGCCGGTCCTGTTCCGTTGGCGCAGGCGGCAGTACGAGATCGCCAAGGCGGAGGGCCCGGAACGGATTTCGCCTGAATGGTGGCACGGTGCCGGCCGCGCGCCCTACACCCCGCCCCTAAGCGCGGATATCCGAGATTATTACCGGGTGGAAGACGATGACGGCACGCGCTTTTGGGTCTACCGGGAAGGCCTCTACCGCCCGGACCGCCCGCCCGCCTGGTACCTGCACGGATTCTTTGCGTGAGAGATGTGCATTCATAATGCTAGCAAAATGACAGCAAATGGCATAAATTTAGAAAAAAATATTTCAGATAAGGAGAAAAACCGTGCCTACGCTGACAATAAGGAATGTGGAAGAGGATGTGATGGAACAACTGAAAAAACGTGCAAAACAAAATGAACGCTCGCTGGAAGCAGAAGTGCGGCAAATCCTGAAACGGGAAACCCGCCTGCTTTCCGGCGCAGAGGCTATTGCGCTCTCAAGACGCCTTACTGCAATGACGCCTAAGGACGTCAAGCAAACCGATAGCGCGTTGCTGTTACGAGAGGACCGGGATCGTTGAGCTTGATCGTGGATGCCAGTGTCGCTTTTAAATGGGTGGTTGATGAAGAGTATTACCTGAACGCTCTGGCGCTTCTTGAGGATACGCATCAGCTGGAAGCGCCCAATTTCATTCTTGCCGAAATCGCCAATATTGCCTGGAAGAAATGCCGACGTCGTGAACTGTCCGACGAACTAGCGCAAACTGCTATTCAAGTCATTCCCCGGTTTATTGCGACCCTTCACCCGTCCCAAGACCTCTATCAGGACGCCCTGTCCCTCTCCCTGACATTGGATCATCCGGCATACGACTGTTTCTATCTCGCCTGCGCCGAGAAATATAACGGCACTGTTGTGACGGCGGACCAGCGTTTCCTTGCGGCCGTCAAACAAAGCAATTTTGCAGGTCGTATTATATTCCTCGCCGATATTCCCCCACTCCCTGCATGACCGCCTACGCCGAACTGCAGGTCACCAGCAATTACAGCTTCCTGCGAGGGGCCTCCCATCCCCATGAGCTGGCATTACAGGCGGCCGTTTTGGGCCACGAAGCCATCGCCATTACCGACCGCAATACCTTGGCCGGCGCGGCGCGGATGCATGTGGCCTGCAAGCAGCATGATATCCGGCTGATCGTCGGCGCCCGGCTGGACCTCCGGGACGGGCCCAGCTTTCTGTGTTTCCCCACCGACCGTGCGGCCTATGGGCGGCTGTCCCAGCTTCTCACCCTGGGCAAGCGGCGGGCGGAGAAAGGCGATTGCGAACTGTTTCTCGACGACATTCTGGAGGGTGAGATTTTCGCCGCCGGCGCCGCTCAGGTTCTTGTTCTGGTCCCGTCGGAAACTCTCGACCCCACCTTTCGAGAGGCAATTTTAAAGATAATAAATAAAATTAAAAAAAATATATATATATCTGTTAATTATATATATTTTGGCGATGATATTCAGCGAATTTCGTCGATTGCCGGCCTCGCCAATGAAACCGCTCTCCCCCTGGTCGCGACCAACGACGTGCACACCCATATCGCCGGCCGGCGCATCCTTCAGGACGTCCTGACCTGCATCCGGGAGCATTGCACCATCCACGAAGCCGGCTTCCATCTGCACGCCAACGGGGAGCGTCATTTAAAGCCGGGGGACGAGATGGCCCGGCTGTTCAGCGCCTATCCGGAAGCCATCGAAAACACCGTCCGTATCGCCGAGAAATGCACCTTCAATCTGGAGGAATTGCGCTACGAATATCCGGTCGATCCGGTGCCCGACGGCCGCACGCCCCAGGAGAAACTGAGCCGCCTGTCCTGGGAAGGCGCCGCAACCCGTTATCCCGATGGTATTCCGGAGAAAGTTAAAGGCCAGATCGATTATGAGCTGAAGCTGATCGACGAGCTGGGTTACGCGCCCTACTTCCTGACCATCCACGACATCGTCCGTTTTGCCCGGTCTCGGGATATCCTGTGCCAGGGCCGGGGCTCGGCGGCTAATTCCTCCGTCTGCTACATGCTGGGAATTACGGAGGTTAATCCGGCGGAGATCGACCTGCTATTCGAGCGTTTTGTCAGCACGGAACGGGACGAGCCGCCGGACATCGACGTGGATTTCGAACACGAACGCCGGGAAGAGGTGATCCAGTATATCTACGAGAAATATGGCCGCCACCGGGCGGGTCTCACCGCCACCCACATCACTTACCGCTCGAAAAGCGCGTTCAGGGAAATCGGCAAGGTCATGGGCTTGACCGAGGATTCCATCCAGGCGCTCTCCTCCTCCGTCGCCGGGGGCAAGCCGACCAAGGACCGCCGCGATCCGGAGCGTATCCGCGAGGTTGGCCTGGATCCGGAGGACCCGACCCTGCAGATGGTGTTTGAACTGAGCGAGCAGATCGCCGGCTTTCCCCGCCACCTCAGCCAGCATACGGGTGGTTTCGTGATTACCAGCAGCCCTCTGGATACAGTCGTGCCCATCGAAAACGCTACCATGGAAGACCGCACAGTGATCGAATGGGACAAGAACGATCTGGACGCACTGGGCATCCTCAAGGTGGATATCCTGGCGCTCGGCATGCTGACCTGCGTCCGCAAGGCGTTCGAGTTCATCGAGAAACACCACGGCCGCAAGCTGAGCCTCGCCAATATCCCGCAAGGGGACGAACAGACGTATGACATGCTGTGCGAGGGGGACTCGGTAGGCGTGTTCCAGGTGGAAAGCCGGGCCCAGATGAATATGCTGCCCCGGCTCCGCCCCCGCACCTTCTATGATCTCGTGATCGAGGTGGCCATCGTGCGGCCCGGCCCAATCCAGGGCGACATGGTCCATCCCTATTTACGCCGCCGGGACGGCAAGGAGGAGGTCGAGTATCCCAAGGAGGAACTCCGCGCCGTCTTGGAGAAGACCATGGGCGTGCCCTTGTTCCAGGAACAGGCCATGAAGATCGCCATTGTCGCTGCCGGCTTCACACCGTCGGAAGCTGACGGCCTGCGCCGGGCCATGGCCACCTTCCGGCGCAACGGCACCCTGCCGCTCTATCGCGAGCGGTTCATCAACGGGATGATCGAAAACGGCTATACACCCGACTTTTCCGAGCGCTGCTTTAAGCAGATCGAGGGGTTCAGCGACTACGGCTTTCCGGAATCCCACGCCGCTAGTTTCGCCTTGCTGGTCTACGTTTCGTCCTGGCTGAAATGCCACTATCCGGCAGCGTTTGCGGCGGCGCTGCTGAACAGCCAGCCCATGGGCTTCTACAAACCTGCCCAGATCGTCCGAGACGCCAGAGACCACGGGGTCGAGGTCCGCCCGGTCGATGTGAACGACAGCGACTGGGACTGCACGTTGGAGACAGTTTTAGAAATCGCCACCCCCTCCCACGTGTTCAGGGGGAGGGGGAACGGCCGCTGGCGCTCCGGCGAAGACGCCCGCACCGTCATCCGGCTCGGGTTCCGCCAGATCAAAGGCATGCGGGAGGATGACGCCGACGGCATCGTCGACGCCCGGGAACTGGGTTACGCCGCCGTGCCCGATCTCAAACAGCGCGCCGGCACAAAACGAGGCGCGCTGGAATGCCTTGCCCGCGCCGATGCGTTTCAATCGATGGGCCTGGACCGGCGGCAGGCCCTGTGGGCGGTCAAGGGATTGCAGGATGCGCCGGCCCTGCCCCTATTCTCTGGGCTCCCCGATCATGAACTGCGCCCCGAACCGGCCGTCGTCCTGCCCCGAATGCATCTGGGCGAGCAGGTGGCGGACGATTATTTGGCGCTTAAAATGTCCCTGAAGGCGCATCCGATGGAACTGTTGCGCCCTTGCTTCGATGCGGAGAAACAACTGCGCTGCGAAGACCTGATCAACGTCCCCGTCGACAGCACGGTGCGCCTGTCCGGCCTGGTGCTGATCCGCCAGCGACCCGGCAGCGCCAAGGGCGTCATCTTTGTCACCATCGAGGACGAAACCGGTGTCGCCAATCTGATCGTCTGGCCCCACCGGATGGAGCGCTACCGCCGCACGCTGCTAGGGTCACACCTCCTGGGCGTGGAAGGGAAACTGCAGAGGGAAGGCATTGTCACCCATGTGGTCGCCGACCGGCTGTTCGATTTCTCCTACCGGCTGGGCTATCTCACATCCGACGAAGCGCCGCTGCTGGAACTCATGCTCGGCCGCAACGTGCCGTCGTACCTGCCGACCATGCCGAATTTACGCAAAATGATCCCCCGCTCCCGGGATTTTCAGTGAGCTACAGTCTGAACGTCTAATCCTGCTGGACAAACCGGCATCCAGGGGCACAATCGCCGTTCGCTGCTTCACGCACCCTAGGAACACCGACTAAGTGACCACCAAACCGAGCGACGCGACGGAGCCGAAAATCCTGGCCTCCGGGCGAGTCGCCTTTCAGCACAAAGATTATACTTACTACTGGCTCTCCAGAACGCTTGGCGTGTTCGCGGTCGATCTGATGATCGCGACCCTCAGTTGGCAGCTCTGGATTCTAACCAAGAGCCCCATTGTGTTGGGCCTGATCGGCGGCCTATCGGTGGCGCCGTTCCTTGTCCTTTTTCCTATCTCCGGCATGGCAGCGGACCGGTTCGAGCGCAAACACATCCTAACCCTGTGCGGGGTCTTGCAGTCCTTGTGCGCGTTCGCGTTTCTCTACCTAACGGTAACCGGCAATGTGGACGAATACCGGATGCTGGCGATTGTCATAGTGCTCGGATTGTCCCGCACATTCCTCGCACCAGCGCAGCAATCCATTGTCCCGGTCCTGGTACCCAAGGAACATTTCGCCAATGCCATCGCCTGGACCTCCACCGGATTTCAGGCGGCGCGCATTGCCGGGCCCGGATTATCAGGGTTCTTCATCGCGTTCAGCGGCGAACAACTCGCCTACTCGGCGGTGCTCTTCGCTCTGATCATCTCAACCATCTTTACTTTGTTCATTCGCGGCAGCACGCGGGTCATCGCACGCGATCCGTTAAACTTCGAGACGGTCTTCGCCGGGCTTAAATTTATCCGTCATCATCAGGTGGTCCTAGGCGCGATTGCGCTGGACTTGTTCGCGGTGCTGCTCGGCGGGGCCGTAGCCTTACTGCCGGCTGTAGCCACCGAACTGCTAGGAGTCGGTCCGGAAGGCTACGGCATTCTGCGGACAGCGCACATGGTGGGCGCGATGTCCGGTGCGATCTATTTCACTCAGAGACCCATCAGCCGCTACGCGGGCAAGAAAATGTTTATCGGCGTTGGCGTTTTCGGTTTGGGGATTGTGGCCTTGGGCTTTGCGACGACCTTCTGGGTGGCGATAGCGGCGCTCCTGGTGTTGGGCGCGGGCGATGCCGTCAGCGTTTTTGTCCGCGGAAACCTGATCCAGATTATTACGCCGGACAATATGCGCGGCCGGGTCGCTTCGGTGAACTCTGTCTTTATCAGCGCCTCCAACGAACTGGGTGAGCTGGAATCTGGGTTGACCATGGCCTTGTTCGGTTTGGTCCCTGCCATCATATTAGGCGGCGCGGGCACGATTATTATCGCGATTGCGTTTGCAAGAGTATTTCCCCAACTGTGGGGCGTTGATAGTCTGGTCCCGGACGAACTCGTCCGAAAATATCAATGAGGGAATAAGACCCTAGGTGAAGTACCGTCAACTAGGACGTACCGGTGTTTCCGTATCCGAGCTGATCTTCGGTTGCGGTAGCCAGGGCGGTATCATGATCAATGCCGAGCCGGCCGAAATGGAAGCGGCCGCCCACCGAGCGATCACGTCCGGCGTAAATTGGTTCGACACGGCCCCCCAGTATGGAGACGGTGTCTCAGAAACCAATTTGGGGCGCATCCTCAAAGACCTGGATGAAAAACCCTTCGTTTCCACCAAGGTGCGGCTGAGCTCCGACAATACGGACGACATATTCGGACATATCGAACGGGCGCTGCACGAAAGCCTGGAACGGCTTCAGGTCGACAAAATTGATCTCTATCAATTGCACAACGGCGTCACCATGGCCGGCGATGAGAAGTCGCTGAGCACGATGGATGTTCTCGGCCGCGAAGGCGCGTTCGATGCGATGGAGAAACTGCGCAATCAGGGTCTGTTCAAATTTATCGGCATGACCGCGCTCGGCGACACGGGTCTTTGCCGGCGGATGATCGAATCCGGCCGCATCGATGTGGCCCAGGTGTATTTCAATGTGGTCAATCCGACCGCTTCTCATCCGGTGCCGAGAGACAGTTTCGGGCAATCTGTGAAGAAGCCCAGCTCCGGTCAAGATTTCACCGGCCTGCTCGAGGCCTGCGATGAATGGAACGTGGGGGTCATCGCGATCCGCACTTTGGCCGCCGGCGCCCTTGCCGATCCCAATTGGCCGGGCACCAAGAGCATTCTCACCACTGACACAACCTGGGAGGAAGACAAGCGCAAGGCCGCCGCTGTGATGGAACTATGCGGTGATGCCTACGGTACGCCGGCGCAAACGGCGACCAAATTCGCCCTCTCTTTCCCGGCCGTCTCGTGTGTCGATTTCGCGGTCGGCAATATGGCAGAGCTGGAGGATACGCTGGCCATCGGCGATAACAGTCAGCTGCCGGAAGACGCGCTGGACAAACTCAACGCGCTTTACAACTCCGATTTCGCGAAGAACTAGCGGCTAGTGGACAAGTAGCTTCGCTAGATCGGGTAAGAACACTGCAACTCAATCATTAAACTCAAAATAAAAACGCCCGCATGATAGCGGGCGCTCGACTTTTAGATTTTTATGACCGGGTTTCTTCAGGCCGGTCGAATTCTTTATCCATGTGACCTTTGCCTTCCTGATCGCCCCTTTCAAACAGCCAACTATAGCCGCCCTTGGGGTTGGTCAGGATTTCCCAGGCATTGTCATCCCGGTCCCAGAAGTAAAAGCTGTAAGTGCCGTGCTGAACCTGCGGCTTGGAGATGCGCTTCAGATCGTACTCATCCGCATATTTTTCGCACATCCGGTGCGCTTCATTGACTTCTTCCTCGGTCTCCACGTCGATGCCATTGTGGTTGAGGAAGGTCATCTTGCTATCCTTCTTCTTCTGATAGACCACCGCGATGGTGTTCGGACCGCCGAGGCGAACCAGAAGCGAGATCGGGCTGGTGCGAACCACTTCGAGGCCGAGAAAGTCGCTATAGAACTCCCGGGATTTTTCGAGGTCCTTGGATTCCAGCGTGCCGTGGGACAGGAAATTCAGTTTGAGAATTGGATCAACGGCCTTCTCTAACGGACCGGGACTGGCGGGCGCTTGTTCTTGGGCTGCTTCGTCGTTCATAGCTGTCTCCCTATTAGAAACCTTCACCAAAATCGGCAGAATACCGTTATTTTTGCTCTTTCAACAATTGTTGCATTTGCAATAAAAGCTCGCAACTGAATTATTTTAATACGGCTCGTAATCCCGCAGTTCGGGAATGACTTTTTCACCGAACATTTTGATGGAGCGCATGAGGTCGTCTTCGGGAAGATCGGAGAAATTAAACTCGCCCATGAACGTATTAAAGATGCCGTCCTCCGACGCGGCGCGAAGTTTTTCGGTCACCGTCTGTGGGGAGCCGACAAACACCAAGTCGTTTTCCATGATGAAGTCCGGATCGAAGATCTTGGTGATCATTACCGCCGCCGGATTTTCACCGCGGGCGGCAAACTGCTCCTTGAACTTATCCAGCCGCGCTTCGAACGGCTCACCCGGCAATGGTAATATGCCCTCATAGGCGCGGGCGGCGCGCTGCAGGGCAACGTCGATGGCCTTATCATCGGATTCGTCGACGTAAACGGTCGTCGCATAGGCAATGTTGGGCTTCCGATCCCAGCCGGCGGCTCTCCAGTCCTCCAGGTATTTCTGATAGCGGGGCGCGGCGACCTCCCGCGGAAAGACCAGGAAGTTGCCGGTGTTGATGCCATTAGCCGCAAGAAACTCCAAGGTTTCCGGATCGCGGCTCATCATCCACAGGGGCGGATGCGGCTTTTGAATTGGCATCACCGACAGTCGGGCGTTCTTGGTCTTGTGGCTTTCGCTGTCGAAAGAGAACGGCTGGTCATCGCCATAGGCGGCCTTCAGATAGTCCGGATACTCCATGGTCGGCGATTTGCGGTCGGTGTATTCGATGTCGAACGGCTCGAAGTAGGACCCCATGATGCCGGGCACCATGCCGATTTCCATCCGGCCGTTGGTCATCTGATCAATGATAGCGATCTCTTCCGCCAGCCGCAGACAGTTATAGAGCGGCACAACATAGCCCATTGGCCCGAGGCGGATGTTCTTGGTGCGCGCGCCGGCCCCGACAGTGTAGAGACTGGGCGCCGACATCCAGCTTTCGTGTGGCGTGAAGTGATGCTCCACACAAAAGCCGTAATCGAAACCGAGGTCATCGCAGAGCTCCAGCTCCCGCCAGAGCTGCTCATAGCGTTGGTTGGGCGACATGCCCGGCTTGGTCCAGACATGGGCGAAATGGGCGAACTTCATTTTCTCTCTCCCCTAGCCGGCAACGGGATTGGACAGTGTGCCGATGCCCTCAATGGTAATCTCGACCCGCTGCCCCGGCTTCATGAAGACTTTCGGATCACGACCATAACCGACGCCTGAAGGCGAGCCGGTGGTCACCACGTCGCCCGGCATCAGCCGGTACCACTGAGAGTAATAGGCAATGAGCTGCGGAATAGAGAACACCAATTCGGTCATGGTGTCCTGCATCACCTCCCCGTCCAGGGTCGTGGTCAAGTGCAGGTTGGAGGGATCAGGAATCTCGTCTTTGGTCACCATGACCGGGCCTAGAGGCGTGAAGCTCGGATACTGTTTACCGAGGATGTTCTTCTCCCAAGCATGGATCGGTCCCATGCGGCCCTCGGCGGTAAAAATCGGCGCGACCCAATCCCGGGCGGAGACATCGTTGGCGATGGTGTAGCCGGCCACATAGTCCAACGCGTCATCCTCGGAGACGTTGTGGCACTCTTTGCCGATCACAAATGTCAGCTCTCCTTCGTAGTCGATCATGTCGCCATGACCCGGCGGCGGCAGTATCGGCTCCCCATGGCCGGTGAGAGACGTAGGGATTTTGACGAAGGCCGCCGGCTCCGTCGGGATCGGCGTATTCATCTCCTCCAAATGCTTAGCGTAATTCATGCCGACGGAGAGAATAAGGCCCGGCCGGGTGATCGGCGGGCGGTAGCGGATCGAATCAGCGGCCAGCAACGCCCCTTCGCGGCGCAGATCGTCTGTCTTGCCCGACGCCGCATTCAACAGCTTACGGACTCCGTCCAAGGCGTTGTCGCCACCCTCAATCAGCCCCAGGATCGTATCCGCCGGAAGGGTTTGTCCCAGAATGCCCGCAGCCGCCTTCAGGTCCAGAACGTCATCGTCCAGCATGACGGCGGCACGGTCGCCCCTGTCCGAATTGATAGTCAGTAGTTTCATGAAATTGCCCTCCCTATCTCGGGGTGATGTTCCAATCACCATTCGTTGAACCGAGCCTGACCTATTTTAATTGCATTTGCAACAAAATCGAACTACCGTTTAAAGCCAGGAACAGTGAAAGAAACACAGCTACATGCCGGACGCCGATCTAACGAAATTCAATCTTCGGGATTTTATGCCCTACATCATGGCGCGGGTGGGTTCCCTGATGGCGCAATCCTTTACCCCCCATCTCGAACGGGAAAACATCTCGCTTGCTATGTGGCGGGTGATGATGGCGGTGCACTTTAACGGCCCGTTGAGCCTGGGCGAGATTGCCCGGTCTACCGGCGTAAATGTCTCCACCTTATCCCGATTGATCGGCCGGATGGAAAAACGCGCGCTCGTCTCCCGCGACCGGTCCCGGAGAGACTCTCGCGCCGTGCACATTACCCTGCTGCCGACGGGCGAGGAGATGTTTCAGGTCCTCTGGCCGGAGGCGGCTCGGCTGGAAGACATTGTGACCAACGGTTTTTCCGAGGCGGAAGTCACCCGACTGAAATCAGCGCTGCAGGACGTGGAAGACATTCTTGCTCGGCTGACCGAGGACAGGCCGGATCAAAGCTAACCCGAAAGGCTCGGACAATGGACGTGACACTCGAAAACGACCTATCCAATGAAACCCTCACGATGGAGGACATCAAGTCCCGGGTTGCCAGACTCGTGCCGGATATCGAAAAACTGGCCGCCCAATGCGAAACCGACCGCAAGGTGCCAGAAGAAAGCGTCGCCGCTTATAAAGACACCGGTCTACACCGCGCGATCCAGCCGAAACGCTATGGCGGTTATGAGTTCGGATTTACGGCGCTCCCGGAAATGAGCTTTGAGATCGGCCAAGCCTGTACATCAACGGCCTGGGTGTTCGGTCTTTACATGGTTCACAACTGGCTCGGCGCGCAGTTCCCCAAGGAATGCCAGGATGAACTTTGGGGTGACAATCGGGACGCCGTGATCTCCGGTTCCTACGCCCCTATCGGCAAGGCGGAGGCCGCTGACGGTGGTTTCCGGCTCAGCGGCCGGTTCCCCTTCTCCAGTGGTGTGCCGGGCGCAGATTGGAACCTCTGCGGTGCAATGCTGCCCTTCGGGCCCGAGGGCAAGCCTGTTCCCTGTTTCACCCTGGTGCCGAAATCCGACTACACCATTGATTGGGAGAGTTGGCAGACCGTAGGGCTCTCTGGCACCGGCAGCTACGACGTGCTAGTGGATGATGTGTTTATCCCGGCACACCGGGTACTAAGCTTTCCCGATTCCACCGGCGGCGCCAGCCCTGGTGCAAATTTACTGGAAAACCCGATCTTCAACATGTCTTTGCTGACCTGCATTGCGTTCACTTTGGCGACACCGCCGGTGGCCGCGGCGGCCGGCGCGCTCAAGCGCTTTGTCGAGGAGAACAAAGTCCGCGACACACATGGCGCGGTGGTGCTCGGCGGCTCCAAAATCGGCGAGTTCCAAACCGTGCAGAAGCGGGTAGGTGAAGCGGCGGCCCGCATTGATGCAGCCATCACCCTGATCCGCCGGGATATCGCCGAGGCCGAAGACGAGGCCCGGCAGATCGGCAAAACGTCACTGGACCGGCGGCTGATAAATCGGCGCAGCCAAAGCTTCGCCACCCATATGGGCCAGGAAGCCATGAACCTGATCTTCGATGCGGTCGGTGGCAGAAGTTTGCAGATGGATCATCCGATCCAACGGGCCTGGCGGGATACCGCGGCCGCTGCCCACCATATCAGTATGAACTACGACGCAGTGATGTCCATGTACGGGCAGCATCTGCTCGGCCAGCCACTGGTCGGCCAGTACTAGATCGAAACTAAACGTCGTTCGGCAGAGTAAAGACCTTGATCTCCTCGCCGACGCCGCGGAGTGCATGATTGCTGAGAGATTGCCAGTCGCCCTTGAGGTGCTTGCGGACTTCCGACGAAAGTACAAAGTTGACGCCAAGGTTCTTGCACATGCCTTCGATGCGGGCCGCTTTATTCGTCGCCGCACCAATCACCGTAAACTCGATCCGGTCCGGCGTGCCGATATTGCCGTAAATCACATGCCCCATATGCAACCCGATGACGTAGCCCAACTCATCCTCGCCGTCCTTCACACATTGCTCATTGAGCTCACGAATGCGGCGCATGGCGTCCTTGGCGGCGACTACGGCTTTATCGCTGGCCACCTCCGCCGTCCAGCTCTCCTGCTCGGCAACCGGGAAGATGGAGAGGGCCGCATTGTCGATATAACGCAGCACCTCGCCGTCGTGATCCAGCACCGCGCCCGCCACGCATTCGAAATAGTCGTTGAGCAGACTTAACTACTCATCTCGGCACATAGAGTACGCCAGCGGCGTCGAATTTCGAAGATCACAAAACCAGATCACCGCGTGAATGTCTTCGCCGTCGCCCCGCTTGATCTGTCCGCGCAGGACCTTTGTCCCCGACTGACGACCCAAATAGGCATCCAGCAGATTGTGCGCCGTTCGGGTCAGTACAAATACCTCGGCGATCCGCGTCAATGCTGGGCGGATACGATTGATCGCCGCGATCTCGGCGTCGAAAAAAACCGCCCTCTTCCATGCTGGTATGGGTCGCGGCGTGGTTTTGGACGTTGGTGAAATCCAGCGGCGTGGCGATATAGTCGGTCACCCCTTCCGTTTTAAGCTCCTCTAGGATCGGAAAGTCGACGGGACAGTCCGGTTCCAGCAACCTGCGCCGGATCTCCGTGCCGTTCTTCATGATGGCGACCGCAGGACTGTTCCGGAAATTCTCTGACGCCATGACTGAATACGGTGCCTCCTGAGTGCGGACCGGCTTCCCTTTCTTCCAATAGAAGGCCCGGCCCAATACGTTCGGATGCAGTGTGGTGACAAAGACCGCCACCCGATGCAGCCTCAACCCGCACTCGGTCAGCTGGTCACCGAGCTCCTGCAGGATGTCTCGGACTTCTTGACGGTGCGCACCCCGTCGACCAGCCAGTCAACAATGGATTCCACATCAAGTTTCTCAGGGGTCATGTCGTCAGGCATCTATCCGGCCAACCTGAAAATTTTTCCATCGCGTTCAATGGGCCCATAAGCCGGCGACTGAAAATGAGCCGGCAGAATCAGACTGCCGCTGTCGGCAAACCGGTCCAACAGCGCTGTCCGGGATTTCCGCGACTCCACGGCATCTGCACAGAAATTGGTGGACCATTCCGGATGAAAGAGCTGGAACGGATGGTGCATCACATCGCCGCAGACAACGGCATGACCCGTCTCTCCCTGCACGTGGACCACCGCATTGCCCGGCGTATGTCCGGGATAGGCCTCCAGATGTACCGCGGCCTCCACTTCGTGATCGCCCTGCACCAGATCGGCCTGACCTGACGCCATCACAGGCAGCACGCTGTCCAGATGCGAGCCGTAGAGGATCGGGTCGTTGCTCTTCTCCTGTTCGGCGATCCAGAATTTGTACTCGATCTCGGAGAACAGATACCGGGCATTGGGAAAGGTCGGCACCCATTCGCCGTTCACCAATCGCGTGTTCCAGCCAATGTGATCCGCATGCAGATGCGTGCACATGACGAAGTCCACGTCCTCCGGCTGCACCCCGGCCGCCGCCAGATTATCCAGAAAAGGCCCGTTTCGTTGGTGCCACATCGGCCGTGCCGTGCGTTCCTTATCGTTGCCGCAGCAGAGATCAATCAGGATAGTATGCTTGGTCGTGCGAACCAGGAATGAATGGAAACTCAGGTAGAGTTCCAAGTCCGGCGAAATATGCCTTTCCCCCAACAGGGCTGCCAGTTCCCGGATACGTTCTTCGGTCGCGTCCGGATAGATCATGTCCGGGCCGTACGGGGAATCCTCCAGGTCCGGAATGCGGTCGATACCGATCCCGCCCAATTCACATCCATCACGGTGGTGATCCCATTGGCCGCTGCTGGAACTTTCCGCTATCTCCGTCATCAGTCTCTCTTTCGACTCGATTATATTATTCCTAATTTACATAATACATGATTGAAAAATCTGGAAATTTCACTCGAGAGACCCCATGTTTCGGGAAACAACAAATCATAAGTTGCTCAAGGCCGGATCGCATTGACGATTTTTTGAAACTCATCCATTGATAGTATCACAGAGCACTCCCTGCAGAAATTAGGGCAGGATTCATCCGGGCGTCGCCGACGGTGAGTTCGATGTCGCGCGCGCGATGAGGTCATCGGCATTACGCCGTGGGACATGAAATCCCGTCAACGGGACCCGGAACAAAACCGTATATTATCGGAATCCTTCAAACGGCAGGAGGCGTTTCGCAATATCGAACAACAAGAGATAACCCCCGAAGAAAAGCTGGTTTATATACTGCACAGCGGCCTTCCCCGCTATGGCGAGGCCGGTAATTTCGCGAGCTTCCGCGGCACCATTACCGACGCGACGGAAGAACATGACGCCTGTGCCGCCTTAGATCACGCTCGCGCCGAGTTTCAGGAAGCCATGGAAGAACTGGACGCAGGGTTCGTCCTTTGGGACCTAGAGGGCTGGCCAGTCTACTGCAATAGTTATTTTATGGAAATGCACGACGAGGCGGGAGACTATCTCGTGCCCGGTGTTCAGTTTGAGGATTTTGCCCCCGAGTGCGGCGCGGCCCACGTCGATACCATGGGTGATAGTCCCGAAGCCTGGACAGCCCAACTCCTTGAACTTGCCAAATTGGATTCGGTTGAACATGAATTCGCCTTGAAGGACGGCCGCTAGATCAGATTCAGCCGCCAGCGGATATCCGACGGCCGGGTGTTGGCGTTCCACACTGATATCACGCACTTGAAATCTCTGAACAACATGAACAACGATTTCATTGCGGTTTCCAGCCATGAACTTCGCACGCCGATCACCTCCATTCTGGGATCGGTGAAGATGATAGAGGAGGGCATCCTGGGCGAAATGCCGGAGAAGGCAAAAGACGCACTGGGCATTGCCGTCCGAAATTCAGAACGGCTGGCCTTGCTCGTCGATGATATCTTCGATCTCAGCAGAATAGAGACGGGAAAACTCGATTTGAATCGTGAAATTGTCCCTGTCTCCGAACTCGTCAGCCAGGCAGTCGATCTGAACACCAAGTTTGCCGGCGGCTTTGGTTACCCGATCCTCATCGGTGAAATCGTGGACGACGTTGCTGTTTCGGCGGACAAGCACCGCATCCTGCAAATCCTCACCAATCTTCTCTCCAATGCCGCCAAGTTTTCGTCCGATGACGAACCGGTGGCGATCTACCGCAAAATAGACGGCGAAAAGGTTGTCATTTCGGTCATCAATAAAGGCCATGGGATTTCGAAGGAATTCGAGATTCAGATCTTTAAGAAGTTCGCCCAAGCCGATCTCTCCGACGCACGGACTAAGAAAGGTACCGGCTTGGGGCTCAGCATCTCGAAGGCGCTTGCCGAATTGCATGGCGGTTCGTTAACGTTGGACCGCGTTAAGGATCAGGAGACCTCGTTCCACTTGTCCCTTGATCTCAATCGGAACTAGCCATTCAAGGAGGCACCTATGGACAGCAGCGCACCAGCGGACCAGGACTTCGATCACAGCTTCAAAGCCATCCACGATGACGAAATCCCGTGGGACGACGGATTAGAGAACAATCTCCTGACCCTGCCCGCAGGCGTTCAGGTCAAGGTCTTCGCCAAGGACGACGCCATGAAGCGGGTCGATATGAAGGTCAAATTTCCGCCGGGTTACGTGGAGCCCGAACATAGCCACAAAAGCTGGCACTCTATTGTCGTTTTAAAAGGCCGGATGTGCGTCGCCGGCAAGGACCTGCGCCCCGGCGACTATGTCTTCGGCTGGGACGAGCTGCACGGGCCTTATGAATACCCGGATGGATGCGAAGTGTTCGTCGTCTTCATGGGTGAAGGCACCGAGCATGAATGGAACGAAGATCAGCACGCCGCTCATGAAAAAGTCTGGACGCCGGAAACCAACGCCGGGAAGAAAGCCGCTGGCGATTAATACCGCGGCACGTTTGGATCGATGTGGGCGGACCAGGCGGTGATGCCACCGTCCAGGTTCAGCACATTGTCGAAACCGTTCTGCAGCATCCAGCCCTGGACCTGTGCGCTGCGCCCACCCAGATGGCACATCACCACAATCGGCTTATCATTCGGGATTTCCTCGACCCGTTCCAGCAACGCGCTCATCGGGATGTGAAGCACGCCGTCCAGTGACGCGATCGCCAGTTCCTCATTCTCCCGCACATCCAGGAGGACGTGATCCTCGCCCTTTTGGCGCATCTCGTTTAATTGCTGCACAGTGATGTTCATTGGACTCTCCTCTAGGGGTCGGATGCTTACGTTACTCGCTTCCATGCCGCAATCCAAATTTCGCTGGACGAACCGCCGCCCAGCTCCGTAGAACCGGGATTGATCAGAGAAAATAGGACACAAGCAGATGAGTGACGATCTCGTACAGGTCAGGGAACGCTCCACCCCGTACCGCGGTTTTATGCGGCTGGACCATTACAAGCTATGCCACTGGGTTTATGACGATGAATGGAGTGTCGATCTCAGCCGTGAAGTGCTGGAACGTGGCCACGCGGTTTCCGTCCTGCCGTTTGATCCCCTGAGGGATGAGGTTGTCCTGATTGAGCAGTTCCGCATCGGCGCCTATACGGCGCCGGAAATGTCTCCGTGGCAAATCGAATGCGTCGCCGGCATGATCGAACCCCACCAAATAAAAGAAGAAACGGCGCATCGGGAAACCGAAGAAGAAACCGGGCTTCGCATCCTCGAGTTGGAGCCCATGCACAAGTATCTCAGCAGCCCCGGCTGCACGTCGGAAACCATTCACATGTTTTGCGCTCAGGTAGACGCAGAAGACGCCGGCGGGCACTACGGCCTGTCCGAGGAAGGCGAATACATTCGCGTGTTCTCCACCCCCACCGAAGAGGCGTTCGAGATGCTCGACAGTGGTCGCATTGAAAACGGCATGACAATCATTGCGTTACAGTGGCTCAGGATCAAGCGCGACTATATGATGGAGAAGTGGAAAATCGGCTGAGGCAGACCCGGAACTCACCGGCTGGGCCACGCTTGAAACCACCGGATCCCTTGGCTAGTCTCCTAGGCCGATTTATCCCCAAAAGATCAAAACCTAGAAAGTAAACCAATGACTGTCCGAGAGGGTTTCCGAGAGGCTGTGGGCAACACGCCCCTGATTAAATTACGCCAGGCGTCGGAGGAAACCGGCTGCAACATATACGGCAAGGCGGAGTTCCTGAATCCTGGCGGATCGGTGAAGGACCGCGCCGCGCTGTATATCGTCAAGGATGCGGAAGAACGCGGCCTGTTAAAACCCGGCGGCATGATTGTCGAAGGCACCGCCGGCAATACCGGCATCGGCTTGGCTTTGGTGGCGTCGGCCAGTGGCTACAAAACCATCATCGTCATCCCGCGTACGCAGACCCAGGAAAAGAAAGACATGTTGCGGATCGCCGGCGCTGATCTGCGCGAAGTGGATGCCGTCCCCTACTCCAATCCGGAAAACTATGTACATGTGTCTCAGCGCATCGCCGAGGAAATGGCGGAGAGTCACGAGGCCGGCGCGATCTGGGCCAATCAGTTCGACAATGTGGCCAACCGGCGCGCACATCTGGAGACCACTGGTCCCGAAATGTGGGAAGAACTGGACGGCAAGGTCGATGGCTTTACCTGCTCCGTCGGCACCGGCGGTACGCTGGCCGGCGTCGGCATGGCCCTGAAAGAGCGTAACGCCAACTGCAAGATCATGCTGTCTGACCCGATGGGCTCGGCGCTCTACAGTTTCTATGAGCATGGTGAGCTGAAAGCCGAAGGCTCCTCCATCACCGAGGGCATCGGCCAGGGCCGGGAAACGGAAAACCTGAAAGGCGCACCCATCGACGGGGCGTATCAGATCACCGACGAAGAAGCCCTGCCGGTGATCTTTGATCTGCTGGAATACGAAGGCCTGTGCGTCGGCACCTCGGCCGGCATCAATGTGGCGGGCGCGATCCGCCTGGCCAAGGAACTGGGGCCGGGCCACAACATTGTCACCATCCTGTGTGACTATGGCACCCGGTATCAAAGTAAACTCTTTAACGTCGAGTTCCTGAAGGAAAAAGGTTTGCCCTTCCCGTCGTGGATGGCCTAGGAGACAGTCAATGGACCACGTCAATCCCGATGCAAAGTTGGAGACCGACTGTCTCGCGGACCGGTTGGACGATCAGAACATCGCTATTTTAGACGCAAGCTTCCATCTTCCCGAAGCCAACCGGGACCCGAAGGCCGAATTCGCCGAAAAACACATTCCCGGCGCGATCTTCTTCGATGTTGATGATATTGCCGATCACAGCGTCAATCTGCCCCACATGTTGCCGTCGCCCGAAGTGTTCGGCGAGAAAGTCGGCGCCCTAGGCATCTCTCCGAACCATCACGTGGTGGTCTATGACGTCAGCGGCGGCCCGATGGCGGCCATGCGGGTGTGGTGGACCTTCCGCATCTTCGGGCACAAGAACGTTTCCGTCCTCAACGGCGGTATGTCCAAATGGCTGGCGGAGGGCCGGCCGGTAACTTCAGACATGCCTGAGCGCGCACCGGAAAAGTATGTGGCGGGTGGTCTAAACATCGGTCTCGTGCGTTCCATCGATCAGGTCCTGGCCAATGTGACCAGCCAAGAAGAACAGGTGGTCGATGCCCGCGCCGCCGGCCGGTACGCCGGCACCGATCCTGAACCTCGCAAAGGCATGCGCGGCGGCCACATTCCCGGCAGCATCTCGCTCCCTTTCCAGCAGCTCCTCAATATGGACGAGCACATGACCATCCGCCCGGCCGATGAGCTGAAAGCCGCTATCATCGGGGGCGGCATTGATCCGGACGGACCGATTGTATCAAGCTGCGGCTCCGGCGTTACGGCCGCCGTGCTGGTCTACGCCATGTACCTCATCGGCTACGATCACGGTGCCATCTATGACGGCTCCTGGACCGAATGGGGCGGCCGCAAAGACACGCCCATCGACACTTAACACATCCGGAACAAACATTATGGCCAGCGGTAAACGCCCTCAGACCACCATCGTTCATGCGGGCAGTCATCCCGAACAGCATATGGGTGCGATGAACACGCCCGTCTATCGTGCATCGACCATCGCCTTTCCCTCGGTCGAGGCGATCCAGGATGGGATCAAGAACAAGTTCGACAGCGTCTTTTATGGCCGCCACGGCACCCCCTCGACCTTTTCGTTGGAGGAGGCGATGGCCGCGGTGGAAGGCGGACACCGGTCCGTCGCCGTACCGTCTGGGCTCGCGGCAATCGTCGTCTCGCTGCTGACCTATCTGAAAAGCGGCGATCACCTGCTGATGGTGGATTCGGTTTACGAGCCCACCCGGTCTTTCTGTGCCCGACTGGAAAGCCATTACGGGATCGAGACCACATTCTATGATCCGCTGATCGGCGCGGGGATCAAGGATTTGATCCAGCCGAACACCAAGGTGGTCTTCACCGAATCGCCGGGCTCCCTTACCTTCGAGGTGCAGGACCTGCCGACCATATCCGCTGCGGCCCATGAGCAAGGAGTTAAGGTGCTGCTCGACAACACCTGGAGCGGTGGGCACTTCTTCAAGCCCTTCGAACACGGGGTCGACGTCTCAATCCAAGCTGCGACCAAGTACATCGTCGGCCACGCGGACGTGATGATGGGCCTGATCACCACGGCAAGCCAGGAAGATTGGCTGGAGATCAAGACCGCAAATGCCGCTATGGGCTACAGCGTGGGCTCCGATGACTGCTACCTCGCGCTTCGCGGCTTGCGCACCTTGGATGTCCGATTGCAGCGCCACCAGGAAACGGGCCTGGCGCTGGCCAACTATCTACAAGACCGACCGGAAGTGGCCAAGGTGCTGCACCCGGCGCTGCCGGACTGCCCCGGCCACGAGATTTGGCAACGGGATTTCACCGGTTCCTCCGGCTTGTTCGGCGTGATCCTCAACGACGTTCCACAGGACCGGGTGGTTGCCATGCTAAACGGCATGGAGCTCTTCACTATGGGCTTTAGCTGGGGAGGATTTGAAAGCCTGATGATCCAGACCACACCGGCGCGCGCGCGTACGGCGACCACATGGGAGGCCGCGGGCCCGACGCTGCGCCTGCATGTCGGCCAGGAAGACGTGGACGATCTGATCGCCGACTTGGACAACGGCTTTAAGCGCCTGAATGGAGAGGCGTAAGATGGCGGACAAGAAACGTACCGATACGCACTTGGTTCATGACGGAAGCCATCCCGAAGATCATTACGGCCTGATCAACCCGCCGGTCTATCACGCATCGACGGTAAGTTATCCGACGGTGGCGGCGCTGAAGGAAGCCCGAGCCAATCCGGAAGACAATTTTATTTATGGCCGCCGCGGTACCCCGACATCCTTTGCCTTGGGCGAGGCCATCGCCAATCTGGAAGGCGGTTATCGGACCATCCCCGTGAATTCGGGACTGTCGGCTATCTGCACCGCCATGCTGGCGTTTGTCGAGGCCGGCGATCATGTCCTGGTCTGTGACAGCGCATATGGCCCCACCCGGAATCTCAGCGAGAAGTTTCTCAAGAGATTTGGTGTAGAGACCAGCTACTACGATCCTCTGATCGGCGCCGGCATTAAGGAGCATTTCCGCCCGAACACCAAAACCATCTATGTAGAATCACCGGGCTCGCACTCCTTCGAGGTGCAGGACATCCCTGCCCTCTGCGACGCCGCCCATAAGGCCGGTGTCAAAGTGGTCATGGATAACACCTGGTCCGCTGGCTATTTCTTCAAACCGTTCGAGCACGGCGTCGATGTCTCCGTTCAGGCCGCGACTAAGTACTATGTCGGCCATTCCGACGCCATGCTGGGCGCGGTGACGTGTTCCAAAGAGACCTTTGAGCAGGTCCGTGAGTCCAGCCGAGTTCTGGGATACCACGCTGCGCCCGACGACGCCTATCTGGGCCTCCGCGGCATGCGCACCCTGGCTGTCCGCATGAAACGACATGACCAAAACGGGATGAAGGTTGCCGAATGGCTTGCCGGCCAGCCTCAGGTGAAAACGCTCCGGCATCCAGCCTTTGACTCCTGCCCCGGCCATGAGTTCTGGAAACGAGACTTCACCGGCTCGTCCGGCTTGTTCAGCGTGCTGCTGCATGAATGCTCGGACGAGGCGGTGGCGGCACTGATCGACAACGTGGAACTGTTTGCCTTGGGCGGCAGTTGGGGCGGCTATGAGAGTCTGATCTTCCGCACCGATCTGACCCGGACAGTTACTGACTGGGATCTGAAGACCCCCTGCATCCGCTTCCATATCGGCTTGGAAGACCCGGACGACCTGATTGAGGATTTAAAGGTCGGCCTGGAGTGCTTTACGAGGGCGAACTGAGCGCCGGCTTGGCCAATCCTATCAGATAAAGCAGCAGCGCCGCCGCCACGATGGACGGGCCTGCAGGCATATCCCAATAGAGCGACGCCATCAGGCCGCCAATCACCGAGATCATGCCGATAAAAGCGGCCAGGATGGCCATCTGCTCGGGTGTACGGGAAAGGACCCGCGCGCCCGCCGCCGGAATGATCAACAAGGCCGCCACCAAAAGTACACCGACCACCTTCATTGCCGTGGCGACCACCAGGGCGATCAGCACCATGAAGGCCAGATTTATGCGCCCTACCGGCACGCCTTCTGCCGCCGCCAAATCTTCATCCACGGTGACCGTCAGCAGGCTTGGCCAGAGGAAGACCAGCACGGCCAGTACGATGGCCGCGGCGATATAGGTCCACATAACCTCATCTCCCGTAACCGCGAGGATGTCGCCGAACAGAACCGCCATCAGATCGACGCCTTGATTACCCATGAAGCCGACGACAATAAGCCCCAACGCCAGGGTCCCATGAGACAGAATGCCCAGCAGTGTGTCTCCCGCCAGTACGCTGCGCCGTCGACTTAAGGCCACGAGAAGAACCGCCACACCCAGACAGACGGCGATAACGCCGAGCCCAAGATCAATCCCTGCCAAGAGACCGATGGCGACACCGAGGAGCGCAGAATGCGAGAGCGTGTCGCCGAAATAGGCCATCCGCCGCCACACAACGAAAGAGCCCAAGGGCCCGGCCACGGCGGCAACCGCAATCCCGGCGAGCACGGCGCGGAGGACAAAATCATCCAAGATCATGGCCCTCGTGATGATGCTCATGCTCTTCGCCGTGGTGATGCACCACATGGCCATCCACGGTGTGGGTGTGGTCGTGATCGTGGTGATAGAGCGCCAGGGTCGCTGCAACCTGATCGCCGAACAGCGCCACATAACTTGGATCGCGGCTGACCGCTTCCGGATGGCCGGCGCAGCACAGGTGATTGTTGATACAGACCACCCGATCCGTCGCGCTCATCACCAGATGGAGATCGTGAGACACCATCAGCACGCCGCAGCCCCGCCGGTCCCGGATTTTCTCGATCAACCGGTAGAGCTCCGCCTGGCCGCTGATATCAACAGCCTGGGCCGGCTCATCCAAAACCAGTAGGTCAGGATCGCGTAAGAGAGCCCGGGCCAACAAAGCTCGCTGGAACTCCCCGCCCGACACATCATGAATCGAGGAATCGACGATGTGAGCGACGCCGGTTTCCTCCAAAACAGCCTGCCGTTGCCCCTTTCCACCGCCCACGGACATGCCGACGAAACGTCGCACCGACATGGGCATATTGCGATTAAGGCTGAGGCTTTGCGGCATATAGCCGATGGTCAGGCCGGGCCGGCGTAAGACGTTCCCGGTCGTCGGCGAGACGAGGCCCAGCAAGGTTTTGATCAGGGTGCTCTTCCCCGCGCCGTTCGGCCCGATCACGGTGACGATCTCCGTCTCTCCAATGGAGAGGTCGATCCCGTTCAGGATATCCCGTCCGTCCAGCCGCACCGAGAGCCCCATGGTGCTGATCAGCGCGTTGGTGTCTGTATTCAGGCTGTCCGGCATTGGGGACACCTTCCGGTCGCTTCGACGGTTTGGGTGAAAATATCAAAACCGCGACCCTTGGCCGTGGCGGCGACGGCCCGGTCGACATTCTCATCTTCGATCTCAACCGCATCACCACACTCATTGCAGATCAGGAAAAATCCCGCATGGGCATGATCCGGATCGGCGCAGCCGACAAAGGCATTGAGGCTCTGAATGCGGTGCACTAGCCCATGTTCGATGAGGAAATCCAGAGCCCGGTATACTGTCGGCGGCGCGGCAGAGCGCTGGTCGTCTTTCAGGATATCCAGGATGGCGTAGGCCCCGACCGGTTTATGACTGTCCCAGATAAGTTCCAATACCCGGCGGCGCAGCGCAGTCAGGCGCACGCCCTTGCCGGCACAAAGCTCCTCCGCCCGGTCCAGGGCGTCGGCAATGCAATGTTCGTGGTTATGGTCCCCCGGCCATTCATCCAATGGCGCGGCGCCGTCATCGGCGGACATAATTTTCTCCCAGGTCTTACGCGGTTCGTTATTGACGAATGTTATACTGTAACATATTTGTGTTATACTATAACATTCCAAGACGTGATTAACACCAGGCCACCATGCGTACGCTCATTGCTCTTCTTTTGACACTCTGTGTCTCACTTGCCGCGACCCCGACCAAGGCCGCCGGTCCGTCGGTCACCGTGTCCATCCAACCGGTCCATTCCTTGGCCGCCAAGATTATGGACGGCGTCGGCACGCCTCATTTGCTGCTGCCGCCAACATCCTCTCCCCATCATTTCTCATTAAAGCCGTCTCAAGCGAAAAATTTACGGAAAGCCGATCTGGTGATCTGGGTCGGTCCCACACTAGAAGCCGCTTTGACGGAATCAATTGCCTCGCTCAGCGCGGACACACAGGTTCTATCGATGATTAAGGCGTCGGGGCTCACCACGCACCCCCTTCGGGGAGGCAACGACTGGGGAAATGATCACGGGCATGATCACGGGCATGCGCACACACACGGCCAAAAGCGCGGGGCACAGGCACCAGATCCCCATATCTGGCTCAACCCGCTCAACGGGATCGCCATGGCGGCTCACATTGCGCGCAGTCTACAAAAAATCGACCCGAAGAACGGCAAGAGGTATCAGGAAAATTTCGCGGCGCTGCGGCGCGAGCTAACGGCGCTGGACAATCGCCTGAGAAGCGGCTTGAGCGCGGCTGCCGGGCGGCCCTATCTCGTCTTTCATGACGGGTTTCAGTATTTCGAAAAGCACTACGGTCTGAAGCCCATTGGCTCCGTGGGCGAAGGCCATCATCGATCCCCCAGCGCCAAACGCTTGTCTCATCTGAAGCGCGAAATCGCGGAACACAAGATCCGCTGTATCTTCGGGGAGCCGCAGTTCAAATCCCGCACCGTCGACATGCTGGCCGCCGACTCGCCGGCAAAAGTACTCGTGTTGGATCCTTTAGGGGCGAGCCTGCCGCCGGGGCCCGGGAGCTACTCGATCATCCTCGAAAACATCACGTCTGCGATTACCGGCTGTCTGGCGGCGAAAAGCCCGTCCTAGAATTCGGTATAAGTGCCGTCGCCGCCTGCTTTGGCGGCCTCCGCAGCTGTTTTCAGCTCCCGCCGCAGGACTTTGTTGGCGGCGTTTCGCGGCAACACTTCCAGGCTAAGATAGGCTTTCGGCGCTTTGAACCCGGCGAGCCCCTGGTCGCGGACAAACTGATCCAGCTCACTCGCTTCCGCCTCGCCCACGACACAGGCGGTTACAGCTTCACCCCATTTCTCGTGAGGCACGCCGATCACGGAAACTTCTTTGACGCCGGGATGCTGCGCCAACACGTCTTCGATCTCGCCAGGATGCAGGTTCTCTCCGCCGGAGCGGATGATATCGTCGGTCCGCCCGATCAGGTCTACGTCGCCATCCTCGTGCAGCAGGCAGACATCACCGGTGTAGTACCAGCCATCGCGGAGCTTCTCCGCCGTGGCGTCCGGGCGGTTCAGGTATTCGGTAAAGATGGTGTCCACGGTTGCATCGACGATAAGTTCCCCCTCTTCCCCCGGCTTGACCAGATCGTCATGCCTGCCGCCGATCTTCACAATCCGGGTCCGGGAATAAAAGCCGGGGCGCAGCCGCGCCGGCTGGCCGACCGGCATCGGGTTATACAGCGAACACATGGTCTCGGTAGTACCGTAGATATGGCGGACATCCGCCGCCCAGGCATTATCCATGTGATCCAGCAAGGCTGGCGGGATCGCCGCGCCGCCGTACAGCACCAGTTCGGTCGAGGCCATTTTTTCCGGCACGTAGTTGGCCGCCTTGGTCATGGCGAAGTAAAGCTGCGGCACGGAAAACATGTAGCTGATCTCGTTTTGCTCGATCATGTCGACAGCCTCCACCGGATTGAAGGCGGACATGACGTAATAGCTGCCGTTCATCGCCAGGGTCACCAGAAACACCCCATAGAAGCCAATGGCGTGACTGAGTGGCATAAAGCCAAGTGTTCTTGTGTGCGCGCCGTGGCGCAGGCCCGCCTGGGTAGAGAGCCAAAGAATGCGGTGTTCCGTCGTCCGGTGACTGATCAGCACGCCTTTCGGCAGCCCCGTCGTGCCGGACGTATAGAAGATAAACGCCGGGTCTTCGCGGGCCGGATCCGGGCACGGCAATGACAGTATGTCGCCCCGGCAGCCGGCAAACGGTTCCGCGCCGTCCAGCTCTCCTACGCTCCACACCGGCGCATCGGCCGGCAACACCCCCACAAGCGCCGCGGCCACCGCCGGGTCCGGCATGATCACCGCCGCCTTGGCGTGCGCATCGCCGGCCAGTTGCGACAGCTCCTCCGGGGTCAGGCGAAAGTTCAGCAGAGCCGGCACCGCCGCCAGCCGCGCCAACGCCAACAGCAATAGACAATGCTCATAGAGGCTCGGTAGCGCGGTCACCACCACATCCCTCTCGCCGATGCCTTTGGCGTGCAGACCGGCCGCGATTTCGTCCACTTCCCGGATCAGCTCACCGTAGGTCAGCGACTGGTCAGTCTTGTCATCGATAAGTGCCAGGCTGTCGGGCTGACGTTCCGCCGACATCCAAACCATCTGATAGGCGGTAAGCATGGCGATCTCCTCTAGGGCAGCCGGACCTGTTCCACGTTGCTGCGGCTTTCCTTGTTCAGAAACTTGCGCAGGGCTTCGACAAAATACGGATCGTCCACGGACTTCATCACGTTCTGGATTTCAAACTCGGTCGCCTCTTCCAAGGACCGCCGCCAGCCCATATGGAAGCTTTCCTTGGCCATGCCCTGTAAGTGCGTCGGGCCGGCGGCCAGATCCTTGGCGATTTGATCCACATTGACTTCGAAGTCAGCCTCACTATAGACGCGATTGGCGATTTGCCAGTCATAGGCCTCCTGCGCGCTCAATGTCCGATTAGTGAACATCAATTCCATCGCCCGGCGGAATCCGACGATCTTGACTAGCGAATAACTGGTGGTCGCATCGTTGGCGAGGCCGATTGTGTGCCACGCACACAAAAACGACGCGCTTTCCTTGGCGACAACCATGTCGGCGCACAGGGCCATGCCGAGGCCTGCACCTGCCGCCGCGCCGTTCACCGCCGCCAGGACGGGCTTCTTGATGCGCACCATCCGGTGAAAAATCTGATGCCACCAGAGCGCCAGTTCCTGGAAGTGTTCCTTGATTTCACTCAGATCGTCGGTGATGTCGGGAATTTTCCTCAGGTTAAACCCAGCGCAAAAGGCGTTGCCATTGCCGGTGACCAGCACCGCGCCTACATCATCCCTGGCTTCGGCTTCCATGAAGGCGGCCAGGGTTTCCTGGATGCCTTGAAAGTCCAGGGCGTTGCCGAACTGCGGCAGGTTGAAGGTGATCTTACCGACCCCGTCCTCCACCTCGAAGATGATGTGCTCGTAATTTTTGTTGGTCATGGCCGCCCCTCGGGATTTTTCGTAGAGTTGCAGAATAACGGATTCGAGATTATTGCCCCTCGGGAGTCAATGACCGTGCGGCGGGCCCTCCCACTGTTGATTCTCATCTTGTGTGCCACATTGTTCGCGCAGGCGGCTACGGCGCAATCCCTTGATTCATTTACCTAGGCCGTTAATTACGCCATCTAAATTTAGCGCACCATTGTTCAGGAAATCGGCGAGTATATGCTGACCCTCAAACAAGGGGCCTCGACCGTCGCATGGTTTTCCGGCGTCGGCCTCGCCTTCCTTTACGGCGCTGTGCAGGCCCTTGGGCCCGGTCACGGCAAAATAATTGTCACGTACGCCTTCATCGGCCAGGACGCCAAGTTGTGGCGGGCATGTATATGGGGCTACTGATTGTCGTGACGCACGTGATCTCGGCGGTAGTTCTGGTGTGGCTGGTCGACCTGTCTTTTCGCCATTTCGTCGGCGGCTCGCCGGCGGAATCAATCTGGATCCGTATCATCAGCTTCGGGTTGATCGCGGCGATCGGCGCCGTTCTGCTGGTCCGCGCGATCCAACGCTATCGCGTTGGAAAGAGAGACGGCGCCCCTCCTCCTATACCACACAGCCATCATCAATATGGACTGAGACAGCAAAGCGTGCCGGCGTTTCTGGCTGACCTCGTCCCCTGCACCGGGGCGATCCTGGTCATGTTGCTTGCCCTCGCCGGCGACATCGTCGGGATCGGCATTCTTCTGGTCGTCGCAATCATCGCCGGCATTGCCATCACCATGGCGATCTTCGGGGTGCGCAGCATCCTATTTTGCCGGATCGTTATGGCGATTGCCGCGACCAACAACCGGGGCGCCGTCGTTACCGCTACCGTCCTGGAACACCTGGGCGCGCTCTTCATATTGCTGATCGGCATTAGTTGCCTCTCGGTCACCGTGGCCGACGAGTTCCTGCAAGGCTGGTTGACACGCGCAGCCGAAAAGAGGAAACCCTGCGCCTGGAGAAGATGATGAGTGATATCAACGAGCAAACAATCCGAACCGTGCTGGAGACCTTGTCTTTCAATGCAGACGGGCTGATCCCGGCGATTGCGCAACAGCACGACACCGGCGAAGTGCTGATGATGGCCTGGATGAACCGGGAAGCCGTCGAAACGACCCTGCGCGAAGGCCGTGGCGTGTATTGGTCTCGCTCCCGGGGCGCGTTATGGCGGAAAGGTGAAAGCTCAGGTCAGGTACAGACCATGATCGAACTGCGCTGGGATTGCGACAATGACACCATCCTGCTGGTCGTGGATCAAGCTGGCGTTGCCTGCCACACGGGCCGGCGCAATTGCTTCTTCAACGCCGTCCGTGATGGTGAAGTTCAGGAAATCGCCGAGATTGTTACCAACCCGGATGATCTTTACGGCGGCTGAGCCAGGCTTTATTTTAGCCAAGCGTTATATACCGTCGTATATAACGCTTATTTTGGGCTGGAACGGATGATGTTTCGAATCTTGTCTACCTTTGTACTCGTGGCGGCGTGCCTGGGAATCCTTCCGGGCAAGATGGTGTTGGCCGACAATGCTGACTCCGTTCTGGTTTTCGCCGCCGCCAGCTTGACCAAACCGCTGGAGAGCATCTCCCGGCAATACAAGAATCTAACAAAGACCAAAGTGAGGCTCTCATTCGCCGCCAGTTCGTCCCTCGCCCGGCAAATCGTCCAGGGTGCGCCGGCGGATATTTTCATTTCCGCCAACAAAGCCTGGATGAACTACGCCGCAGAAGAGGCCTCGCTCGAAACCAATACAACCATGATAATTGCAGCAAACCGCTTGGTTCTGGTTACGCCTCAGAAAATTTTTACGCCGTATATGTTGATGGACGATACAACACTCTCCGGCGTTCTGAAAACCGGACGCCTCGCCATGGCGGACCCGGATCACGTGCCGTTGGGGCTTTACGGCCGGCAGGCACTGAGACATCTGGGTCTCTGGGACTACGCCGCTCCCAGGCTTGCGCGGACAGTGAACGCCAGAGCCACGGTCGCACTGCTGGAACGGGACGAAACACCCGCCGGCATTATCTATCACTCTGATGCGCGACAGAGCGCGAACCTGCACGTGCTGTATCACGTCCCGGCGGTCAGCCATGACCCGATCAACTATTTGGCCGCTATTGTGCGCGGCAAAGATCGGCCTGCTGTGCGGCAATTCCTGATAGCGCTCCAAAGCCAAGTTGCCAAAGCCATCTTCAGCCACGACGGATTTGTGGTGGATTAGCATGTTAAGCCTCTCCCCCGCCGAGACGGAAGCCGTTCTCCTCAGTCTGCAAGTCGCCTTTTGGAGCGTCGGGCTCAGCATGCCCTTCGGCATCGCGGTGGCGTGGCTATTGGCCCGCAAGACCTTCCCCGGACGTATACTGGTGGACGGTCTGGTCCATTTGCCCCTGGTGGTGCCACCCGTCGTCGTCGGATACCTATTGCTAGTGCTATTGGGCCGGCAGGGACCTATCGGCGCGTGGCTCTACGACTGGTTCGGCATCACCGTGATATTCTCGTGGAAAGGCGCGGCCGTGGCCTCCGCCGTCATGGCGTTCCCGTTGATGGTGCGGGCGATCCGCCTCTCCATCGAGGCGGTGGACCGGGGGCTGGAAGACGCTGCCGCCACACTAGGCGCGCCGCCGCTACAAGTCTTCGGCACCATTACCCTGCCGCTCATCCTGCCCGGCATTCTCACCGGGATAATTCTGGCGTTCGCTCGCAGCCTGGGCGAGTTCGGCGCGACCATCACCTTTGTCTCCAATATTCCGGGGGAAACCAGAACCCTGCCTCTAGCCTTGTTCACTCAAGTGCAAACACCCGGCGGGGAAGACAACGCGCTGCGGCTTGTGATCATCTCCGTCGTGCTCGCGCTCGCCGCACTGATCATCTCCGAACTGGTTTCCCGCCGCCTCGTTCGGCGGCAAGGCGGTGGTGCGTGATAGAGGTTCAACTCCAACGCCAACTACCCGGCTTCACCTTGGACGCCTCCTTCACCGGTAGCGCGGATGGCATTACCGCGATCTTCGGCCGGTCCGGCGCGGGCAAATCATCGATCGTTAACGCCATTGCCGGGCTCTTCCCGCTGGACCAAGGCTACATCCGCATCGGCGACCGTCCGATCTATGACAGTGGCGCAAATATCAACCTACCCGTTCACCAACGGCGCGTGGGGTACGTTTTTCAGGACGGCCGGTTGTTTCCTCACCTGAACGTGCAGCGAAATCTGCTGTATGGCGCGAACTTCGGGCCGGCGGATGGCCGCATCATAGAGATGGAAGAAGTGGTGCGGCTGTTGGAGATCGGCCACCTTCTGGATCGCCGTCCCAATAGCCTGTCTGGTGGCGAAAAGCAGCGGGTCGCCATCGGTAGAGCGCTCCTCTCGCGCCCGGAACTCCTTCTCATGGATGAGCCCTTGTCATCTCTGGACGCCGCTTTGAGGGCCGCGATTCTGCTTTCGATCGAACGGGTCCGGGACGAACTGGGAATCCCGATCTTTTATGTAAGCCACGCCCTGGACGAGGTCATCCGGATCGCCGACCACATGGTCGTCGTCGAGAACGGGACCGTAGCCGGTGAAGGCGCGGTGGCCGACCTTATGAGCCGGCTGGATATCAGCCCCCTGTCCACCCTGCCCGACGCGGGCGCGGTCATCGATGCCACATATCAAAACTATGACAGTGATTTTGACCTCGGTGAGCTTAAATTTGCCGGCGGCACCATCTGGATCGCCGGTCTGCACAGCACGCCAGGCACCGCGCTACGGGCGCACATTCGGGCGCGAGACGTCTCGCTCATGTTGGATAAGCCCAGGGAGACCAGCGTGCTGAATGTATTTGCCGGGACGATCGCGGAAATCCGAGATACGGACGGGCCGCAGCTTGATCTGCTGCTGGACGTGGGGGGGCCGCTGATCGCCCGGATCACACGAAAGTCCGTGCGTGAGCTTGGTCTCACACCGGGCAAGCAGGTTTATGCGCTGGTGAAAGCGGTGGCCATCGACCGACGCAGTCTGGGCGGATCGGAATAGAGCC
>JAYPHU010000027.1:40948-53516 GCA_038127535.1 Rhodospirillaceae bacterium | reverse complement strand
CGAGATCGTCATCGCCGGCGGCGGCGAAGAAGACGAACTGGTGTTCTAGGGAACCGAATCAACCGACATGGCAGAATTAGAGAAATTCCTGTTCGACTTCGATTTCGACGACGTCAAATTGATGGAAGAAATCGTCCGGGAGGAGGCCGAGGAAGAGGGCATCGAGCCGGAAGAACCGGAAGAGCCCCCGGAACCGACCTTTAGCCAGGAAGAGTTGGATGCCGCCCGGCAGGAAGGCTTCAACCAAGGTAAGGCCGAGGGCAATCAGGAAGCCATGGGCGCCATCGAGCAACAATTGATCGGCGTGGTCGGTCAGCTCAACGAACAGGTGTCCGGCATTCATCAGGTTCAGGCCGACAATCTGGAAGAGTTTCACAAGGAAACGGCGATATTGGCGCTGGCGATTTGCAAAAAGCTGTTCCCCGTCCTCAATGAACAAGGCGGTTTTAATGAAGTCGCCAATGCGGCTGAGGAGATCATGTCGAATCTGCTGCACGAACCCCGCTTGTCCGTCAGGGTGCAGGAAGAGTATGCCGCACCGCTTAAGGAGCGAATCGAAGCACAATTGAGCCAAAGCGGTTATCGCGGAAAGCTATCCGTTAAGGGCGATTCCGAGCTGCAGAATGGCGAGCTGAGGGTTGACTGGCAAAGCGGTTACGCCAAACGGGACCCGAACGAGCTGTTAGAAGAAATTTCAGAGGTTGTTGATAAAAGGATAGAACTCGGTGCGCTGCCGGAAGCGGCAGATGAGGCGGTGCCGGCGGAACAGTCCGAGCCGGCGGCCACGTTAGAGATGCAAGCGCCGGAAGAATTAAATGACACCGGCCCACCCGCCGGGGGCGACCCGGACGCACCGTCCGACGAGGCGGAGACGGCGACGAACGATTGATGTTAGGAGGCCGAGATGGCTGACCAGGATTTTGAACTGAACGAGCTGGAAGACGACGGCGCGGAGGCCACACCGGCGCCTGCGCCCGCACCTGCCGGGGATGACAATAGCGACGGCGACAACGTTCCGGCGACCGAGAATGAGATTCCCGATGTCCCCCGCAGCGCGCAGGACCTGGAAGCCGTCTATGACATCCCAGTGCAGGTGGCCGCTGTTTTGGGCAAATCGACAATGGAAGTGCAGCAGCTTCTGAAACTTGGCCGGGGCGCCGTCGTGGAACTGGACCGCAAAGTCGGAGAAGCCATTGATATCTATGTGAATAACCGTCTGGTGGCTCGCGGCGAGGTCGTGGTTCTCGAGGACCGGCTGGGGATCACGATGACGGAAATCATCAAGACAGACCGGACCTAGGACTTGCCCGAGTAGCTTCCATGGCCGACGAAGAACTCCGAATATCACCGGCCCGGCAAAACTTCGATTTTGCTACCGTCGTCGGTATTGTCGTCGCTCTTGCGTTGATCGCGATCGCGATCTCTCTCGAAGGTTCGCCGACGGCATTTATCAATACGACGGCACTTATCATCGTGCTGGGCGGCACGTTCGCCGCGACATTGGTGTGTTTCTCCTTTGGCGAGATGACGCAGACCGTCGGCGTTCTCTCGAAGACCCTGCTCCATTCCAGCCGGGAGCCCCGGGAAGCGGCGCTTCACGTGCTGCAGATTTCCTGTCTGGCACGGCGGCACGGGATTCTGTCTTTGCAGGATGTGATCGATAAAATGCGTGGCGAGGCGTTCCTTCATAAGGGAAACGCCATGATCGTCGATGGTATTCCGGGTGCCGAGGTGGACCGGCTTCTCCGCCGGGACATGGAAGCGATGATCGTCCGGCATCAGAAAATTGTAAACGTCCTGCGCCGGGCGGCCGAATTCGCGCCGGCCATGGGCCTGATCGGCACCTTGATTGGATTGGTGTAGATGCTGGGCGGACTGGACGATCCGACGACTATCGGCCCGCGGATGGCGGTGGCCCTCCTGACCACGTTCTACGGCGCATTGCTGGCTAATCTGATGTTCACCCCGCTGGCCGCAAAATTCGAGCGGAACTCCGTGATGGAAGAGACCATAAACAACATCTACCTGATCGGTGTGGCGTCTGTCGGACGGCAGGAAAACCCGCGCCGGCTGGAAATGCTGTTAAACAGCATTTTATCCCCCTCGGAACGGGTCCGCTTTTTCGAATAATTAATAATTTGGGGAGATAATAAACAACATGCGCTTACTGATTATCGGCGCTCTTGGTGGGCAGATCGGTGCGGCGAGCCAAATAGCCGTTGCACGCGGTGCAAAAGTAACCCAGTCGGACGACATTGAGGCAGGGTTAAAGGCATTGCGGGCGGGGCAAGGCGCGGACGTTATCATGATCGACTCGGGGATGGATATCGCCACCCTGGTCACCAGCCTGCAGAGCGAAAGAATTGATGTTCCTGTGGTTGCCTGCGGTGTAGGCGACGACAGCAACACTGCGGTCCAGGCCATTAAGGCAGGCGCGCAGGAATACATCCCCCTGCCCCCGGATTCGGATCTTATCGCGGCCGTGTTGGAAGCCGTGGCGGAAGAAACCCACACCATCGTCCATCAGGACCCAGCAATGGTGAAGGCTCTCAAAACCGCCGAACAGATCGCCAGGAGCAATGCCAGCGTTCTAGTGGTCGGCGAATCCGGCACTGGCAAGGAACTGATGGCGCACTATATCCATCGCCGTAGCCCCCGGGCCGACAAGCCATTTGTCGCGGTTAACTGTGCGGCCATTCCGGAGAACCTCCTGGAATCGGAACTGTTCGGCTATGAGAAAGGGGCCTTTACCGGCGCTGTCTCGCGGCGGATCGGCAAGTTCGAGGAAGCCAACGGCGGCACCCTGCTGCTGGATGAAATTTCGGAAATGGACCTGCGGCTGCAAGCCAAGCTGCTGCGAGCCATCCAGGAGCGGGAGATCGACCGGATCGGCGGCAAGACTCCGATCAAGGTCAATGTCAGGATCATCGCCACCAGCAACCGGAACATGCCGGAAGAGGTCGCCAACGGCGCCTTCCGGGAAGACCTGTATTTCCGGCTGAACGTAATCACGATTGAAATGCCGCGCTTGGCCGACCGGCCCGAGGACATCAGCCTCCTGGCCCAGCATTTTGCGGAAAAATATGCCGAGGAAAACAATCTAGGCGAGATCACCCTTTCGCCCGAGGCCTTGCAGCAGATGCAGGCATACGCCTGGCCCGGCAATGTTCGGGAATTGGAAAACACCATGCACCGGGGCGTCCTGATGGCCGCCGACGGTGTGGTCTCGCCGGAGATCCTGCAGCTTCAGGGCGAGTCAGCCGATAGCGGCGTGCCGACGGGGGCGTCGGCGATAACTGCCGGGGTCAACCTGGTCGGTAAGACCGTGGCAGAAGTCGAACAAGGGCTGATTATCGATACTTTGGAGCATTGCCTGGGCAACAGAACCCATGCGGCAAAGATCCTGGGTATTTCAATCCGCACTCTACGGAACAAACTAAAACAATATAACGAACAAGGTGTCGCCGTGCCTTTGCCCGGCGATGGTGGTGAACATTCGTCCCTGTGACGACGGCGTGGAGGTCGAATAACTAACGTATGGCCGAGACATCCCCTGACGTAGAAATAGCCGGCCGCGGCGAGTTGGCGGCCGCGCCTGCAGGGCAACCGCCCGCGGAAGCGGCAAACATGTTTGATACGCCGCCGCCCTCGGCCACCGAGAAAGCAATCGGTGCGATCGGCACGGACCTGTTTCTCCGAATAAAAAATGCCGTCGCCCGCGGCGACATCATGCTGGCGTTCGGAGTCGTCGCCATCCTAGTTATCTTGATCCTGCCGATGCCCAAGTGGCTGCTGGACATGAGCCTCGCCTTTTCCATGATGTTTGCAGTTCTCATTCTGATGACCGTGATTTTCATGGACCGGCCCCTGGACTTTAACTCTTTCCCCACGGTCCTGCTGATCGCGACCATGGTCCGGCTGGCGTTGAACCTGGCATCCACTCGGTTGATCCTGGCGGACGGACACACCGGCACGGACGCCGCCGGCCAGGTGATCGAAGCCTTCGGCGGCTTTATCATGGGCGGCAACTTCGTTATCGGCATTATCGTCTTTGCCATCCTGGTCATCGTGAACTTTATCGTGATCACCAAGGGCTCCACCCGGATCGCCGAGGTTGCGGCGCGCTTCACCTTGGACGCCATGCCGGGCAAACAAATGGCCATCGATGCGGACCTGTCATCCGGCCTGATCGATGAAGCGGAGGCCCGTCGCCGCCGCCAAGACCTGGAAGACGAAAGTTCTTTCTTCGGCGCTATGGATGGCGCCGCCAAGTTCGTCAGGGGCGACGCCGTCGCCGGCATGATGATTACTGGTATCAATATCGTCGGCGGCATCATCATCGGCATCGTTCAAAAGGATATGGAATTCGGCGTTGCTCTCGACACATTTACCCGGCTGACCGTCGGCGATGGATTGGTCTCGCAGATACCGGCGCTTATTGTCTCCACCGCGGCCGGCATGCTGGTCACCAAAGGCGGCGTCTCGGGCCCTATGGAAAAGGCGGTGTTCGGCCAGCTCAGCCGAAAACCGAAATCCATGGGCATGGTATCGTTCCTGCTGGTGTCTCTGGCGCTGCTGCCGGGCATCCCGGCGGTGCCATTTGTGGTTTTAGCCGGCGGCCTGGGCGGCGTCGCCTTTGTGATGAATCGCCAGGAACACAAGAAGTATGTCGAGAAGATGGAAGAGGCCGAAGCCAAAGAGGCGGAAGACGCCGCGCCGACCGAAGAACCCATCTCCCAGGTTCTCAAGATCGATTACCTTCGCCTCGAACTGGGCTACGGCCTCTTGTCCCTAATCAATGAAGGCCAGGAAGGCCAGCGGCTGACCGATCAGATCAAGGCGCTGCGCCGGCAGATGGCTATCGAAATGGGCTTTGTCATGCCAGCCGTACGCATCCAGGACAACATGCAGTTGGGCGCCAATAACTATGTCGTCCGGGTTAAGGAGATCGACGCGGGCAACGGAGACCTACGTCCCAACATGCTGCTGGTCATGGACCCCCGCGGTGAAGACATTACGATTTCCGGCGAGGCGACGACGGAACCGACCTTCGGCCTGCCCGCCATGTGGATCGATTCCCAGGGCCGGGAGGAAGCCATGTTCCGGGGGTATACAGTGGTGGACGCGCCGACCGTAATCACCACGCACCTGACGGAAGTGATCAAGGACAATATGGCGGAACTGCTGTCTTATGCGGAAACCCAGAAGCTGCTCGACGATCTGGACAAAGATCATCAGAAGTTGATCGCCGATATCGTACCGACCCAGATCACCGTCGGCGGCATTCAGCGGACCTTGCAGAACCTGCTGGAGGAGCGCATATCGATCCGCGACCTACCGACCATTCTGGAAGGTATTTCCGAAGCCTGTGCCCAGACCCGCAACATCAACGCCATCACCGAACATGTCCGCACCCGTCTGGCCCGCCAGATCAGCGACGCCAACGCTAACCCCGACGGCGTGATCAATCTGATCACCCTGTCGCCGGAGTGGGAGCAGGCCTTCGCCGAATCCCTGGTCGGCACTGGCGACGAGATGCAGCTCTCCATGGCGCCCAGCAAATTGCAGGAATTCATCGCCGCCATCCGTCAGACATTTGAACGCCAGGCCATGATGGGCGAAACCCCGGTCCTGTTGACCAGCCCGGCCATCCGGCCCTATGTCCGCTCGATCGTCGAACGGTTCCGGCCCTCCACCGTGGTGATGTCCCAGAACGAGGTTCACCCCAAGGCCAAGATTAAAACGGTGGAGCACATATAACTTGCCGCACCGCCGGTCTGTTAGCCTATACTGCCAAAGTAATCGATCTCCAAAGGGTGGATGAGTGGAGCACGACGTGCAGGAGACCAGCCCGACAACCGAACAACAAGCTGCGCCCAGCACCAAGCCGTGTAGTAACGGCATGATCGCCGTTGCCTCCGGCAAAGGCGGCGTCGGCAAGACCTGGTTTTCCATCACGCTGTCGCATGCCTTGTCGTTGAAGGGGCGAAAGACCCTGCTGTTCGACGGTGATTTGGGCCTGGCCAATGTGGATATTCAGCTGGGGTTGATGCCGAAACACGATCTCGGCAGCGTGGTCAGCCGCAAGATGGCGCTCAATCAGGCGGCCCTGCCGTTCCAGGACGGCGGCTTTGACATCATTGCCGGGCATTCCGGCTCCGGAAACTTGGCCAATGTGTCACCGAACCGGCTGCATGACCTGGGCGAAGATTTGATCCTGCTGTCGTCGGCCTACCAAAACGTTGTGCTTGATCTGGGCGCGGGTGTCGAACGGACGGTCCGAAATCTCGCCAATAACGTGGATACCATCCTGGTGGTCACCACTGATGAGCCGACAGCCCTGACCGACGCCTACGCCTTTATCAAGATCACCCATATGGAACGGCCCAACAAGGATATCCGGGTAGTGGTCAATATGGCCAATTCCACCAAGGAAGGGGAACGCACCTACAATACGATCCTCAAGGCCTGTCAGGGTTTCCTGAAGTTCTCCCCGCCGCTGGCCGGGGTGATCCGCCACGACCCCAAGGTCCGCGATTCAATCCGCGCGCAGGCGCCTCTGCTCGTCAGATTCCCCAACACCGAAGCCGCCCTCGACGTTAACGCCATCGCCGACAAACTCGTAGGCTGAGCCATGGCGACCGTTCTGCCGCCGCCCGCAACTCCCGTTCCGAATCAACCCGGCGCCGCACCGGCGCACACAGCTACGATCCCTAATCCACCGCCCGCGCTGATAGAACTGCCGGTCGGCTCGACGCTTAATGCCCAGCTCCTGGCGCTGCCCCGTCCGAACGTGGCGGAGGTGCAAACGAACCTTGGGACAATGTTGCTTCACACCAACGTTAAGCTTCCGGAAGGCGCAAGCTTCCAGTTGCAAATCCGGTCCTTGATTCCGCAGCTCCAAGTCCTGCTGAACGCCCTGCCTCAAGGTCAGGCGGGTACGGCGCAACCGGTCCAGACAGGCGCTGCGCAACGATCCACCCCGGCGTCTTCCGGGACAGCCACACCGGCCACATCTCAACAAGCCGGGCAAGCGGCGGCGCAAACGGGCTCAGCGTTGCAATCGGTTCCGGCGGACGGCCAGATCAAGCTAGATATCGGCGCGGTCCTGAAAGCGACCGTTGTGCGTTTGCCAGGCGCAACCAACGCCGGCCCGGGGACGACACCGGGCGGGCTGAGCGCCACCACACAAACTGGCTCGACACTGTCTCTAGCCACACAAGCCAGTCAGGCCGGTGGAACAACAGCGGCGGCTCCAGCACAAACAGCCACTACCTCTCCCGGTTTACAGGTAGGACAGCAGATTGTCATCCGTATCCTGGGCATCGTTCCCAGAGGCCAGAGTGCGGGTCAGGCCGCGGCTCCCTCCTCCGCCATCACGGGACTTCAGGCGGGCCAGATTTTCCAGGGATCGGTCAAGGCCATGACCCAGGCCGGTCAACCGGTGGTCGATACCCCGATCGGTCAACTGATCGTGGACACCAAATCACCGATCCCGTTGGGTAGCCGGCTGTCTATAGAAGTGGTGTCCACCCCTGGTCAAACTGGGCTTAGTCTCTCCATCAGCGCAGGCGCGGAGATCATTTACGCAACCCGCGACTGGCCGGCATTGGCAGAGGCCCTGGCGCATATCCAAGCGGCGGCAGGGGGACAGGCGCAAGCCGCGCCGCCGGTACCGCAGGCCAATGGCGCACTGACCGCAAACCTGTTATTCTTTCTCTCCGCGCTTCGGGGCGGCGATGTGTCCCAATGGCTGGGAGACCAGAACAACGCCCTCCTCCAACAGGACTGGCCCGATACTGCCAACCGGCTATCGGAGGAGTTTGCGCAAATCTCCCGGGCCTTTGGCGACCAGCCGGCGAATGATTGGCGTTCAGCCCTGATACCGTTTTATAACGGTGCGCTGCTGGAGCAGCTTTACATGCATCTTCGCGGCCGCTCCGGGACATCAGATGAAGAAGGCAGTTCCGATGAGACAGCCCGGTTCCTGATAGATGTGGAACTGAGCCGCCTCGGGCGGGTGCAATTGGATGGCTTGGTCAAAGCCGAGGGCAAGAAGTTTGATCTAATCGTCCGCACGGAACGCCCGTTCCCGCGTCTCATGCGCCGGGACATCAATCAGATTTTTGTCGATTTTAACGAGGCCACAGGCGTGACGGGTGGCGTGGTGTTTCAGGCAGACAACAAATTCACCGAAGTTCCCATGCCGTCCTTCAGCGACGGCATCGACCGGCAAATATCCATATAAGCTGAATTACACTTCCTCGGCCTTGCGGCGGCGGTAGGCATTCAGACCGATCTCATCCAGGACGAACTGTTCGGCGCGGGCGGCTTCCAAAGCCACCTCGGCGTCCCGGTAGTCCTGAATGATTTCATACCCCTTAAGCTCGAGGAACTCCTCACGCATCTGTTCCTGAGCCTCTGCCAGCCGTTCCTCCACCTCGGCGATGGCGGCGGCGAACTGTTCCCGGCGCTTAATGGCCAGGTTGGCGTATGATCCGTAAATGGCGCCGGCCTCGACCGGTGAATTAGATGCGATCTCCTGCTCCTTACGGATTTCCGCCTCCAACGCCCGCGCCTGACGTTCCAGATCGGTGACCACGGCGATCATGCCGCCGACTTCCCGGCGCTTTTCATCAACCCGGAACTTGTGAAGCCGAATGAGCGTGTTGAGGTCCTTCATGCGCTAGGCTCTCCGGGACTGTATTCCATATCCAGAAGCTGCGCGAGTTCCTGATAACAGGTCTCCAGTGTGGTGGAGTCTTCCTTGCCCTGGCGCAGGTACTCGTCAATTGCCGGGAAATAATGAATGGCCTCGTCCACCCGAGGGTCGGAGCCCTGCCGGTAGGCGCCCAGCCGGATTAGTTCAGCCATATCGTCATAGGCGGAAATTAGCTGCTTGGCGCGCTCGATAATCGCGTTCTGCGGCTCTGTGTTGCAGGCCGGCATGGTCCGGGAGATGCTGCGCAGGATATTCACCGCCGGGAACCGGCCCCGTTCCGCAATAGACCGGTCCAGAGCAACGTGACCGTCGAGAATACCACGCACGGCATCGGAAATCGGTTCGTTGTGATCGTCGCCTTCAACCAATACGGTGAATAGGCCCGTCACACTCCCTTGGCCCGCTTGCCCGGGACCGGCCCGTTCCAGCAGCCGGGGCAACTCGGCAAATACAGTCGGCGCATAACCGCGAGTGGCCGGCGGCTCGCCGGCGGACAGGCTGATTTCACGCTGGGCAGTGGCGAACCGGGTGATACTGTCCATCAGGCAAAGCACATCCCGTTGCCGGTCCCGGAAGAATTCACACACCGCCATGGTCAGATAGGCCGCTTGGCGTCGCACCAAGGGCGGCTCGTCGGAGGTGGCGACCACCAAGACACTGCGTTTCAGTCCTTCTTCGCCGAGATCGTCTTCGATGAACTCGTTGGCTTCCCGGCCACGCTCCCCGATCAGGCCGATGACGCTGATGTCCGCGTCGGTATGCCGCGCCATCATGGACAGAAGGGTGGATTTGCCGATGCCGGAGCCGGCAAAGATGCCCATCCGTTGTCCTTTGCAGACCGTCAGAAAGGCGTTCATCACGCGGACGCCGAGATCGATCTTGTCGCCCACGCGCACCCGGCTATGAGCCGGCGGCGGGCTTGATTGCACCGGATAAGGGGTCTCACCGATCTCCAGCGGTCCCTTACCGTCGATGGGTTCGCCGAAGGCGTTTATCACGCGGCCGAGCCAGGCTTCGGTGGGGTAGATGACAGGATCGCCACGGCCGACCTCTACCTTGCAGCCGTTGCCAATGCCTTCCAAGGTGCCGAAGGGCATTATTTGCGCCCGACCTTCACGGAAACCCACGACCTCGCAGAGAACATGGCGGCCGGTGCGCGCCTCGACCCGGCAATGATCGCCGATGGACACTACGCCCTCGACACCACTGACTTCCATCATCATGCCGAGCACCGAAGTCACCCGGCCAAAGACCAGATGATCGGGTATCCGCCCGATTTCATTGATCAGGATGTTGGTCGACACGCTCACACGATTCTCTTTTTTGGTTGGTTTGGAAAAACCGGCATTTATCGTCAAATCTTCGCACGGAGCACTTAAAGATTTGTAAAACCCTCTGAATTCCTAGGGTATTGACGTTTTCCGGCAGAATCCCCACATCCTCTTTTGAACGCTATGGTGTTCATGATGTAGAATACCGGACTCGTTCTTGAATATATATCATCTAGCGAATATGGTTAACGCGTTAACCTTTTGACCTCGAACTCTGAGAGAGTATGGCCATGCGTGTCCTTCTAGTCGAAGACGACCCGACCACATCGCAGAGCATCGAAATGATGCTGTCCTCCGCCGGTATGGTGCTGGACACGACCGACCTTGGCGAAGACGGCCTCGAGATCGGCAAGCTTTATGACTACGACATCATAGTTCTGGACCTGATGCTGCCTGATATGGATGGCTATGAAGTCTTGCGCCGTTTGCGGGCCTCCAAGGTGGAAACACCGGTTCTAATCCTGTCCGGCCTCACCGAAGCCGACAATAAGGTGAAGGGCCTTGGAACTGGCGCTGATGACTATCTGACCAAGCCGTTCAACAAGGATGAGCTGATCGCCCGGATTCACGCCATTGTGCGCCGGTCGAAGGGCCATTCGGACTCGGTCATCCAGACCGGCAGAATGGCGGTCAATCTCGACGCCCGGACCGTTGAAGTCAGTGGCAAGCCGGTTCACCTGACCGGCAAGGAATACGGTATCCTGGAGCTTCTGTCTTTACGCAAGGGCACCACGCTCACCAAGGAAATGTTCCTCAACCATCTCTACAACGGAATGGATGAGCCTGAGCTGAAGATCATCGACGTGTTTGTCTGCAAGCTGCGGAAGAAGCTATCAACCGCGTCGGATGACGAGACCTATATCCATACGGTCTGGGGCCGCGGCTATGTGCTGCGTGATCCGGAAGAGGAAGAGGCCAGCGGAAGGAAACCGGCTAAGAAAAAGGCCAAGGTCGACGCCTAGATTTCACAGGTATGATTGAGATTTAGGGCGGCCAATTGCCGCCCTTTTTCGTGGCCTAAGCGTCCGGGTTCAAAAAGCCGGCCTTGTCCGAATTGCGCGCCACTTCATAAACACGCCGGCAATTGGGCACCGGGCGGAACTTGTCGGTGATACCGAAAACCGTTTCTGCACCGCCCAGGAACAGCAGGCCGTCATCGAGCATCAGCGCCGCCGTGCGCTCCACTACCTCGACTTTGGTTTCAAGATCAAAGTAAATCAGCACGTTCCGGCAAAAAACGATATCGAACTTGCCGAGGGAGGTGAAGCTTTCCAGTAAGTTTTGTTCCTTGTACTTAACCATATCGCGGATTTCAGGCTTTACCTACCAGGTTTCTTCCTGCTTCTCGAAGTATTTGACCAGCAGTTGAAACGGCAACCCGCGCTGCACCTCGCACTGGGAATAGGTGCCGCGAATGGCCTTATCCAGAATTTCGGTCGACAAATCGGTGCCCAAAATATCCACGTTCCAGCCGGACATTTTGGCCTTCATTTCGGTCAGGATCATGGCCATAGAACAGGGTTCCTGCCCGCTTGAGGGCGCCGTACACCAGATTCGCAGTCTTTTGCCCGGCCGTTCCTTCAGATAATACGGCAGCACACTTTCGCGGCAAATATCAAACGGCTTGGTGTCCCGGAAGACGAAGAACTCGTCCTCGGCGCACTCGACAATCAGCGCCGAGACGATCGCCAGAGTCAGCGGAATCTTGATAGTGAAGGTAGATCCATTGCCCAATTCTGAGGTCAGCTCAATCGTACCGCCAATTTTCTCGATATTGGTCCGCACGACATCCATGCCGACGCCGCGTCCCGAGACGCTGGTGACTTTCTCCGCAGTCGAGAAACCGGGATTGAAGATGTACTGGTATATCTGTTGGTTCGGCATGACGTCCAACTCAGCCTCGGTCGCCAATCCGTTTTCCAAGCACTTGTTGCGGATTCGGTCGATGTTGAGACCACGGCCGTCGTCGCCGATCTCGATCACAATGTGTCCGCCTTCATGATAGGCCTGGAGGAGAATAACACCGGTTTACGATTTTCCCGCCTCGGACCGGTCAGTCGGACCTTCCAGCCCGTGGTCAGTCGAGTTACGAACCATATGGGTCAGCGGGTCCTTGATCAGTTCCAGCACCTGCCGGTCCAATTCGGTCTCGGCGCCGACCATTTGAAGATCGATTTTCTTGTCCGCTTCGATCGCCAGATCGCGGACGATTTGGGGCAGTTTGGCCCAGGCGTTGCCGATCGGCTGCATACGCGTCTTCATCACGCCTTCCTGCAGATCGGACGTGATATGGCTCAGCCGCTGCAGGGGCACCACGAATTCACTGTCGTCTCGGCCGCGGACCATCTGGTTGAGGGAGTTCCGGCTCAGCACCAACTCGCTGACCAGCGTCATGAGATTCTCCAAGAGGTCGACGTTGACGCGGATGGTCTGGTTGGCCACGAAGGTTTCCTTGACCTCTTTCTTTTCAGCCGGCGCACCGGCCTTCGGCACGGGCGCAGGCACCTTGGCTTCC
>JAYPHU010000027.1:0-40848 GCA_038127535.1 Rhodospirillaceae bacterium | reverse complement strand
TTTCTTTTCAGCCGGCGCACCGGCCTTCGGCACGGGCGCAGGCACCTTGGCTTCCTTCTTGCTCTTGGCTTCCATCTCGGCCGCCATTTCGGCGGCCATTTCCGCTTCGCTGGCGGCTATCACGCCGTTGGACTGAGCTTCTTCCACCTCGATCAGAAGCTCGGCCGCCACGGGGAAACCATTTTCATCGAGAACCGGTCCGCTGAAGGGCGCAGGGGCAGCGTCTTCCGCCGGCGCGGCTTCTTCCGCAAGCGCAGACTCTTCGGCAGCCGCGGCGGGCGCCACCTCTCCGTCCGCCATGGCGCGGAGCAGGCTGATCAGTTCGCTGTCATCGCCGTCGGGCTCCTTGCCGGCCTCTTCCAGGCCTTGCAGCAGATCACGGATACAGTCGATAGTCTTTAGAACCAGCGTCACCGCTTCCGGTGTGACTTCCAGTTCGCCATCCCGGAACTTGCCGAGCACTTCCTCGCCGGCATGGGCGACGGATTCAAGCTGGGGCAGCCCCAAGAAACCACTGGTGCCTTTGATCGTGTGAACCAGACGGAAAATGTTCGAGAGAATGGCTTCGTCGCTCGGGTCCTGCTCGAACTTCACCAGCTACACATCAAGAACCACCAGACTTTCCGAGGTCTCGGTTAGAAATTCACTTAAGAGATCATCCATCGCTGCGTCTCCAGCATAAATATTGTAATCGCGCTCCGGCGCGTCTTGTTCACATGGTGACGATTGCCCTGAAAATGAATGGGAAAAAGTACGAAAATTGCACTTTTTCTTCCCGGACCGGTTTTCCCTCGCTAAAGCGGGATCTTCAGGAAACCGTCAATACCATTGGATGTTGGGAGACTTCCTGAATTTTTAAGCGCATGCCCTGAATTAATGCGAGTTGGACACATATATGCGCCAAGATATTTCGCACCGTCAGGTCATCCGGGCCGATATCCGGGTTTAATCCGGGCTGAACGTCGTGCCGCACCTGGCATCTATCGCCTTCAAGTTGAATAGAAATCGCCGGATTCTCTCTTTGAATAGCCATTTCCAGGGAAATAGTTCCTTTTCGGGGAAAGCAATCGGCGCAAAATAGGATCAAATTCAGCAGGAGTTTACCCATATCCCGACCGATTTCGGCGTCATCCGCAGATTCCGAGCCGATCCAAACGATCTCCAGGCCCTTTTCAGCGGCAAAGGAGGCCGCTAAGGCCTTGATTTCATTCATCCCGATGGACTCCCGGTCGCCGCCTGCACCGAAGGCTACCCGAAAATATCCAAGCCTATCGGCGGCCTGCGCGCCGCTGTGTTTTACCAGGCCCAACGCGTCTTCAAACATGGCGGGATCATCGCCCTGGAGGAACTCCAAACCATTGTTGATGGCGCTAACCGGGCTGATCAGATCATGACACAGCCTGGAACAAAGAAGCTCGGCGACGCGAAAAGCGGGATTGGCGGACATCAATACTCCGGCGGGAAATCCAGGATTGAGGTTCTTTATATCCTGGCAGCGTGAGAGAAAAAACATCGGAAGCTACTGAAACCACGAGAATATTATTTGATAGCAGGACCAAGGCAGCTTATTTTCGGAGCTCAGTCAGCGCACTGGGAAGTTTCTGCACATGGATACGGTATCCGGCGACGGCGATACGGCAGCCCCGGAAAATGCACGACGGCGGCGAATTGGCCGTCCGAAAGGCCGGCAGGTTGATGCCGCCGCCTTGGACCAGGTGCGCGCGCTTCTCGGGGACAGTCCGCGCCGCCGGGACCTGATGATCGAACATCTGCACGCGATTAATGACACCTATGGCCATCTGCCGGCGGGACACCTAGCGGCCTTGGCCAAAGAGATGTCCTGCGGCCAGGCTGAGGTCTACGAGGTCGCGTCCTTTTATCATCATTTCAAGATCATCAAGGAAGGCGAAGAGGCCGACACACGACCGCTGATCCGAGTATGCGACGGGATTGCCTGTGAGATGGCCAGCGCAAACGAATTGGCGAAAGAGCTGGAATACAATTTAGCCGATGCCGTGAGAGTCGAAAAAGTGCCCTGCGTGGGTGCTTGCAACTGTGCGCCCGTGGCGGTTTACGGGCGGCGGCAAATCCAGAATGCATCTGTTAAAGAGGTCGGTGTAGCGCTGGAAAAGCAGCAATTTGACGCGGAGGTACCGGACTATCAGAACCTGGATGCCTATCGGCAGGAGGGAGGATACGAAAAGCTTTCCGCCTGTCTGGCAGGCGAAGCTTCGCGGGAAGAGGTGATCGCGGAAATTGAGAATTCGGGTCTCCGCGGTATGGGCGGGGCCGGCTTCCCGGTGTTCCGGAAGTGGCAGTTTTTGGAGGGATCGCCCAAACCAAGGGCGATGGTGGTAAATGCGGATGAGGGCGAACCGGGCACGTTCAAGGACCGGTATTGCTTTGAGACCGCACCGCATAAAGTGATTGAAGGCATGCTGATCGCCGCCTGGGTGGTCGACGCCGAAGATGCCTATATCTATCTGCGGGATGAATATCCGCAGGTGCATGACTTGTTGCTTGCGGAGATCGCGGCGGTAGAGGCGGCTGGCTTAAACGGCGACATCCGCATTCATCTGCGGCGCGGCGCCGGCGCATATATATGTGGGGAGGAAAGTGCGCTGTTGGAAAGCATCGAGGGGAATCGGGGACTGCCCCGGAACCGCCCGCCCTACCCGGCGCAGAAAGGCCTGTTCGGACGTCCAACGCTGATCAACAACGTGGAAACCCTCTACTGGGTGAGCGATATCCTGAAGAGCGGTGCGGATCGGTATCAAGAGGAAGGACGACCCAGGTACTATTCGGTGTCCGGCCGAGTGAAAGAACCCAAGGTGGTGCTGGCCCCGTCGGGCGTCACCGCAAATCAATTGATCAATGACTATTGCGGCGGCATGGCCGACGGGCACACGTTCAAGGCTTACCTGCCGGGCGGCGCGTCGGGCGGTATCCTGCCCGCTGACATGGCAGACCTGGCGCTGGACTTCGGTGTGTTGGAAGAGCATGGATGTTTTGTCGGCTCGGCCGCCGTGGTGATATTTTCCGATCAGGACAGCATCGCCGACGTGGCAAAGAACCTGTTGCATTTCTTTGCCGATGAAAGCTGCGGGCAGTGCACGCCCTGCAGGCTGGGCTGCGAGAAAATGTTGACCCTGTTGGACGCGGATGAGCTGGATGAAGCCTTAATCGATGACCTGTCGGATGTGATGCGGGATGCGTCCATCTGCGGGCTCGGCCAAGCGGCGCCCAATCCGGTGGCCTCCGCGCTGAAACACTTTAGGGAAGATTTGGGATGAGCGATGCGGTGACATTTACCCTGGACGGAGAAGAGGTTGAAGCTCAACCGGGAGAAAGCATCTGGCAGGTGAGCAACCGGCTGGGCGGGAAAATCCCTCACCTCTGCTATCGCCATGCCACAGACTACAACGGCGACGGCAACTGCCGCGCCTGCGTGGTTGAGGTGGAGGGGGAGAGGACTCTCGCGGCTTCGTGTATTCGCCAGCCCACCGACGGCATGGTGGTGAAGACAGGGTCTGAACGGGCGGTGAAAGCACGCGAGATGGTGTTTGAGCTGCTGCTGGCCGATCAGCAGGCACCGGAAGGGGACTTCCGCGCTTGGCTGGACACGATGAATATCTCCGAAAGCCGGTTGCCGGCGCGGGATGCGGTCGAAGCGGACGCCAGTCATCCGGCCATCTCGGTCGATCTCTCCAAATGCATTCATTGTCAGCTCTGCGTTCAGGCCTGCCGGGACATTCAAGGGAATGACGTGATCGGTATGGCGGCGCGCGGGGCGCACAGCTCCATCGTATTCGATATTGGCGATCCCATGGGAGAGAGCACTTGCGTGGCCTGCGGCGAATGCGTTCAGGTCTGTCCGACGAATGCCCTCCTGCCGGCGCCGGCGCGCAAAGATGCGTCGCTGGTGCCGCAAGCCGACAAAGTGGTGGATAGCGTCTGCCCCTATTGCGGTGTGGGTTGTCAGGTTCAGTTCCATGTGAAAGACAACAAGATCGTCCATGTGGAAGGCAAGGACGGCCCCGCGAACCATGGCCGCCTCTGCGTGAAAGGCCGGTTCGGCATGGACTACGCCAGCAGCGACCAGCGCCTGACCGTGCCGATGATCCGGAAGGAGGATGCGCCCAAGCACGCTGATCTGGCGCTCGACATGGATGATCCGTTCAGCCAGTTCCGGGACGCCACCTGGGAAGAAGCGTTGGACGCGGCGGCGCAGGGGTTCAACGACATCCTCAGCCTCGTCGGGCCCAGCGGGTTGGCCGGTTTCGGTTCCGCCAAAGGCAGCAACGAAGAGGCGTACCTGTTCCAGAAGCTGATCCGAACCGGCTTTCACACCAACAATGTGGATCACTGCACCCGTTTGTGCCATGCGTCATCGGTCTCCGCCCTACTGGAGACCATCGGTTCGGCCGCCGTGACCGCGCCGGTGATCAACTGCCTGGAGTCTGATCTGATTGTGGTGATCGGCGCAAATCCAACCAGCAATCATCCGGTAGCGGCATCGTTCATCAAGAACGCTGCGGAAGATGGGGCGGAACTGGTGGTCATTGATCCCCGGCGCAACGGACTTAGCGACTACGCCACTCACTATTTGCAATTCACGCCCAGCAGCGACGTCGCCCTGTTGAACGCCATGTTGAACGTCATCATCGAGGAAGACCTTTACGACCGGCAGTATGTGGAAGCCAACACCGAAGGCTTCGAGGCCTATGCCGAGCACATCAAGGCGTTTACCCCGGAAGCAATGTCGTCACTATGCGGCATCGAGTCGGACGAAATCCGCACGGTCGCCCGCAAGATCGCGCGGGCCAAGGCCGCGATGATCTTCTGGGGCATGGGCATCGCTCAGCATACTCATGGCACCGATAACGCCAGGTGCTTGATTGCGCTGGCGCTGATTACCGGCCATGTCGGCCGTCCCGGCGCGGGGCTGCATCCGCTGCGCGGCCAGAATAATGTTCAGGGAGCCTCGGACGCCGGGCTGATCCCGATGATGTATCCGGACTACCGGCTGGTTACTGATGCGGATGCGAAAGCGGACTATGAGAAATTCTGGGACACAGAGCTTAATCCGGAGAAGGGACTGACCGTCGTCGAAATCGTCCACGCCATTTTGGACGGAGATATTCACGGCATGTACATCATGGGTGAAAACCCCGCCATGTCCGATCCTGACTCCCAACACGCCCGAGAGGCTCTAGCGAAGCTGACCCATTTGGTGGTGCAGGATATCTTCATGACCGAGACGGCAGCCTATGCGGATGTCATCCTGCCGGCTTCCGCCTGGCCGGAAAAAGACGGCACGGTCACCAATACCGACCGGCGGGTGCAACTCGGCCGCAAAGCGCTCCAGATGCCCGGCGACGCGCAGCAAGACTGGTGGATCATTCAGGAAATCGGCCAACGGATCGGCCTCGAGTGGGCTTATGACGGGCCGCAAGCCGTGCATGAAGAAATGCGGGACTGCATGCCGTCCATGGAACACATTCCGTGGGATCGGCTGGAACGTGAAGACGCGGTCACCTACCCCTGCAATGATGAAAATACACCGGGCCACGATGTTATTTTCTCTGACGGATTTCCTACAGCTTCCGGCCGGGGGAAATTGGTGCCCGCCGATGTGTTACCTGCCGACGAAACACCGGATCAGAATTATCCCTATATCCTGACCACGGGACGTCTATTGGAACACTGGCACACGGGCGCCATGACCCGGCGGGCCAGTAATCTGGAAGCGATCGAGCCGGAGGCGACGGTGCATGTCTCACCGGCGGACATGAGCAAGCTGGGATTAAAGCCGGGCGATCAGGTGAGTGTGGCAACCCGGCGTGGGCGGATTGAGCTCGCGGCGCGGGAAGAGCCCTCCGTGCCGGCGGGCCTGATCTTCATGCCGTTCTGCTATCAAGAAGCGGCAGCCAACATCCTGACCAACCCGGCCCTCGATCCGTTCGGAAAAATACCGGAACTGAAGTTTTCTGCGGCGAAGCTGGAAAAAGTTTCCGCCTGATCAGCCCCCGGCTTTCTTCGCCTATTCGGCCAGGTAGACGCCGAACTCGGTAATCTCGTCGGCCACACTGTCGAGTGCCTTCTCCTCAATGATGCGATAGCGGCGAATGACCTCTTCGCCCAGGGGTGTGACGCTGGCACCGCCGCCACCCTTTCCGCCCGCGTTTGTTTGGATCACAGGTTCTACAAAATCGGTGTTCATATTATCAACCAGCGTCCAAGCGCGCCGGTACGACATCCCCATGCGCCGCGCCGCCGCGGATATAGAGCCTGTCTCCTGGATAGCTTCCAACAGCTCCGCCTTGCCGGGGCCGAGGGCGGTCGCCTGACCCAGCAAGATGCGCAAACGAGGTTGAAGAGACTTTTGCCGTTCCATGTATACCTAAAGGCCGCTGGTTTGATATGCTCCGGCCCATCAAACCGGTGAACCGGTGTGTCTGTCAACGGGGCCAAATGAGAACATGAACGGCGGAGATATATACGACGTGCTTTTGAAGGGAGTGCCTGCGGCGCCCATTCGCCGGATCATGGTGGGAATCAATTGGACGTTGGTGGAGGGAGAGGCCGGCTGCGGCTTAGCGCAAACGCCGAGGCGGGATGCACCCGGTTGTCAGCCGCTGAAACAGGCGGGCGATATCACGAAAACGAGTTTGCACGGTGCTGCCGGCTGGGTGCGATCGAGCAATCCAATGGAAACGGCAATCGGCATGGCGGCGATCAATGCCGCGCACAATCGATATGACTTGATAGGTGGACAGGAGAACGGACTGGATGCGTTCTCCAAAGTCGAAGGACCTGTCACAGTGATCGGCCGGTTTCCGGGTCTGAACGAACGGATTAAAGACTTACGGATCGTCGAAAAAGAACCACGGGAAGGAGAATATCCGGAGAACGCGGCGGGAGACCTTATCCAGGACAGCGCCGCGGTAATCATCACCGCCTCCACCTTGGTGAACGGCTCGGTGGCGGGACTTCTGGAAAAAGCAAAAGGAAAACGCGTGGCGTTGGTGGGACCCGGTACGCCATTGGCGTCCGGATTATTTAAGGTGGGAATAGAAGTTTTGGCGGGATCGGTCATCGAGGATGTCGACGGCGCGATGAATGTGGTGGCTCAGGCGGGCGCGGTGCGCGGCCTGAAGGAGTGCGGCCGCTATGTCACGTTGAGAGCGGAGAGGTGAGCCTCGGCCTCGGCCAAGTCCTCTGGTGTGTTGATATTGAAAAACGGATCGACGGGATCGGTTGAGAAGTCGCAATGGCTTATTCTGAGGCGCAGTGTCCAGAGGTCTATTTTTCGCACCGCTTCCTCCGTCATGGCCCGGCGCAGATCATCAGCCAGACTGACTTTCCAAAGCGCACAGACAGGATGTGTCCTGCCGTTCGAGCGAGCACAAACGATCTCTGCCTCTTCCGCCTCTGCGACGGCAAGGCAAACCTGAACAAAATTTAGGGGAACAAACGGCGCATCGCCGGGAAAGGTCGCGATCCACTTGATTGCCGGGTGATGTTCTGTGATCCACTCCATCCCGGTCAGAATACCGGCCAAGGGCCCCTGCCCGCCCTCAATCGTATCCGCAATTACCGGCGCATCGTGGCCGGCAAACCGGGCCGGATCGCCGTTAGCATTGATCAAGATGGTGGAAACTTGGGGCTCAATCCGCCCCCATATGTGATGGAAGAGCGTTCGCCCGTGCAAAAGCTTGAGGCATTTATCTCCGCCGCCCATCCGGCGGGCCTCGCCACCGACGAGGATAACCCCGGCTACTCCAGGTATCACGTCTCAGCGCCTTTCCGCCGGAGATGTGCCGGCTCATCTAGATCGTCATCGGAGGCGGCGTCGTATTCAATACGATGCTGTCCGGCCAAGGCCATGAAGCGCTTGCCCCGTGCCCGGCCGATCAGTGTTAAGTTCGCCTGCCGGGCTAGCTCCACGCCCCAGGCAGTAAAGCCAGATCGGGACACAAGGATGGGTATTCCCATCTGCACTGTCTTGATCACCATCTCGCTGGTGAGACGGCCGGTGGTATAGAAAATCTTGTCTTCAGGCGAAATGTCTTTGAGATACATGTAACCGGCGATTTTATCGACGGCGTTATGGCGGCCCACGTCTTCCATATAGATCAGCGGGCGGTCACCCTCGCACAGAACACATCCGTGAATCGCGCCGGCAGTCAGGTAGAGGCTCGGCGCGGTATTGATCTTGTGTATGAGCGTATATAGATCGGAAGTTCTCAGCCGAACATCATCCGCCAGTTTGACGTCCTCGAATTTTTCCATCAGGTCCCCGAAGACGGTCCCCTGGGCGCAGCCGGACGTCAGTGTCTTCTTCCGTAGCTTGTTCTCGAAGTTGGTTTCCCGTTCAGTCCGGACCACGACGGTTTCAACATCATCGTGGTACTCAATCCCCATAACGACGTCATCGGGGAGAAGCATGTTCTGGTTCACCAGGTAACCGACCGCCAAATATTCGGGATAGTCGCCGATGGTCATCATCGTGACGATTTCCTGGCTATTGAGGAATAGCGTCAACGGACGCTCAACAGTCACCGACGCGGTAACAGGCTGACCATTCTGATCAACCCCGTCCAGCCGCTCGGTCAGCTGGGAGTCTTCCGGATTCGGGGAAACTTCTAATTCTTTGGTCAAAATTGCTACCTGTCTGACACTCTTCATAGGCAGGCAGACTACGGTATCGGGAGCGGGAAAGCTACTGTGCGAGGCTCCGCTCATGCAGCTCGAACGCCGCTTCCAACTTTTCCGTGGCCTCACGGTTTTCCGTCTGGTTTCCACCGATAGCGGAGAGATCGACTTCCAAAGCCTCCAACAACGCCTCGGCCATGCCCATTTTGCCATCATCGCTCGCCTGCGCGTGGGCGATCATAATCTTATCACTTAGTCTGCGATCCTGGTCCGGCACGGGCTATCTCCCAATTCGGCTGGTAGCGTTTCAGAGAGTATAGCTAAAAGCCATTAAGACTGTTGTAACTAAATTGGGGTTACCCTGCATTTTTCAAGTAAAATTTAGAGGATCCCATGTCCACATCCGAATATATAAAAATTGTCACCAGGCAAGCCGCCTTCCTGAACAAACTGATCCGGGAAGCCGAGACGATTGACGATGGCGAACGGGCTGAGCTCCTGCTCGGCATGGCCCGCGAGGAGTCCGACAATCTGTCGAAATCCCTGCGCCAGCATTTGTCCCGAGTCCACCACGGACACAAGCTAAACGCGGCTTAATCCTGGTTTTACCGCCTTAATCTAGGGGCCTCCTTTCAAGGAAATAACCGCCTTCACAGGCGTGACAAAGCCCCTGCGCCGTACTATCTTAAGCAAGCGTTATATACGGCTGTGCCGAACGCTTTTGCTCCTGAAAACGGCGAACATGACTAATCTGATCGACCCATATGGACGCCATGTGTCCTATTTGCGCGTATCCCTGACGGATCGCTGCAACCTCCGCTGTACCTATTGTATGGCGGAGAACATGACGTTTTTGCCCAAGAAGGACCTACTGAGCCTGGAAGAGCTGGATCGGGTCTGCACGGCGTTTATCCGCGCCGGCGTCGATAAGCTGCGGCTTACCGGCGGTGAGCCTTTGGTCCGCCGCAATGTCATGCATTTTATTGAGGATCTGAGCCGGCATCTGAAATCAGGCGAGTTGCAGGAACTGACCCTGACCACAAATGGCAGCCTGCTGGCCAAGTATGCGGATGATCTGGCGCGCTGCGGTGTCAAACGGATCAATGTGTCGGTCGATACATTGGATGTGGAGAAATTTAAGAAAGTCACCCGCTGGGGTAATCTTCATGAAGTGATGGAAGGCCTGAAAGCGGCCAAGGAGGCGGGTCTCGAAATCAAGATCAATGCCGTGGCGCTGAAGGGCGTCAATGATACGGAACTTGACGAGATGGTAAGCTGGTGTGGCCGGGAAGGTTTTGATCTGACCTTCATCGAGACCATGCCGGTCGGCGAGATTGATGAAGATAGGGTGGATCAATACCTGCCGCTCACGGTCGTGCGCGACAAGATCGAGGAAAACTGGACTCTGGACGACACAGAGTATCAGACCGGCGGGCCGGCGCGGTATGCGATCGTGCGGGAAACCGGCAAACGGATCGGCTTTATCACCCCGCTGAGCCATAATTTCTGTGAAAGCTGCAATCGAGTGCGGCTGACGTGTACCGGCAAGCTCTATATGTGTCTGGGGCAGGATGATTGGGCAGACTTGATGACGCCCTTACGGGAAGATCCCACGGACCAAGCCCTCATGCGCGCCATTGACGAAGCCATCGGCCGCAAACCAAAAGGCCATGATTTTGTCATCGACCGGACTGGTGCAGCGCCGGCGGTCACCAGGCATATGAGTGTCACCGGCGGCTAAACCTCGGCTGCGTCACGAGACTGGCGCAGTTCCCCATCATCGCTATACTCTGCCGCATCATCAGCAATAGGATGACCCAGGATGGACATTTCGTCGATCGCGATTGAAGCGGACACGCACGCCCCTGCTACAGAAGCGGCGGCGGCGCTGGAGGCCGTGTGCCCGACGGTGCCACCGGAAGAAGCCGACGTCATTGTCGCGTTAGGTGGCGACGGGTTCATGTTGTCCACCCTACACAAACACATGAAGGACAAGACGCCGATCTTCGGGATGAACCTGGGTTCTGTCGGCTTCCTGATGAATGAGTTCAAGGTTTCCGGCTTCATGGAGCGCATTCAGCGAGCGGATCCCATCGAACTCCATCCTCTGGAGATGACCGCCGAAACCCTCTCCGGTGAAAAAGTCGATGCCCTCGCCATTAACGAGGTGTCGTTGCTGCGAAGTGTGAGATACGCGGCCAAGATTAAAATCAAGGTCGACGATGTGGAACGGTTGGAGGAGCTGATTTGCGATGGGGTGTTGGTCTCAACGCCAGCCGGCAGTACAGCTTACAATATGTCCGCCTATGGGCCGATCGTGCCGTTGGGCGCGGACCTATTGGCTCTAACGCCTATCAGCGCGTTCAGACCACGGCGATGGCGCGGGGCGTTATTGCCAAGAAATTCGGTGGTTACGTTCGAAATTTTGGATGCAGAATTGCGGCCAGTAAACGCCGTGGCCGATTTTACAGAAGTACGAAATGTCATTCGGGTCGAAGTGCGGGAAAAGAACTCCGTATTTTCGACACTGCTATTCGATCCGGAACACAATCTCGAAGAACGTATTCTGAAAGAGCAGTTTCAGCCTTAAACATCACTTTGCATCTGCCCCGACCGCGTCAGCCACCGACGGAAATCCATCCCTCTTCAACAGTTCCGTCAGTTCCTCTGCCAGGCGCATGGCCAAATGCGGCCCGCGATAGATCATCGCTGAGTAAACTTGGACCAGGCTCGCGCCGGCGCGTATTTTTCGATAGACGTCCTTACCGGTGAATATCCCGCCCACCCCGATCAAAGGCAGTTGACCGTTAGTCAATTTATACATTTTGAGTAGGGCGTCCGTCGATGGAACCATCAACGGAAGCCCACTTAGTCCGCCACTCTCCGAACGGAAACGGCTGACCAAACTCTCCGGCCGGTCAACCGTTGTATTCGTGGCGATCAAGCCATCAATTTGGTGGGCAAGGGCCGCGGCGGCAACCTCTTCCAGCCCGGCATCGTCCATGTCCGGTGCGAATTTGAGCAACAAGGGTGGTTGCTTTGGTGCCGAGGCACGGGCCGCCACGACGGCGGACAATAAGGCCTCCAGGTTTTCCCGAGACTGTAAATCCCGAAGCCCCGGCGTATTCGGAGACGACACGTTCACCACCAGATAGTCGGCGACCTCCGACAGCTTCGAGACTCCAGTCACATAATCCCCAACGACATCAGTACTGTCCTTATTTTTTCCGACGTTCGCGCCAATGATCCCGGCGGGCGCGCCGTTTTTCGCACGCTTATAGTTCTCAGTGAATGCGTCCAGCCCTTTGTTGTTGAACCCAAGCCGGTTGATAACGGCATCATCTTCTGCGAGCCGATACATGCGAGGCTTGGGATTGCCGGGCTGTGCCAACGGTGTGACTGTGCCGGCCTCGGTAAAGCCGAACCCGAGCCCACACATCTTTCCAGCAACTTCGGCGTTTTTATCGAAGCCGGCGGCCAGACCAATCGGCGACTGAAACTCCAATCCAAAAACGGTCGTGCGCAACAGCGGATCGAATGTTCGGCGGGCCCGCGGCACAAAACCGTTCTTAATGCCCCAAAGCGCAAGGCGATGCGCCCCTTCGGCGGGAAATTTGAAAAAGATCGGCCTGATCAACCGTTCATAGAAACTCACTACAACACCACTGTTTTGAAATCTTTCCTCAATCTACCCAAACCGGAGCGGCAAAACAATTTATGTGGCGGGGATCATTCAAAGTTCCGGCTGAATATCTTTCTCTGCCGGACCAGGTCCCCAGCTCCGCCCTGCATCAATGAACAGAAGGTATACAAGTACCTCCAGGTTAAGGTCGATTAGCCGCGGGGCGATACCCTGTTGCGCCTCGCCGACGTGCTCGGTGTGTCGGAGGTCTGGCTCCGTTCCGACGTGGGCCCGGCAATGGTTACCATCCCCGCGGTTGGCCGGGTCTCTGCCGGTAAAAGCTTTATTCCCATCGACGACAACCCCCAGGGCGGCGGCTTTGAAGAGCTTGAGTTCTCCCTGGACGACGCCGACCCCATCGCCATCGCGGTCCAAGGCAAATCCATGCTGCCGGTCTATCGGCCGGGAGATTACCTTCTCTGTTCTCGGCGCCGGGGCACGGAAATCGCCGATTGCCTGAACAAGGACTGCCTGGTCAGAACGGCAGAGGGCGAGGGCTACGTAAAAAAACTGATGGCCGGCGCGTCTCCCCAAACATTCAACCTGATCTCCTACAACGCCGCCCCGATCGAAGGCGTTAAACTGCTCTGGGCCGCCCCGATTATCTGGGTCCGCCGGGGCTAATTCCCCTCTCCGCTATTTTTTCGTCCCCTTGAACAGGACCGATCTCCGGAAAATATTTCCACCACTCATAGTTTTTGGTGGAGTCCGGCATGAACAGGATCAGCGCACGTTTTTATCTTAAGCAGCAGTATGACGGCCCTCTGCCGGACGAAGGCATTTTCTCCACCATCCGTGCCGACCGCCGCATCCTCGAACGCCGCCGGGCGTAGGTGGAGGTCCGGGACTATTCGATCAACGCCCGCCGGCTGATCCGGTGGATCCGCCAATGCGGTTACGGTCGAAACTCACCCGGATTGCGCAAGGAGTTGCGATTTCTGTTGCGCCAGCGCTGCCGCTGGAAACGGCATTTAAGAGGGTTGGCGGAAGTATAAAATCATGGTCATGCGCGGACCAGCGGAGGCGTTATCCTTCTACGCCGTCATGCCCGAGTTGAGGCCAACATAGTTGGCGTCAATTCTCGGGTATCTCATTCTCCTGTGTCGTAGATCTTCGACAACTGCTGCGCAGGTCGGGGATGACGCACGAAGAGGCGTCACCCCTTCCCCAACCTCGTCTTCACATAAGCCACCAGGTGATCGCGCATGGCTTTGCGCTGGGCCTCCGCCTCTTCCGGCGTCCAGTCGCGAAAGCCTTTGCCCACATGCATGCCGAGCTCACCGGCGGCGACCTTGTCCCGCAATAGTTTCTGCGGCGCGTCCGAGGCATCCAGGTCCGCCAATAGTGTCTCGTGAATGTCCAACGTCAAGTTCAGTCCCACCAGATCAGAATTCTCGAGCGGACCCATCACAGCCAGGCGCATGCCGAACCCGTCTTTGACCACCTTGTCCACGGTCTCCGCATCGCACACCCCGTTTTCCACCAGGGCAATCGCCTCCCGCTTCAATGCGTGCTGCATCCGGTTGCCGATAAAACCTGGGATGTCTTTCTTGGCATGCACGGCCGTCTTGCCGATGCCGTTAAGCAGATCCAGCATCCGCTGGACGATTGCCGGGTCGGTTTTCTCACCCTGGATCACCTCGACCAACGGCACCAGATGTGGCGGGTTCCAGAAGTGCGTGCCGACAATCCTTTCCGGGGCGCTAGCCTTGGCGGCGATCTGGGTGATCGGCAGGCCGGACGTGTTGGACGCCAGGATGCAGCCCGCCGGCGCGGCCTCAATCAATTCATCAAACAGGGCTTGTTTCAGGTCCAGCTTTTCTGGCGCGGCCTCAATCACGATCTCCGCATCGGCCACGCACTCGGCCAAGCTCCCGGCCGCCGACACGTTATCCGCCAGCGCCGCATCTTGGTCCAACAACTCGAAGATATCCCGAACCCGCGCGTTCAGGCTTTCCAACGCCTCCGCATTCGGATCACTTACCCGGACCTTATGCCCGGCGGCGGCAAACACCTGGGCAATGCCGTGGCCCATTAGCCCGGCGCCGATAACTGCGATGTTTTCCTTGGCCAAGCCGCCCTATCCGGCGGTGAAGCCGCCGTCCACGTACATGACCTGGCCGGTGCAGAAATCGGAGGCCGGCGACAGCAGATAGAGCGCCATGCCCATCAGATCGTCCACTTCGCCCAACCGGCCCAACGGAATCCGCGACAAGGACCGCGCCTTGGTTGCCTGACCCAGCTCGTCATCGCCGTACATCCAGGCCGTCAGGTTAGAGCGGAACACGGTCGGTGCGATGGCGTTCACCGTCGTGCCGTACTTGGCCCATTCCGTGGCCAGCACCCGGGTCAGCCCGTCGGTTGCGCCCTTGGACGCACAGTAACCGGTATAGCCCGAGATATTGCCATGACGGCCCCGCACGCTCGACATTAGGACCACCTTGCCCTTGATCTCGTTCTCGATCCAATAGGTGCCCACCGCCTTGGCCATGAACCAGGCACCCCTTACATTGGCGTCCATCACGTCCTGCCAGGTCTCGTAATCCAACTCGTGGATGAAGCCCGCCTTGTTGTAGCCGGAGCCCACGGCCAGCATCTTGATCGAACCGAAATGTTCCAGCGCCGCGTCGCGCATGGCTTCCGCGTCTTCCAGACTATCGGGCCGGCGGACGATGTATTCGGCCTTGCCGCCGACACTCTCCACATCCTTTTTGACCTGTTTAAGCTCGTCCTCGTTGCCCGACGCCAGCAGCACATTCGCCCCTTGCGCGCCCAGCACCACGGCAATGCCCCGGCCGAACGCACCGGATGCCCCAGTGACAATGGCGGTCTGGCCCGACACATCGAACATCTTGCTTGGATCGCGCATCCAGTCTGTGACCGCGCCGATTTCTCCGTCTGACATACTCTAATCCCTTAAAAGATTGATCGTGATTAGGCCGGCTCGAAGCGGAATTTCTGTTCCGGATCGACCACCGCCAGGATACGCACGCCGCAGCCGTCGCCCCCTTCCCAACGCCAGGGGAAGCACATAAAGGTGCAGCGCTTGCCGGTCACCGCGTCCAGATCGCCGCCGACATTCTCCACTCCGGGAATGCCGCCGCCGATCATCAGGGTCTTGTGCCCGTCTTCCCAGCGGGGGAAGTCCTCTTTCGGATCGCGGCCGAACAGTTCCTTATATTCCTCGATCAGGTGCGGGTGTGTCGGGCCGAGGCCATGATCCACCAGCTTGGTCGCCATCGGATGGTCATTGGACTGCACGTCATAGCCAACCAGCTTCACCTTCTTGTCGACCAGCCATTGCGCACCCTGGGTATAAATCCCCGGCGAATAGGCGAAGTACTCATCCGTATCCGCCATGCGCTTATGCATGCCGGTGTTGATAAAGACCATATCCCCTTCCTGGATTTTCGGCGTGGCGTTCTCCAAATCTTCGGGCGTGATCACCTCCCATTTCGACTTGGGGATGGAGACCGCGACGCCGGTGCCGAAGAACCGCCAGAGCGGATAGTCCATGATATGAGGCGTGTTTTCGGTAACATGGATCGGCGCATCCATATGGGTGCCCCGGTGCATGATGCCCTCGAACTCGGTCTGATAGATACCGTCCTTGGCGTGGAATTTCTTCACATGCACGTTCACGCCGGGGGTCGACGGCCATTCCGGCATGTGATGCCCCCAGGGCTGGCTGAGGTTATAAATCTGCAGGCCGGCCGCGTTAGCCGCCTGGGTCATGACGTCGGGATTGCTGACTTCATCCATCTCAGTTCTCCTCTGTACCAGCGTCGATCCGGGCCGTGCCGGTCGGATCGGTCATGGCGACAAACCGCACCGGGCAGGCATCGCCGTGCTTCCAGTTCCAGGGCGTCGCCAACATGGTCGCCCGCTTGTTCAATAGGTCATCCACATCGCCGCCCACCTGTTCGATGGTCGGGATATTGGCGCCCAGCAAAATCTTGTGGGCCGGGTTCCAATCGGGAAAATCCTCGCTCGCACTGCCGCCCGTGGCCTCCTCATACTTGGCGATCACCCGGTTCATCAACGGCCCGCCCCGGTGTTTACCCAACGACGTCGCCAACGGATGATCCACCTGCGGCGTGTCCACGCCGACCAGTTTGATGCCCATGGACACCAGATACTCGGCCGCATCCGGCGCAAGCCCCGGCGAGTCGCCGAAATATTCCAGCGCGTCCGAATATTTGTGATGCCAACCGGTGACGATGACCACAAAGTCGCCGGCCTGCACGTCCGGATCGGCCGCTTTCAGATCATCGGCGTTGACCATCTCCCACGGCCCCTTGGGGATCGACAGTATCACCCCGTTGCCGAACAAACTGTCCAGCGGGATATCGGCGCAGCCGGCGCCCCCCTGGATTAGATGAACCGGCGCATTCATATGCGTGCCGGTGTGCATGACCATCTTCAAACGATGAGTCATCACCCCGTGCTGGGCATGCTTGACCGAGCGGTACATGACCACATCGTCATTGCCGGGCAGGGACGGTGCCCCGTGGCCCCAGACGTGGCTCAGCTCGTACATATTCAGACCGGAATACGGATCGGTGACAACGTTCATTCTACCCCTGGTGTCCTCTAATTCGAGTCGCATGTGTCGCGGCGATTGGTCGTTTTTCTTCTCCGCGGAAACTTACACCCACGGATGCCCAGGGTCCACCACTCCGGCGAAACCCGAAGACTTCCAGGGCGTGCGAAGCAAACGCAAGTCGCCGCGCATACGGGGGCGCTTTTTCAGCAACTTGTCCGAAAACACGACCGGAATATTTGCTATAACAGCCGGGTAGGAGAGATACGCCCGGGGTCCGGCCTGAATGGCCCGGGTCCGATTTTCGATAACTCTCTTACGGATTTCAACATTATGACAAAATCAAAACATCTCCGTCTCAAGGATGATGTGGGCAGCAACCGCGCGGTCGATGAGGAGGACACCCTCAATACCAAGTACGCCCTGAAAAAGATCGGGTACTACGGAGAGCTCGAGTACGGCATGACCGGCTATCCGGGCCAGCAGATTCTGGACGGGATCGAGAAAGTGCAGAAAGACCGGGGTCTCACCCGCGACGGCATCATGAAGCCCGGCGGCGAGACCGAATGGGAAATCAACCGCATCGCCGACGAACAGGACGAAAAAGGATCTGAAAAGGCCAGCCTGGACAATTATCCCAACGATAAGTCGGTTTGCCATCTGCTACGCCAACAAATCCATGACCTGCGGAAAAAAAGAACCGCATCGAAGCCGACTTAAAGAAAATTCACGCTAAATTTGATAGTGGCGTGCCAAAATCCGAAGGTAAGAACCTCCATTCTCATATGGATTTTCTGTCACGCCAATCAGCAAACTTGAATGCGGAACTCTACGAAATCGGTCAGCGGCTTAGACAGGAAAACTGCTCCTAAATAATTTCAATTGTGGGAAATCACGCCGAGTTATGCTTTAGCGATTTTTACGCACTAACCTCGGATTGGATTGCAGTATCTCATCAGCCAATCGCCGGGCAGCATTCCACTCGGAGCTTGTAGATTTGAGAGTAAGGGACGAGGCTAGGATCGCACCTTCGAGATTAGCCAACCTCGATGCGGCGATCGACCAGCCTCGCGCCCGAAGTTCAAAGTCCGAGTGCCCAAAAACGTTTGCTTGGTACAATCTCGCCAATTGATAGACCGAGTCGGGCCGGCCTCATGGCCGAAGGTGCCGGCAAGCATCTTATAGGCGATGGCTTCGACATGTCAGTTTGGATAGGCAATTCTTCCGTCGCGAAGTTTGAGGGCCTGTTCAAACATCCGCGCACCGGTGGGGTCGAAGTCTGCGACGTGTAATGGTCGGCAATCCGACACCATCAAGCAGAACGCAGACAGGCTTATCACCATCAACAATCTTTTCATTTGCGCCATGATACTTCCGATCGATGCAAAAAGAAGCAACTCTCATGCCATCTATGCACCAGCCAGAGGCCCGTTTACCCGACTCCATTACACCAAAGGAGGAATTATCCGCCGGAGAATAGTGTGTATTGAGTGTGTATAATTTTCTGGTACCCCCCTACCCGATCGCCACGCATTCAATCTCAATATCGAACGGCATCGGCCAAGCGCCGACAGTGACGAACGTGCGGGCCGGCGGTTCCTCGGCAAAGAATTCCCGGTACGCCCCATTGATCTGGTGATAATAGCCGGCGTTAGCCGCATAGACCGTGGTCTTCACAATATTGTCGAGGCTGGAGCCCGCCGCTTCCAGGATGGTCCGGATATTCTCCAGGGATTTGCGAGTTTGAACCAGAATGTCGCCCTGTACCAGCTCACCGGTGTTGTAGTCCAACGGCGGAATGCCGGAGACGAAAATAAAGTCCCCTGCCCGCGTCGCCATTGAGATCGGCACCAGTGGCTTGCCGTCTTCGCCCAGGGGCGTTTTCAGACCCGGTATTTTGATCACTTCCTTTTTCATGAGAGCTCCCTTTTCAACTGGAGTTGAACCGGCCATCATCGTACCAGAGGCTTCAACGGGAAGGAAAACCAGATGCTCAAATTCTCCGCCAACATCTCGCTCATGTTCCAGGAATACGAAAACCCCCTGGACCGGATCGAACCGGCCAAGTACGCCGGCTTCGGCGCGGTCGAATTCATGTTTGTGTATGACCTGCCGGTGGACGAAATGGCGCGCCGGGTCGACGCGGCGGAGCTCGGCACCTCCATCATCAACATCGCGCTCGGCGAAGGCGTGACCATGGGTCCGCTGATCGGTGCGGCACCGGGCAAAGAGGACAAGTGGCGGGAAAATGTCGCCGCCGCCATCCCCTACTGCCAGGCGCTGAAGCCCGAAGCCCTGGTCATCCCGGCCTTCACACCGCCCGACGGCGTCAGCAAATCAGACGCGCTGGCGATCTTTAAAGAAAACCTGAAATACACCGGCGATGCACTGGGCGAGATCGGCACCAAGGTGATCGTCGAGCCGTTGAACTCGAAGCTCCGGGTCGGGGCGATCCTTACCACCTGCGATGAGACCATGGAATTCCTGGACGAAGTCGGCCACCCGAATATCGGGCTCGAATACGACGCCTTTCACATGTACGTAACCGAGGACATCCCCATGGCCGAGAGCGTTCGGAAGCACCTGCCCTATATCGGCAACATCCAGATCGCCGACGTGCCCGATAGGCACGAACCCGGCACCGGGGAGATCGACTATCAGGCGTTTCTGGGGGCGCTTAATGAGATGGGCTACGATAAATGGGTGGCTTGCGAATACACGCCGTCGGGGCCGACGCTGGACACCCTCGCCTGGAGGGAGCCATGGGTATAGCCCCCTCCCCCGCACCATTAAGCGTCATCCCCGACCTGCGAAGCATTTGTCGGGGATCTCCTTCAGTAAGATACCCGAGAATTGGTCCCTCTTAAATGCCCCCCCCCCCGCCCCTTCGAGCCACCTTCCCCCGCGTTGGGGGGAAGTCCTCTCGCTGTAAGAACCCGGCACAATACCCACCTCCCCTATGATAGGGGAGGTCGAGAAACGCATTGCGTTTCAAGGGTGGGGGTGGGCTCAATCAACCACGGGCGAATACTGGCTAAAGAAAAACGCTACCCTCTCTGGCGTCGTCACCCGCGGACTAAGCCTATGCGAAGGCTTGCCCCGCGTATGATCCGCGTACCCATCTTAGCTTAAAAATGGGTCCACGGGTCACCGCTATACGGGCCGGTGGATGACGTTATTTTGTTACTCCAGCTCAAAATGCCCGGACGCATAGCGGATTTTCAGATCCAGGCTGCCTTCGTTCACCCGCCAGGGATAAATCTTGTAGTCCCGGAGCCCCGTCTTGTGGAACGGATCGCCGTCCGCCAGTTTCTTGGCCTCTTCCAGGGAATCCGCCCGGTAAACAATAAGCCCGATGCCGGCCATCTCCATATCCTCTTTGAGCAGCGGCCCGGCGGCGAACAACACGCCTTTTTCTTCCAGGCTCTCCTGATAGGTCAGGTGCTCCTGCAGCACAGCGGCGCGGTCGCCCTCCTTGCCGGTGAATTCGGAAATCACCACGAAGCGCAATAGGCCGAACGCCGCATGCCCGTGGTTGGAGGTATTGTCTTTGGAACTGGCCATGGGGCTGTCTCCTCTCTCAACGAAATTATTTGAATTGCAGGCTACCAGCCTGGCCAACCCATGGGGAGACCTAAAAAGACAGGTGAACATTTCGCTTGGGAGTCAGGTGTCCGATGAGGTAGACCTTGGCCCGGAATAATCGACCAACAATCAACTCGCCACCGGGGGCCGCTTGCCGTGAAGAACCATACCGTCAACGTTTATCCGTCCGAAAAACCGCTCGCCAAGGAAGACCAGCTTGCCTGGAAGATCGCCGCCGTTGCGTCCGACCCGGTCGCCATTGATGATGACGTCACCGACATGGTGATCAACCGGATCATCGACAACGCGTCTGTCGCCATCGCCGCCATCAACCGCCATCCGGTGGCCAGTGCGCGGGCGCAGGCTTTGGCGCATCCCCGGGACGGTGGCGCGGCCATTTTCGGTGTGCCCAATGACCAGCGGTTTCATGCGGAATGGGCGGCCTGGGCCAACGGCACCGCCGTCCGCGAATTGGACTTCCACGATACGTTCCTGGCTGCCGACTATTCCCACCCCGGCGACAATATCCCGCCGGTCCTGGCCGTGGCGCAACAGATGAAAAAGTCCGGCGCGGAGCTATTGCGCGGCCTCGCCACCGGCTACGAAATTCAGATCGATCTGGTGAAGGGCATCTGCCTGCACGCCCATAAGATCGACCATATCGCACATCTGGGTCCGTCCGCCGCCGCCGGTATCGGCACCCTGTTAGGCTTGGGCAACGACACCATTTACCAAGCGGTGCAGCAGGCGCTGCATGTCACAGTCTCCACCCGCCAGTCGCGGAAGGGCGCGATCTCGAGCTGGAAAGCTTACGCCCCGTCCCATGCCGGCAAGCTGGCCATCGAGGCCGTCGACCGCTGCATGCGGGGCGAAGGTGCGCCGTCCCCGATCTACGAAGGGGAAGACAGCGTCATGGCCTGGATTTTGGATGGTCCCGACGCCAACTACACCGTGCCTCTGCCCGGCGCAGGCGAGGCCAAGCGGGCGATCATGGAATCCTACACCAAGGAACACTCCGCCGAATATCAGAGCCAGGCGCTCATCGATCTGGCCTTCCGGGTCCGCGAGAAAATCAGCAACTGGGAACAGGTCGAGGCCATCACGCTCTACACCAGCCACCACACACATTATGTGATCGGCACCGGCGCCAACGATCCACAGAAGATGGACCCGAAAGCCAGCCGGGAAACCCTCGACCATTCCATCATGTACATCCTGGCCGTCGCGTTGCAGGACGGCGAATGGCACCACGTCAAATCCTACGCGCCTGAGCGCGCACAACGGGAAGATACGGTCCGCCTGTGGCACAAGATCACCACCGAGGAAGAGGCCGTCTGGACCGAAATGTATCACGATCCGGACCCGGACAAGCGGGCCTTTGGCGGCCGGCTGGAGGTCACGATGAAGAACGGCGAGACGATCGTCGACGAACTCGCCGTCGCCAACGCGCACCCTGCCGGCGCCCGCCCCTTCGCCCGGGACAACTATATCCATAAGTTCAAGACGCTGACCGACGGCATCATTAGTGACGCTGAAAGCGCCCGCTTCCTGGAACTGGTGCAGGATTTGCCGAACCTATCGGCCGATCAGGTGGCCAACATCAATGTCCAAGTGGACGCGGCGGAACTCACCTCGGCGGCCCGCGATAGCGAAGGGATTTTCTGATGCTGTTTGCCAAAAAGACCGCCGCCGAAAAGCGCCAGGACCTTAGCGACAAGCTGGCCACCGGCAAGCTGATCCAGATGCCCGGCGCCCACGCTCCCATCGTCGCCCGCATGGTTGAGGACATCGGCTTCGACGGGGTCTATATCTCCGGCGGCGCGCTCGCCGCGGAACTATGCCTGCCCGACATCGGCCTGACGTCGCTCACCGAAGTCGCGCAGCGGGGTCGGCAGATCGCCAGAGTGACCGACCTGCCGGCGATCATCGATATCGACACCGGTTTTGGTGAAGCGCTCAACGCGGCCCGCACACTCCAGGAAATCGAAGAGCTGGGCCTCGCCGGTTGTCACATGGAAGACCAGATCAACATCAAGCGCTGCGGTCATCTAGACAACAAGACCCTGATCGACACCACCACCATGTGCCAGAAGCTCCGCGCCGGGGCGGACGCCAAGAGAGACCCGAATTTTTTGCTGATGGCCCGAACCGACGCCAAGGACGTGGAAGGCCTCGACGCCGCGATTGATCGGGCCAAGGCCTATGTGGACGCTGGCGCCGACGCGATTTTCCCGGAGGCTCTGATCGAGCCCTCTGACTATGAAGCCTTCCGCAAAGCCGTCGACGTGCCGCTCTTGGCCAATATGACCGAGTTCGGCAAAACGCCGCTCTACACAAAGGAACAGCTCACCGAATTCGGCTACAACATCGCCATCTATCCGGTAACATCCTTACGGCTGTCCAACAAGGCAGTGGAAGACAATTACCAGCAACTGATGGCCGACGGCACCAACGACACGATTGTGGAAAATATGCAGACCCGCAAACGGCTCTACGAGGTTTTGCGATACGAAGACTATAACCAGTTCGACCAAAACCTGTATAACTTCAAAGTCTAAATTCGTAATAACGTCAATTAGGGGAGACGGCACTGATGGCAAAACGGGCAACCAAGAAGAAGACAGCGGCAAAGAAAAAATCTGCCGCCAAAGCCGAACCGAAAATTTTTAAGGGTCTGGCCGGCGTCGTTACAGACGTGACCGCCGTCTCCAAGGTGATGCCGGAAACCAACTCCCTCACCTACCGCGGTTATGCGGTGCAGGACCTGGCCGCCAGTTGCTCCTTCGAGGAAGTCGCCTATCTGATTCTGATGGGTGATCTGCCCAATCGCCGCCAACTCAACGCCTTCAAGAAGAAAGAGCGAAGCCTGCGCAAACTCTCCAAGGCTCATAACGACGTCATCTCCAAGTTCCCGCGCAAAGCGCATCCGATGGACACGATCCAGGCGTCGCTCGCCTATCTCGGCACGACCGAGGTCGCCTGGGGCGGCGAGCCTTTGGAAAGCGATATGGCGCGGGCCATCGACATGCTGGCCAAGCTGCCGACCATGGTCGCTACTGATTTCCGCTTCCGCCAGGGCAAACGCCGTATCGCGCCGCGTACCGATCTGTCTTATGCGGAGAACTTCTTCAACATGTGCTTCGGCACTATCCCGCCCAAGGAGGTCATCCGCGCCTTTGACGTGTCGCTGATCCTCTATGCGGAACACAGCTTCAATGCGTCGACCTTCACCGGCCGGGTGATCGCGTCCACCCGCTCCGACATCTACAGCTCGGTCGCCGGCGCTATTGGTGCGCTCAAGGGCCCGCTACACGGTGGCGCCAACGAGGCGGTGATGGAGATGATGAAAAAGGTTCGTACGCCGAAGAATGCGGAACCGTTCCTGCGCAACGCCCTCGCCAACAAGGACCTGGTCATGGGCTTCGGCCACCGGGTTTACAAGCAGGGCGACAGCCGGGTGCCGACCATGAAGGCCTGCCTTGAGGACCTGACCAAATGGTCGGGCGACACCCGCTGGCTGGAGATCTACAACAACATAGCGGACATCATGGTGAACGAGAAGGGTATCCACCCGAACCTGGATTTCCCGTCCGGCCCCGCCTATTACCTGATGGGCTTCCCGATCAATCTCTACACGCCGATCTTCGTGATGGCGCGGATTACCGGCTGGACGGCGCACTACTTCGAACAGAACGCTAACAACAGCCTGATCCGTCCGCTCAGCCACTATACGGGCCGCGCCCAGCGCAAGGTGCCACCGATCGCAAAGCGAAAATGACGGTTTTTAAATGGGTCCAGGGGTCACGGCTACGCCGGCCCGTGGACGACTAGTGGCATTTATTGGAGTCATGCGCGGACAGAGCGACGCCGCTATCCGGCGGTGGCCGTGATCCGCGTACCCATGTCAATCATTCCGCCAAAAACGCCTGGAAGCGGCGGGCGACGTCGCGTGGGTCTACGGTGGGCCGGCCGAGTTCGTCGAGGGAGCCGGGTGCGATTCGCGCATGGATAAGAACCGGGCCGTCGGCGGCTTTGGCGGCCGCCATCGTCTCGGCAAAGCCGTCGAGACTGTCTACGCCATAGGCCGCGGCATAGCCGCAGGCCACCGCAGCGGCGGCAAAGTCCACGTTCGGGCTGACGGTCATTTGCCCACCGGTGGAGTCATGCACTCCGTTGTCCAGGATCACATGCACCAGATTGTCCGGGTGATACGCGCCGATGGTGGCCAGACTGCCCATCTTCATCAGCGCCGCACCGTCCCCGTCCAAGACCACGACGGGCTTATTCGTATTCAACGCAACACCCAATCCCATACCCGAGGCGCATCCCATGGAGCCGACCTGATAGATATGCTGCTTGCGATCCTCGATGGTGAACAGCTCCCGGCCGCATTTGCCGGTCGTCGCGATCAGCGCTGCGTCGTCGGAAACCAACTCCAACACTTTTTCCAACACCGCATGGCGCGTCGGCCGATCGCCGCCGGAAGCCAAATCCGTCAGTTCCCCGCGATCCCGCGCAGGCGTCGCAACATCGCCCATCCCCTCGGGCCCCACGGTGCCTTTTTCCATCACCAGGCCGAACGGTAGATCGGTCTCCGCGATCACGGTCTCCATGGCGTCCAGCAATGGCGCGATCTCGTCGGTCATGCGCGGGAAGGTCATGCTGCGCACCCGCATGGTCTCCAGCAAAGACTGGGTGATTTGGCTCATCAGCTCGTGCTGAGGCTCGTCCTTCACACCGGGCTGGCCGCGCCAGGTGGCGATCAGCAGGGTCGGAATACGAAAGGGATAGTTCAGACTTGTGAGCGGATTGACGCAATTGCCCAAGCCGGAGTTCTGGCACATCACAACCGTCTGGCGCCCCGCCAGCCAAGCCCCGGCGGCGATCGCCACCGCTTCGCCTTCACTGGCCGCGCCCACATAGTCGGTCTTGTCCGATGTAATCACCCGGTTGATGAACGGCGTCAGGAAAGAACACGGCACTCCGGTATAGAAGTCATACCCGCGCTCGCCCGCCGGCAGGATAAAATCGTCTGCTTTGATCATAAAAACTTCAACGCCTCCGCCAGATCAGCGGCATTGTCCACGTCCAGCCAATGGCCAGTCACATAATGCACCCTGATCTCGGTCCCGCCGGCGCAGAGCCGCTGAAACACATCGATCATGGACGAGGTTGCCAAGGCGCCCTCGCTCTCGATCTTATCGAGCTCTTCCGTGATCGCCGCCGCGCCCGCGGTATTGACCTTGGCGAGCCCGATCCATTCGCCATGAATATCACCCTCAGCCACGTCCGGGCCGATTGAGGTCAATGCCACGTCATCGCTGCCGAGATACCCCATATTATGCGCCTCGGAACAGGACACCAGGTCGCGGAGACGGGACGCGGGGTCCGGGTCCTTGTCCCGCCACAAAGCGTCCGCCACCAAGACGATATCGCCGTCGACCTCCAGCAAATCATCCAGGATGTGCTGACGGAAAAGAATATCCCCATAGGCCAGTATGGTCGGCCCCTTCAATGCGTCGCGGGCATGATTAAGGGACATCGCTTCGCCGGTCTCATCAAACGCATCATTATCGACGAAATCGAGGGACGGCAGGTTCACGGTCTCTTTCTTGTGGCCACGGACCACGGTGATATTTCGCACCCGGCTTTGGTTGAGCGTGGTCGTCAGCCGGCGCAACAAGGGCTGCCCCCGGATGTCGATCATGCACTTCGGGATGTCCTTGGTGAGGTCGCCCAGCTTACTGCCCCGGGACGCCGCCAAGATAACGGCATTCACCTCAGGCTCGCTTGCCGGCAGATAGATTTTCTCCGCTTCCGCCAGCTCAGCGTTCTCCGCCAGCTCGAAAATGTCGGCGACGCTGGCGATCTTGTCCTCCACCCCCATCAGAGATTGATCCCGGTGGATGCGGCGGGACACTTCACGCATGGCGGAAATGCCAGCACGGATATTGTGATTGGCCCAGATCACCAAAGACGCGCCCGCTTCCTGGAACGCTTCCGTCGGCGTCTGATAATAGGTAGTCGGTACGATCACCACCGGGCAGCGCCGGTCCCATTCGCGGAGGAACTCGAGAATTTCCTCCCCGTCCCGCATTTTGGAATGGATCAGGATGCCATCCGCCCCGGCTTCGTGATACGCGCCGGCCCGCTTCAATGCCTCGGCCATGCCCCAGCCGGAGATCAGAGCCTCCACTCGGGCAATCACCGAGAAATCATCGTCGAGCTGGCTATCCTTGCCGGCTTTGATCTTGCCGCAGAATTCGTCGATATCGGCCAAAGGCTGGCCGTCGCCGATGAAGGAATTGGTCTTGGGGAACAGTTTATCTTCGATGCAGATGCCGGCGATGTTTCGCTGACATAATTTCTGCACCGCACGCCGCATATTATTGAAGTTGCCGTAGCCCGTATCGCCGTCCACCAGGATCGGAATGGTGGTCGCGTCCGACATGAATTCCAGCACGTCCAACACCTGTGTCCAGGACGCCTCGTTGCTGTCTCGCACTCCCAGCGCCGCCGACATGGACAGGCCCGACGCCCAGATGCCCGTGAACCCGGCTTCCTCCACGATCTTGGAGGAAATGCCGTCATGGGATTCCATGATGAACGCGAGCTCATCAGAGAGCAGCATCTCCCGGAGTTGCCTTGTCTTGCTCATATGATCGCCGTAATTCAGCATCCGATCTCCAAATTATTAATCAATATCAATATATTAATCCTTCGAACCGGTGTATAAACCGGGTTCCGCGCCGTGCGTCCAGTGTTTTAAACCGCGCATGGGGGCATTGCCCAGCGAATTTGTGTCACTTATGTTACGCCCATGCTGAATATTCCTAAGCTGAACGATGATCAAATCGAGGGTTTCCGGGACTCCGGATACCTGGTCCTGAAGGGCGCCTATGGCCCGGACCAGGGCGCGCTCCTGCAGAAATGGGCGCAGGAACTGGCGGACCGTCCCGAAGAGCCCGGCAAACATTGGGTCTATCACGAAACCAGCCTGAAAGACGGCCGGTCGGACCTGATCAACCGGCTCGAAAACATGACGCCGTTCCACGAAGGCTATAAGGAACTGGCCGACAGCCTCATTCCCTCCGTCGGCCAATTGCTGGGCGAAGACGCGGTTTTGTTCAAGGACAAGATCAATTTCAAAATGTCCGGCGGTGAAGGGTTTAAGCCGCACCAGGATTCCCAGGCCGGCTGGGAGACCTACGCCAAGTACTTCATCAACGTGATGGTCTGCATCGACGAGGCGACATTGGAGAACGGCTGTCTGCAACTGGCGCCCAGGCCTGCGGCGGAACTGGTCGGCAAGGAATGGGAACCGCTGACCGAGGAGCAGACCGCGGCCATGGACTTTCAGCCCTACCCGACCGTGCCCGGCGATATCATTTACTTCGATTCATATGCGCCCCACATGTCGGAGCCCAATCTGACCGATAGATCCCGGCGGCTGTATTTCGCCACCTATAACCGGCTGAGCGAAGGGGATCACTTGGCGGCCTACTACGCCGATAAGCTCAAGAACTACCCGCCCGACATCGAACGCCAGGCCGGCAAGGAATACGTTTATCGGGTGTGAGATGTCCTGATAAGGACATCGTCGTGCCCGAGTTAGACCCGATGACAATCGGGGCTAAGTCTCGGGTATCCATGCAACCTATGCTCGTGGTCCCCCGAGACTTGGCTTCGCCAACTCGGGGGTGACGCAGAGTTGGATGGAGTGCTAGCCCCCCTCAATCGCCGGGAGGATGTGCGTCCCCGCCCGATCAACATCCTCTTGGAAGTCGATCTCAATCCAGGGAATATCGCCGACATCGAGCAACGCAAGCTCATCCGCCGGCGTTTCCAGCAGCACCTGACGCATGGCGTCCTCGTAGGGGAAATCCAGATGGCCGGCGTCGACCCGCTGTTCCAGACCGCTGGCGATGGCCGGTCCGGCCTCACCGTCAACCACCATGAACCCCGGCCATTCGCCAATAAATTCATATGACAGTGCGTCGGGCAGAACCTTTGAAAACTCGACAACCCGGCCAGCCTCAATGCACGTCTTCACCGGTTCGTCGCCGTCCTCAAAGCCCGGATCAAACGGTACAACTGTATTCCCGGCAGCCTCCAACAACCGGCCGATTAGGTCCGGGTGATAAAGCACGTCCGCATCCATAAACAATACCGACCCGCCGTGCCGCAAAACATGCCGCGCGTGCCACAGCGATACGCCGGAGCCGCGGTGGAAATCAGGGTTATTGATGGTGACAACCCGGTCACCTATCTTCAGCCTATCGAGCTCGGCCCGTATCTCGTCCGAGCAGTAGCCGACAACCATCGTCAGTCGATCGATCCCGAACCGGGATAGAATTTCCAAATGCCGTTCCAGCAGGCTCTTGCCACCGAAGGTCATCAGGCATTTGGGCGGCAGTTCCGGCCCGTCTTTTGCCAGACGGGTGCCGCGACCGGCAGCCAGCATCACGGCCTGGATGGCTTGATCATTCATGAGAAACCTTGAGAGTGCGCCACCTAGTTGATATAGCCGTTGTCGGCAAACCAGCGGACAGAGTCAACAATCGCATCCCTAGCAGGCCGCGGATTATACCCTAGTTCCGTGATAGCTTTTTGCGAGCTGAAGTACATGGGTTTCTTGGACATGTTCACCCCGTCCACAGTGGTGAACGGTTCCTTCCCCGTCACCAGGCCCGCCCAAAGTTCGGAAACATACGCAACTGGAATCGCCACACCATGAGGCACCTGGAACATCGGCGGCCGTTTGCCGGCGGCTTGGGTGATCAAGGTCAGAATTTCCTTCAGAGTCAGGTTTTCGCTGCCCAGAACATATTTTTCACCGAGCCGGCCGTTCTCCAGGGCCAACAGATGCCCGGCGGCCACATCGTCCACGTGCACGATGTTGAGCCCGGCATTCACGTAGGCCGGTATCTTGCCCCTGGCGGCCTCGACCACCAGCCTGCCTGTGGGCGTCGGTTTGATATCGCCGGGACCGAGTGGCGCGGAGGGATTAACGATAACCACCGGCAGACTACCATCCGAGTGCATCTTCAGCACCTCCGCCTCGGCAAGAAACTTGGACTTTTTATAGGCGCCGACCTTGCTGTCCACATCCGACGGCGTGGTCTCGTCCGCCTCAATCCAGGGCCCGGCGAATCCCAAGGCGGCGACGCTACTCGTATAAACAATCCGATTGATACCGGCCGCACCCGCTGCCTCCATCATGTTGCGGCTGCCCTCCACATTGGTGCGGATCATCTCGTCCTTGTCCGGCGCCCACAGCCGGTAGTCGGCCGCCGTATGAATCAACACCTCGCATCCCGCACAGGCCGCATCAAGACTTGCTCGATCATTTAAGTCGCCGAACACGATTTCCGGGCTCAGTCCTTCCAAATTCCGCCGGGGGCTCGACTCCCGAATCATAACCCGCACATCGTCGCCGCACGCCGACAATTGCCGCAGTATTGCGCCGCCCACCAATCCGGTGGCCCCTGTCAGTAGTACCTTCACTCTGCTCCTCTCGGACAAATCCGTGCTAAGTGTTTCGCTGGACACTATCCTCCTTTATACTAAATTGACAGGATGGTCATGGGCGGTCATTTTCCGCACCATCCGAAACCCGTCCAATTTGATCGGACAGATTTTTGAGCAGCGATAAACCCAAACTCCGTGTCTTGCTGGCCCAGCCCCGTGGATTCTGCGCGGGCGTAGAGCGCGCCATCGAGATCGTCGAGCAGGCGCTGGAGATTTACGGCCCGCCGGTCTATGTCCGCCACGAAATCGTGCACAATAAACGGGTCGTCGAGACGCTTCGTAAAAAAGGTGCGGTCTTCGTCGAGGAAGTCAGCGATGTTCCCGACGACGCGGTAACGATTTTTAGCGCCCACGGCATTTCCGAGGCAGTGGAGAACGAAGCTCGCCGGCGCAATCTACCGGTCATTGACGCCACATGCCCGTTGGTTTCCAAGGTGCATAAGGAAGGCCAGAACCACGCCTCCAGGAATAAAGACGTCATCCTCATCGGCCATGCCGGCCACCCGGAAGTCGAGGGCACCATGGGCCGCATCCAGGGCGGCGTCCATTTGGTCACTGACGTCGATGACGTGGAGAATCTGACGGTGAAAGATCCGGAACAAGTCGCCTACGTGACCCAAACCACGCTCAGTGTAGATGACACCAAGGAAATAATCGAGGCGCTCAAGACCAAGTTCCCGGCCATCCTGGGCCCGGACGTGCGCGACATCTGCTACGCCACTCAGAACCGCCAGCAGGCCGTGCGCACCATCGCGCCGGTGGTTGATCTGATGCTGGTGGTCGGCGCACAATATAGCTCCAACTCCAACCGGCTTCGGGAGATAGGCGACGAACTCGGGGTCCCGGCCTATCTGATTGATGATGCGGACAGCCTTGAGTTGGAATGGCTCGACGGGGTTCAGACCGTGGGCATCACTGCCGGCGCCTCGGCGCCCGAGGAATTGATCAAAGAACTTCTCGACCGGCTGGAAGAATATCGCGACGTTACCGTCGATCTGTCTCAGGGTGTCGAGGAAAACGTGCAGTTCAAGCTGCCCCCCGAAATCACCGAGGCGCAAGAAGTCCGCGCCCAATCGGGCGGCGCGGCCTAAGCCATGGCGGTCCCGGCAATTCAACAGCTCCGCGTGGGCTCTTATATCATGAAGCAGCGCCTGAAGGGCTTGGAGAAATATCCGCTGGTGCTCATGCTGGAACCGTTGTTCCGCTGCAATCTGGCCTGCCCCGGCTGCGGCAAGATCGACTATGAGGACGATATTCTGAACCGCCGGCTGTCCCTACAGGACTGCATCCAGGCGGTGGAGGAATGCGGCGCGCCCATCATCTCTATTCCTGGCGGCGAACCGCTTCTCCACAGGGAAATGCCGGAGATCGTGGCCGAGATCGTCAAGCGCAAGAAGTTCGTCTATCTCTGCACCAACGCGCTACTGCTGGAAAAGAAGATCGACTTTTTTAAGCCGACGCCGTATCTCACTTTCTCCGTCCATCTGGACGGGCTGGAAAGCCATCACGACCACGCCGTCGATCAGGAAGGCGTATTCCAACGCGCCGTCAAGGCGATCCGGCTGGCCAAGGACAAAGACTTTCGGGTCAACGTCAACTGCACCCTATTCGATCAGATGACGGCGGAGGAGACGGCAGAGTTCTTTGACTTCGCCACTTATGACCTGGGCGTCGAGGGGATCACCGTCTCACCGGGCTATGCTTATGAGCGCGCGCCGGATCAGGACCATTTCCTCAACCGGGAAAAGACCAAGAACTTGTTCCGCGACGTGTTCCGGCTCGGCCGGGAGAAAGGCAAGAAGTGGCGGTTCAGCCAATCCACCCTGTTCCTGGATTTCCTGGCCGGTAATCAGACCTATCACTGTACGCCCTGGGGCAACCCCACCCGCAACGTGTTCGGCTGGCAAAAGCCCTGCTATCTATTGGGCGAAGGCTATGCCCAAAGCTTCGACGAACTGATGACCACGACCGAGTGGGACAAGTACGGTACCGGCAATTATGAAAAATGCGCCGACTGCATGGTCCATTGCGGCTATGAGCCCACCGCCGTCACCGATACGGTCACACATCCGGTGAAAGCCCTGATGACCTTCATCCGGGGGATCGAGACCGAGAAGCCGATGCTGCCGGACATCCCGCTGGACAACCAGCGGCTGGCGGAATTCATCTTTGAGGATGTGGTCAAGCACGCCTCCGAATTGAGCGCGGCCGAATCCGATACGCAAAGCAACGCGGCTTAGGCAAAAAAAACAGGAGCGCTTCTGATCAGGCATCAGCCAAACAGGACTTCGACCATGAGAAAGTTAATTGTCGCAGCGCTTGTCATCGTCGTATTACCGTCCCCTGCACTCGCAACTGGTATTCAATTTGAACAGCACCCGATAACAGTTGATCTGCCAAACTCCCGGGAAGTCTCTAAGTCAACTGAAAAACAGAACCGGATTTTTCTCTTCGCCAACCACGAAAGTGGCAATGCTCAGATGGTTTTTTTTGCCGTAAAGTCAGAGAAATCCAATGCCAGAACTTGGGCGGGACGAAACGACAAAAAGTTTCTGGGCGGGAAATATTCCGGCGGTAAGGCCGTCGAATATGAAGGCATAGATAGCGATGAAGCTACCCTTGGGTCCGGTCAAGAGGCAACGGTACTTCGATGGCACTTCCAGATTAACAACGTACCTATCAAAGCCGCGTCGGCCCATGCCGAAACCTCCGGCAGAAAAATTCTGATTTTGGTTTTGCCAACCGGTGATAGAGAAGCCGTGAACGAACTGGCGGAAGCAGCCATCCTGCCCTTAGTCAAGTCGCTGGGAATAAAACCCTCTCAGTAGGGCCCTCACTCCTCCTTAATCGCTGGGGTGAGCGGCAGGAACTCCGACATCCGCGCGCCGGGATAAAAGGTCGCCTGAAACGCCGAGCGGGCCTGCATACGCTCATACCACTCGGCGACCAGCGGATACCTCCCCTCCCAAATCGCAGAATGACCGAGATCGTTCATACGGTCGATCAGCGGCGCGACGATAATATCCGTCAGCGTATACATCTCCCCCATCAGCCAGGGCCCCGCTTTGTCCAGCGCCGCTTCCATCCGCGCGCAAGTGTTGCCGAGCTGCTCCAGTGAGGCCAGCACGTCCTCCCTGCGGAATCCACCCGACCCCATGCGGCGGTAGAATTGCTTGCGGATCGGGCGGATGTCCGACTGCTGTTCCTCGAACTGCTGCCGGTCGAGCCCGTCATAGCGAGGCAGGAACCCCATGTTGAAGGACGGCACCCGCACCGCCGCCGTCGGTACCTCTTCCAGATAGCGCATCCAGGCCCGCATCCGCGCGCGCTCCACCAGGTCCGCCGGGCTCAACGGCGGGTCGGGATATTTCTCATCCAGATATTCGCAGATTACGCTGGAGTCGATGATGATCTCCCCGTCATCGACCAGGGTCGGCACCACCCCGTTGGGGTTGATCTCCATATACTCGGGCTTCAGGTGATCTTTGCCCTTCCCCAGATCGAGCAGAACGTTCTCGAAGTCCACCCCCTTCTCCGCTAGGCAGATACGGACCTTCTGGGAGCAGGTGGAATGGGCGGCGTTGTAGAGGGTCAGCATGGCAGCGTCTCCGAGACTGAGAAATATTGGTCAACTGCTAGCAGAGGGCGGCACTGCTCACAAGGAGGCCCCCACCCATCTCAAACTCGCGTGCGCCGCTTTCGATCCCCGGCTTAGGGCGAAAAAGCGCGCTACGTCGCCGGGCCGGGCGACAAGGCCGCCGAGCAGCGTGCCGGGGCGGGGTGTACCGTCCGGCTTGATCACGCCCGACAGGTTCACCGGCAAGTTCTGATCCGCCGTGTCCGAGATCGCTTTTACACACAGAAAAGCCACGCCGTGATACTTCGCCGCCCGCGCCACGCCCGCCGCTTCCATCTCCACGGCCAGACAGCCGGTCGAGCTTTGCAGCGCCGCCTTGACCGAGGCGCTCGTAATGATCTCCAGCGCAGAGACGATCCCGCCGATGTGCAGCGCCGGGCCGTCCGCCATCTCGCTCGAACGGCCCGCCACCGCCTCGATCCAATCCGTCGGCGGCTCCCCGACCACCGCGCCCACTGGATCAACCACGCGGTCCGCCAGCACCACGTCACCGGCCTTCAACCCTGGTGATAATGCGCCGGCCAGGCCGAAGCTGATCAGCCGCTCACAGCCGGCCGCGATCAAGTCCCGCGCCGCACGATCAGCTGCCTCTGCGCCAATACCGGCGACAGAAATCATGTGATCATCTGAAAGGGAATCTGTGAGGCACTTAGCCTCGCTTTTAAGCGCGGTGATGAAACCGGTCTTGGCCACTACATGCCGTAGCTCGGCCGCTGGGAATTCGTATTCCGAAGGTTTTTGTAGCGGGACAAAGCCAGCAGCGGGAAATATTCGGCATAACCGTGATAGCGCAGGTAAAACACCCGTGGAAAGCCGACCGCATTGAAATAGTCGTCCCGCCACGCGCCATCCCTGTCGGTGGACGAAATTAGATAATCGATGCCCGCTTCGACCGCAGAATTCTCAACCTCGCCCGCCGCCATCAGACCCAGAACCGCCCACGCCGTTTGCGACGGCAGCGACGCCTTTTCCTCGCCTCGGCGGTGGTTCCAGTAAGAGGCGCAATCCTCACCCCAGCCGCCATCTACACGCTGTTTGGAGAGCAGCCAATCAACGGCGGCGCGGACATACTCCGCGCTCATATCCTCGCCGGCCACGTTCAGGGCGCACAGCACCGACCAAGTGCCGTAGACATAATTGGTGCCCCATCGGCCGAACCAGGAACCGTCCTCCTCCTGCTCCGCTTTGAGATAATCAATCCCGCAGGCGATGGACGGATGAGATGTGTCGTAGCCGACCTGGGCCAGCATGCTGATACAGCGCGCGGTCACATCCGCGGTCGGCGGATCAAGCAAAGCGCCGTGATCGGCGAACGGCATATGTTCCAGGAAATAATATTCGTTGTCGGCATCGAACGCCGCCCAGCCGCCGCTCTTGGACTGCATACCGATGACCCATTCAACCGCCCGGTCGATGGCATGCTTGTACTTTTCCGGGTCCTGTCGATGCAGGGCCATCACCACGACAGCCGTGTCATCCACATCGGGGTAATAATCGTTCCGGTACTGGAAGGCCCAACCGCCGGGACGAAGTCCCGTGCGCTTGACGATCCAATCGCCTTCTACGTCAAGAATTTGCCGTTCCTTCAGCCAGTCGCATGGTGCAACCGCCGTGTCCTGGCCATCTATATTGGATTCCAGGATCGCGTGGGTCGCGAGGCCCGTGTCCCAAACCGGAGACAGGCACGGCTGGCAGAAACCTTCTTCGTCGTTGAACGTCAGCAAATCGTCGATGGCTTTACGGGCGGTCACCACACGGGGATCGTCCTTCGCGTAGCCCAGGGTATCGAACACCATCAGGGCGTTGGCCATGGCCGGGAAAATACCGCCCAGCCCGTCGTCGCCGTTCAGCCGCTCCTCGACAAACTTAAGCGCCTTGTCGATGGCCTTGCGGGTCAGGAACTTGGGAACCAGGTGTTCCACCTTGCGGACAATCCGATCCATCCGCAGCATGACATTGCCGATCCAGTGCCCCGTCGGGTTGGTAAGCGTATAGTTTTCCCGGTACGGTGGATTTTGGAATAGCTCGTCGATGCTGGCGCCGCGGGGGTTCTTGGCCATCGGCCGAAGCGCCGTCAGCACCAACAGCGGCACAGTCACCGTCCGCGTCCAATAAGATACCTTGTTGATATGCAACGGGAACCAGCGGGGAAACAGCATGATTTCCACGCGCGTCACCGGCGCCGCCGACCAGGGCACCTGTCCGAACAAAGCCAGGGTCAGCCTGGTAAACACATTCACATTGACCGCACCGCCGTGGGCCAGGATTGCCTCCCGAGCCCGGCGCATATGATTTTCGTCCGGCGAGTCGCCAGCCAGCTTCAACGCAAAATAGGCCTTAACCGAAGCGCTGACATTGAAGTCCCCGCCGATATAAAGCGGCCAGCCACCGTTCCGTTCCTGGGTGCGGCGAATGTAATTGGCGAGTTTGGCTTCGACCTCATCGTCGATCTCGCCGAGGAAGTGGTTCAGGATGATATATTCTGCCGGGATGGTGACATCGGCCTCCAGCTCATAGGCCCAATGGCCGTCGCTTTTCCGCGCCGCAAGAAGGTTCTTGCGGCTGGCGCGTATAGCGGCGTTCAAATCGCTTTCTGGTAGCCCGCTCGAATCCATGGTTGTTGCTGCAACCCGATAAAGGGCAACTCCGACCCCTAAGTTTTTGATAACCCTATCAACGAGACACGTCGAAATCCGTCGGCGTCAAATGTGTTCCAAAGCCCGGAAAAGTCAAGGCTTCCGGGCTCATCCGCTCACCAGTAGCCGAAAATAACCGCCAACACCTTTCGGAGTTTGGAGATCGAGACCGGCTCGTCCAGCCGTCGCCACCCACGCTGTCGAAGCTTTTTGAAAATTGCGCGATAAACGTGCATCATGATTCGCGCCGGACGCACCGTCTTCCGATCACATCCTGAGAGAATTTCCGATGCCTCCCGGTAGCGGGTAGCCGTTGTTTCCGCCAGTTCGAGACACGCCGCCTCAATGCCGGGATGCCGGATCAGCTCCGCCGGCGCTACGTCTTGAATTCCGTGCCGGTTCAACAGATCAGCCGGTAAGTACACACGGCCCCGAGCCGCGTCCTCGGCGACATCTCGCAGAATATTGGTGATCTGCAGCGCTTCGCCCAGCGCTTTGGCCAGCCGGTTACCGGCCTCTGATTCCAGGCCGAACACCTTGTTGGACAGCCGGCCCACGGCGCAGGCCACCCGGTCGCAATAACGCACGAGCTCCCCAGCATCAGCCAGTTGAAGTGCCTCGGCCGCATCCGTCTCCATGCCGTCGATGACGGCCCGGAAATCTTCCCTGACCAGTCCGAAGGCTTGAACCGGGCCGGCAAGCGCCCGGCCAATCTCGGTCTCCGGAGAGCCGTCAAAGACCCTGTCGATCTCCAGCCGCCAGCCTTCGAGACCCGCGCGCTTCTCGGCAACCGGCGCCGGCTCATCGGCGATGTCGTCCACCTCCCGGCAGAAGGCATAGACGGCATACATGGCGGCCCGCTTTTCCGGCGACAGCAAAAGCATGGCCCAATAGAACGAGCTGCCGGCGCTCTTGACCTTGGCCTCAATGGCCGCCGCCAGATGCGCACCGTCCGACTGTGATGCTGGTTGATTAAGCATCCGTCTCCCGGGTCTCCTCCCCATAGGACCGGCCCTTCCAAGCCGTGTCCCGCCCCGCCCAATGTCGAAGGGCGGAATCCATTGTCATCAAAGTATAAAGCAACGCCGCCACCGGGAGAACCGGCGCGGTAACGACCGGCAAGCCATAGAATCGCAAGGTTGGAGCATAGGCGAGGCTCATCAGCGCCCAGGCGGCCAGCCCCGGACCCCAAATCGCCGGCTCCTTGCCGGCAGCCACGGCGGCGACTGGCCACATATACAAAATCGCCATGCCGATCAGCGTGCCCACCAGTTTCAGGAACGAGTAATTAAGCTGATTAAAGGCGGTGCGGGATACCATCGTCCAAATTTCACCCAGCGCCGTGTAATCCCGTAGGCTATGGGACGACGTGGTGAGCCCCAACCAAATGGCGCCCTGCGGCTTCAACAGCCGCGCCAGGGCGCAATCGTCGATGATCTCGCCCTTGATCTTTTCCAGACCGCCCGCCGTAAACAGCGCTGAGTCCCTTAACAGCATGGAACCGCCGGCCGCCCCGGCGGTACGATTGGCCAGATCGTTGACCCAGCCAAACGGGTAAAGCTTCTGAAAGAAAAAGATAAACGCCGGGATCAGCAGCCGTTCCCAGAACGTATTGCAGCGCAGCATAACCATCTGAGACGTCAGAACCGTGTTCTTTGCTGCGGCAAGGCTGACCAAGCCTCGCAACACATAAGGCTGGTGCACGATTTCCGCGTCCGTAAACCACAGGTATGCCCCGTCAGCGAAATCTACGCCCTGGCTCATGGCCCACACCTTGCCGGCCCAGCCTGCCGGTAAATCCGCTGCCGGAATCACCCTAAGCCGCTCATCACCCGCCGCCGCATCGCACGCCTCATCCGCCGTGCCGTCTGAGCTGTGATCATCTATCACGATGACCGACACCTCACCCGGATAGTCCTGTTCCAAAATGGCCGACACCGTCATGCCGATGGTTCGAGCCTCATTCCGCGCTGGCACAATGGCGGTAACCGAGGGCCAGGCGTCAGGCTCCTGGCTTTCAGCGGTCTCGAACCGCTGATCCGCTTTCCAGAACCCACCCCGGAAGGCGAGCAGCCCGATCCAAAGGCCGAGAGAAACCAGAGAGAGACCGGTGAAGAGGGTCACGCCAGCACGCCTCTGGCCGCACCTCTGAGGCAGCAACCCAGGCACTCGCCCTTGGACAGCGCCACCCGTCCGGCGATCGGGTCCTCTTGCCGCAACTTTTTGATCAGCCGATTGGCGATATTGATGATCGCCTGAGACTCCATCGCCAACCGGCGGCTGGCGAGACCCGACGGCAGCCTGGCGGCCATCGCCATCAACCCGGCCGTCCGGTCCAGCGCCTGATTGATCACCGCCCGCAACCCCTCACCGGCCCGGTCCGCCGCCAGGTCCTCGACGGTCGCGCCATGCGCCGCCATCCAGTCGCCCGGCAGATACACACGGTCCAGGGTTTGGTAATCCTCTTTTAAGTCCTGCAGATGATTGAGAACCTGTAACGCATTGCACAGCGCGTCCGACAGGCCGTAGCCATCCTTGGACCCGCCATGCAGATCGATCAGGTAGCGACCCACCGGCGCCGCCGATAAAATGCAGTAACCCATCAGTTCGTCCCATTCGTCGTAACGAAGCTTGACCGCATCCTGCTTAAAGGCCGCGACCAAATCCAAACAATGCTGAGCCTGTATCCCGGTTTCGGCCAGGCTTTCCCGCATCCGGTGAGCTTTGACATAGGCGGGATCATTGGTCTCCTCACCGGTGATCGCCGCCGCGAACCCGTCCAGCCGGCGCACCTTCTCATCCGCCGGGATTTCCGCCGAGTCCGCGATGTCATCAATGGTCCGGGCAAAGCCGTAGAACGTCGCGACGTGGGGCCGCAACTTGGCCGGCAGCAGCCAGGAGCCCACGGGAAAATTCTCGTAAGCTTCATCCTTGCCGGACGGCAGTTCCACATCTGTCGCAGCAGGCATTCCTCGAGCCTCAAGACCTTGGTACGCGTGAAGTTTTGATGACTGGCGGGAAGCATGTCAAATCGAGGCTGGCAAGTCCATCCGGCGCTGGTATAGTCCGCGCCAAAGGACAAAGACATGAGAAGCGGCGTACCCGACATTACCAGACGCAAGGCCCGCGGGGTCAACGTGGCCGGAATCACCATCGGTGGCGACGCGCCCATTGTCGTGCAGTCCATGACCAACACCGACACGGCCGATGCGGCGTCCACCGCCCAACAGGTGGCCCAGCTTGCCGCCGCCGGCTCCGAACTGGTGCGCATCACCGTCAACACCGAACAAGCCGCCGTCGCCGTCCCCGACATTGTCGAACGGCTGGCCAAGCAAAACATCTCCGTCCCTCTGGTCGGCGACTTTCACTACAACGGGCACAAGCTGCTCACCAAATATCCCGGCTGCGCCGAGGCGCTCGCCAAATACCGGATCAATCCGGGCAATGTGGGCTTCAACGAAAAGCGCGACATCCAGTTCGCCACCATGGTCGAACAAGCGATCAAATATGAAAAGCCGGTCCGCATCGGCGTCAATTGGGGCAGCCTCGACCAGGCCATCCTGGCGCGGCTCATGGACGAAAACGCCAAACGGCCCGAGCCCCTGGACGCGCGGCTGGTCATGCACGAGGCCCTGGTCGCCTCGGCCATCGAAAGCGCAGAGGCCGCCGTCGATATCGGCCTGCCCGCCGACCGGATCGTGCTGTCCTGCAAGGTCTCCTCCGTCCAGGATCTGATCGCCGTCTACCGGGAACTGGCCACCCGCGGTGACTACGCCCTGCATCTGGGCCTGACCGAGGCCGGCATGGGCTCCAAGGGCATCGTCGTCTCCACGGCCGCGCTCTCAGTCCTCTTACAAGAAGGCATCGGGGATACGATCCGCATATCGCTAACGCCGGAACCCGGCGGCGACCGTTCCAAAGAAGTCATCGTCGCCCAGGAAATTCTCCAAAGCATGGGGCTGCGCTCCTTCGTGCCGCAGATCGCGGCCTGCCCCGGCTGCGGGCGCACGACAAGCACCGTGTTCCAGGAGCTGGCCGACGACATCCAAACCTATGTCCGTCAAAAGATGCCCGAATGGGGCACCCGGTACTTGGGCGTCGAGGATATGCAGGTCGCCGTCATGGGCTGCATCGTCAACGGCCCCGGTGAGAGCAAGCACGCCAATATCGGCATCAGCCTGCCCGGCACCGGGGAACAGCCGGCCGCACCCGTGTTCATCGATGGCGAAAAGAAAATGACGCTCCGCGGCGCCAACATCGCCGCCGAGTTCAAGTCCATCGTCGACAATTACGTGGCGGAAACCTACCCGTTGCGGGACGCCTAAAACCGCCCACTCCCCGCTGGACACCGGGGCCCTAATTTTCTATAAGCGCTCCTCGTTCCGGCCTAAGCCCCTGCGGCCTCAGGCCCTCATAGGAACGTCGATGTGTGCCCAGGTAGCTCAGTTGGTAGAGCAGCGGATTGAAAATCCGCGTGTCGGTGGTTCGATTCCGCCCCTGGGCACCATTTCTTTGGTCATACATCAGTTAACCCTTTGGTTTTCTTGTGTAATTCACAAGACCCAAGAAAGGGGTA
>JAYPHU010000026.1:48498-53855 GCA_038127535.1 Rhodospirillaceae bacterium | reverse complement strand
TCGGGGTTATTGCTGTGGGCGGCTGGATTTTTCACGGCCAAACACCCTCATTCGAGTTGTCGAATTGAGCTGAAACTGGTCTCGTCGTACTGGCCGTCCTGGGCGCATTGATCCTGCTGATTGCTCTTAAAACCTGTGATCTCGGCCTGTTTGCCGGGACCCAGCAGTTGCGTGAAGGCGCCGCCGGTGAGTGGACGGAGGCGCTGGTCATTTCAGGACTGCATGCCTATGTCCGCCATCCACTTTATCTGGGTGCGTAACTGTTGTTGTGGGGGCCGGTGCGGGACGACGTGTCACTGGCAACGGCCATCTGAGGCTCTCTTTATTTCCTCATCGGCACCCATTTTGAGGAACGAAAATTGCTGGCTAGGTACGGTCAGGCCTATGCCGATTATAAAGTTCCGGTGCCGGCGGTGATCCCGAGGCGGGGCCGAATGGGGCCCAAAGATCCATAAATTCAATATTTTTGCCTGTTTTGCCTGCGACGGAAGTAGGCTACACTTTGGATAATTGTGTGGCTGTCGAACGTTTTGGCCGGACAAGAGGCATACTTAATTTCCTAACAGGGAGACGACACATGCATGGAATGATCAAATTTGCGACCCGATCCGTTACGGCGATTGCCGCCGTCGCCGCTATCGCTGGCTTTGCTATGACGGCGAACGTGACACCGGCCGGCGCGAAAGACCTGAAAATGGCCTTCTTCCCAAGCCCGAAGCACCCGCTTTGGGGCAAGATGATGATGCCCTGGGCCAAGGATTTGGAAAAAGCAAATCCCGGCGTGAAAGTTAAGGGCTTCCCAGGCAGCCAGATCGGCGGCGCCCCTCCCGGTGCGTTCAAGCGGGTGGTGAACGGTATTTCCGATATCGAACTGCACCTGCCGGGCTACACCTCGACCGTGTTCCCGCGCACTCTGGTGATGGAAATTCCGCTGCAGCACGGCTCGCCGTCTGAAGCGACCATCGCGTTCTGGCGTGTCTATGAAAAACACATCGCGTCCGAATATAAGCGGGTTAAGTTGCTGGCGGCATTCGCCACCGACGTGCCGGCGGTGATGACTAACAAGATCGTCAAAACGCCAGGTGATCTGGCGGGCATGAAACTCCGCACACCGTCGAAGAACCAGGCGGCGATCATCGAAGGCCTGGGGGCCGTGCCGGTCGCCATGCCGATGCCGCAGACCTACAGCGCCATTCAGAAGGGAGTGGTCGACGGCGCGATCGTCGGTATCTCGGTCGTCCGCAGCTTCAAGATCATCGAAGTCGCGGAAAAGTATATCGTCGATCTGCCCTTCGGCTATTCGCCGATCATCATCGCCATGAACAAGAAGTCCTATGACGGCTTGTCCAAGGCGGAGCGGGATTACATCGACGCCAACAGCGGCCTGAAATACAGCTTGGTTGGCGCCAAGAACTACGAAGCCGCCCAGCGGGGATCGCTGAAGCTGATCAACGACAACCCGAAAACCAGCGTCGTGTCGCTGAATGATGCGGAGCGTAAACAGTGGGTGGAGAAGCTTGAAAAGGTGGTCGACGGTTGGGTCGGCTCATTCGAAAAGCAAGGCATCCCCTACAAACAACTGTTAGCGGACTATCTGAAAAAATAGTTCATGCCATCAGGGGAAAATCGAGTCGCCCGCGCCGCGGACGCCCTTACGACCTTACTGGCGTATGCCGCCGGCATCGTGTTGATGCTGTTAATGGTCCTGACAACGGCCGACGTGGCTGGGCGATACTTCTTTAACAAGCCGATCACCGGGGTCTTTGATCTCACCCATTTTGCGGTCCTGATCATGGTGTTCTTTAGCTTGGCCTATTGCGGCATCAAGGGCGGCCATGTGGCCATCGAAATACTTTACGATAAGCTGCCCCTGCCGGTGGCGCGTGGCCTGGATAAGTTAATCAACCTCGTCGGCGCGATCCTGTTTCTGGTGATCGCCTGGCGGACGGCGATCCAGTCCATAGACGTCAAAGACTTCGGCGAAGCATCCCAGCTTCTGCTGATCCCCTACCATCCGTTCTATTACCTAGTGGCGTTCGGCTGTGTGTTGTTTGCCGGCGTCATGATTATGCGGATTTTTATTCCCGAAGACCGGCACGCGGCCGCGCCGGAGGACGGAGAATGAGCCCCACCTTTGTCGGCATAGCGGCGATTGCGGGCCTGTTTCTGCTGATCTTCCTGCGCGTCCCCATAGGCATCGCTTTGGCCATCGCCGGTGTCGGCGGCTATTACACGCTGAGCGGGTTGGACCCGACCTTGGCGCTGCTCGGCAGTGTGCCGTTCGAGATCGCCTATAACTATGACCTCAGCATTATTGCGCTCTTCGTGCTGATGGGGAACTACGCCATGGTCTCGGGTATGAGCCGGGATCTTTATGCCCTGGCGCGGAGCCTCGTCGGCCATTGGCCGGGCGGTTTGGCCTCTGCGACCGTTGTGGGTTGCGCCGGCTTTGCCGCCGTTTCCGGTTCCAGTCTCGCATCTGCCGTGACCATGGGCCGGGTCGCCCTGCCGGAGATGGAGCGTTATAAATACTCGCCCCGTTTGGCGACGGGCTGCGTGGCCGCCGGCGGCACCCTTGGCATTCTCATCCCGCCCAGCACCGGCTTTATCATCTATGCCCTGCTGACGGAAGAATCCATCGGCCAGCTTTTCCTGGCGGGCGTATTCCCGGGCATCCTGTTGACGCTCCTGTTCATGATGACCATCGCGCTTTTGACCAAGCGGGATCCGTCCATCGGGCCCGCCGCCGACCGGCAAGACGGCGCTCAGCGGTTGAAGTCTGTGGGCCGATCCGTGTGGCTGATGGGTATTGTTCTGGTGGTCTTGGGCGGCATTTATTTGGGCGTATTCACGCCGGTCGAAGCGGCGGCCATTGGCGCGTTCCTGACCTTTGTTCTAGCCGGCTTTCGCCGCGCGCTGACCATGGAGAACATGAAGTTCTGTGCGCTCGAGACCATCAAGACCTTTGCCATGGTCTATTTGATCGTGATCGGCGCGTTTCTGTTTAGCCCGTTCCTGGCCATTACCGAGATACCGAAGAACCTGGCGCTCTGGGTCATCAGCTTTCAACTCGCTCCGGTGTCGGTTCTGTTGTTGATCATCCTGGGCTACATCATTCTCGGCACGTTCCTGGAAGGGATCGCCATCATGGTCCTGTCCATCCCTATCGTGTTCCCGATGATCCTGGAACTGGGCTATGACCCAATCTGGTTCGGCGCGCTCCTGGTGGTGGTGCTGGAGATGAGCCTGATCAGTCCACCCTTGGGATTAAATGTGTTCGTGGTGAAAGGCATCGCCGAAAATGTTCCCATGAGCGAGATATTTAAAGGCATCATTCCGTTCTGGGGCGCGATGCTGGTCTGCGCGGCGATCCTGATTATCTTTCCGGAAATTGCTCTGTTCCTGCCGGAAACAATGATGCGCTGAGCGCGGTTTCGCGCTTACTTCCCGACGGCTTTTTGCAGGAGCGCCTTGGCGTCCGCCGGCGCCTCATCCCCGATCCACACAACATACTGATCCGGGCGGACCAGGATCAGCGTCGCCTCGTATCGAGTCCGTTCATCGGCATAGGAGTCTCGGATAGTCTTGAACGGCAGGTCTAATTCCGCAGCCGCGGTTTCGAACGCATTGACCGCACCATCATCCGCATCGAAGGCGAGCAAGGTGAACCCGTCCATAAGCTCCTCGAACACGTCCTTGCCGGAAGAAAGCGGGTGAGGGGGCAGATGATGCCCGGCCCGTGCCGTGTATGTGTGATTGCCGTGGGCGCTGCAGACGCCGCCCGGCGGGCCGTCAATGACGGACGAGCCTTCGAAGTTTGGCTCATAGGTCATCACGAACGCCCGGCCGCTGGTCTCAAATTCCTTCCAGGCTTTTTCGAACTCGGCCTTGTTCTTGTGGGGGGTATAGCGATCAAAGAAAGCGCCTTCCCGTTCGATCCGGGAGGCAATGAAATCCTCGCCGGTTTCCTTGAAGATCGGGCGGCGTTCTTCGCTGTAGGAATCCAGAAGAGCGTCGCTGCCCCAGCCTTGCAGCCGCGCCGCCAGCTTCCAGCCCAAATTGCGGATGTCTTCCAGCCCATTGTTAAGCCCAAACCCGCCATAGGGCGGATGGCTGTGCGCCGCGTCTCCGGCGATAAACACCCGCCCCACCTGATACTGTTCCGCCACGGCGACCCGCAGGTCCCAAAATCCCACATATTCGAAATCGCAATGGACGTCCAGGCCGGCGACCTGATTGATCAACCCCTGAAAGTCGTAATTGTCGCGCGTCGTGTCGGCCGGCACTGGCGCGTGGAAGAAGAAACCCTCGCCCACATCAATCCGGCCGAAGAACTGCCAATAGCCTTTGAGGTCCGGATGCATGACCCGGTAGGTGGACCGTTCGGGAAAGCGCTTTAGGAGCTCGTGCAGGTCCTTGGACTTAAACACCGCCAGGACCATGATCTGATCAAAATCCGATCCCGACCGTTCAATGCCGATGGCGTCCCGGACAGTGGAGTGCGCCCCGTCGCAGCCCACCACATAATCCGCCTCCAGCTCTTCTCGGCGATCTCCGTCACTCTCGCTGATGACCACCCGGACGCGGTCTGCGTCTTGCTCGACCGTCTCCGTCCGCCAGCCGAGCTTGGCAGTGACCGTCGGTAGGTCCGCCATCTTGCGGCGCAGCACGTATTCCATCTCGTACTGGGGGAGACGCTCGTTGGCTTGGTAGTAATAATCCCGGACAGCTTCCCGTTGGGGCGGGATCATCCAATACTCGCCCATCAGATTTTCATAGACGGTGACGCCGCCGATGGTGGTTTCGGGCGGCATGACCCGCGCTGCGCGCAGCTCACGCTCCAGGCCCCAGAAGTAAAAATGCTCCATGGTACGCTGGGTCAGGTTCTGGCCCTTGGGGATGCGCTGCGGTTCTAGCCGTCGCTCGACCAAGGTGCAGGTGATGCCCCGAAGACCCAAGTCCACGGCCAGGCCGACGCCGACCGGGCCGCCTCCTACGATGATTACCTGCTGACGATCTGCCATCCGCTTTGGTCTCTCCGTTCCAGTGTTATCCTGCTTCCTGGCATATCAAACGCCGCCCGCCTTCACAATTCATCTGACGGCAGGGGCGGCATTTTTGTAAATCGGTGTTTTATTAACCGTTGCGGGCGATTAATTATCATCGGATATGGCTGAGATAGACAACAAATCCCTGCGGATCGGCGGCGCCTTTTTGGTGTTCGGGAATGTTCTGCAGGCGCTCATCGCCTTCGGCGTCAATCTGGTGCTGGTGCGATACCTGCTGCCGGAGGACTTCGGCCGTTTCGCGCTGGTCTTTGCCGCCGCGTCTCTGATTTACGGATTGGTTTCGTTGCG
>JAYPHU010000026.1:0-48398 GCA_038127535.1 Rhodospirillaceae bacterium | reverse complement strand
CGGCTGGCCACGGTGGAGACGGGCGTTTCAACGGCGTCTCATCTTCTGTCGCTGGCGCTGGTGCTTTCTGGCATCGGGGCGATAGTGCTGTTTATCCGCGAGATTTTTATGACCTTGGCGAGCTTGATCAGCCTCTATCTGGTCGGCGGTTTGACGTTTCTCAAACTTCGGTTGCCCACCCTGGCCGAGATGAAAAGAGTCGTTGCGGAAGCCAAGGGCATTTGGCTCGACGGCGTGTTGGAAGGTAGTTTCCAACAGGTGACCATCCTGCTGGCCGGCCATATCGGTGGAGATAGGATCGCCGGGTTCTTTTTCCAGGCTCAGCGTTTGGCCGCCGTGCCTCAGCAATTCCTGGCCCCAATAGTGGTCCGGCTGGCCGCCAACTGGTTCGGCCGGACGGAAGATCCGGTACACCGCCGGCAAGGCCGGAATAGGCTGTTGTTTGTGTTGGCGGGTCCGTTGATCGTCGCCGGCATTTCGACCTATTGCCTGGCCGATCCGATCGTGCCTTGGCTGTTCGGTGCAACCTGGGCGCAGACGGCTGAGTTGTTCCAGGCCATGGCCGGCGCGGTTATCTTCATCAGCCTGTTCGAAGTGTTGAAGGTATTTTGCTGGACCACCAATCAGACCAAAATTCTGCTTGGCGGCCGGTTTGCCCAATACGTGGGATTGGTTGTTTTGGCCGGCGCGGGTTTTCAAGGTTTCATCGGCTTTGATCTCGGCCTGTCCTGGGGGCTGTCCGCAGCCTACGCCCTGGCATTCGTTGTGATGTTCCTGTCCTTGCGCTCCCGGGAAAAGTAGGCTTTTTTCATTGGACGGAAACGCTGGCCGGAGTCATTGAGCGACTCCTGACAATGGGCAATAGTTGTGCCGTTCCAAGCGTGAGGGAGACGATAAACCATGCGGCCCATCAAAACAGGTCTAACCACTAGCGAACCCGGCGCGGCGCAGGGCTTTACCCTGTATTCACCGCTGTGGCGGCCAAAGACTTATCTGCTGAATATGGAAGGCGATGTGGTCCACGAATGGGACCTGCCGGGCTTTCCGGGTGGATATGCCAGGCTATTGCCCAACGGCAACTTGTTCTACGGCGCCTATACCGAGGGCGGACCGCCGTTCAAAGGCGGGGCAAAGGGCGGCCTGATGCGCGAGGTCGATTGGGATGGCAATGTCCTGATGGAATACCAGGACGATTGGCAGCATCATGACTGCCGCCGCCTGGACAACGGCAATATCATGTACGCTGGCTGGGAAATGATGCCGGAGGACAAGGCCAAACGGGTGATCGGCGGCCTGCCGGACTCGGAGCCGCCCGAAGGCATGGTCAGCGACTACGTGAAGGAAGTCACCCCGGACGGAGAGATCGTCTTCGAATGGCATGCTCATGATATGGAGCTGGAAAATTATCCGCTTCATCCGCTGGTTCCGCGCCGGGTGTTTGCCTGGTGCAATACCTGTTCGCTCACCCACGACGGCGATATCCTGATCAGCCTGCGCCAGATCAACACCGTCGCCATCATCGATAAGAAAACCGCCAAGATTAAGTGGGAACGCCGGGACGACAGTTGGGGTCATCAGCACGACAGCCAGATGCTGGCCAATGGCAACATCATGCTGTTTGCCAACGGTATGAACACCACGGTCCCGCACCCCCATTCCTTCATCACAGAGTTCGACCCGAAAACCAACGAGACCGTGTGGGAATACCGCTCTACACCGTGGACGTTCTTCTACTCGCACCATATCAGCGGGGCGGAGCGTCTTTGGAACGACAATACGCTGATCTGCGAAGGTTCATTCGGGCGTTTGTTCGAGGTCACCCCCGCAGGCGAGATCGTCTGGGAGTTCATCAATCCCCATTTCGATGACATGTTCATGGGCGATACGGTGAACTGGGTGTTTCGGGCGTTCCGCTATGCCGAGGATTCCCCGGAGATCGCGGGCCGGGTGAGTCTCTAGCCTCCAAACGCCAGGCGTTTCGCCCCTTAGGCGAGACGTGTACACTGACGCATGAGCGCGTTCTTGAGTTCCCGGCGAAACGTAATCCAGCGGCAGTTTTTATCTGCGCTTACCGCTACGGCTATTGCCGTGGCGCTTTTATTGTCCGGCCCGGCCATAGCCGCCGATGATGAGGCCTGGCAGCGCAACATAAAGGCCGCCACCCAGGCAATGAGGGAAAACAAGCCCGGTGAAGCCCTTCAGGCCATGGAGGCGGCCTTGGCAGTTGCCCGAGAATTCGACAAGACCGATCACCGGCTAGGATCGACCCATACCCAGTTCGCCCGCATGTATCGGCACACCGGCCGGGACGACAAAGCCGAAGAGCATTTTCGCGCGGCGCTGGAGACCTTGCAGCGGGCGGTCGGCGAAAAGCATCCGCTGGTTGCCCTGGCTTATGGGGATCTCGGGAACTTTTACCGGGTTCGCCGCAGCCACGCGAGGGCAGAGCAACTTCTCCGCAAATCGATCGGCCTGTTGATCGAAACTGTCGGTTCCGCCCATCTCGAGGTTGGACGTGCACTTAATAACATGGGAGCACTGATGACGGCTCTCGGTCGATACGGTGAGGCTGCCTCAGCGTTCAAAACGGCGCTTGAGAACTGGAAGAAGGCGCTTGATCCGGGTCATCCGCAACTGGGTACGGTCTACAACAATCTGGGCGAGGCGCAGCGGGCACAAGGAGAGTATGAGGCGGCGCAGGTTAGTTTTGCAAAGGCGCTTGATATCAGTGAAAAGGCGCTGGGCAGCCGTCATCCCTCGGTCAGCATTACGCTTGACAATATGGCTTCCCTGCAACGGCAATTGGGCCAGTATAAGGACGCAGAAGCAAGTTTGCGGCGTGCGCTCGCCATTCGGGAACGAGCCTTCGGCAGAAGCGATCCACGAGTTGCGACCGTGTTAAATAACTTGGCTGAATTGATGCGCGACCGGGGCCGATTTGAGGTAGCTGAGCTAATTTACATTCGTACAATCGAAATTCTTTTGGACGAGCTTGGGAGCGACTCTCCCCGCTACGGTTTGTCACTGACCAATCTCGGCGCATTGTATGTCGATATGGCACAGCCTGAACAGGCGCTGGATTACTTTCAACGGGGTATCGCCGTATTGGAGGAGTCATTAGGATCTGGGCACGCCCGGCTGGGCACGGTGTACAGTAATCTGGCGGAGCTATACAGGAGTCTCGGCCACTTTGAAGACGCCACAAAGTATTATTCCCGGGCCCAGGATATCTATGAGGCAACGCTCGGGCGGACACATCCTCTCGTTGGCGATGTTACCTCTAATATTGGTTCACTATTCCGTCAACAAGGCTTATTTGAACTCGCAGACAACATGTATTCGCGAAGTCTGGAAATATTCGAGAACGGACTAGGGAAGTCGCATTTTCGAACCGGGATTGTCTTATCGGAGTTCGCGGCGCTTCGGTTCCAACAAGGGCGTGCCGGCGAGGCGTTGGAGCTCATTCGCCAAGCGCGGGATATTCTGACCGACCACAAAGGCAGGGGACTCGTCTCAGTACATTCATCGTTTGGAAAGCGCCGCAATATTCGCATTGTCTTTGATCGCCTAATCAATATTGCCTACGCCCACAGCCAATTGGCGCCTAAACGGTCTCATCACGCTGCAGACGATGCGTTTCGCGCCGCGCAATTGTCTTTTGCTTCTGGCGCGGCAGGCGCGGTGCAAAACCTGAGGGCTCGTTACGCCGCCGTCGACGACAATCTCGGCGCGGCCTTAAGAAACCTGCAAGACGAAAAGGAAAAGTGGCTCCGATTGGAAGCCTTGCTGACCTCCCTCGCCGGTAAGTCGCCAAAAGACCGTCAGCACCTCAACCTGGCAGCCGTGCAGTCCCGATTGGAGGCCCAAGCGGCTCGGTTACAGGTGCTGGAAAAGGAACTGGAACTGGAATATCCCGACTTTGCCGAATTGTCGGTCAATCGCCCGGTCGCGGTCACCGACGTTCAGGAGGCTCTCATGCCCGGCGAAGCGGCGTTGGTATTTCACCTGGGATTTGAAGTGTCTTTCCTTTGGGTAATTCGCCACGACGGAACGACCTGGCTGCCCTTAAGAGCCAGCCGCGAGACTGTGGCCCAACTAGTGCGGCGCATAAGAAAATCTCTGGACGTGGCAGACGTCGCATCCCTGAACGACCTTCCTGTATTTGATGCCGAGGCCGCACACGAGTTGTACCGCCTGATTTTACAGCCTGCAGAAAAGGCTCTGAGTGGGGCCAGCAGGCTATTGCTGGTGCCCGATGGGGCCCTGCAAAGTTTACCATTTCATGTGCTGTTGACCGCCCCGGCTGGTGCGGCCGCGGAATTTGCCAATTACCGGAATATGCCCTGGCTCGGCAATGTGATTGCCATGAGCACCCTGCCGACGGTCTCTTCACTCCGGACGCTCCGGCAGGACAAGCCCCCCTCCAAGGCGAGTTGGACGTTCCTCGGCGTGGGTGATCCCGATTTGGATGGCAATCAGGCGGCGTCGCGGGGGATTGTGTCAAGACTGTACGCTGCTCGCGGGATCGCAGACGTAGATGCGGTGCGTGCGTTGCCCGCGTTGCCGGAAACCGAGGACGAGCTGATCCAAATGGCCAAGTCCTTCGGGATGGGACGGGAAGCTTTGCTTTTGGATGACGATGCATCGGAGACCGAATTGAGAGCGTGGAACTTGGCCGATACAAAAGTCATCGCGTTTGCGACACACGGGCTGGTCACCGGGGACATAGGAGAACTTGGCGAGCCCGCGCTGGTTCTGACGCCACCAGATGAGCCGAGCCCTGAAAATGACGGGCTATTAACGGCCAGCGAGATTGCCCGGCTCAAATTGGACGCGGACCTGGTTATTCTATCGGCGTGTAATACGGCAGCCTCTAACGGAACACCAGGGGCGGCTGCACTTTCGGGTCTGACCCGCTCATTTTTTCACGCCGGAGCGAGGGGGCTGTTGGTCAGCCATTGGCCAGTCTCGTCGCAGGCTTCGGTCAAATTGACGACTGGTTTTTTTTCCAATGTTGAAAGCGCGGGCGGGCGGGCGGCGGCGCTGAAACTGGCCATGCACAACCTGCAGAATGACGAGAGGCCGGTCTTCGCCCACCCGGCTTTCTGGGCGCCCTTCGTCCTGGTGGGACTACCCTAACGAGTTGCGCTACTCCCGGTGCTTGGCACAAATCAGCCCAAATAACCCGCTCTGGTGCCAGACACCGAAGGAAATCACACCAAATAGCAGGTTTAGGCAGCTTCGACGATAATCTGGCCGGAGGGGTCAATCCCGCCGGACTTAATATGGATGTCCCGTTGCGGGAACGGCATTTCAATGCCGGACTCCTTGAACGCTCTCCAGACCTCGAACAGCACCTCGCTGGAGACGTTGGCGACGCCGTTGTGGGGGTCGCTGATCCAGACTCTTAGCTCCAGATCGATCGAACTATCGCCGAAGCCGCGAAGCAGACAATAGGGATCAGGCGTTTCGAGGATTCGGTCAATCTTCTTGGCGGCCTCCACCGCCACCTCGATCGCCCGGATGAGGTCCGTTTTGTAGTCGACCTCGATGGGCAGACGGATGCGGATGTTGCTGTTGGACCGGGTCCAGTTCGTGACAGTCTGGGAAATAATCGATTCGTTCAGGATAATGTGCTCTATCCCGTCCCGGGTCATCACAGAAACATACCGTCCGCCGAGGGCCGTGATGGTGCCATAGGTCTGCCTGACCTCGATCACATCTCCGGGTTTGATGGACTCGTCCATCAGGATCATCATCCCGGTGAACAGATTCGAGATGGACTTCTGCAGGCCGAGACCGACATCCACGCTGAGAGCGCCCGAAAACACCGCGAAGGCGGTTAGATCGATGCCGATGATGCTTAGGACCGCGACGATGGCGATTATCAGCAGAACGATCTTCAGGATTTTGGTGCACAGTACCGGCATGGAGGGGGTTAGGTTCGGCATGGAGTGGATGCGTTGTTCCACCAGGCGGGACGAGAGGGTCGCCAACCAAAGGAGCACCGCCAGGGATATCATACCCTTGATCACCATAAGGGCCGAAACGCGCAACTCGCCCAGGGTCATGTCCAGGCTGTCGAGGAAGGCGATGGTCGGGTCCAGAAGATTGACGATATTTAACGCCGGGATGGCCTAGGTCACAATCGTAAGCGTCTTGGACCAGGTTTTGTCGCGGATTAAAATGGTGGCGAGGCCGATAATAATCCAGGCGGTCAACAGGCTGACGGTGATGGTGATCAGGTGGTGTGGCCAGTCGGCGAAGGCGGCGATTAGTCCGGAAAGATACTGAATAACCAGCCACAGGAAGGGAAGGGTGACCAAGGCCAATGTATCCGCAACCTTGGTGATCAGACTGTCCACGACTTTCCAGCGGTTCGACTTCCTCAGCAGGGCTTTAGCCCGTCCGCGCAACGCCCAGGCAACGAAAAACGCGCCGGCGATCACCACAATCTGGCCGAGCGAGCTTAAAGCCAGCGCCTCGGAGAAAAGCCAGTCTTCGGCGGCCAGAGAGCCTCCCTGAAGGAATTGCGGGTCGGTCAGCTTTTGTATAGGAACCTCCGAACGTACAGTCTGCTCTGGCTATAGGTCCGAGGCCCGTAATATTCGCTTAACGTGCGGTGGTGGATCTACTTGAAGAAAGCCTGGATGTCCTGAGCCGTGCTCGGCAGCCAGGTCGCGATGTCCGGGAAGATGACAATCAAGCTGATCAGCAGAATTTGCGCAATCACGAACGGCAGAACGCCCTTATAGATACTGCCAAGCGGCACTTCGGTCGCCATGCCTTTTATGATGAATACATTCATCCCAATGGGCGGCGTGATCAGGCCCAACTCCACCACCATCACCACGATGATGCCGAACCAGATAGGATCAAAGCCCAGGCCGGCCACCACGGGGAAAAAGATCGGGATAGTCAGCAGGATCATCGCCAGAGAGTCCAACGCGCAGCCCATGATCAGGTAGATCAGCAGGATGATCAGCATGATCACCGTGTTGGAGAAGGGCAGGCCGCCGATCCATTCGCCGATAGCGTCGGGCACAGCGCTGAGCACTAGGAAGTTATTAAACAGGATGGCGCCGATCAGGATGGTGAAGATCATTGCGGAGGTGCGGACCGTTTCCATCAGACAGTTCATGAACACCGCCCAGGTCATGGTCCGAGCGATCAGGGCCAAGGCCAGCGCGCCCGATGCGCCGATGCCGGCGGCTTCCTCCGGGGAGAAAATGCCGAGGTAAATGCCGCCGATGACCACCAGGAACAGTACGATAGTGCCCCACACGCCTTTGAACGCGGCGAGCTTTTCCCGGCCGGTCGACTTATCGCCCCTCGGGCCCATGTCGGGATAGATCCGGGTGATGATCGAAATGGTGGCCATGAAGAAGACAACAGTCAAAATACCGGGGATGAACCCGGCCAGGAACAGATCGCCGATATTTGTCTCGGTCAGGATGCCGTAGAGCACCAGGATCACGCTCGGCGGGATCAGAATGCCGATCGTGCCGCCGGCGGCAATAGTGCCGGTTGCCAGGCTGTCGGCATAGTTAAAACGTTTCATTTCCGGTAGCGCCACCTGTGTCATGGTGGCGGCGGTCGCCAGACTGGAGCCACAGACCGCGGCAAACGCGCCGCAGCCCCCGATGGTCGCGAGGCCCAAGCCGCCCCGGCGGTGGCCAAGCCAGGTGTTGCAGGCTCTGAACAAGGACTCGCTGAGGCCTGAATTACTGGCGAAGTAGCCCATCAGAATGAATAGGGGCACCACGCTCAGGTTATAGGTAATGGTGGTTTCGTAGGCCGTCTGCCCCAAAAGGGAGAGCGATGGGCCAAGTTCTTCCAGTAGGATGGTGCTGCCGACAAACCCGGTGACTGCCATGGAAAACCCGATAGGCAGGCCAATCGCCAATAGAGCGAAGAGGGCCAACATGACAATGATGGAAAGGGTAATAGGATCCATGACGACTATACTTTTAAGCGACAGGCGTGTCGCTCACATATCCCTCGGCGCTGTCGATGCCTAAGGCAACCCGTGCGCTTACGACAATATGAAGAATAAGTGAGGTCACCATTAGAATGCTGGCGGCCGCCATGATGTAGGCATAGGGCCAAAGAGCCAATTCCCAAATCTGGGTGGTCTCGCCATTAGTCATTTTCGACGCGGCCTGATTGAACAGTTGCCAGCTGATTAGGAATGTAATGCCCAGGCCGACGAGGCCAGTGAAGAAATCAAGCCACGCCTGAACTCGGGGGCTGAAATTCATGATCAGGATGTCAACCCGTATATGGCTTTTCCAGAATGTGGCATAGCCTACGCCCAGATAGATCATCATCCCCATGATCAACTCGGTCACCTCGACGGTGCCGGTGATGGGATGATCAAATGACCTTCCGATGACGTCGAACAATGTGAGGAACATCATCAGAGCCAGGCCGAAAGAACCCGCTCGAGCGAGCCACAATGTGACTCGCTCGCTTAGGTTCGTTAGTGGATGTTGAGACTTTTCATCCATTGTTGGCTGATTAGCCACCCATCATTTTACGCAGATCGTCGACCAAAGCTTGGCCGTTTTCGCCGGCTTTGTTCGCCTTGGCGATCCACTCGTCGGTGATCACTTTGATCGCCTTGGACCAGCGCTCTTTCTCAGCCGCAGAGATCGTTTGGATTTTGTTACCTGCGGCGATAGCGCCCTTGCGGCCGACTTCGTCAGCGGCATCCCAGTGTTGGCCGATCAACTTGGCGCCGGCAGCGCCGCCAGCGGTTTCGAACGCCCGGCGGGCGTCAGCCGGCAGTCCGTCCCACGCTTTGTCGCTCATGGCGACCATGAACGGGGTAGTGTAAAGACCGCCCGGCACTTCCAGATGATACTTAACCAGCTTGGTCAGCTTGAAACCATGAACCGCTTCAAACGGGAAGAACGCAGCGTCGGTGGTGCCGCGCTGCAGGCTTTCGTGCGCTTTGGTAGCCGACATGGCAACAGGGACCGCTCCCAGCTTTTCAGCCATCAGCACGCCGCCGCCGCCAACGCGAATCTTGACGCCTTTGATGTCTTCAATGGTTTTGATTTCCTTCTTGCTGTGCAGCAGACCGGGGCCATGCACAAAGGCGGAAACCAGGCGGGCGCCTTTGAATTCCTTCTTGTCGAAGCCGTGCTTCACATACCATTTGTGGAAGCCCTCACTGCCGGTCGCCGCATTCGGCGTGGCGAAGGGAATTTCAGCCATGCGATAAAACAGGAACTGACCGGCCGTGTAAGCGGCCACGTGCATCACCAGGTCCCGGACACCGCTGGTGGCCAGCTTGTACTGTCCCGGAGGTTTGGCCAGCGCGGATTTGTCGAGGGTAATTTTAACCTTGCCGCCAGACGCCTTTTCAATGGAGTCGGAGAAGTTGCGGGCCGTCTTGGTCCAGTGATGGACCGGCGGCAGCCAGTTGGCGAATTTCAGGGTCACTTCTTGAGCGGACGCCGGACCGGCGGCCATGGAGCCCGCCAGCACAGCCGCGCCAGAAAGCAATGCGAGTTTGGAAAAACGAGTCATTAGATGTCTCCCGGTTGATAAAGCATACCGGCTGAACGCGCCGGCGATTTTCGTTAACACTATGAACAGCTTAACTTGTACCGTATAATAACAAGATACCCGCCATATCGCCAATAATTCTTTGTAGATATCACCAAATCAAATTCGGCGAATATGACAGCTGAGTTGCCGCCGCCTGGGTCAAACGGAATTAGAAATCTCTATTAAATTGCCGTCCGGGTCGCGCACGTAAATCGATAGTAGATTTCCGGTCGCGCCGGTTCTTTCGACCGGGGCGTCCGAGACGGATATGCCGTTCGATTTCAAATTTTCCACTGCTTCTGGAAGCGGCGTGTCGGTAAGGAAGCGCAAGTTGGCTGACCCGGGTGTAGGATGGATGGCGTGGGGTCTCATCGGCTCGGTAGCCGGATGTAGGTTGATTTTCTGGGATCCGAAGTGAAGTGCTGTGCGTCCGCCGCCGATCTCCCGCCGGTCAAAGGCGACTCCGTGTAGCTTCAGCAGCTCATCATCAATCTTGCCCGTAACGGCGTAGAGGCCATGAGCGCGGCAAAGAGAAATGGATCCCGGTTGCACATCCAAACGGAGAGCGATGAGGAGGGGTTCGTCAAAATATCTGTTGAAGACAACGGCCCGGGAATGGGGAATTCGATTGAGGACAAGGCGTTCGATCCGTTTTTTACGACAAAGGAAAATGGGCTGGGTATGGGGCTGCCGATCTACCGGTCGATTACCGAAGTACAGAACGGTCATCTATACCATAAAGCTCTAAACAGCGGCGGCGTGCGATTTGAATGCGCCTTGCCTGGACTGAAAGGAATGCGAGATGGGGTCTGACAAGCCAAAGGTTTATATTGTGGACGACGATCCGGCGGTGCGGGATTCGCTGCAATGGCTGGTCGAATCCGTAAATCTGCCGGTGAAGTCCTTTGCCTCGGGAATGGAGTTCCTCGACAGCGACGCGCCATCCGACGCCGGGTGCCTGATCCTGGATATTCGGATGCCGGGAATGAGCGGTATCGACGTGTTCGAGGAGCTGGAGAACATGGGCTCCGCCCTACCGGTGGTTTTCCTGACCGGGCACGGCGACGTTCATTGGGCTGTGCGCGCCATGAAGGCCGTCGCTTTCGACTTCGTGGAAAAGCCGTTCAATGATCAGGTTTTATTGGATTTGGTGCAGAACGCCATCCGCTATGACCGTGAGCGCGCGAGCGAGAAAATCCGGATCGATGAGATAAAAAACCGGTTGTCCGGGTTGACCGCCCGCGAACGGGAAGTGATGGACGGGGTCGTCGGCAGAAAATCCAATAAAATAATCGCCCGCGATTTCGAACCAAGTGAGAAAACCATCGAGTTTCATCGCGCCAAGATGATAGAGAAGATGGAAGCCTCCTCTCTGGCCAATCTGATCAAGATGGTGACAATCGTCGAAAAATCGATGGAGAGCGCGTAAGGGCGCTACTTCACCCGATGGACCGTCTGGGACACGTTCTTCATATCGCCTTCCCAACGTTTGGCGAAATCCGTCTCTATCCCGAATTGATCCAGAATTCGGACCACAATGTGGTTAACCACGTCGTCGATTGTTTGCGGATGATTGTAGAAAGCCGGCATGGGCGGCAACATGGTGACCCCCATCCGCGACAGTTTCAGCATGTTCTCTAGGTGAATGTCGTTAAGCGGTGTTTCCCGCACGACCAGAACCAATGACCGGCGTTCCTTGAGGATGACGTCTGCAGCGCGATGCACCAGATGCTCGCCGAAGCCATTGGCGATTGCCGCGACGGAGCGGGCGGAGCAGGGGCAGATCACCATACCTTCAGTCAGGAATGAGCCAGAAGACACTTTGGCGCCCATGTCGCCGGGTCCGTAATACTCGTTCGCAAGGTCTTTGAGATAATCCAGCTTCAACCCGGTTTCGTGTTCCATTGTGCGCTGAGCCCATTTGCTCACCACTACATGGGTTTCCACATCCGTATCGGCGAGCGCCTCCAGCAGCCGGATGCCGAAGATTGACCCGCTGGCGCCTGTCATGCCGACAATTAGTTTTTTACTCATCTTAATCCCAATTCGAACGAAACTCAGCCAGAATCATGGGGTTAAACGGTATTAAAAGCAAGGAGTCTTATACTCTGCCCCCTCTGGAGGGCCGAAAATCACCAAACGCCGATCCAGACTGCGCGTTTGTCGCGACGGCCCAAAGATCGATCGACCATCGCTTTCAAGTCCTCATCATCGGCTGTTGTGCGGGTCCGACGATAGCGTAGGCTCTCGAACATCATGTCGCGCATTTCCTGCCGTAAGCTCTCATACGCCGGGTCTTCACCCAGATCATTGAGTTCCTTCGGATCGTTCTTCAGATCGAACAGCTCCGGGCGGAACTTCTCATGGAAGATGAACTTCCAGTCGTGGGTCCGCACCATGGTCGCGCGCGCCTCGTGCCCTTTGATCCCCAGCTCCCAGAATTTAATCCGGGCTGCATATTCGCTTTCGCTAATCGCATACTTACGCCAATCCTCCGGCTGTTCACCGTGCAGCAACGGCAGGAACGAGCGTCCCTCGAGGACATGATCCGGTACCTTCCCGCCGGCCACTTCGATCATGGTTGGCAACAGATCGATGGATTCGATCAGCCGGTCGTCGACTGTCCCCCGCGTGGCGTCCGAGTCCGAACTTGGGTCATAGACGATAAACGGAATGCGAACGCTCTCTTCGTGGAACAGTTCTTTCTCGCCCAGCCAATGATCACCCAGATAGTCGCCGTGGTCGGAGGTAAACACGATCATCGTGTCGTCCATCCGGCCTTGTTCCTCCAGGAATTTGAACAGCCGGCCCATATGGTCGTCGATCTGCTTGATGAGTCCCATGTAGGCGGGAATCACGTTGGCTCGAATGTCGTCCTGAGAGAAGGATTCGCTATCTTCTCTCTCATAGTATAGGGCCGACACGGGATGCGGATTCTCACGTTCCCGCGGGCTTTTGTTCACCGGCTTGATGTCGTTGTGGTCATACATGTTGTGATAAGGGGCCGGTGCGATATACGGCCAGTGGGGCTTGATGTAGCTGAGATGCAGGCACCATGGGCCATCACCGGCTTCCGAAATAAAGTCCATGGCGCGGTTGGTCATATAGGCGGTCTCGGAATCTTCTTCCTTCACGCGCGCCGGCAGATGAGAATTTCTCAAGAACCAGCCTGACTTAATTTCGCCGTCCGGTCCTTCGCCCGAGTTCGCGAAATCGTGCCACGGGTTCTGGCTATCATAGCCCTTGGACCGGAGATATTGGTTGTAAGCAAGATCATCCGGCGGCAGGAAGTCGTCGTTGCCCCAAAGTCCGTCATCCCGCTCGTAAGGCTCGAAGCCGCATTCACTGACCCGGATGCCGAGATCGGAGCGGGGATCGATCCCCATCCGCGCCATGCCTTCCCGGTCGGCCACCATGTGGGTCTTGCCCACCAGCGTCACCCGATAGCCGAGGGGTCGCAGGTAGTCGCCGATGGTCTTTTCATAGGCGCTGAGCGGCACGCCGTTCCAGGTCGCGCCATTCGAGAATGCGTACCGGCCGGTATAAAAATTCATCCGGGAGCCGCCGCAGATCGGCGCCTGACAGACGGCTTGGGAATAGATGACGCCCTTGGCGGCCAATGCATCTATGTTCGGCGTTTCCAGCCGGTCATGACCGGTGCACGACAGATAGTCGTGGCGCAGCTGGTCGCACATGATGAAGAGGATGTTCTTAGCTTTGGCCATCTATTTTAGTTCTGTCTATTTTTCCAGCCGTCGACAAAGCTCGCGTCTCTATCACGCGCTCAAACATCCGGCCGATTGTTCGATTATGCGTTGCCGCGCCGTTCCCGCCAAACGCCCAGCTTGGTCTGGACAACCTTGTCGGAGAAACAGAAAACAACAGATTCCTCCGTCGCTTCGAAATGGTGAGGATACCAGCACGGCACCACCATGATATCCTGCCCAGTCCAATCGTAGGTGACTTGTTTGTCGCCCTCGCCGACCACCAGTTTGCCGCTGCCCTCGACCGGGGAATAGATCAGGCTTTCCGTCGACTGATAGGTCTCGGACTTAAACCCTTTCGGCAGCATCTGAAGGAAGGTCGAAATGGTCGCCATCGCTGGGCCACCCGAGGTCGGGTCGATATATTCCAGCTTCAGTCCGTGGTAGGGGTCCAAATCGGTGGTCTTGCTGAGGGTCTCCAGCGTTTCGCGCGACCGGTCATAGGGATAGCTGAAGATCGGAGAGTTCAAGTCCTCCGGCATAACGCCCACCGGCCGCATGTTATTGCCATAGCGGGTCAGGCTGTCGCCCGGCGGCGGGCCTTCCGGGAAGCGCTCATCCGGATAATGCTCGACAAAGATCGACCCGACCGTCCGGATCAACGGAATATCCAGGCCGTCAAGCCAGACCACCGGCATTTCGCCTTCATGGCCGTGATCGTGCCAGGTCCAGGATGGCGTGATGATAAAGTCGCCCGGCTCCATATAGGTTTTTTCGCCGTCGACGGCCGTGTATGCGCCGCTGCCTTCAATGATGAATCGCAATGCCGCCGGCGTATGCCGGTGCGCCGGCGCGACTTCACCCGGCATGATCAGCTGCAGGCCGCCGTAGAGGCTTTCGGTGATGGAGCAATTGCCCGGCAGGCCCGGATTTTCCAATATCAGGACCCGGCGTTCGGCTTCGGCCGCGGAAATAACATTTGCTGATTCCAGCAACAGTTCCCGGAGTTCACTATAATCCCAAAAATGTGGCACTGATTTGACCGCCGGTTCGGGGGTCAGCAGATGGCGCAGATTTTCCCATAAGGGCGCCATGGCGTGCTCGTTGATGCGGGCATAATATTGGGCGCGATCTTCCGAGATTTCCGCGCTTGTTGCCGAGGTGTCCATTTCAGCTTCCTCCAAATCACCTGCGGTTTAGTTTAACCGCCTTTTTTCGTCATTTCACTCCACCAATTTAACGGCTGGCCTAAAGCGGTTGCAAGCCGCCCGGGCGCATGGCCAGTATGCGCCCATGGAAAAGGGCACAGACAGCTTAGCGGGCGCAGAAAGTCAACAAGCCGGCTGGAAGCAAATTTTCACCGGCAAGCTGGGCGTTTACAGCCTCATCGTCAATCTCGGGGTCGGGCTGTTCGCCATTGATACCTTTGTGATCTCCACCATCATGCCGACGGTTGTCGGCGATATCGGCGGCACAGAATTTTATTCCTGGTCCGTGATGCTGTTCATGGTCGGCTCTATCATGGGAGCCGCCGGCGCGGCCCCGGTCCGGGATAGGCTGGGGCGGCGAAATGGCTATGTCCTGGCCGGGCTGGTTTTTCTGATCGGCAATATGGCGGCGGCACTGGCGCCCAACATGCTGATGCTGGTATTCTGGCGTTTCGTGCAAGGTCTCGGCGGGGGGCTGATCATCTCTCAATCCTACGGCCTAGTCGGCGATGTTTATCCGCAGGCCATGCGGCCCCGTATTCTGTCGATCATCTCCTCAACTTGGGGCATCGCCACCGTGATCGGGCCCGGCTTCGGCGGCATCTTCGCCGAGCTTGGACTCTGGCGCGGCGCCTTCTGGGTGCTGGTGCCCTTGGCTGGTTTATTCACTTTTCTGGCGTGGCGTAGCATCCCGGGTTCTGAAACCGAGGAGACCAAATCCCGATTCCCGCTGTTCCGGCTGTTCGCCATGGGCGGCGGCATGTTGTGCGTCGGCTTCACGTCCCAGGTGGAAGATAATTTGCTGCGTGGCGCACTGATCATTGCGGCTGTCTTCCTGGTGGTCATGGGGTTCCGCCGGGACGCGCAGTCGGAACGGCCGATGTTTCCCGCCAAGACCCTGGTCATTACCTCCGAGATCGGCGCCGCCTATTGGGTGATGCTGCTGATCACCGTGTCGTTCACCATCGCCATTCTATACACCACGTTCTATCTGCAGATCATCCACAAGCAGCCACCCCTGGTGTCGGCCTATATCAACGCCATCATGTCATTTTGCTGGACCACGAGTGCGATCGTGGTTGCCGGTTTCAAAGGCCGTTGGATCTGGGGATCGATCATCGGCGGCGGCGGGCTGTTGGTCGCCGGCGCGGCGGTGCTGCTCACTCAAGCGACCACAGGACACGTAGTATTTGTTGGGATTGGTCTGGCTCTGATCGGACTCGGTATGGGGCTCACCAACAATCACGTGATCGCGCTGGCGATTTTGGCGGCGCCTAAGGGCGGGGAGGCCCTTGCCGGTTCCTCGGTTCAAACCATGAGGAACTTAGGGCTGGGTTTTGGCGCGGCGGCGGCCGGCTTGTTCGCCAATGCCGCCGGCATTACATCGGCCGGGGTGGAGTTGTCCGCCACCGGCCATGTCAGCGCGTCGAACCCGTCGATGGTCGTCTATGCTATCAACTGGGTGCACGGCGCCGATCTCGGCGCGGCACTCCTGACCCTGCTTGTCATTCTTTATTACTTCGGCAAAGCCAAGCATCGGACCGCACCGGTCTCCGATTAGGCTTAGTGCCCGCTGATTTGCGCATGCAGCGGTTTCGTTTCCTCGAACTTCGCCTTTTGCTCATCCGACGCTGCGGCCTGATGATTTTCCTTCCATTCGTTGAAAGGCATACCGTAAATCACTTCGCGAGCCTGGTCATAGTCCATCTCCACGTCCCGTTCTCCGGCGGCGGCCATGTACCATTTGGCCAAGCAGTTGCGGCAAAAGCCGGCGAGGTTCATCACGTCAATATTCTGCACATCGGTTCGATTCTGCAGATGTTGTACGAGGCCACGAAAGGCGGCGGCTTCGATTTCGATACGGGTTTGATCGTCCATGAGGGGTATTCTCCTTTGCAAATAGCCTGGCGCCATATGTAGCCCTCTGGCGGCAACACTGCAATTCCCCGAACCGTGTTCGACGAGGCTGATTGGCACATCCGCGCAGTTCGTTTTTATCCCGGCGTCGTCCCAACATCGCCAACAAGTTATCCACAGGTTTTACCCAGAATGCTGTGGCTTTGGCCCCTGGGGTGCGATTGTTCTGTAACTTCCGAGTATGGTACATTTCGCCTCCCCGGATGGGAGCGCCGGGACCACGCCAGAGATCATTCGGGAGGATAGAATGGCGATTAATTCATCCGGCAATCCGGAGTCTGGTAATCCGTCTATCGAGATGGTTCACGACTCACTGTCGTCGCAGGAGCCGACGCCGGAAGAGTTTCAAGCCGAACCGGAACCGATTGTCCCGCCGGGATCCTCCGTCGAGCCCGAAACCTACATTCCGCCCAAAGCTCCCGATTGGAAACCCCCGTTTTATGCGCGCTGCAGACTTCTGACGGTATCCGCACTTCTCCTGACAGTGATGTGGGTTGCCCTGTCCGGTTTTTATGTGACCGAAAGTTTGAACGTGGTGGACTTCAACGCCCTGCTGCCGCACGAGGTGGGTGGGATGGCCGCCGGCATTCTGACGCCGATTGCCCTTCTGTGGATTGTGGTTGCCTATTTTGAACGCGCTCGGATTTATGAACGTGAAGCCGCCAATCTGCGCTGGCATCTGGAACAACTAACGTTCCCAACGGAAACCGCCGAGACACGCGTCAACCAAATCACCAATACCTTGAGAGCCCAGGCCAAGGCCCTGACCAGCAGCTCGGAAGAGGCCGCCAGCCGAGCAGCGGAAGCGACCGCGATGATCCGGCAGCAAACCGTTGCGCTATCGGCGGCGTCGGAACAAGCGACCCTTAAGGCCGAGAGCGCAGGCGAAAAGCTGCGCCAGCGAGCGGAGGATTTGGTCTCTGCCTCGGACCGGGCGATCAACCGGGCGCGGGAAGCCGGCAATGTTCTGCACCATCAGTCTCATGACTTGATCAACGTTTCGCAGCAGGCGGCGTCCCGTACCGAGGATATTACCACGGCACTGCAGAAAAGCGGCGAGGAGCTGATGCGGGTTGCCGAGGATGCCTCTCGCAAGGCTCACGATACTTCTGAACTGTTCGCCAAACGCTCAGAAGTACTGTCCGAAGTGTCCAGCGCGGCGTCCGTGCGAGCGGAGAAAATGGGTGCCGATCTGACCCTGCATACCGATGCGTTGAAGGGCGCGACCGAAGCCGCCGCCCGCCGAGTGGAATCCGCCAGCGAGAACCTCCGCGACTTTGCCCAGGATATGACCCGCCGGTCCGACGAAGCGCAACGTCAGGCCGAAGCCATGAGTGATATGCTCAACCGTCAGGTGGAAGTGATCGAGGAAGCAGTGCTCAAATCATCGGCGCAGACCAACCACATCGTCAAACAGGTTGCCGAGGAAGCGCGTAATCTGGCCAAAACCAGCGAGGATGTGCTGCGGAAGGTCAGGGAAGCCGGTGTCGAACTAGCGACCAACACCGGTGATCTGCAAGCCGCCGGGGAACAGGCCTCTCAGGTGATGAACGGTGTAACGTCAACGTTCCGCGCCCAGGCCGCCGCCCTGGAAACGGTGACGGAAAAGTCCTCGGCAAAGACCGGTCAGGTCACGGGCCAATTCCGCGATGCGACCGAGATCATGGATACAGCGACCGAGGGCTCCCTTGGTCAGCTTGGCGAGGTGGCCGAGGAGCTGCGATCCTTGGCCGACGCCTTAGCCGCGCATACTGAGCGCGCGGTCGCCGACATGAACGATGCCGGTCAGAACATGCAAGGCAAGTCCGATCACATCACCCGGCTCAGTGATCTGGTGGTGCTGCGTCTCGGCACCACAAGCGAGGCCTTGCGCAAGAAAGCCGAGGAGTTGGGTGAAGTCTCCAAGAGCGCCAACGCACTGATTGATGAATCCAGTGAGCGGTTGCATCAGGCCAAGCTGGAGTTGAAGGAAGCCGCGGATGGCAGTGTCGGCAATGTGGATCGGGTGACCGCCGCGCTCCGTCGCGATCTCGCCGAAATGGTCGAGGCGGCCAAGGCCGCTGCGGGCGTCAGTGATGAATTCTCCGAGCGGCTCAGCCGGGTGGCGCGGGACTCAGACGAAGCGGCGGCAAATCTGCAACGGTTGAATGAGGCCGTTGAGGATGAGGTGCGCAATCTGGCCGCGACCGCCAAGACAGCCAACGGCGATATGTCATCCATGTCGGAACAACTGGCTGCTCAATCCAGACAGATCAGCCAGGCCGCCAATGACACCATCGAAAGCGTCGGCAAGGTCGGCGCATTGCTGGAGGAAGAAACCAAGGTGATTGGGGAGTCCTCGACCAAGTCGATCGAACGTTTGCGGGCGGTCGGTGTGGTTCTGAAGCGCCGGGCGGAAGAGCTAAATGCCGCGTCTGATGACGCCGCCACAAAGGTCAACGCCGTGGCCGATATTATGAGCGGCAAGTCCACCGAAATCCTGCGAACCGCGGAGCAGGCTGCCACAGAGGTGTCCACCGCCAGTGAGGCCATGGAATATCAATCTCAGGAGGTGGCGCTGGCCTCCGATCGGGCTGCCAAACTGTTGGCTATCGTGAACGACGCCCTGAAGCAGCAGTCCCGTGATCTCAATCGGACGACAGATAATGCCGCCGATCAGATCGATAACGTCAGTGAGAAACTGGCGCAGCGGTCACAGGAGCTGACCAGTATTACCGACAATGCGGTCACCCGCATGGACGAGACTTGGGAGACCCTCGAGGACCGGGCCGACAAGATGCGCACATTATCGACCGACTTGATAACCCAAGTGGGCGATGCCGCGACCGCATTGCATGAACGTTCGCAGGAGTTGGCCTCGGCCTCCGACAATGCGGTTTCCGATGTGGAGAGCGTGGGCGACGCGCTTCTGGAACAGTCCAGAGAGGCGGCGACGTCAGCCGACCAAGCGGCGGCGCGCCTCAGTAGGATTGCCAGCGAGCTCGGTTCCAGTTTTGCCAAAATCAACGAGACCTCGAACAATACGGAAGAGCGGATGCATCTAATGGGCGCCAATTTCCGCCAGCGAGCAGAGGAGTTTGCGCAGGCGGCTGCCGAGTCTACCGCTCATGTCCAGGCTTTCGCCGATGCGCTGCAGGAACGTTCGAAGGAAATGACAGGTGCATCAGCCGATGCTACGGCCAAGGTGGACGAGGTTGGTCTGGCCTTGCAGGAACGCTCCCGCGAGGTGGCGTTGGCGGTGGACCGGGCGGCCAAGCTGCTCTCCGCCGTGACGTCCGGTCTGCAGCGTCATGCGGATACCATGAACACGGTTTCCGATCAGGCGGTCGAGAAAGCGGCAGACCTGGGCGAGGTTCTGAATTCTCAATCCGAGGAAATCGCCAAGCTGACCGCCCGCAATGTGTCGGTGCTGGATGAAAGTAGCCGGGTGGTGCGTCAACGTCTGGATGATTTGGCGGCGTCTTCTGACCGGGCGATTGCAAAACTGTCGACGGCCTCGGACGTGGCGGTTACAAGCACCGACCAACTGACCGACGCCTCCCGAGCAGCTGCGGAAACAGCGGCTCAGGCGGACAAGAACTTCCGCAATGCGTCCCACAATATGTCGCGGGCGGCCAAGCAGAACATGATCAAGTTAGAGGAAATCAGCGATCAGTTACGCAAACACTCCCAGGATGTGAGTGTCGCATCTGATCATCTGACCCTCAAAATGGGCTCGGCTGGCGGAGAGCTTCGTAAGCAATTGGACGAAATTTCCGACTCCTTTGATGAAGCTCTCGGTGGAATTGAGTCGGTCGGTGCCAGTGTCGAGGATAGGTCCCGCCAAGCCTATCAGGCGGCGGAACGGGCGGCCCGCAGCATGGAAGTCTGGGGTGAGGCCATGGACAAAGGGGCCGCTAAGGCCACCCAGGCAGCGCAACAAATGAGTACCGAGGCGCAGGAAGCGTCCCGAGCAGTCCTCAAGCAGACCGAGGCGTTGAACAATGTCTCTAACCGGGCGCGGGAGGTTTCGGAAGCGCTAACCGAGCAGACCAAAGTCGCCGGCACCGGCGAATTCCTCAAACGGATGTCTTTGATCACCGAAGCGTTGGAATCGGTGGCGATTGATCTGAACAGGGTTCTCGAAACCCGCGTCAGCGAGGACGACTGGCAGAAATTCAGCCACGGCGACAAGAGGGTGTTCCTGCGCAAAATTCTCGGCATGCGGTCCAAATCCAAATTGGGCCGGATCACCAAGCTATATCGCGAAGATTCCGAGTTCCGGGATTATGTCACCCGCTACTTGGGTCAATTCGATGGGCTGATTGCGGACGCCAAGAAGACCCACCAGGAAGGCGTGCTGAGTGCGGGCTTCATGACCTCCGATGCGGGCAAGGTCTACATGCTGCTTCGCGCGGCGCTTGATTGGGAGGCCGGCGGCGACGTGTAAGAGGATTAATCCGCGTAGCGGTTCTTGGGCCGGGGCAGGCCCATATTCTCTCGCAGCGTCTTACCCTCATATTCCTTGCGGAAGAGATCTCGGCGCTGCACTTCAGGGATCACCCGGTCGATGAAATCATCCAGGCCGCCAGGCAGATAGGGGAACATGATGGTGAAGCCGTCGCTGCCCCGTGTCTCTAGCCATTCTTCCATCTCGTCGGCGATCATTTCCGGCGTGCCCATGATGCAAAGCCCCGAATAGCCGCCAAGCCGTTGCGCCAATTGCCGGACCGTTAGGCCCTCGGCCTCCGCCATTTGGATCACCCGGTCCCGGCCGCTCTTGGACTGATTGCTCTCCGGCAGCTCGGGCAGGGGTCCGTCGATATCGAATTTCGACGCGTCGGAACCGATGGCGATGGAGAGGGACGCAATGGCGCTGTCCAGATGCACCTTGCTGTCGAGAGTCGCCCGCTTTTCCTTCGCCTCCTCCAGGGTGTTGCCGACGATCACCATGCAGGCCGGTAGGATGCGCATGTTTTCCGGATCACGGCCGGCGGCCTGCATACGGTTTTTGACGTCCGAGTAAAACTCCTGGCCTAATTTGAGCGAGCGATGGGACGTAAAGACCGCCTCCGCGGTTTCCGCCGCCAATTGCCGGCCTGAGTCCGAGGAGCCGGCCTGCACGATCACCGGCCAGCCCTGCACCGGCCGGGCGATATTCAGCGGGCCCCGGCATTTCAGAAACTCCCCATGGTGATCCAGCACGTGCATCTTGTCCGGGTCAAAGAAAATGCCCTCGTCCACGTCCCGAATAAATGCGTCTTCCTCCCAACTGTCCCACAGGCCGGTGACTACCTCGTAGAATTCGCGGGCGCGGCGGTAGCGCTCGCTATGTTCCAGATGATCTTCCAGCCCGAAGTTTTTGGAGGCATCGGGGTTGGACGTGGTGACAATGTTCCAGCCGGCCCGGCCGCCGGAGATGTGATCCAGGGACGAAAACCGCCGGGCGACGTGATAGGGCTGCTCGTAGGTGGTAGAGCCTGTGGCCACCAGGCCCAGATGTTCGGTCACCATGGCGAGCGCTGGCAGCAGGGTCATCGGTTCGAATGACGTAACGGTGGCGCTCCGCTTCAAGGCGTCCATGGGCATGTTGAGGACGGCCAAATGGTCGGCCATGAAGAATGCATCAAACTTCCCTTCCTCCAGACGTTGAGCGAAGTGCTTGATGTGCTGGAAATTGAAGTTGGCGTCGGAACAGGCGCCCGGGTATCGCCAAGCGCCGGTGTGGATGGTGGCCGGACGCATGAAGGCGCCGAGGCGAAGCTTGCGGTCTGAACTCATTCTCTGTCCTTTTCACTCGTTCCGATATCTTAATTGATGAGCGGCGAGAGGCAATCAGCGGATGCGTTCTATCGTGATGACTCGGCTGAATTTTTCGTTATCATCCAGCCAATAATCAATATTCCGAACAGGGGGACGGCATGTCCGTACTTAATTTGTCCATCGCGACCACCGACTACGATCATTTCCGAGATATCCGTCTGGGCACGGTCAAGCCGGAAGGGATTGATCTGAACTGGTTCAACCTGGGCCATCACGAATGTTTTGCCCGATTTACTGCGAACCGGGAATTCGACCTGTCGGAACTGTCGTTCGCCAAGTTCACCGCCCAAGTGACACGCGACGATACGGACGTGCTGGGGCTGCCGATTATCTGTTCCCGCTTGTTCCGGTTCAGCTCCTTCTATGTGAACAAAAACAGCGGCATCCAGACGATTGCGGACCTGAAAGGCAAAACCGTCGGTTCCCCCGAATGGGCGCACTCAGCGGCCGTCTACATGCGGGGTTGGATGCACAACGATATGGGCGTGAAGCTTCAGGACGTCCAGTGGGTGCAGGCCGGCGCCAATTCGCCCGGCCGTAAGGAGAAGGTGGAAATCAATCTTCCGGAGGGCGTTCAGCTCACCCGCATCCCTGATAAATCCTTGAGTGAAATGGTGGCGTCCGGTGAGCTGGACTGCGCACTGATCGCCCGGCCGCCCAACTGCTTCATCGAAGGCCATCCGGATGTGGTCCGGCTGTTCCCTGATTACCTGGACATGGAAGAGAAGTATTACGGCGACACCGTCGTCTGGCCGATCATGCACATCATCGCCATTCAAAAGCACATCGTGGATGAGAATCCCTGGGTGCCGCGCAACTTATTCAACGCCTTCCAGGAATCCAAGCGCCGCAGTCTGGAACGGATTTTTGATCCGGCGGTGTCCCGATATCCGCTCGCCTGGCTGCCGACCTATGCCCGCAAGATGGCGGACGTCTTCGGCCCGGATACGTTCCCCTATGGCATTGAGGCCAACCGCAAAACCTGGGAGCAGATGGCGCTCTATACCTATCAGCAGGGGATCGCCCACCGCCAATTCAAGCCGGAGGAAATTTTCCCGGTAGGCATCGAAACCGAAGTGATCGTGTGAGGCGCGGATGAGCGAGACGCCTACATCCGGCGGGGCCATCGCCGCCGATCTGATCGCCGATCTGGCCGCCGCCAGCCACATCCTGGCGGAGCGTGGCGTGGTCGATGCTTACGGGCATGTGTCAATGCGCCACCCGGATGCGCCCGACCGGTATTTTATGTCGAGGTCCATGGCGCCGGCCCTGGTCACCCCGGACGACATAATCGAGTACGACCTGGACAGCAACCCGGTGAACGCGGAAGGCCGAGGCAGTTTTCTCGAGCGTTTCATTCACGGCCAGGTCTATAAGGCGCGGCCGGACGTGCAAGCCGTCGTGCACAGCCACTCGCCGTCGGTGATTCCCTTCGGGTTGGTGGACGTGCCGATGCAGGCCATGTTCCACAACGCCGCCTTCCTGGCCCAAGGCGTGCCGATTTTTGATATCAGCGAGAAGTTCGGCAACACGGACATGCTTGTGTCTGACAATGAAAAGGGCGTGGCGCTCTGTGATTGCATGGGCGACAAAGACGTCGGCCTGATGCGGGCCCATGGTTCAGTTGCCTGCGGGCCGACCCTGCAGCTGGCCGTGTTCCGGGCCATTTTCACCGAGGTCAATGCGCGTGTGCAGCACTGGACTCAGGCTCTCGCGCAAGGCTCCCCCATGGCGGTGCTGAACGAAGAAGAAGGCATTCTGGCCGATGGCCCGAACCAGGGGGCGAGCCTGCGCGGTTGGGATCTGTGGCGGCGTCAAGTGCGCGAGGAATGCGGCTGGTAGCCGGCTAGAATTACGGGAGAGAGTTATGAGCGAGATTGAACAACAAAAGCAGCAACTGGTGGATTGCATCCGCATGCTCGAACGGGCGGATATTATCGATTACAACGGCCACTGCAGCATCCGTACCGACGGCGACAATATGTTCATCAATATCGGCTCGTGCCAACGCAGCCGGATGACCACCGCGGATATCTGCACCATCGATTTCGACGGCAATGTACTGGAAGGCAACGGCAAGCCGCCGCTGGAATTTCACCTCCACGCCGGTATCTATAAAGAGCGGCCGGATGTGGACGCCGTCGTGCACGCCCATCCCAAATGGTCGACCTTCCTGACCATCACCGGCCATCCGTACCTGCCGATCTTTGCGCAAGGCACCCTGGTCTATCCGCTGCCGATCTTGGACTCGCCGAATTCCATCAATAATCCGGAAATGGCGAAGCGGCTGACCGATACGCTGGGCGACCGGCCGGCAGCGCTGATGAAAGCCCACGGCGCGGTGACCACCGGCAAGACCATTCTCGACGCATTCGTGCTGGCGACTTATCTGGAGGACAACGCCTACCGGCAGTACATGTCCCTTCAGATCGGTGAGCCGTATGAGTTCACCGAGGAAGAGATTGCCGCGTGTCAGGCGAAGCTGTTCAACGAAAGTCTGTTCAAGCGGACCTGGGATCACTTCTACGCCAAGATGGAAGACGGGGCTTAAGGAGCGCGCATGTCTCATCCAGGCAAGTTTCTGATGGCCGCCGTTTTCGGCTGGCCGGTGATGCATTCCCGCTCGCCGTTGATGCACAATTATTGGTTCGAACAGCAGGGGCTCGCCGGGACCTATGTGCCTTTGGCCATTCAGCCCGGTAAGCTGGAGCCGGCGCTCCGCGCCCTTCATCCGTTGGGATTCTCGGGCTGCAATATCACGATCCCGCACAAGCTGGACGCCATGGATATCGTTGACGAGGTTGATGACGTGGCGAAAAAGATCGGCGCCATTAGTTGCGTGGTCGTGAACGAAGACGGCACGTTGTTTGGGACCAATAACGACTGGCTGGGTTTTCTCGGAAACATGAAGCACCAACAGCCGGACTGGCGCGGCGATACCGGCCCGGTCGCGGTGATCGGCGCGGGCGGCGGCGGCCGAGCGGTGTGCTACGCCATGATCGAGGAAGGCGCGCCCGAGATTCGTCTGATTAACCGTACCCGGGACCACGCGGAAGTTTTGGCCAGGGATTTAGGCGGGCCCATTTCAGTCATGGATTGGGAGGACCGGTACGAGGCTCTCGACGGTGTCACCACGGTAGTCAATGTCACCAATCAAGGCATGGTGGGCGAGCCCGCGCTGGATTTGAATCTGGACAAATTGCCGGCCGGCGCGGTGGCCTCCGACATTATTTACACGCCGCTGGAAACGCCGTTTCTTGCGGACGCCAAGGCGCGGGGGCACGCGACGGTCAACGGTCTTGGCATGCTGATTCACCAGGGGCCGCCGGCTTGGAAACGCTGGTTCGGCGTGGAGCCGACGGTGACCGATGAACTCCGCGAGACCATGGAGAGTAGCATTCTCGGCGGTTAATTCACTTCGCCTTCGCAACGGGACATTAATACCTTTTCCCTATACTGATCCGCTGGTCCATTGAGCATAATTGAACCGGGCCGGAACGGGAATAGAATGACACCATGACGGTGATCGAGTCACAGCAAGACCGGACGGCAGCGCTGGCCTCGGCGATTGAGGCAGGCGCGGCGGCGTTTGCGGCAGGGCGGTTCGACGATGCCGTGGCGGCGTTTCAGTCGGCTGTCGATCTTGGCGGTTGCAGGGCGGCCGATCTCAACAATCTGGGCCAGGCGCTGCGCAACGCTGGACGATTGGGGGAGGCCATAGACGCTTTCACCCGTGCGGCCCAGGCAGACCAGGCCTTCGCGGACCCTCTCAATCATCTGGGCGCGATTTCGGCAAGCACGGGCTGCCACGAGGAGGCGAAGGAATACTATCTCCAAGCCTTGGCGCGACGGTCGGACTACGCACAAGCCTATTTTAACCTGGCATTGGCGGAGCAGGCCTTAAGCGACCGTGAAGCGTCAGTCGCGGCATACCGGCAGGCGATTGCCTGTCACAGCACCTACGCTGCCGCTTACAACAACCTCGGGGTTCTGTTGTCTGATCTGGGCAGGGCGGAAGAGGCGGAGGCAATCCTGCGGGATGGCATTAAGGCGTGCGGGAATTCACCTGAACTGCTGACCAGTCTGGGCACTTGCCTCAGCGGCCAAGGGAAGTTCGGTCCGGCCAAAGACGCCTACGCCGGCGCACTTGCCCTGGACAGTGAATTTCAAGAGACCCGCTGGAACCTCGCCATGCTGCAGGTGGCAAGCGGCGACTGCGAACAGGGCTGGGCAAACTACCGGTTTAGGCCGAGTGTGGAGCGGGACAAACATCCAATGCCGCAAGCGCCTTGGCCGGGTGATATGTCTGGCCGGCGAGTGGAAATCCAGGCAGAACAGGGCCTGGGCGACGAGCTGTTTTTTCTCCGCTTTGTACAGGCGTTGACAGCGCGGGGGGCGGAGGTGCGATACGTCGCGGATCCCAAGATTGCCAAACTTCTGGCGGACCAAGATGATCTCCGGGCGGTAGGCGAAGCGACGGATGTCATTTCTCTTGCCGATTTGCCGTACCTGCTGGGAAGCCGGGAAGCGCCGCCATCCATTCAATTGACCCCTGAACTGGATCGCTTGGCGAAACTACGGGATAGACTCAAGGCCGCCGGTGCAGCTCCTTATATCGGTATCACCTATCGCGCCGGCCGCCGGATCGACGGCGCGTTGTTCAAGGAAGTTGGGATCAACGAGACCGGCAATGCTCTCCGCGACGCGCCGGGGACCTTGATCAATCTGCAGCGTGACCCCGAAGAGGGCGAGGTCGCCGCTTTGGCCGAAGCGGCAGGTCGAGACGTTGCTGACTTTACGGACCTCAACGACGACCTCGCTGATATGCTGGCGCTGGTGGGCCTGCTGGATGACTATGTGGGCGTGAGCAACACCAATATGCATCTGCGGGCGGCCGCCGGTTTGCCGGCGCGGGTGCTGGTGACCCATCCAGGAGAATATCGCTGGACCCTAGAAGACAATGTCTCTCCCTGGTTCCCCGGCTTCACCCTTTATCGGGAAAGTCCAGGCACCGGCTGGGCGAATCCACTGCAACAACTGGTCCATGATCTGAAGGATGCTCTCCGATGACCACCAACCGGATTTCCATCTTGTGCCCGACCAGAGGCAATCCCGAGTTTGTCGAGCTGCAACTGCAGAACATGGCCGACACGATCGCCGAACCGTCCCGGTTTACGATCTTTTACTACGTCGACAACAATGACCCTACGATCAAGGAATACCAGTTTGCCCTCCACAAAATGGAGGCAAAGGTTGGCAAGACCTTGCAATTCGAGATCGTGTCCGGCGATCCCATCGGCACGCCAAAGGCGATCAATCTGATAGCGGAAATGGCGGAAGCCGATGTCTATATGCTGATCGCCGACGATATGATTTATGAGACCGAGGGCTGGGATCGCGCGGTGGATCAGGTCGCGGCCGACTATCCGGATGGGGTGTTCAATGCTTGGTTCGACGACAATGTCTTCGGCGATAGGCTGAGCTGGTATCCAATCCTTGGCCGCACTTGGTACAAAACATTGAACTACATCGCGCCGGTGATCTTCGAGCACTATGCCGTGGACCATTGGATGCATACGCTGGGCAAGGCCGTGGGCCGCAATGTGTTTATTACCGAGCACACGCTGGGCCAGCGCCAGATCGACCATGTTGATACCGAGGCCAGGTATGCCTGGGAAGTGGACGGTGCGGCCAAACGCAAGATGGACCGGGACAACGAGCAGTTCGAGAAGTTTCTGCGCTATCTCCAGCTGGACGCCCAACTCCTGCGTAAGGCCATCGCCGATGCGGCGGGTGCGTGAGCCGGACCGGCGACTTGCTGGTGGAGGGGATTGCGGCTCATAGCGCCGGCAATTTGGAAGCGGCGCGTCGCGCGTTTAATTCTGTTCTCCATGAGGACCCGTATCACGTCGACGCCCTTCACCGATTGGGTCTGATTTCGGCGCAAAAGAACGAGCTCAGAAAAGCGATTGCGTACTTGAGAAGTGCGGCGGCCGCTGAGAAATCGCGCGCCGACGTGCATGCGGACCTGGGCGTTGTTTATCGGATGAGTGGTGACGCGACAAGGGCCGAACGAAATTTAAAACGCGCCATTGAACTGGACGGAGATCGCGCGGACTTTCATTACAATCTGGGTCTGGTGCTCAATGATCTGGCCCGGACCGAAGAGGCTCGGGGTGAATACCAGCGGACGGTTGAGATCAATCCGAGCCACGCTGCGGCCCATAATAATTTGGGTAACGTTTTAAAATCGCTGAACGATTGGGACGGCGCTTCAAATGCCTATCGAGCTGCGATCAAGGCCGATTCCGGGTTTGCGCTGGCGCATAAGAACCTGGCCGATATCCTGGAGACGGAAGGGGATACGGCCCGGGCAGGGGAGGCGTATGCCATGGCCTTGCGTCTGCGTCCCGATCCGGGTACGCGCATTCGAGAAGCGTTGCTGTTGCCGGTATTGCCTGAGTCAGCTGATCAAATCGCCGACTTGCGTGCGGGGATGAATGAGAAGCTGGACCGGCTGTTGGACGAAGATCTGCACCTGACCGATCCGCTCCGGGAAGTAGGCGCAACGAATTTCCTGACGGCTTATCACGGGCTGGAGGATTTGGAGCTGCAGTCCAAACTGGCTGATCTGTATCTCAAGGCTTGCCCGGACCTGGCGTTCGAGGCGCCCCATTGCCGGGGCTGGCTGGCCGGGCTGGAGGGCGGCAAGATCAGGATCGGCTTTGTCTCCGCCTTTTTCTATGGCCACACCATTGCCCGGCTAAATGCCGGCTTGATCCAGGGCCTGCCCCGCAACCGGTTTGAGGTCATTTTCTACACCTTGGCGGAGGTTCAGGACGAGATGGCCCATGCGCTCGCCGCAAGCTTGGACAAGGTGGTCTATCTGCCCCGAAAACTGGATATGGCGCGGGAGAAAATCGCGGCGGACGGACTGGATATCCTCTACTTCACCGATATCGGCATGGAGCCTGTGAGTTATTTCTTGAGCCTGTCCCGCTTGGCGCCCGTCCAGTGTGCGACCTGGGGGCACCCGGTCACCAGCGGCAGTCCCAGCATGGATTACTTTATCTCCAGCCGGCTGACGGAACCCGCCGGCGCGCAGGAGAGTTATCGGGAGTCACTGGTGCAACTGGATGATTTCAGCACCTGTGTCGCCGATCCCGAACCCGAAGCGGGTAGGGAGGCCAGCAGCAGGGGACGTATCCTTTGTCCGCAGTCGCTGTTCAAGTTCCACCCGGAGTTTGATGGGATCATCGGCGATATTCTGGCCCGGTGTCCCGACGCGGAGCTGCAGTTGCTCCACGGTAGCCGTCCGGGTTGGGGAGAGTTGCTGATGGCGAGGCTTCGGCGCACCATTCCAGGCGTGGTTGACCGTATCTCCTTCGCGCCGCGTAAGGACCGGGGCGGCTTCCTGGATTTGCTGGCATCGGCGGATGTGGTCCTGGACACGCCGCACTTTTGCGGCGGCATGACGACCTATGAGACGCTGGCCGTCGGCACGCCCGTGGTCACCTTGCCCGGTGACTTCATGCGGGGCCGGTTAAGCTTGGGGCTGTATCGGCAAATGGGATTTGAAGACTGTATTGCTAAAGATGCAACTCACTATGCAGAGCTGGTGGAGGCACTGGTCAAAGATAACGCCCGGAATAAAGAGGCTCGAGACGACATCCTTGCCTGCAAGCCGAAGATCTTCGATCGGCCTGAACCGGTCGATCAGCACATCCAAATTTTTGAAAAAGCGATGTTCGGGCCTGAGACCTAAACGGTTTCTTCCAGCGCGTCGGCGCTCTCGTCCCGGATTTTATTGCCCAACTCGATATAGCGGGCGACGTCGCAATGCTTCTCGATGAGATCGTTATAGGTGGTTTGAACCCGTTCCGCCGTTTCGGCCAGGATTGCCGTGCCGTCCGCCGCAGGGGTCTTATCCGTCCGCTCAATCCATTGATCGCCGATATAGAGCGCGTCCAATCCGGTCCGCATGAAACAGCTGATAGCATCCGCGGGCGTTTCGACGATGGGCTCTTCCCGGTCATTGAACGAGGTGTTGAGCAGGATCGGACATCCCGTCTCCCAATCGAACGCATCCAGTAAATCATAGTAGGGTTTGTTCTGCCTGGCGGAGACCGTCTGCACCCGGCAACTGCCATCCGCATGGATCACCGCCGGGGCGTCGTTTAGATGCCCTTCAACCACCGCGCCAGCGATGATCATAAACGGGCTCTGTTTCGGCGTGTTCATGAATGTCGGGACCCTGCCTTCGATGCAGCTTGGCGCGAAAGGCCGGAAGCCTTCCCGGTGTTTGATCTCCCGGTTAATTTTATCCTTCATGTCCGCCGGCCGTGGGTCGGCCAGGATGCTCCGGTTACCGAGCGCGCGGGGACCGTATTCCGATCCGCCGTTGAGCCGGCCGACAATTTTACCGGTGGCGAGTTCCTTGACGACTTCGGCGGGTGACGCCACACGACTGGAGAGGTTCCAACGGCTCACCGTGTCTTGTAGGCCGCTATCCCCGTGGTCAACGCCCAGATAGGCCGTACCCATGTGCCAGCGTTTCTTGCCGCCCTTGGCGTAATAGCCGTAGAGCGCACAGCCCAGGGGGATGCCTTCGTCGGACGCAGCGGGCTGGATGTAGAGGCTACTGAAGTGCCCGCTGTCGTATATCTCGCGGTTGATGATGCAGTTAAGCGCGGCACCACCCGCCAGGCAAAGCTTGTCCGCGCCGGTTTTCAGTTTCGCCAGCCACACGAGGTAGAGGATATCTTCTTCCAGCGTCTCCTGCGCTTGCCGGGCCATATTCACCCAGGTTTCCGCGACCAGGTCCTCGCTATCCTCGCCGGTGTATTTCGGGGTGTCGGACATGCCGAAAACGGTCTTGTCATGGTTGATGATGAAATCGTCGAACCGGTCCGGATCAACCTCGACATAGTCCTTCCGTTCGAACTGATGAGAAAATCCGGCCAGCGCCATGGTCTGACCCGCGCCGAAAATGTCATAGCCCAGATGCGCCGAGATTTTGTCGTAGAAGAAGGATGAGTTGACGAAGTGGTCCCGGCGTTCCGCCAACACTTCGCCGTCGCGGTACGTGTCGCCGAGATAGCCGATCCGGTCTATGGGTCTGAGAGTCTCACCCTGGCCGATGTAGAGGCCGGTGCCGCCTTCTGTCACTAGGATCGCCGCTTCGTCGAAGGGGGAAGCGAAATAGGTGCTGGCAGCATGGGCATCCACGTGATTGACCCAGCGCACTTTTGAACGGTCCAGCTTAATTGTTTGTTCCGCCAGATAGTTCCAGGAGTGATTGTCGTCATAGCGGGGCTGATGCCGCCTGAGCGCATTCTTATAGCCGAACTGGGAGTTGGCCTCGGGCCAGACCTCCATATGCCGGTCGATGCAAATTAAATCGACCTCGTCCAGACTGTTGAGACCCAAGGCCGAGAGGCAATAGTCGATGGACATGAGCGGGTAGGTGAAGGAGTGCTTTCGCCGGTTCAGCCGCGCCTCCGAGATTGCGTGCACGGTCAGCTCGCCAGCGTCATCGGAGACGATCGCCGCGCCCGTGTCATGGCTGAAACATTTGAGGCCGAGAACAATCATGATCGACTGTTATCCTTACACAATTATACTGATCAATTCATTAATTGCTGTGCCTTTCCACACTTGGCGGCGGACCCCATTTGTGGGAGAACCTGGCCCATGGATTCCACCGTTATGACCACCCTCTCTGCACCGCCGGACTCCCGGGACCGGACAGTCGCTATTTGGCTGTTTGTCATGTGCGGCATGGTGGTGATCATGGTGATATTGGGCGGGCTAACCAGGCTGACTCATTCGGGCCTGTCGATGGTCGATTGGCGTCCGGTGACCGGCTGGCTGCCGCCGATCAACGCGGCGGAATGGGCGGCGGTTTTCGACCTCTATAAACAGACGCCTCAGTTTCTGAAGCTCAATGCGGATATAACGGTCGACGGGTTCAAGTCGATCTTCTGGCTGGAATATATTCACCGCTTGTGGGGCCGGATCATCGGCGTGGCGTTCTTTCTGCCATTCCTGTTTTTCGCGGTCAAAGGCTGGGTCGGCAAAGTCCTCGGCATCAAACTGGCGGTGATGTTTATTTTGGGCGGCGCCCAGGGCGTGCTCGGCTGGTACATGGTGCAAAGCGGCCTGATCGACCGGCCCGATGTTAGTCAGTATCGGCTGACGGCCCATTTTGCCCTGGCTGTGGTCATCCTTGGCTACATGTTCTGGGTGGCGATGGACCTCTGGAAAGAGGGCAGGGTGCGCGCCCACTACAGCACGCCCGCCGGATTACGTGGCCTGACGACGTTTACGGTGGCTTGGATTTTTCTGACCATGATGTCCGGCGCTTTTGTTGCCGGGCTTGACGCCGGTCTGACCTACAACACATTTCCGTTGATGGATGGCAAGTTCGTGCCCGACGGTTTGTTCAGCGAGACGCCCTGGTGGATCAACCTGTTCGAGAACGTGACTACCGTCCAGTTTGATCACCGAATTTTGGCGGAGGCATCCTTTGTTCTGGTGATTGCCGTTTGGGCCGTGGCGAGGCAGGCGGAACTGCCGCCGCCGGCAAGACTGGCCGTCCACGCCTTTGCCACCATGGCCGTCGTGCAGGTTGCCCTCGGCATTTCCACGTTGCTTCTAGTGGTGCCGATCTCTCTTGCCGCGCTTCATCAATTGGGGGCGCTTGCCTTGCTGATGACCGGGCTGTGGACCCTGTTCGAGATGCAGGCGCAGCGATAAAAAAAGACCCGGCCGAAGCCGGGTCCTTTTGATGGAGAGGTTTAATATTCATTTTTTAGGACCCTTTCTCAGCAACGAAACGATGTTCGCACGCACTTAAGAGCATTGGTTGTTTGTTTAGGTTGGGATCGCATTTGATATTTCAAGGCGGAATTGCCCAAATATTTCAGCGTTTAAATTGGCAACAAAGCCGGGAATTCGACCGAAACAGCCGTTGAAATGCAGATCGATATAAGAGAAATTGCCCGTTCAAGCCCCTACAAAGGCCACGCCAATGCAAATTCCCAATGATCTCGACGCGTATTTCATGCCGTTTTCCGCCAACCGGTCGTTCAAAAGCAGCCCGCGGCTAATCAGCGGCGCCGAAGGCATGTTCTATACGACCTCCGATGGCCGCCGGATCGTTGACGGCGCGTCCGGGCTGTGGTGCGTGAATGCCGGTCACGGCCGGGTAGAAATCGCCGACGCCGTCCGGGATCAGGTGTTGGGCCTTGATTTCACGCCCAGCTATCAGGTGGCGCATCCGCTGGCGTTTGAGCTGGCCAACCGGGTGCTGGAGATCATGCCCGAGGGCTACGGCAATGTGTTTTTCACCAACTCGGGCTCTGAATCTGTCGAAACCGCATTGAAAATCGCGCTCGCCTATCATCAGGCCAAGGGCGATGCGCGCCGACGGCGACTCATCGGCCGGGTGCGGGGTTTTCACGGGGCGGGATTTGCCGGCACCTCGGTCGGCGGCATTGCCGCGAATAAGCGCCAGTTCGCCAACTTATTGCCGGAGGTGGATCACCTGAACCACACCCACTGGCCCGACAAAAACGCCTTTTCCAAGGGCCAGCCGGCCTGGGGCGCGGAGCTGGCGGACGAGCTGGAAAATTTGGTGCTGTTGCATGGCGCGGATACTATCGCGGCGTTGATCGTCGAGCCCTTGGCCGGGGCAGGGGGCGTGCTGATCCCGCCAGTGGGGTACCTGGAACGGCTCCGCGAGATTTGCACCAAGCACGGCATCCTGTTGATCTTTGACGAAGTGATCACGGCGTTCGGCCGCGTCGGCGCGGCGACGGCGGCGGAAAAACTGAACATCAAGCCCGATATTATCGCGCTCGCGAAAGGGATCACCAATGGGGTGATCCCCATGGGCGCGGTGGTCATCATCCCAGACATCTATGAGGCCTTCATGCAGGGCCCGGAGCATATGATCGAGTTGTTTCACGGGTACACATATTCCGGGCATCCGGTCGCCTGCGCCGCCGCCCTGGCGACCCTCAGAATTTATGCGGAGGAAGACCTGTTCAACCGAGCCAATGAGATGTCGGCCTATCTGGAAGAGGCGGTGCATTCCCTCAACGGAACCAAAAACGTCATTGATATCCGCAATATGGGTCTGGCCTCGGCGGTGGAATTGGAACCCCGTGACGGCGCGCCGGGCGCCCGCGGTTTTGACGTCTTTAAGGCCTGTTTCGCCGAAAATGCGCTGCTGCGCTGCACCGGCGATATCATGGCCGTTGCGCCGGCGACAATCGTCGAAAAAGCGCATATTGATCAGATGATTGAAACCCTGGGTCATATGATCGCCGTCACAGACTGATTGACGTCTGTGCGACAAGTTACTGGAACTAAATCAGCTTTCGGATACAAAATACTTTAATATTCTGCTGGCTGAACCCATATTACATTTGTTTTGAGACGATGCTGCAGGGAAGTTACCGATGGCCGACAAAAATTTGGCTCTTGAAGAGCTAAGGAGAAGCCCCGCCGTGTTTCACAAATGGCTGCCACGGCCTGTCTCATTAGTCTTGGTCATCCTGGCCAGTTTCGCCGTGATGTCTCATTCCCTGACCGGATGCTCCGGCGGGACCCCGATGGCGCGCGTGTTCAACGGATTCGGTGTCTCCTTCTCGAAATCCTACGAGAACACCCCGGAATTTCAGCAGTTTCGCCAAGTCTATAATGAGCTGACGTCGAACAACGGCACCCGCGCGCAACAGTTCAAACATTTTTCCGACGCCTATCACCGCATCCGGGCGGACTATGTCCATGAAACCCAGGACGGTCCGTTGATCGCAGCAGCCCTGGAGGGCTTGAAAAAGATCGAAGCCCGGCCGGGGACTGTTCCGCCGGTTCAGGCGACCGAGGCTGCGCTCGACTCAATCTTGGAAACGCTGGACCCCCATTCCAGCTATTTAAATCCAAAGGAATACCAGGAGTCCAAAGTCATCACCCATGGCGAGTTCGGGGGCCTAGGGATCGAGGTCAATATGGATAAAGACCGCAAGGTGATCCGCGTGATCTCGCCCATATCCGACACGCCGGCGTACCGGGCGGGCCTGAAAGCCGGCGATCTGATCACCCACGTGGACGGCGATCCGATTCTCGGCATGGCGTTCCTGGATGCGGTGCGGCGGCTACGCGGCCGCCCGCGCACCGATGTGCGCCTGACCATCGAGCGTGAGAGCCAGCCCCGTACGTTCCAGGTGAACATAACCCGTGATATCATTCATATTCAGCCGGTTAAGTGGGCCACGGAAGGCAATATCGGCATCGTCCGAGTGACCCATTTCATCAGCTCGTCCGTCGAGGCGCTGGAAGACGCTATGACCGCCATCCGCCAAAAGCTCGGGGGCCGGGTGGACGGTATCGTGCTGGACCTTCGCAATAATCCGGGCGGCCTATTGCGCCAATCCGTCGCGGTGACGGATGCGTTCCTACAGCAGGGTGAAATCGTTTCCGTGCGGGATCGCGCCGGCCGGGCCAACGGCTACGAGGCGGACCGGGGCGATCTGGCGAGCGGATTGCCGCTTGTTGTGTTGATCAACCGGGGCTCGGCCTCTGCCTCTGAAATCGTCGCCGGCGCTCTGCAGGATCATCAGCGGGCCATTATCATGGGCTCCCGGTCATTCGGTAAGGGCTCGGTACAGACCATTTCACCGCTCAATTGGGACGGTGCGCTTCGCCTGACCACGGCGCTCTATTATCTGCCGTCAGGCAGGACCATTCAGGGCCAAGGCGTTGATCCAGATATCCGCGTCCGCTCCAAGGAAGAACCGGATGGCCGGCGGGAATCCGATCTGCCCCAAGCGATCACCGGCAGCGGCAAGGCCGATCAGCGCGTCCACCATAGTCTGGAAGAGGACAATTGCCCGACCGCCGGACCTGACGGTAAGGACAAGATGTTGGGCTGTGCGGTGCTGCTGCTGCGATCCACCTCAAAGGCCGAGTTCCTGGCGCGGATAGGAGCGCAGCGCAGCCTCTAAGTCTCACAGCCGAGAAGTCTTGTGGCGCATTGATCAACGGTTAAAGTAGCAAAGTCTTTCCGATCCCCGGAAAGGCCTTCTTTTTTTGGCATGGGAGAGAGTTCATGACGACGATGAGCGGCGCCGAGGCACTGGTGCAGTCGATCAAGCGCTATGGCGTGGACACCATCTTTGCGCTGCCGGGCGCACAATTGGACCCGCTGTTCGATGTGCTCTATCGGGAGCAGGACTCCATCCGCGTCATTCATACCCGTCATGAACAGGGCACCGCCTATATGGCGTTCGGCTACGCCCAGTCCACGGGCCGGGTCGGCGTTAATTTGGTGGTGCCCGGACCGGGGGTGCTCAATGCCGCCTCCGGGCTGTGCACGGCCCATGCGTGCGGAGCACCGGTTCTGTGTCTGGCGGGGCAAATCCCATCCAAGTTTATCGGCCAGGGCATTGGCCAGCTTCATGAGCTGGCGGATCAGCCGGGCGCACTTGCCTCGGTCACCAAATGGAGGGGCCGGGCGGAAAGCGCGGCAGGTGCGCCGGCCAAAGTGCAGGAGGCCTTTGTGCAATTGAACACCGGCCGCAAACAGCCGGTGCTCCTCGAAATGGCGCCGGACATCATGGCCAGGCCCGGCGAGGTCGAGCTTTTGGAACCGGTCGATGATTTCCATGAATACGATCCGGAGCCGGATGAAGACCTGGTCGAGCAGGCAGCGGCGCTTTTGGGTAACGCGGAAAACCCCGGCATCTTCATCGGCGGCGGGATTTATAGCGCGGAAGAACCGCTAGTGGCGCTGGCGGAAGATTTGCAGGCGCCGGTCTATACGTCGCCGCACGGGCACGGGGCGATCGACGCACGACATTATCTGGCCCAGAACCTGATGTGCGCCAAGGATATTTGGGACACGATCGACGTGGTGCTGGCCGTCGGCACCCGCTACCAGTCGCCGGGAAGCTGGCCCAAGATCGACGGGCAAAAGCTGATCAGGATCGATATTGATCCGAAGCAGTCCCTCAACGTGGCCACGCCGGATATCCATATAGTTTCCACGGCGGAGAAGAGCCTGACCCAGATCGTTAATCGCCTGCAGCGGCACAATCAAAGCCGGGACAACCGTGAAGAGGAACTGGCCGCCCACAAATCCAAAATCATGGCTGATTTCGCTACCTTGGACCCGCAGCACTCTTACGCCATGGTTGTCCGAGAGGAACTGGCCGACGACGGCATCGCTTGCTTCGACGTGACCCAGATCGGCTTTTACGCCTGGTTCGGGTTCCCCGTTTATGCGCCGCGCACCATGATCCAGTCCGGCTATCAGGGCACGCTCGGCTACGTGTTTCCGACGGCGTTGGGCGCCAAAGTGGCCAACCCGGACAAACAGGTAGTGGCGATCACCGGCGACGGCGGCTTTATGTTCAATGTGCAGGAACTGTCCACCGCCGCCCAGCACGGCATCAACACGGTGACCGTTGTCTTTAATGACAGCGCCTTCGGCAATGTGAAGCGCAATCAAAAGGAGACGTTCGACGGCCGCTATATCGCCTCTGATTTGCAGAACCCCGATTTCGTCAAGCTGGCCGAGGCCTTTGGTGTGATGGGAATGCGCACCGACTCGCCTGAAGGGTTGCGCGGCGCGCTTCGGGAGGCGTTTAAAGCTGACAGCCCGGCTCTGATCGAGGTGCAGGTGGGAGAGATGCCTTCCGCCTGGCCGTTCATGCCCCTGGTCCGGGCCAAGGATCAAACCAACGAGAAATAGCCCGCTTAGGGCGGAGAGGCCGCGATGACCGTGCTGGAAAAAGCTGGCGCGATGATCGACGCCATTCCGTCCAACGTCAGGGGCATGTTCATGATGACCCTGGCGGCGGGGATAGCTGCGTCCATGCATGCGGTGGTGCGCCATACCGCGGAAACGGACATGCATCCGTTCGAGATTTTCTTTTTCCGCCAGTTGATCGCCATCGCCCTTTTGCTGCCGGTGTTTATGAAGATCGGCATGGACGAGTTAAAGACCGAACGGCCCTACACGCACATCGCCCGGGGTGCGTTCCAGACGGTCGGCGGTATGACCTGGTTTTGGGCGCTGAGCATCCTGCCGCTGGCCAAGGTGACCGCGCTGAACCTGTCTACGGCTTTGTTCGCCGTGTTGGGCGCGATTTTGTTCCTTGGCGAAAAACCGGACAGCAAGCGGACATTTGCCCTGTTGTTCGGCTTTGCCGGCGTATTGGTCGTCGTCCGGCCGGGTGTCGAGATCATCAGTCTCGGTGTGGTCCTCGTTCTCGCGTCGCGCATCTTTTCAGCGACCGGCAAGGTAATAGCCAAAAGCCTGGCGGGCACGGAACGGACGCCGACCATCGTTCTTTACACCGCCTGCACTATCGCGTTTCTGTCTTTCATCCCATCGCTGTTTGTTTGGGTGTGGCCGACTTGGGAGCAAATGGAGTTGATTTGTGTCATCGGCTTTCTGGGCGCGTTGGTGCAGCTCTGCATCATTCGGGCCTACAAGCTGGGCGATGTGGGCGCGGTGGAGCCCTTTAGTTTCTTCCGGCTGGTGTTTGCTTCCCTTTGGGGTTTTGTCTTCTTCGCCGAGATACCGTCCATCTGGATTTGGGTCGGCGGCACCATGATCGTGTTTGCCGGTAGCTACCTGGCCAAAAGCGAAAACGACGCCCGGCGAAAGGCGCAGAAACAACACGCGGCGGCGACGCCTGACTAACCGTTTGTAGCGCGCCGCCTAATCTGGCAAAACCCGGCCAAATTTCGAACCATAATTTAAGGAGATATCCGATGAGACTGATGAGCTATCGGAAAGACGGTGTGGACGGTATCGGCGTGATGACCGACGATAAAGGATTTGTGGCCTTGTCCAGCGCCGCGCCCGATCTGCCCACGACCATGATTGGCCTGTTGAACACCGACGGCGGTATCGAGAAAGCCCGCGCGGCGGCCGATGGCAAGGATGCCGACGACTCTCTCGACAACGTCGAGCTTCTACCGCTGATCCCGGATACGCCGGTGATCTGGTGCGCCGGCGTGAACTATCTGGACCATGCGGAGGAAACCGGCCGTGGCACCCAGGCCGAGCCCATGCTGTTCATCCGCACCAATCATGGCCTCATCGCCGACGGTGATCCGCTGATCAAACCGAATGTCTCCGATATGCTCGACTTTGAGGGCGAGATGGCGGTGATCATTGGCAAGGGCGGGCGGCATATCTCGCAGGCAGATGCTTTTGACCACATTGCGGGTTATTCAATATTCAATGACGGCACGGTTCGCGACTGGCAGCGCCACACGATCCAGTTCTGCCCCGGCAAGAACTTCGAAGGCACCGGCCCGTTCGGCCCCTGGATGGTGACCCCCGACGAGTGGGGCAACCCGTACGGCCACACGCTTGTGACTCGGCTCAACGGTGACGTAATGCAGGACACTAGTATCGGCAAAATGGATCATAAGATCGAAAAGCTGATCGAGTATATCTCGACCGTCCACACACTGCGGCCGGGCGACGTGATCAGCACCGGTACGCCCGGCGGCGTCGGCTCGCGAAGGGAGCCCCCGATCTGGATGAAAGACGGCGACGTGATCGAGGTCGAGGTTTCCGGCATCGGCGTGCTGCGGAACCCGATCAAGAACGAGGGGTAACACCACCCACCACATTGTAACCTTAGGCACTCCTGAGCCGACTTGACGGGACTCCGGCAGGGGGCTAGCGTTCTGGCGCGGGCGCAGGTTGAAGCGCGGCCGTTTTGATCAACTCCGTGATGAGCTGACAGCCATGGCCAAAAATCCCCAATCTCTCCAGTCTTCAATTCCGTCCGTCGACAAGCTATTGCGCTTGGACGCCGCTCAGCCGCTCCTTGATGAATACGGTCATCAGATGTGCACCGAGGCGCTGCGTCAAGTGATCGACGAGACCCGGCGCGCGCTGGCGGATAATGGCAAGGCGGCGCTGCCGCTGACTGAAGAAGCCGCCGTTATCGGCCGGCTCAATGACCGGTTAACGCAAATTAGCGCACCCTCGTTGCGGCCCGTGATCAATCTCACGGGCACGGTTTTGCACACCAATCTCGGCCGCGCGCCCTTGCCGCAGGAAGCGATCGACGCCATGTGCGTGGTCGCCGGCGGCGCGTCGAACCTTGAATACGATTTGGCGAGCGGCAAGCGGGGCGACCGGGACACCCATATCGATGACCTGCTGGCGGAGATCACCGGCGCGGAGGCCGCGACCGTTGTCAACAACAATGCCGCCGCCGTGCTTCTGGTCCTCAATACCCTGGCCAACCGCAAAGAAGTGCCGGTGTCCCGCGGTGAGTTGATCGAGATCGGCGGCGCGTTTCGCATCCCGGATATTATTAAGCGGGCCGGGGCCAAGCTGGTCGAGATCGGCACCACCAACCGCACCCATCTGAAAGACTATGCCGAAGCCATCAGCCCCCGGACGGCGGCGCTGATGAAAGTGCACACCAGCAACTACACGGTTCAGGGCTTCACCAAAGAGGTGACCGGCAAGGAGCTTTCGGCGCTGGCCCGCGAACATGATCTGCCCCTGATTGAGGATTTGGGCAGCGGCACGCTGGTGGACCTCAGCCGCTATGGCTTGCCCCATGAACCGACGGCGCAGGAAACCTTGGCCAACGGCGTGGACGTGGTGACGTTTTCCGGCGACAAGTTGCTGGGCGGGCCGCAAGCGGGACTTATCGTCGGCACGAAGGAACTGGTCCAAAAGATCAAGATGAACCCCATGAAGCGGGCGTTGCGCCTCGACAAGGTTACCATCGCGGCGCTGACCGCCGTGCTGCAGCTTTATCGCGATCCGGATAGATTGGCCCAGCGCGTGCCGACTATCCGCCTGCTGGCCCGGTCCGAGGCCGATATCTGCGCCGTGGCTGACCGGGTGAAAGCACCCGTCGCCGACGCGCTTGGCGAAAACTACGTAGTCCGCATGGTCGAGGTGCAGAGCCAGATCGGCAGCGGCTCGCTGCCGGTGGAGCGCCTGCCTAGTGTGGCGCTGGCTATCGAGCCGTTGACGGGAAGTCGTGGCAGTGCGCTTAAGAAACTCGCCTCTGCGTTCCGCGGGTTGCCCATCCCGGTCATCGGCCGGACCCAGGATGATGCCTTCCTGCTGGACCTACGGTGTTTGGGAGACGAAGACACCTTACTCGGTCAACTATCCGGCTTGGGCCTTAAATCATGATCATTGCCACGGCCGGTCATATCGATCACGGCAAGACGGCGCTGGTCCGCGCGCTCACCGGCATTGATACGGACCGGCTGCCGGAAGAGAAAAAGCGGGGCATGTCCATCGATCTGGGCTTTGCCTACCATCCATTGGCGAGCGGGCACGTGCTGGGCTTCGTCGATGTGCCTGGCCACGAGAAGTTCATCCGCAACATGCTGGCAGGCGTCACCGGCATCGACTATGCCATGCTGATCGTCGCCGCCGACGACGGGCCCATGCCCCAGACCGAGGAACATCTAGCCATCCTCGACCTGCTGGGGGTGACCGACGGGATCGTCGCCTTGACCAAAATCGACCGGGTGGACGCCGCCCGCATCGACCATGCCAAAGCGGAAATCGAACTCCTGCTCGACGGCACGTGCCTTGTAGGCGCGGATATTATGCCGGTCTCCGCCATCACCGGCGATGGGGTGGACGATATTAAGGAACATCTTGAGGCGATGACCGACATCGTGGGCGAAAAACAGGGGGAGGGGCATTTTCGCCTCGCCATCGACCGCTGCTTCACGGTGCAGGGGGCGGGCCTTGTTGTGACCGGCGCTGTCTTCTCCGGCAAAGTTTCCGTCGGCGACCATCTGGTGATCTCGCCGGAAGGCTGGGAAGCGCGGGTTAGGGGCATTCATGCACAGAACCAGGAGTCCGAGACCGGCGTAGTCGGCCAGCGCTGCGCGGTCAACCTCACAGGGCCCGATTTGCGACGGAGCGAGGTTCATCGCGGCGGCTGGTTGTTGAGCCCGGAAATTCATAAGCCCGTGGCCCGGTTTGACGCCCGCATCAGGGTTCTGCCGGGCGAGGCCAAGCCGCTCCGCCACTGGACGCCGGTGCATGTGCATCTTGGCGCGGTGGAAGTTCTGGGCCGGGTGGCCATCCTGGGTGGAAAGTCTCTCGCGCCGGGCGAGAGCGGACTGGTGCAGATTGTTCTCGACCGGCAGATCGGCGCGTTGAAGGGCGATGGGTTTATCCTTCGGGATCAATCGGCCCAGCGGACGTTAGCCGGCGGACGAGTGATCGATCCGTTTTCCCCGGCTCGCAATCGCGCCAAGCCGGAACGGCTGGCCTTCCTTGCCGATATGGATCAGCGGGACGCGGACGAGGCCCTGGCGGCGCTTCTCGCCAACAATTCGGCGGGCATTGATCTGAAGGCCTTCACCACCGCCTGGAACCTGATGGCGGAAGATCAGGAAACAATTTTCGAGATCGTGGAGATGTTCGTCGGCGGGACCGAGGCCGCGCCCACCGCCTTCTCCCCCGATCATTGGCGGGCGTTGACTGAGGAGACGCTGGCCAATCTCAAGGTCTGGCACGAGAAAAACCCGGACAAGGCCGGGCTCAATACCCACGGTTTACGCTCGGCCTGCACCACCCGTATTCCGGTGCCGGTGTTTCAGAGTGTCTTGGATCGATTGGTCGAGGATAAGAAGATCAGCAATCTCGGCGCCGGCTATTGCCTGCCGGGGTTCGTGCCAACCATGTCCAAGAAGGACACCCAGCTTTGGAACAAGGTGAAGCCGATCCTGGAAGAGGAATTCACCCGGCCCCCGGTGGTCCGTGAACTGGCGGATCAGCTCAACGTGGATCACAAGAATTTGGAGAAGTACCTGGTGCGCATCGCCAAGCTGGGCATGGTCAAGCAGGTGGCCAAGAACCGGTTCTTCCTGCCCGAGGCCGTCCTAGAACTGGCGGCGGTGGTGGAAAAGCTGGGCCAGGGCGCGAACGGCGACGGTTTCGGCGCGGCCGAGTTCCGCGATCAAACCGATACGGGCCGCAACCTCGCCATCGAGGTGCTCGAGTTCTTCGATAAATCCGGGCTTACCTTCCGCCGGGGCGACACCCGCAAGGTGATGAAGACCGTCGCCGAGGTGTTCGGGGAGAAGTAGCTACTTGGTCCCCAATCTCGGTGCGGCGAAGGTGCCGGAGCCCCGTTGCGGATAGCGGGCCAGGGCAAATCCCTGTTGATGGCACGCCCGGGTGATCACGATGGCTTTCCAGAACGCTCCGCCCACGACGGCAAATCCGCCGCCGATACCGAGAAGCCAGGCCGGGCCGCCGGGCGACCAGGTCATGACCGCAAGGAACAGGATCGCTGGCAGCAGGTTGCCCACCAGCAAAATCACCGGCGTGGCTTTGTCGAGGATCACTTGCGACAGGGGGCCGATGCCGTTCGCGGCGGCCTTGGTGACATAGGCCCGCCACAGAAGCACGTTGACCACGATCAGCGCCAATCCGGCCAGCGGCAATATCGAGCCGGCAGATAGGGGCTGCGGATAGATCGCCAGGATCAGCGCCAGCAGTCCGGCGCCTTCGACCAGGCCGGACACCACCAGCATCCAGGGCATCAGCGCCGCTCGCCAGGAGGGAATGCCCTTAGCGGCGTGCAGGATGCGCGCCTGGCAATAGAGGAACACCAGGGCAGACACGGCGACCAACGCATGCAGCGCGGCGTGGGGCTGCAGAAAATCGATCAGGCCGAGTAGATAGAGCGCGCCGACGGCGTAAACCTCCCGCGACATCCAGGATGCCTGCGGCCGCAGGATCACATAAAGCGCACGGGACTTTCGGCCGATCTTCAGCCACACGAAGAATAGGCCGACGGCGATGATCGCGCCCGCGCCGGCGAAGATATTCAGCATGGCCGCTTCGGACAAGCCCGCCGTCAGATGCAGAGAGTAGGTCAGGACAATGAGCCCGGCGCCGATACCGCCCATGATGAAGTTCATGGCGGCGCGCATGTCCCAGAAGGTCTGCGCCTGTCCGGTCAGCGGGTTTTCCGGATCGCTCAGCCGTTCCGCATCCACATCGGCTTCGACTGGATCGCGTCCGGGCACGGCAGGCGTTTCATAGAGATACTTGATCTGCGGATCGGTGCCGAGCTCCGCATGCATCTGAAAAGAAGACCGGTTCGCCACCTGTTGGGAGACCGTGCTGTCCGGGTCATTAAAATCCCCGAAGGTAATGGCCGAGGCGATGCAGGCTGCCGCGCAGGCCGGGGTCGCGGATTGATCCACGCCGGGCTTGAGGCCATTCTCCACACCGTCATCGACGCGGGTGATGCAGAACGTGCATTTCTGCGCCACGCCCAGCCGGTCGTCATGGGCAACGGTTTTTTCCTGCAGGGTTTCCTCGCCGAAATAGAACTTCTTGTCATGAACGATGGTGCGCGCCTGATACGGACACGCCACGGCGCAGGACGCGCAGCCGATACAGAGATCGTAATCCATGGTGACCAGGCCGTCGCCCCGTTGCTTGGTCGCACCGGACGGGCAGACCGGTACGCAAGGCGGCTCCGCACAATGCTGACAGCCGACTACGATGAACAGCCGCTCTACATTCGGGAAGGCGCCGGTCTCCACATCCAGGACGCGCCGCCATTGAACGCCGGGCACGGTATCGTTAGCGTGCTTGCAGGCGACCGTGCAGGTCTGGCAGCCGACGCAGCGGTTCACGTCGACGGTCATGCCCCAGCGAGGCGTGTTGGGAGAAATCTCGTTCATGGCTCAGGCCGTCTGCGGGCGCTTCGGCCCGTCGCCGCGAGTGATTTTGACCCGCGCCACGTCGGAGCCGCTGCCGGTAGAATCCGTCAGTTTCAGTGACAAAGATGTTAGCGAATTCAGGCTCGGCAGGCGGAGGTCCTTGGCGTAGGGCGTTTTCCAGTGATCGAACTGGCCGATCATCACCACCGTGTCCGGGCGGATGCCTTCCCGCAGCACTGCGTAGCCCTTGGTGATGCCGGAAACGCTCTCGATGGTGACCGGATCACCTTCCTCCAGGCCCAGTTCCCGGCCGCGGGTGCGGTTCATGATCACGCCCTTATGGCCGGTGACGTTCTGCGCTACCTCGTTGATCAGCGGGATACCCACATTGAGCCCCCAGGAATACTGCATGGACCGGCTGGTCAACGCCCAGAACGGATAGTCGTCCGGGTTGTAGCCGGATTCCTGCACATGTTCGGTCCAAATATCCGGGAACCGGTGATACTTTGGCAGGGGTTCGTACTCTTCCAACTGGGTGTCCCACCATTCCACGCCGATTTCGTGCAGCCGGTGCGCTAGCTGGGTGCCATGGCGCAGGATGCGTTCCTGATAGGGCAGCTCGAACCGCATGCCGTTCTTCTTGATGTGCGGATAAAGGAACCATTCCAACTGCGGGAAGGGGCGCAGCATGTAGCCCTTCTCCTTGAACCAGTCGATGCCGTTGACCTCTTCACCATCGGTAAGTTCATGGCTGGCCGCCTTGGCAGTCTTGTCCCAAATTTCCTCGACCCCGTAGGCCTGCTCCAATTCCAAGCCATAGTCATAGTCGTCGGTAACCAGCCGCGCGCCGTGGGCGCCCCGGTTGATCGCGTTGTTGTACTTATCCAGAATGCCCGACCGCTTCGCCAGCTCGGTGGCGATGTCGGTCATGTCCATGCTGTCGACCGGGCTTTCGACCGCCGGCTGGCGGATGGTCCAGCCCTGTTGGGTCCAAAGTTGTTCGACGAACTTCGTGCCGCCCAATTGAATGAGCTGCAGGCTCTCCAGGTCTGTGTTTTCCGGCAGCAGGATATCGGCGAAATGGTTGGTCTCGTCCGGTGTGTAGGCGAATGAGACGATGAACGGGAACTCGGCGACCCGTTCGGCGACTTCCGGCGCGTTCCAGGACGAGATCGCCGGATTAGTGCGATAGCAGAACCAGATTTCGGGCTTGGTCGGCGTCGGCCAGTTCTTCGGCGGGTTCTTTTGGAACAGCCAGGGCAGGTGCGCTGGGCCCAGAGCCGGCGACCAGGCGGAGTTGGCTACCAGCGGCACCAGTGTTTGATAGGCATTGCGGATATGCGGGTTCTGGGACCATTCCTCTTTGCTGGTCGGGTTGAACGGGAATTCCATGAACCCGTCCAGGCCTTTAACGGCAGAGGTAAACCGGTCATTGGCCGGCCGGTTCAGCTTCACGTTGGTGCCGATCATGCCACCCGGCACTTCCAGCGCGCCGACCAGACACAGAAGCATGGTCCGGGCCCAGCAGCAATTATACCCGCCCCAGCCGTTGTTCACGGTCTTGCCGAGAAGTACAGCGACGGGCCGGTGAGGCAGGGTCTCTCCATCGATTTCGATGGTTTCGCCGATGCCGGCATGGGACAGGAACTCGTCGCCGATTTCCCGGATGCGTTCCGCCGGCACATCACATTCGGCAGCCGCCCAGTCCGGCGTGTATTCCGCCATGTGATCCATCAGAATCTGGAAGGATGGCCGCACCTCGACATTTTCATGGATCCATTCCTGACCGTCAGCGCCGATCTCCAGACCGGAGAGTGAGTGCGTCCCTTGCATGGCCGGCTCGGCAATCTCCGCGTCATAGGGTTTTGCCGTGTTGTCGGCGAGGTCCAGGATCATCGGCTTCTGCGTCGCCGGGTCGCGCAGATAAAATCCGTTGGGTGCGATCAGATACGGGGAATTGGTGTCATTCGTCAGATACGGGACATCGCAGACCTCCCGCCAATTGCGCTCGATCAGGATGCGATGGATGACGCCATAGAGGAACGCCGCATCTGTCTTCGGCTTGATCGGTAACCACTCCGCCGCCACCGCACCGGTGACCGATAGGTGAGGCTCCACCTGGACCCGTTTCAGCCCTCTCGCCCGGGCATCCGCATGCCGCCAGATGCCGGCAACGCCGGTCGCTGCGTCGCCGTTGTGGCCGCAGGATAGAATATACTTCACTCGGGGCGTGTCCGGCGCGACGATAAACGCCCGGTGCCAAAGCTCTCCATACAAGTGTTCGGAGTGATAGCACTTCACTCCCTGGCCCGCGCCGAAGCCCAGATCAACCTTGCCGATAGCAGACAGCAGGGCGGGGAAGGTGCCCATATACTGGGTAGGTGTTCCGCCACCGCCGAAGCTCGCGGCGATCCTCGGGTAGCCGGAAGAATCGATGAGACCGGTTTCGAACACCTCCTTCATCTTGCAGGCAACAATATCAAACGCCTCGTCCCAAGAGATGGGCTCGAAGCCGGGGTCCTCGTTCTTGCCCTTTTTCGGATTGGTGCGCCGCATGGGCTGCTTAATACGATGCGGGTTATAGGTCTTCTGGATCAGGCCGTATGCCTTCACACACACGCGCCCGCCGCCCGGATGGACATCCTGAATACCGTATTGGGATTCCAGCCGGGTGGCAACGCCGTTCTCCACTTCGATCTCCATCAGGTCCGGCCCAGCTACGCACTGGTAGCAGAAGGATTTGACGGTCTTCTTGGTGGATTGATCCATCTCGGTCTCTCCTAAGGGAAAGGCTAGCAGCCCAGCACCTTTTCACGTTTTGCCTGAAGGCGTTCAAAGGTTTTGGCGACATCGACAACAACACGATTGTGTTTGCCGCGCCCCACTTCTTCAAGGGAATCCTTCACCGTCGCTTCCATGGCGACTGCCCGGCCATCCACCCCTACTACGGTGATAGTGATTTCCACCGTATCACCCTCGACAGTTGCGCCCACATGATCCACCGAGACATGGGTGCCCACGGTGTTCTCGCCTTCGTGGAGATGATCCATCAGGAAGGCATGACAGGTGTATTCGATGTCCTCGACCATGTTGGGGGTGGAATAAACCCGGCCCTCATCGCCCATAAAGCCGATGGTGCGATCCCGATCAATCTTGATTTTGTTCGTGTGGGTCAGACCCGGTTTCAAGTTGTCTTTCACCTAACCCTCCCTCGATGCCAATCCTGATTATCCGACAATATTTTACCAGAAGAGAGGTGTCGAACACTAGTGTTTGGGGGGCGAACAATAAGGGTTGAAGAGTATTAGCAGCCGCTGTGCATCCTGATATGAGTACAGTTATGATCGCGATGGTTTCTCTAACCAGATTTTGGGTTTTATGGGCCGTGATTGTGCTTGGGACAGCTAGCCCCCTACCGGCGGCTGCCGAAAGCGATTTCACCGAGATTGAGAAGGCTCGCTCAGAGATCAGTATCCTCGGCGACGACAGCTTTGTC
>JAYPHU010000025.1:0-57951 GCA_038127535.1 Rhodospirillaceae bacterium | reverse complement strand
AAGGTGTTCTTCGTAGCCCGAATATTACAGCGGAAATGCGTGAAATACTATCCCGTAATGGGAGGGAGGAAGGTTTTAGGTGGGGGGGGGCGGCTAAGAATCCCTTAGCGGACCATGGATCGTAAACAGATTACCCACCTGGTTCTTTGTAATTTTGAAAACAGAGCGCGAAGGATATAGCCCGTAGCCGCCTGACAAAGGCACCCCCTCGAGCCAAAGGGGGGTGTTTGTAGCCACTTAAGCGTATGTTATTTTGCACCTATACTGCACCTATAGCAGCTTGCCGCCGACGCTTCGGACGGCAATTTACATATAAGTCATTGAAAATATTGGGGGGCGATCGGGGGCTCGAACCCCGGACCCGCTGATTAAGAGTCAGCTGCTCTACCAACTGAGCTAATCGCCCGTACCCAAAGTTGGGATCGCGCTGTCATGTTTCCGCTACGCTGAAACCAACTGCCTGCGCGGCGTGCGTGTATAGCAAATCCAGTTGCTGGTTGTCGACTTATTGTTGAGGCCGTGATGCCAGCAGTCGGCCGGCGTGGTTCGGGTCAATACACGTCCGCCGCGCCGGGGCCGATCGGCGTGTCCCGGTGAACATAGGCGCAGAGCACGAGCCCGAACCCGATCATCAACGTGAGCATCGCAGTGCCGCCGTAGGAGATCAGCGGCAGGGGCATGCCGACCACCGGCAACAGGCCCATGACCATGGCGATATTGACAAAGAAGCTCAGAAAGAATGTGGTCATCACGCCCATGGCGATCAGCCGGCCGAAATGGTGGCGGCAGCGGATGGCGATGGCGAAGCCGAACACCAGGATCAGGATATAGAGCCCCAGCAACGCCACGCCACCGGCCAGGCCGAATTCTTCCGCCAGCATAGTGAAGATGAAGTCGGTGTGCATTTCAGGCAGGAAGCTGAGATGGCTCTGGCTGCCCTCCAGGAAGCCCTTGCCGAACACCCCGCCGGAGCCGAGCGCGATCTTCGACTGCATGACGTGATAGCCTGCGCCCAAGGGGTCCAGCTCCGGGTTCAGATAGGTGAGGAGACGTTGCTTTTGGTAATCCAGCAAGACGAAGTTCCACACCGGGAATATCGCGCCGACGGCGGCGATGCCGGCGGTGATGAAAATCCACAGTCTGATCCCCGCCAGATAGAACATCACCACGCCCGTCGCCGCTAGGATAACCGCCGTGCCCAGATCGGGCTGGCGGATGATCAGGTAGGCCGGCGCGGCCAGCAGAAGGGCCGGGAAGATGACATAGGTCAGCCGCTCCACATCCTCCATCCGGCTGGCGTAGAAATAGCGGGCCAGCACCAGGATGATGGCGATCTTCATCATTTCGGAGGGCTGGATGGTGATGAACTTGAGATCAATCCAGCGTTGCGCGCCCATGCCCACGGAGCCCGCAAACTCCACCACGAGCAACAGCGCCAAACTGAGGAAGTAAATCAGATAGGCGTGGCGCAGCCAGAACCGGATGGAGGTCACCGCGACGGCGATCATAAGTAAGACCGCCACGCCGAAGCGCACCATCTGCCGCGACGCCCAAGGATCAATCTTACCGTCGGCCGCCGAATACAGCATGCCAAAGCCGACCGACGCGGTCACGGAGATCAACAGCACAAACAGCCAGTTCACCTGCCATAGTTTCTGGCCGAAGGTCATCTCGGGCTGCCGGGTGGGGATCAACGCCATCGCCTAGCCCTCCCAGTTCCGTTGGGGCCCGTCCGGCGGGATCAGCCGCGCCTCGCCCCGGGACGGATCGCGGCGCTGCACTTCACGCAAAATATCCCGGGCCAACGGCGCAGCACCGGTAGAGCCGCTGCCGCCATGCTCTACCACCACCGACACCGCATAGCGCGGCGCATCAATGGGAGCGTAGCCGACAAAAATCGCGTGGTCCCGCTCGTGCCACTTCAGTTCTTCGTTTTTGCGGACGCCGGTTTCCCGTTCCGCTTTGGTGATGCGCCGCACCTGCACGGTACCGGTCTTGCCGCCCATCTCAAAGCCGGGGGTTTGGATCTGTGACCGATGGGCCGTGCCGACGGGCGAGTTCACCACCGCCGCCATGGATTTGCTTATGATGTTCAAATGGTTCGGGTTGAACCCGATCTCGGGGAAGGCCGGGGTCGCCGCCTCGAAGGCGGGATTGTCGTTATGATGCACGATCTGGCGGGTCAGGGTCGGCAACACGGCGCGGCCGCCGTTGACCAACCGGGCCGTCATCACCGCCAACTGCAGCGGCGTGGTCAGGATGAACCCCTGCCCGATCCCCGCCAACAAGGTTTCGCCCTGCTGCCAGGATGTGTTCTTTGCCTTTTTCTTCCACGCGCGGGTCGGGATCAGCCCCCGCTTCTCGCCCGGCAGTTCGATGTGCAGGGCCTTGCCCAGGCCAAGCTTGCGCGCCATGGCGGCGATCCGGTCGATGCCGGTGCGCCGCGCGATTTCGTAAAAGAACACGTCGCAGGATTGGGCGATTGCGTTCACCAGGCTCATGGTGCCGTGGCCATGTTTCTTCCAGCAGTGGAAGGTAGCTTTGCCAAGCTCCACATCGCCGGAACATAAAATCCGAGTATTTTGGTTCACCACGCCTTTTTCCAAGGCGGCCAGGGCGACAATCATCTTAAACGTGGAGCCCGGCGCGTACTGGCCGGCGATCGCCTTGTTGTTGAGGGGCGCTCGGGGATTGCTGATTAAGTTCTGCCATTCCGAGTGGCTGAGACCCCGGTTAAAGGCGTTGGGATCAAAGCTCGGCGTGGAAGTGAGAGAGAGCACTTCGCCGGTATGTACGTCCATCACCACGGCGGAGGCGGATTCCTGGCCCAGCCGGCGGGTGACAAATTTCTGCAGCTCCCGGTCGATGGTCAGCCAGGCTTCGCTGCCCGGCGCGCCCTCGAACCGTTCCAGTTCCCGTATCTCGCGGCCGAGCGCATTGACTTCCACCTGACTGGTGCCGCTCGCCCCGCGGAGCGATAGATCCAGGACCTTCTCGATACCCGCCTTTCCGATCCGGAAGCCCGGCAGTTGCAGCAGCGGATCACCGGTTTGTTCTTTCTCGGACACGCTGGAGACATAGCCCAGGATCGGCGCCGTCGCCGTCCCGTCGGGGTAAAACCGACTTTGGCCCACGTCGATGGAGACGCCCGACAACTGCGGGGCGTTGACCTCGATTCGGGAGACATCGGACCAGGCTAGGTTTTCCCGGATGATAATCGGGACGAACCGGCGGCGGCGTTTCACCTCCCGTAGGATGCGCTGGCGCTCGTTCGGTCCGATATCAATGATCTCGGCCAGGGTCGTCAGGGTCTGATTGATATCTTCGGTCGCCTCGGGGACGACCAGCAACCGGTAATTCTGCTGATTGATTGCCATGGGCCGGCCGAACCGGTCGACGATCCGCCCGCGGGGCGGCGCCAATAGTTTGAGGCTGATCCGGTTGTCATTGGCGAGGGTGCGATAGCGCTCCCCCTCGATCACCTGCAGATAATACATGCGGCCGACCAGACCGGAGACCAGCACGACCTTCCCGCCCAGCAGAAAAATCGCCCGGCGGCTGAAGGTTCTATATCTGTCGTTATCCCGCTGCATCGTAATCCTGGTGCAAGAAAGCCTGCTGCCACCGCAGGAAAATCCACGCGACGATGGGGAAGATACCTAATGATACCAGATATTGGAAAAACACGGTCTCGAAATTCAACACGGTAAAATGCCAAATGGAGGCGACTAGCCAGCTTTCCACCGCCGCCACAAAGGCGATGACCACGAAACCCATCCAATAAATGTAGAAAGACTTGCCGGCAAAGAACCTGCGCTGGGTCAAGGCCAGTCCATAGACCGTCAGGAACACCAGACAATACAGCCCCAGCGGCATGCCCGACAGCAGGTCCTGGAACAGCCCAAGCAGAAACACGCACCAAAGCGGCATCAGATTGGGACGGTAGATCGCCCAGTGATAGACTGCCACCAAGGCCAACACCGGCGCCACCTCGGCATAGATGGGAATCCGGGTCGGCAACACGCTGATAAAAACCAGAACGAGCGTCAGGAGAAACGGCGTGATGTTCCGCGCCGCCTGATCAAGCTTTTGCCAAAGTGCGGTGTTCATCGCCCGCGGGGCTTGGAAGTCCCCGTGCCCGGCGCCAGGATCGAGGTATCGACGAAACCTGCGAGGCCGAAATCCGCCACCCGGACGAATTCGATCTGGTGATAGCGGGCGTTCAGTTGCACTTCCACGCCGCCGTCGCTTACGGCTGCGACCACGCCCACCGGCAGACCCGGAGGGAAGGCCCCGCCCTGGCCGGAGGTCACAATCCGTTCGCTCGGGCTGACCCGGGCTTTCGGCGACATATGGATGAGTTTGGGCCGGGTGGTATTATTGCCGGCCATGATCGCCCGGGTCCGGGTGGAACTGATCACCACCGGAATACGGGAATTGATATCGGTCAGCAGCAGAACCCGTGCCGACTGGTTGGACACCTCTATGACGCGGCCGACCAGACCGGCGTCGCTGAGAACCGCCTGACCTTTCTTGAGACCATGCGCCGAGCCGGCGTTGACCACCATGGTATTGGAAAACGCGCCCAACGTGCCGGCGATCACCCGCGCGCTGATGAAGCGCGGCCTCTTGTCATCGACCGTGGCGATCAGCGCCTTCAGCGCCGCGTTCTCGGCCTCAAGTTTTCGGGCGACCATCTGCCATTGCAGCAGGCGGGCGTTTTCTCTCTGCAGGCGCAGGTTCTCTTCGCGGATGACCGTCAGGTCCTTCACGTTCTCCACGCCTTGATTGATGGTGGCAATAGGCTGGGACAGGCCCAGCAGGATGGGTGCGACCACGTTGGTCACTTCGGCGCGCACCTTGTCGATAACAACCGCGTCGATCTTACCGATCAGCATCAACCCGAACGCGCCCGCTATCAGGCCGAGATACATAAATCTCTGGACCAGACTCCGAAGGGGAGCGGCTATCCGCAAAATGGCGCTAGGGCGTTGTTCCATGGTCTAATTCCGCAAGTGCTCTTCCCCACCACCATATGGGGTTGCCTACGCGGGGGTTCCAGCTCATCGAGGCCGGATTATAGGTATTAATACATCGTGGTCAAAACGTGACGCAATTTTTTCATTTCCTCAAGCGCCCGGCCGGTTCCCATGGCCACACACGAGAGAGGACCGTCGGCGATTGAGACCGGCAATCCGGTCGCATACCGCAGGACGTAATCCATATTGGTCAACAGTGCGCCTCCGCCGGTCAGCACAATGCCCTTATCGACAATATCGGCGGCCAGTTCCGGCGCCGTGTGCTCCAAAGCGGACTTTACGGCTTCGATGATCTGGCTAACGGGTTCGGCCAGGCTTTCGGCGATTTGCCGTTCACTGATCACCAGTTCCTTCGGCACGCCGTTCATCAGATCGCGGCCCTTGATCTCCATGGTCCGGCCTTCGCCGTCTTCCGGCGGGCAGGCGGAACCGATCTCTTCCTTGATCCGTTCGGCGCTGGACTCACCAACCAGCAGGTTATGGTTCCGGCGGATATAGGCGATGATCGCCTCGTTCATCTTGTCGCCGCCAACGCGAACGGACTGGGCATAGACAATGCCGCCCAGGCTGAGCACCGCGACCTCTGTCGTGCCGCCGCCGATATCAACGACCATGGAGCCCGTGGGCTCGGTTACCGGCAGGCCGGCGCCGATCGCCGCTGCCATGGGCTCTTCAATCAGGAACACTTTGCGCGCGCCCGCAGCCTCGGCTGATTCCTGGATGGCGCGGCGTTCCACTGCGGTGGAGCCGGACGGCACGCAGATGACAACCATCGGCGAGGCAAAGCTCCGCCGATTATGTACCTTGCGGATGAAGTATTTGATCATGTCCTCAGCGATGTCGAAGTCGGCGATCACACCGTCCCGCAGGGGTCGGATGGCTTCGATGTTGCCGGGGGTCCGGCCAAGCATCATCTTGGCCTCCTCACCGACGGCGAGGACTTGTTTCTTGTCGCGCACTTTCGCGATGGCGACTACGGACGGTTCGTTCAGAACGATGTTCTTTCCTTTGACGTACACCAGTGTGTTCGCCGTTCCCAAATCGATGGCCATATCCGCGGATAGAAAACCGAAAAGTCGCGAGAGCATTTCGCCTATATTACCTTCTAAATAGAGTTACCGGCATCAAGCCGCACATATATCTACTTATGCCGCACCGTTTGTTAATCAAACCTTACCCGTAGGCAATAACACATTAGAATCGTGCAAGGAATCACCGAGAGAGCCATCAGGGCCGGAGGAGGATACTCCACCGGCCCCGTTAACGATAGAGATTTGGCCTATTAGCCTAATTTAAGCATCTATTTTAGGCGGACAAGGCAGACGGCGCGGTTTTTTCCCGCTTCACCAACAGCTTGTTGAGCGCGTTGATATAGGCCCGGGCCGAGGCAACCATGGTGTCCGTGTCGGCGCCCTGGCCATTCACGGTCTTGCCGTTTTCCTCCAGCCGGACGGTAACTTCCGCCTGCGCGTCCGTGCCCTGGGTCACCGCGTGCACCTGATAGAGCTGCAAGTGCGGCTCTTTCGAGGTCAGTTCCTTGATGCCGGAGAAAATGGCGTCCACCGGACCGTCGCCGGTCATTTCGGTTTCCTGAACAGCATCATCGATCTTCAGCTTCAGCTTGGCGCGCGGCGGCACATGCTCGGTGCCGCAGAGAACCTCCAAGGCCTCCAGCTTGATCCGGTCATTGCTGCGCACCACGGTCTCATCAACCAGCGCCACGATGTCCTCGTCGAACACGTCCTTTTTCAGATCGGCCAAATCCTTGAAGCGCTTGAAGGCGTCGTTGATCGCATTGTCGCCCAACGCATAGCCCAACTCCTTCAACTTGGACCGGAAGGCAGCGCGGCCGGAGTGTTTGCCGAGAACCAATTTGCTTTCGGTCAGCCCGACGCTCTCCGGCGTCATGATCTCATAGGTCTGGGCGTTCTTCAGCATGCCGTCCTGGTGAATGCCGGATTCGTGCGCGAACGCATTCGCGCCGACAATCGCCTTGTTGGGCTGCACCGTGAACCCAGTGATCGTGGACACCAGGCGTGACGCCTTGGTGATGTTCTCGGTCCTGATGTTGTTGCTGTAGGGCATGCTGTCCTGACGGGTGCGTAGGGCCATGACTACTTCTTCCATGGCCGCGTTTCCCGCGCGCTCCCCCAGGCCATTGATGGTGCATTCCACCTGCCGGGCGCCGGCCTTCACCGCCGCCAGGGAGTTGGCCACCGCCAGACCCAAATCGTTATGGCAATGGACCGAGATGATCGCCTGATCGATATTGGGCACCCGGTTAAACAGCATCTCGATCATCGCCCCGAATTCATCCGGTACGGCATAGCCGACCGTATCCGGGATATTGATCGTGCCTGCACCGGCCTTGATCGCCGCTTCCACGGTCCGGCACATGAAGTCGGGCTCCGTGCGGGAGCCGTCCTCGCAGGACCATTCTACGTCGTCGGTGAAGGACCGGGCGTAGGTGACACTATCAATCACCGCCTGATAGACATCCTCGGGGTCCATCTGCAGCTTGTACTTGATGTGCAGCGGGCTGGTGGAGATAAACGTATGGATGCGCGAGCGCTTGGCGGGTTTCACCGCTTCGGCGCAGCGTTCGATATCCATCTTGCTGGACCGGGCCAGGCCGCACACTGTCGATTCAGTGACAACCTTGGCGATCTCATTCACCGCCTCGAAGTCGCCTTCGGAAGCGATGGGGAAACCGGCCTCGATAATATCGACACCCATATCCTCGAGAACCTCTGCGATGCGCAGTTTCTCCGCCAGGTTCATGGACGCGCCCGGCGACTGCTCGCCGTCACGCATGGTGGTGTCGAATATATATATACGGTTTGAGTCTGTGTTTGTACTCATGGGACGAACCCTCTTGTCGATAATGTTGAATTGTCAGCTTAGGAGTCGAATTCCCCTGAACGCCCCCTTGTGGGGCATTGTCGTTCAGGGGCGCCTAAGTCGAAGGGCCCCATTGCCGATGAGCAGCAGGAGGGATTGCGGCAGGCGTGCAGAACCTGACGCTCGCGCGCCGGAAATCACGTCTGTCATGCGCATGGACTGGTCCATGGGTCGCCCAATCCTCTCTCAATTTGCGATGATATCGTACGCACCAGTCGCAAACAAAGGGTTTACAGAGGCTTATAAAGGTCGGATTGGGTCGAAAGTCAAGGGTTTGGCAGTTGTCTATCCTACTCCGCGTCACCTTGTCAGCGTCATCCCCGACTCGCGAAGCGATTGTCGGGGAACCATGCACCCCATGCCCATGGACCCCCGAGACTTGGCCTCAATTTACATTAAGTCCAACTCGGGGGCGACGCAGTTAGAAAGCAATTGGACACACCTACCCGCCCCCATGGCTCTTAGGCTTGGCGGCGCGTTTTAGCTCGACTTCGTCGGCGCGGTCACGGGCGGAGACCCGGTGCGCCTGCTTCTCCCCGGATTCATAAGGCCGGGGCCAGAACTGATCTTCGACGCCGTAATAGGCCGCCGCCTGCAGGGTAAAATGCGGATTGGTGAGGTGCGGCCGAGCCAACGCCACCACGTCCGCCCGTCCGGCGGCGATGATCGTGTTCACCTGATCCCAGGTGGTGATGTTGCCGGCGGCCATGGTCGGGATATCCGCTTCCAGGCGCACCTGTTCGGAAAACCAGGTTTGGAACATGCGGCCATAGACCGGTTGCGCGTCGGGCGCGGTCTGCCCGGCGGAGACATTCATAATGTCCACGCCATGATCCTTAAACGCCCGCGCGATCTCCACCGCCTCGTCCGGGGTGACGCCCGCGTTTCCGACCCAGTCGTTGGCGGAGATGCGGACCGACATCGGCTTGTCCGCCGGCCACACAGCGCGCACCGCGTCAAACACCCAGAGCGGAAAGCGCAGCCGGTTCTCCAGCGAGCCGCCGAAATCATCCGTCCGTTGATTGCTCACCGGCGTGACGAAACCGGACAGCAAATAGCCGTGGGCCATGTGCAGCTCGATCATGTCGGCGCCCGCCACTTCAGCCATTTCCGCCGCGCTCACGAAGTCGGCGCAGACCTGATCCATGTCCGTTTCGGTCATTTCCCGGGGCGTATCGCTGAAGTCATAGAACGGGATGGCCGACGGCGCGATCAGCGGCCAGTTGCCGTCTTCCAGCGGCTTGTCCATTCCCTCCCACGCCAGCCGGGTGGAGCCTTTGCGTCCAGCGTGGCCGATCTGCAGACAGAACTTGGACGCGGACTGCGCATGTACATAGTCAATGATCCGCCGCCAGGCATCCACATGCGCCGGCGCGTACAGGCCCGAACAGCCCGGCGTGATCCGCCCCTCTTCGGACACACAGGCCATTTCCGAGAAAACCAGGCCCGCGCCCCCCATGGCGAGGCCGCCCAGATGCACGAAGTGGAAGTCCCCTGGCACACCGTCCTCCGCCATGTACATATCCATGGGCGCGACGGCGATCCGGTTGGGCAAAACAAGCTCCCGCAATTTCAGTGGTGCGAACATTGGAGGCGCGCCGCCGGGCGGGGTGAACCCGCTGCCCTTTACCTTGCCGGCAAACCAAGCCTCCATGGTCTCGATAAAGCCGGCATCCCGGAGGCGCAGGTTCTCGTGGGTGATCTGCTTGGACCGGGTGAGCATGGAGTAACACGCCTGGATCGGTTCCATCTCCCAATAGCGCGCCGCGTTCTCAGTCCAGACCACACTGACATCGGCGGCGTGCTGAGTGATCTCTACCTCGGTCCGGCGCGCCGCCTCGAACGCCGGCAGCGCATCCGCCACCGTGTCGCTCTCCTTAAACGCTTCATAGAGCGCGATGGAGTCTTCCATGGCCAGCTTGGTGCCGGACCCGATGGAATAGTGCGCCGTGTGCAGCGCGTCGCCGATCAGCACGATATTGTCCGTATGCCAATTCGCGCAGCGAATGGTCGGGAACGTGCGCCATATGGATTTGTTGGGGACCAACGTGTGACCGTTGAGTTTATCAGCCCACAGGTCTTCCATATACGCCAGCAGTTCATCCTCGCTGAGATTTTCCACCGCTGCTTTAGCCTTTTCCCAGGTGAGCGCCGGCGCTTCGATGATCCAGGTGGAAAGCTCGTCGTTATATTGATAGGCGCCCAAGACCCAAATACCGTGCGCGTTCTCGGTGAAGTCGAAGGTAAAGGCCTCATGGGGTTTGGTGCTGCCGAGCCAGACGAACTTGTTGCGCCGCCATTCGATGTCGGGCTTGAAGGCGTCCCTGTGCGCCTCCCGGACGAAGCTGTTGATGCCGTCCGCGCCGACGATCAGATCGGCGTCGGCGAATTGGGCGAGATCAGCAATCTCCGCTTCAAAGTGGAGCTCGACATCCAGTTCCCGGCAGCGTTCCTGTAGGATCAACAGTAGCTCCCGCCGGCCGCAGCCGCAGAAGCCGTGCCCACCCGTACGAATGGTCTCGCCCTTGAAGACAAAATCGATCTCGTCCCAATAGGCGAAGGCGCTGGTGATCCGGTCATAAGATGTCGGATCGTAGGAGAGGAAGTTGCCGAGGGTCTCGTCGGAGAACACCACACCGAAACCGAATGTGTCGTCGTGGCGATTGCGCTCATAGACTGAGACGGCGTGATCCGGCCACGCCTTCTTCATCAGAATGGCGAAATACAATCCCGCTGCGCCGCCGCCGATAATGACGATCCGCATGCCCGAAATCCCCGTTGTCGCTTAATCTGTTTATCTTCCCGTGTAACGTATTAAAGTAGCGTCCATAAGGCCAACACGAACGGCCGGCTCTGATGAGCATCTGAGGAGGAATGAATGGCCCCGCTGCTTCCCATCCCCGCAAACCGCGCCGAAATCCGGCAGGTGCAGTCCGAACGCAAGAAGATCGCTTTTGAACGCGCCAAGTCGGCACGATGGTACAGGGGCAGGCTCGACCATATCGACGAAAACCGCCTGGATGAGCCGGAAGTCTGGAGCCAGATACCCATTGTCACCAAGGACGTGCTCCGCGAGTTTAACCACGAAGAGTTCATGGCGAACTTTAATGTGGCTTCCAATACCGACATTGCAGAATACTGGCGGTCCGGCGGCACGACAGGTAAGCCGGTGTTTTACCCTCGCACCTTCGAAGACGTGAACTACGGCTTGGAAAGTTGGGCCCGCACCTATCCGTTTATCAATATAAAAGCGGGCGATCTCTGCCATATCTCGTTTCCACTCGGCATTCACCCCGCCGGGCAAATCTGGGCCCGGAGCGCCCATCAACAGCATGTGGGCATGAACTGGGTCGGCGCCGGCAACGCGGTGCCGTCGGAAGCCCAGGTCGATTTGATTTTAGCGCTCAAACCGACGGTGCTGATCTCCATGTCCAGCTTTGCGTTGCATCTGGTCAATGTGGCTGACACGAAAGGTATCGATCTCTCGGAGAGCTCGGTAAAGATCGTCATTTGCTCGGCGGAAACTCTGTCAGACGCCAAGCGGGAAAAGCTCGCCCGGCGCTGGGGCGCGAAAGTCTATGATGTGTTCGGCATGAGCGAAACCGGCCTAATGGGCTGCGAAGGCGACGCCCATGACGGCATTCATATCTGGTCCGACATGTATTATTGCGAAGTGGTGGACGAAGAAACTGGCGAGCCAGTACCTGAAGGCGAAACCGGCACGTTCTGCGTTACGCCGCTGTTCATTAACAACGCGACGCCGTTTCTACGCTGGAATTCGGGCGATATCGTCCGGCTAATCGAAAAGGGCAAGAGCTCCGGCAAGATCGCCGAACTATTCCCGATGATCCAACACGCGGCGCGGACCACCGGGTTCTTCAAGATACGCGGCGTGAACCTGAACCATTCGGAGTTCGAGGATTTCATGTTCCGCAATCCGGACATCAACGACTTTCAGGCGATCCTGGAAACCGGCGACGACGACTTGGAGAACATGCGGGTGAAGATTGAGATCAAACGGGGTGCGGACACCGACGCGGTTGCCGCCGCCATGGTTGACGAGATCAAGCGGGTGTTCGAGATCTCCGCCATCATCGACGTCCAAGAACTGGGGACGCTCGCCAAGGCGTTCGAGGCCAGCATCAAGGCGCCCCGGTTCGTGGATGAACGGAGCTGATCATGGGTGATAAACCGCTGCCGGAAAAATACGACGACTTTGCCGCCCTGCTGCCCAAGCATATCTCGGGCAACACGGTGAACGGATTGGGCGAAGAAAATTTACGCCGGCCGTCGCCGTTCTTCTGGCACCCGGCAGACCGGCATGAATTCGGTGAACTGCAATATGAAGTGATCGCCATTCAGCGGCGATCCCCGGAGATCATCGAACATTATTCCCACGATGCGCCGCGCGGGCCCAAGGAAGTGGAGAAAGCCCCAGCAAAGGTGGAAAAGTACGCCGAAGACTTGACCTTGGCGATGAAAGACTTTGCCCTCGCCCACGAGGCGGACCTGGTCGGTGTCACCCCCATGGACCCTATGTACATCTATGAGGGCTACGAGCTCGATCACCCCTGGCTGATTGTCTTCGGCGTGGCCATGGATCATGACGAGCTCAATAACCTGCCGCCAACTCTGGACGATCCGCGCAACGCCGTGGAGGTGGCCCGGCAGTATAATCGCGCCGCGCGGGTCTGCCGGGAAGTCACCAACTTTATCTTGGCCGAAGGCTATGACGCCAAGGCCTGGGCCGGGCCGTTCGCCTCAGCGCTCAGCATGATGCCGGGCGCCATCGCCGCCGGGCTCGGCACGTTGGGCAAGCACGGCTCTCTCATTAATGACGTCTACGGCTCGGCTTTCAGATTGTCGGCGGTCACCACGGACATGCCGTTGATCGCCGACGCACCCAAAGATATTGGCGCGGAGGATTTCTGCGCCAACTGCCAAGTCTGCGTGAAAGCATGCCCGCCGGGCGCCATCTTCCCGGAGAAACAAACCGTGCGCGGGGAAAGGAAATGGTTCGTCGATTTCGACAAATGCATCCCCTATTTCGGCGAGGCGCTGGGCTGCGCCATCTGCATCACCAAGTGCCCCTGGTCCACGCCCGGCCGTGCGCCGAAGCTGATGGACAAGATGTTGAGCCGGCGAAACCGGGTGAAATAGCTGGCAACCAAAAGAAAAAGGCCGGTCACTTGGACCGGCCTTTTGCGTTTATATCCGGGTTGAATTAACCGCTGGTCTTGGCCCTGTCGACCAGGGCGTTCTCGCCGATCCACGGCATCATGTCGCGGAGCTTCTGTCCGACCTTTTCGATGTCGTGTTCGGCGGCGCGACGGCGCATAGCCTTGAAGCGCGGGGCGCCGACCTTGTTTTCCATCATCCAGTCCTGGACGAACTTACCAGACTGGATGTCTTCCAGAACCTCTCTCATCCGTTCCTTGACGCTCGGGTCGATGACCCGAGGACCGCTGGTGTAGTCGCCGTACTCCGCCGTGTTGGAGATCGAATAGCGCATATTGGCGATGCCGCCTTCATACATCAGATCGACGATCAGCTTCACTTCGTGTAGGCATTCGAAGTACGCCATTTCCGGCGCATAGCCGGCTTCGACCAGGGTTTCCCAGCTCGCTGTAATCAGCGAGGTCAGGCCGCCGCAGAGAACCGTCTGCTCACCGAACAGGTCAGTTTCGCACTCTTCTTTAAAAGTCGTCTCGATGATGCCGGACCGGCCGCCGCCGATTGCGCTACCGTATGAAAGCGCAACATCCAGAGCGCCGCCGCTGGCGTCCTGCGCCACCGCGACCAAGCACGGCACACCGGCGCCGCGCGCGAACTCGGAACGGACGGTGTGGCCGGGGCCCTTCGGCGCGATCATGAACACGTCCACACCTTCCGGCGGCACGATCAGACCGAAGTGAACGGACAGGCCGTGGGCGAAAGCAATCGCCGCGCCGTCCTTCAGGTTGGCATGAATTTCATCATTGTAGAGATCGGCCTGGATTTCATCCGGCGCCAGAATCATCAGCACGTCGGCCCAACCGGCGGCTTCCGCCGGGGTCATGACCTTCAGGCCCTCGGCTTCGGCCTTGGCGATGCTGCCGGACCCCTGCCGAAGCGCAACCGCGATCTCGGTCACGCCGCTGTCCCGTAGGTTCAGCGCGTGGGCGTGGCCCTGGCTACCGTAGCCGACAATGGCAACCTTCTTGGTCTTAATCAGATTGACGTCGGCGTCTCTGTCATAAAAAACTCGCATGGCGATCTTTCCTTCCTTCTCCCCTGCCCTCGTACGAACGAGAGCCTTGATCCAAAATTACATTTCCTCTCCGCCGCGGGCGATGGCGACAATACCTGTCCGCGACACATCGACCAGCCCTAAGGGCTTCATGAGATCGATGAATTTATCGACTGTTTGCGCACGTCCGACCACCTCGAACACGAAGGATTCAGGTGTACTGTCCACGACCGTGGCCGAGTATTTATCAGCTATCTTCATAGATTCAACCCGGTCGTCATCGGTGCAGTTCACCTTGATGAGCCCAAGTTCCCGCTGAACGGAGCGGCCGTCCTCGGTCAGGTTGGACACTCGGTGCACCGGCACCAGGCGCTCAAGCTGCGCACGGATTTGGTCGATAATCTGCTGGGTGCCATTGGTCACAATAGTAATCTTGGACCGGCGCTCGGTCTTATCGACCTCGGACACGGTCAGGCTCTCGATATTGTAGCCCCGGCCCGAAAACAGGCCGACGATCCGGTGCAGCACCCCGGCTTCGTTATCCACCATCACCGAAAAGGTCGTGGTGATCAGCTCTTTCTTCTCGTCATCCGCCATCTTCTAATTCCATTTCTCCACCGCCCTCGCCCGAGGGCGGCCATTCACATCTTTCTGTTATTCTCTGAAATTCGTTCGGGCCGGCGATCAGGCCATCACATTGGCCTTGTCGTCCTTCACGTTCATCTGCTGGTTCGGGCCCAGGACAATTTCGTTATGAGGCGCACCGGCAGGGATCATCGGGAACACATTCTCGTCCCGCGCGACCGCCATGTTCAGGAATACCGGACCGTCCGTATTCAGCATCTCCGCGATGGCGTCATCCACTTCATCGGGCTTGGTCGCGCTCAGGGCCGTAAAGCCGAACGCTTCCGCCAGCTTGATGAAGTCGGGACCACCGGACAGATCACACTCGGATTCATGATTGTCATGAAACAGTTCCTGCCATTGGCGGATCATGCCCAAAATCTCGTTATTCAGATTGAGGATTTTCACCGGCAGCTTGTTCTTGGCGATGGTGTTCATCTCCTGGATGTTCATCATCAGGGACCCTTCGCTGGTCACGCAAATCACGTCTGAGTCCGGATGCGCGACCTGCACCCCCATGGCCGCCGGCACGCCGTAGCCCATGGTGCCGAGCCCGCCGGAGGTCATCCACCGGTTCGGCTCGTCAAACAGCAGATACTGCGCCGACCACATCTGGTGCTGGCCCACGTCAGTGGTGACATAATAGTCCCGGCCGCGCAGGATTTCCTGCAGGCGTACCAGCGCGTGCTGCGGCTTGATGATTTCCGGGCCCTGTTCGAAGCCCAGACAATCCACGCCGCGCCATTCGTCGATCTGCTTCCACCAGGCTTCAAGCGCCGGCTTATCGACTTGCGGCTTCTTCTCATTCCACAGATCAAGAATATCCTGCAGCACGCTGCCGGCGTCGCCGATGATCGGCACATCGACGGTGATGTTCTTGTTGATCGACGACGGATCGATATCGATATGAATCTTCTTCGAGCCCGGGGAAAACGCGTCCACCCGGCCGGTCACCCGGTCATCGAAGCGTGCGCCGACGTTAAACATAACGTCGCACTCATACATGACCTTGTTGGCCTCGTAGGTGCCGTGCATGCCCGGCATGCCGATGAACTGCGGATCATTGCCGGAGAAGGCGCCGAGCGCCATCAACGTGGTGGTGCACGGATAGCCGGTCTGGTGCACCAGCTTGGTGACTAGCTTAGAGGCTTCGGGACCGGAATTGATCACACCACCGCCCACATAAATGATCGGCTTCTTGGCGTTGGCCAGAAGTTCAAACGCCTCTTGAATCTTATCCTGATCGCCTTTGGTCGCCGGGCTGTAGTTCCGGGGCTTCACGTCTTCCGGGACCACATACCGGCCCTCGCCCAGGATAATGTCCTTCGGGATATCGACCAGAACCGGGCCGGGCCGGCCATGGGTGGCGACGTAAAATGCCTCGTGCATGACGCGCGCCAGGTCGTCCGTCGACTGGACCAGATAATTATGCTTGGTCGCGGCGCGGGTAATGCCGGTCGTGTCCGCTTCCTGAAACGCGTCATTGCCGATCAGGTTGGAAACAACCTGGCCGGTCAGGCAGACGATCGGAATGGAATCCATCATCGCGTCCACTAGGCCGGTCACCGTGTTGGTGGCGCCGGGACCCGAAGTCGCCAGCACAACGCCCGGCTTACCGGTGGAGCGCGCATAGCCTTCGGCCGCGTGCACGCCGCCTTGTTCGTGGCCGACCAGGATGTGGCGGACTTTGTTCTGAAGGTAAATCTTGTCGTAGAGCGGCAGAGTCACGCCCCCCGGATACCCGAAGACGACGTCTACATCCTGATCGCTCAAGGCTTTCAGAATGATTTCTCCGCCGGAATACCGGTTCTCGGTCATGACTTCCTCCTTGGGTCCGATAACTATTTTTCAGCCTGCCGGACAATTCTTTGCGGCGCAAAATTCTCTCTGGGCCGGTGCGCCTCGATCAATCTACAAACAAAACCCGCGCGCAAAGCCCCTTCCCAGCAAGGTTTTGCGGCGCGAGTTGGCGGAACCTATAGGGTTAGCCTCAGGGCGTCAACACCTAAAAACGAATATTCGCAAAGATTTTTTCTAAATTTCTTTCCGAATGTTGCGCAAAAACCGCATCCGGCTTTTCGAATTGATTACGAAACCAGGTGTTTTGGCGCTTGGCGAAGTTCCGGGTGGACTGTTGCGCCGCCGAAAGCGCCTCGTACAAACCCCGTTCCCCGCGCAGATGCGCGATAAACTCCGGTACCCCCAACGCTTTCATCGCCGGCAGCGATCGGTCCAGAGACAGCGCCATGAGCCTGTGAACTTCGTCCAACGCGCCTTCATCCAGCATCTGTTCCAGCCGGGCATTGCACCGGGCGTAGAGCTCGTCTCGGGGCGGGTCGAGGAGGATCGTATACGTGTCCGCCGCCAGACCTGGGATGACCGGCGCCGTGTCATGCCACTGGGTCAGGCTTATCCCCGTCGCCAGGTAGACCTCATAGGCCCTGATCAGGCGCTGGCGGTCGCCTCTGGGCAGCCGCGCCGCCGCCTCGGGGTCCACGTCGGCCACCTTTGCGTGAAACGCTTCAGGACCCAGTTCGTCGTGCAGGGCGATCACCTCGTCCCGGATAGCAGGGGGTACATCGGGGATGTCGCTGAGCCCCTCCAGCAACGCCTTGATATAGAGACCCGTCCCGCCGACCAGGATCGGCAACTTTTCTTCCACCCAAGCCGCCTCGATCGCCGTGATGGCCATCTCCCGCCAGCGCCCGGCCGAGCACCTCTCCGCCGCCGGCAGCACGCCATAGAGCTTGTGCGGGGCCTTGGCCTCGTCGACAGCGGACGGCCGGGCGGTAATGATCCGTAGCTCGTCATAGACCTGCATGGAATCCGCGTTGATCACCACGCCATCGGAGTGATCCGCCGCCGCCAGGGCAAGGCTGGATTTGCCGCTCGCCGTCGGGCCGGCAACAACGAGAAGCGGTTTTTGGTCTCTATCGATCATGGGCGGATCATACCCGTGTCATGAGAACTTGCCAGCCGCGGGGCAATTTTTCTCGGTGACTTCCGAAAATTTCCGCTATAGTTCAAAGAACATATAAAAACCTGCCATGGGTTATTGGGTCACATGACTGATCAAAGGTTTGAAAGTATTGAGCTTTTCCGGGATTTACCGGAAGATGCACGGGAGACGTTGGAGGCCAAGTGCCGCTGGCGCCAATGCGGGCCCGGTGAGCATGTGATCAATCGGGGCGACGAGCTGAACGACGTCAACGTCATCGTCAGCGGCCGGGCGCAAGTGGTGAACTATTCCGAAGCGGGCAAGGCCGTGGACTACGCAACACTTGGCTACGGCGATGTATTCGGGGAGTTGGCTGCCATCGACGGGCTGCCGCGGTCGGCCTGGGTTATCACCAAGTCAAACTGCATCATCGCCACCCTGCCGGGCAAAGCCTTCATCGACATCATGACCGGCTATCCGGAGGCGGCATTGGCTTTGCTGCGCCGGCTTTCACGGAATATCCGCGCGGCCAACGACCGGATCAGCGATTTTAGTCTGTTGGATGCCGAACAGCGGGTCTGTCTGGAAATTCTTCGCATGGCCAAACCGCTCCCGGATCAATCCGGGGGGCTGATCGTCGCCGAAATGCCCACCCAATCGGATATCGGCAACGGCGTCGGCCTGGCGCGGGAAACCGTGGGCCGCATCATGGCCGGGCTGAAACAGCGCAAGATCATCGAGCGCAAGGGTCGCACCCTCTACATCAAGGACGCCGGCAGCCTGCACGAATTGGCAATGATTTAAGCCTCGATAGAAAACCCGCCGGCTCAGCCGGGTGGCGTCTTATGCCCATGCCCCGGATTATCACGGTGCTTCTAATAATGTTGCCGCAGGATGTCCTTGCCGTAGTCGTTCCCATTGGGCGTGCGGACAACGTTATGTATGTGTTAGCGGGTCGGCGTTCCCCAGGAACCGCCGAGCGCGATTGGCCCCTGATGATCGAATTCAATCCAGATCACCGGGCTATGGACCCGAAAGTAGAACACCGCGTCCGGGTCGGTAGGTCCTTTCCAGGCAAAATAGGTGACATTGAGATGCTTGCGCACGTCCGCCATCTTATTTGCGGCATGTCCGTCTTTCATGTCGCCAACGAAGAGGTCGATTAGTTTGAGGAGTTGCGCCGACTGGGAAGGCGTCAATTTGTCGGCGCGAAGCCCCCCGTAAGGTACCACAATATTATCCTTGAACAGCTCGGCGAGGTTCTCTAAACGGCCCTTTTTTTCACTGATGACGGCAATATCTCTTAAGGTCGGCGGCAACGATATGAACGCCAAGCTGTTCCGGCTGCCATAGCATGCACCAGCCGTGCGGCATGAAGTCTTCGTTGCCAAATAGGTATTCGAGAAACCCGTACATCGCACCTCTAGACCGGCTTGTCCGGGATGACAAGCCGTCGAGTCGCGCAGAAAATTAAGTGGCTGATTAATTTAACCTCATATTAAGTGCATCGAGAAACCAGCTGGTGCTTAGGTTTTGTGCTTAGTCCAAACCGGCGGTCATCCGGTTGAGCCATTCCTCGTCATCGGTCATGGTGCGGAGTTCTTCCTTGGCCACGTCTTTGGTCTGGATAACGCTCTCGACCACCTGCTGGTCGCTTCCATCCGAGAGTTTGCAGCAGGCCTCCAGCCGGATGCCGTTGGGGTCATAGAAATAGAAGGAAAACAGGTCCGGCAGAATTTCCACCGGCCCGTCGATCTCAACCCCATGGGCCTCCAGCCGCTTTTGAAGGGGCTCGAACTCTTCCTCGGCGACGGCAAAGGCGACGTGCTGCATCCCGCCGATAGCGTCCCGGTCGGTTTGCCTCCGCTCGCCTTTGGGGATTTCAAAGAAGGCCCAGAGACTGTCGCCACCCATGTCGAAGAAATAATGCCTCAGGCGCTCCCACGGCGGATTGCCCCGGTTGTTCACCGTGCCCACACCATCGGGCACCTTCATGGCGTGCACTAGCTTCATGCCGAGCACGTCCACATAGAACTCGGTCGTCATTTTCATGTCTTCGGTGGTGAGTGCGAGATGATGCACGCCTCTCAGGTGCCCCGATTGGAGCGGGGAAACGGATGTGTTTGCGTCGCCGGATGCGTCCATGTCGGCCTCCCGTTAATAGTCGCTGATTGTTTGGTGTATTAAGACGGAAACCCGCGACGAAATCCAGGGGCTAGCGCATTTCTATACTTTGGGCGCCAGACATTCATCGAGGGATTGCCCTCGTCCCGGCGGCCGCGCTGTTTCTTGCGCCGGTCCTCACCCTCGAACGGCAGTGACATCTGCCGCCGGTCGACGCCGGTGCGCTCGATCTTCTCGGAGGTGTGTCGGTGATGGATTTCCACGGCCAGTTTCATCAGCTCCATTGGCTCCCGGTAGCCATCCGACTCGTCCGCGTCCCATTCGGTTGCGAACTCTTGCTCGGTGGAGCGGTCCACGATCAATCTGTATTTGAGGGTATTGTCCACATCGATATTGCCGTCATCATCGACCGCGTTTTTCGATTCCGACATGTTGATCACCTGCTCGACAAAATCCTGGGACTTGTAGGCGTCACGCAGGAAATGACGACCGATTTCATTGACGAAGCCAACCGCGACCCGGAGACTATCCTCATGGGAGTTGCGAAACCGGAAGAGGATTATCTCATTGTCCCGGTTGGTGAAGTTTCCTTCGCCCTTAAGCCGGCGCTCCAGCATGTTCTCGGCCGCCTCCAACAGACCGTTGGCGAGCCGGCTGCCGGTTTCGGTACCGATGGCCTTATAGAAGGGGTGCAGATCGATGATGTAAACGCTCGGATCATCGGCGATAAGCATCGCCCGGCCTTCGTTTTCGTCGCCTTCCCGGAATACGTCTCGGGTGCCGACCTCGTCATGGCCGAGGCCTTCCACGTCAATGTTGATCGTCCCTTTTTCCAGGTCGACCCCATTCACGCTTTTACCGTCGTTATTTCTGGATTCTGACAGCCGCTTAAACCGGCCGCTTACCCGCTCCAGCAGATTGGATGCCATTCCGCAACCTCAACCGTCGGATTTAATAGGAAATTGTGTCACGCCCTAATGGGCGGCAAATACGTAGTCATTCGGAGATAGCGTTTAGATGGGGCCGAGCAGGCCCGGATTCAATCCAGCATCAGGGAAATCAGCCCGTCGGCCAGCTTGGGTTCAAACCAAGTAGTCTTGGGCGGCATGATTTCCTTGGCGTCGGCCACGCTCATCAGATCGGGGATACTGGTGGGATAGAGCGCAAAGGCGACGGCCCAGTCTCCGCTGTCAACACGTTTTTCCAGTTCCGCCATCCCGCGAATCCCGCCGACAAAGTCGATGCGGGGATCGGTGCGGGTATCGCCCACCCCCAGAACCGGGCTGAGCGCATGGGCGGTCAGCACGCTGACATCTAGCCGGTCGCTGGCCGAGGCGTCCGCCGGCACGTCGCCGGTGAAGTCCAGACTGTACCACTGACCCGCCACATACATGCCGAATTGGCCGGGCTTGGCCGGCTTGGCCGCACTATCGGCGGCCTCTATGTCAAACGAGGCCCGCAACTTTTCCACCAGTCCCTCCGGCGTCAGACCGTTCAGGTCTTTGACGATCCGGTTATAGTCGAGAATTTTCACTTCGGGCTCGGGAAAGCTCACCACCAGGAAGGAATTATAGGGCTCCTCCCCCGTATGCAGGGGATTGGCGTCCCGGCATTCATCTGCCGCTCTCGTACCGGCAGCGGACCGGTGATGCCCGTCGGCGATATAGATAACCCCTAGCCGCTCAAAACCTTGGCTGATCCGATCAATCAACGCATCATCGGAAACCACCCACACCGTGTGCTGCACATCCCCTTCACCGGTCACCGAATAAGCCGGCGTACCGGCAGTGACCTCGTCCACGATCGCGGTCAGATCGGCTTCGGGCTTGTGGATCGTGAAGACCGGGCCGGTATGGCCGCGCACCGCCATGATCTGGCGGACCCGGTCGTTTTCCTTGTCGGGCCGGGTCAATTCATGGCGGCGGATCAGATTGTTCTTGTTGGCCTCGGTCGAGCCGGCGGCGGCGATGCCGGTCTGGATGTGGTCGCCCATCTGCACCCGATAGACATAAAAGCACGGCTTGTCGTCCCGCTTAAGAACGTCGGCCTCAATCAACTTCGCCATGTTTTCGGAGGCTTTGGCGTAGACCGCATCAGAAAACGGGTCGGTGCCAGGCGCCAGATCAATTTCCGGCTTGGAGATATGCAGGAAGCTCCATTCCTTGCCGTCGGCCAGGGCCCGCGCCTCTTCGGTGTTCAAGACATCGTAGGGCGGCGCGGCAACCTCGGCCGCGAATTCCGGGGCGGGTCGAAGGGCGGCGAACGGCCGGACCAAAAAAGACGTCATGGATAGTTCCTACTGTACAAGTTCAATCACCGGGCAGTCCCGGCAGGGACTATGTACCAATCTTCCGGGATTGATTAAAGAGGCAGGCCCGCCGGCGGAAACAAAAACAGCGCCCGAAGGCGCCGCTTTCGGAAGGGATGTGAAACCTACTTTATTTTTTCCGTAATGCGGATAGCTACGAAGCCGATCCCGCTCTGCCGCTCCATCAGCAACAGGACCGATTTCCGGCCTTTCTCGACAGCGGCTTTAATGCGTTTCTCCACTTCTTCCGGAGATTGGGCATCGGTCTGGTCTACTTCCAGGATCACGTCGCCGGCTTTGATCTGCTGTTCAGCCGCAGCGCCCTTCGGATCGACCGACGTCACCACGACGCCCTTCTGTCCCGATTTCAGCTTGAACATCTTGCGCGTATCGCCGGTGATGCCGGCCAGTTTGAGACCAAGCGCCGTAATTTCGAGCTCTTTCTTCAGGCCGTCGTTTTCCTTGCCGCTCTCGCCGCCCAAGGTCGCAACCTCTTCATTGAGCTCGCCGACAGTCACCTGGGTGGTTACCTTTTTACCGTCCCGCCAGACGTCTACGTCGACGGCCTTGCCGATTTCGGTTTCCGCGACGATCCGCGGCAGCGACTTCATCTCATCGACTTTCTTGCCGTCAAAATTCAGGATCACGTCGCGGGCCTGGATATTTCCTTTTTCCGCCGGGCTGCCCTCACTCACGCTGGCGACCAGTGCGCCGGACGTGTCATCAAGACCCAGGTTCTCGGCAATCTGACCGGTCACCTGCTGGATGCGGACGCCGAGCCAACCCCGTCGAGTCCGCCCGTATTTGCGAAGCTGGTCGATGACGCTCTTGGCTGTCGAGGTCGGCACGGAGAAACCGATGCCCACACTGCCGCCGGTCTGAGAAAAGATCGCGGTGTTAATCCCCACAACCTCGCCGGCCATATTGAACAGCGGACCACCCGAATTACCCCGGTTGATCGACGCATCGGTCTGGATGAAGTTGTCGTACGGCCCGGATTCAATATCCCGGCCACGGGCCGAGACGATACCGGCGGTGACCGTGCCGCCCAGGCCAAACGGATTACCGATGGCCATGACCCAGTCGCCCACACGCAATTTTTCGGAATCGCCGAACGGCACCACCGGCAGATCGGCGGTCGTTTCGACCTTCAACACTGCCAAGTCGGTTTTCGGGTCCCGGCCGATCAGCTTGGCTTCCAGCTTGGTGTCGTCCTGCAGCACCACGGTAATCTGATCCGCATCGGCGATGACGTGGTTGTTGGTCACCACGATACCGGCTTTGTCGATGATAAAGCCGGAGCCGAGAGACGTCGCCCGCCGCGGCTGGTTCGGGCCGTTCTTATCAAAAAAATCCCGGAAGAAATCCTCGAACGGCGAGCCTTGCGGAAACTGCGGCAGGTTCGGACCGCCATGCCCTTTGACCACGGACGAGGTGGAGATATTCACCACCGCCGGCAACAGTTTTTCCGCTAGATCGGCGAAGCTTTCCGGCGCGGCGCGGCTGTGCGCGGTCGAGGCCAGTAGCATCAACGCCGCCGCTAAAAACAGGATGAAATTGACAATCCTCAAGGCCCGGCGATCAAAGCCGATGGCTGTCATAATTTTGGACCGTGCAGGGACCTCAGTGTGCCGCATTATATCTTCCTCGCGCTTACCAAAAGGGTCAGGCGTATCAAGAGAACAACGGTGGAACCCGATAATTCCGCCGCCGGCTGATGCGCCTTTTCGGACGTTTACATATATAATCCAAAAGCGGGGGCACAACAGGGAAAAAACCCGTATTCACCGATATTTTATGTAGGTCACATCCGGATCAGGGCGATCACGGCGGCGCCGGCGATCGCCGCAACCAATCCGGCCGTTCTCAGCACCTGTTCAGGCGCTTCCAAGGCCTGCGCCATGAACCGCTTCATGGCGTGCGGAAACAGGGCGTAGAGCATCCCCTCTATGGCTAGCGCCAGGGCTAACGCCGTAAAGAGCTCTGTCATCGGGGGCTGGCCCGGAAACTATTTAGTTACCGGGTTTTACGCCGCCGGCGCCCTGTTCATTACTGAAGAACTTGAAGAAGTCCGAATCCGGGCTCAGCACCATGGTCGTTCCTTCGCCGAAGGCCTGATCATAGGCTTCCATGGAGCGATAGAACTTGAAGAACTCGGGATCCTGACCAAACGCCTCGTTCAGTATGGACGTCTTCGCGCCTTCGCCTTCACCGCGGAGGATTTGCGAAGTCCGTTGCGCCTCCGCCAGGATCACGGTGCGATCCCGGTCGGCCTCGGCCTGAATTTTGGCTTTGATCTCCGCACCTTCTGACCGTAGGCGCGCCGCTTCGGCAACACGGTCGGAGCGCATCCGGTTGTACACCGCCTGAGAGGTAGCTTCCGGCAGATCGGTGCGGCCGATGCGGACATCAACCACCTCTATACCGAACTCAGCTGCCTGCTGCTTCAGCGTATCGGTCACACGGCGCATCAGATCGTCGCGCTTATCGGACAGCATATCCGCCAGCAGGGCTTTACCCACTTCGGCGCGGACGGCCGCGTTCAAGCGCGCGCCGAAAATGTTGCGGAAGTTAAGATCGGTCAGCGCGGCTTTGCGGAATTCCAACGGATCGACGATTTTGTATCGTACGAAGGAATCCACATTGATCCGCTTTTGATCGTTCAGGATGACTTCCTGGGCTGGCGGATCGAGATCCAAAATCCGGCGGTCAAAGAACATGACGTTTTGAACGAACGGCACCTTGAAGTGCAGGCCGGGCTGCTGCTCAACCAGCACTGGACGTCCGAACTGGAGGACCAGGGCCTGTTGGGTTTGATGAACCGTGTACAGCGCGCTAAAGGCGGTGACGCCCAGCGCGGCGACGACAATGCCGAGAACGGCAAGAACCACTTTACTCATTAGTTTGTCCCTCCGCTCTTTTTGCGCAGCTCCGGCAGCGGCAGGTAGGGCACGACGCCCTGGCCGCCCTGGCCCGGATCAACGATGACTTTTTCGGAATTGCGGAAAACCTGTTGCATCCGCTCCAGATAGAGCCGGGAGCGAGTCACTTCACGGCCGCCCTTATAGGCTTCAAAGACCGAGAGGAAGCGCTTTGCTTCACCTTCGGCTTCGCGCACCAGCTTTTCCTTGTAGCCGGTTGCTTCCTCGATCATCCGCTGGGCCTCACCTTTGGCCTTCGGCACGATGTCATTGCGATAGGCGTTGGCTTCGTTTTCCTGGCGCTCCTTATCCTGGCGCGCCCGCTGTACATCGTTGAACGCGTCAATGACAGGCTGCGGCGGTTCCACTTTCTGCATCTTCACCGACGCCACGAAAACGCCGGCTTTGTAGCTGTCCATGATCTTTTGCAGCACTTGCTGGGTTTTCTGTTCGACCTCGGTCCGGCGCCTGGCCAGCGCGTCCTGTAGATTGGTCTGGCCGACCACTTCACGGATGGCGCTTTCCGACGCCAATTTCACCGAGGCCTCCGGATTGCGGATATTGAACAGGAAATCGGCGGCGTTCTTGATCCTCCATTGCACCACATAGTCGATGTCGATGATATTCTGATCGCCGGTCAGCATTAGACTTTCCTCTGACACGTCGCGCACGGATTCAGACCGCGTGCCCGACTGCCCGAGAGAGCGGAAACCGACCTGGGTCGTGTTAGTATTAGCGACGTTCGGCGTGAACACCTGGCCGATCGGCGCCGGCGGGAAGTAGTTCAAACCCGGATCGGTCTGGCCCACATACTTGCCGAATAGCAGGGTGATGCCTTGTTCACCGGGCTGCACCCGGTAGAACCCAGTCGCCAGCCAAACCAGTACCAAAGCGATCGCCACCAAAGCAATACGCTTGGCTCCGCCTCCGCTGCCCGGCAGGAACCGCTTGAACTTGTCTTGGCTCTTGCGAAGCATTTCCTCGATGTCGGGTGGCTGCGGGCGTCCGCCGCCCATGCCACCGCCGCCGCCCCAGGGGCCTTGGCCGCCACCGCCGCCTCCGCCCCCCCAGGGGCCTCCGCGCTGTGAATCCCATGCCATCGCTTGATTCCTCTCTCGTGTAACTCTGGTGAAAAGGGTGTTTTCCCGTAGTCCTGTTGCCGTGCCTTATATGACAGGACGGGACACCTTGCAATCAAGTCTAACCCGGAAAGCCGGCAGATCGCGACACATACCGTATCACATTGCCGCCTGCGGCCGCCCTGTTTTCGTGGACGTTAGATAGTTAGACGTTGGCGAGGGGGCAAGTCCCTCGGGCCAACTTAGCCGCCATCCTTGGGGCGTTTCGACCGAGACCTCGGTCAACCGATCCCGAGGATCTGCCCCAGTGAACGTGTGAGCCTGTTGCAGATCCCCGAGAATTGTCCGTCGTTTGACCGCCGGACAACTCGGGGATGACAGAATTTAAGTCTGCTAGTCCCGGCCCAGCTCGGCCATCAGCTCGCGCCATTCGCGCTTGCTCATGCCGCTGGTTTCCTGAGAGACCTCTTTGCCATCCAGCATATCGCGGACAACCTGCATGCCCTTTTCCGAAATGCTGGTACCACCAACTCGGTAGTCCATGAACGCCTGATAGGTAATCGGACACCAGCGCTGCACGGTTTCCAACATGGCCTCCGCATACACCCGGATCTCATACTGCGCGTGATCATCCGCCCGCAGCGACAAGAAGTGCAAAAGATTGTGCAGATCGATCTTCCAATACCACTGAGTATAGGTATTAAGCGTGAGGTTCATCCGAGCCAGTTCACGGGCGAGACCATCCTTGCCGTCGACGATGACGTTGCCTTCCTCGTCCTCGTTAAGCATTTCAACATAGTGATCATAGGTTTGGGTCGCGTCTTCCCGAAGGATGTCGAGAACCCGTTGCGCCTCCTCGCCCTCGAGCAAATCACCCCGTCCCTGTCGGTTGGACGAAGACTGCGCCGCCAGTTGATCCGGTCCAGGAATATAATATTCCCGGTCCAACACTGAATAGCGCGCCGAGTATTCATTCACATTGGCGGTGCGATGGCGGATCCATTGCCGGGCGATGAAGATCGGCAGCTTTATATGGTATTTGATCTCGCACATCTCGAACGGCGTGGTGTGCCGGTGGCGCAGCAAGTAGTTGATAAGACCCGCATCGTCGGAAATTTTCTTTGTGCCCTTGCCGTAGGACACTCTGGCCGCCTGCACGATCGCTGCATCGTCCCCCATGTAGTCGATCACCCGCACAAAGCCGTGATCCAAAACCGGCAGAGGTTCGAACAGTAGTTCTTCGAGTTCGCGAACGGTGGGACGGCTGGTCTGCGAGGTCGAGGCTTTGGCCGCATTAATTTCGGCTCGTTGTTCGGCGGTAAGCTCCATGTGATCCGGATTCCTGACGTGAAAAATCGAGCCGCACTTTAGCCCGCCCACGCCCGGCCTGCAAAATCTAGCCCGGCGTAAGCGGCAAAACATCGACGCCCTTTCCTTGGACTCCGGAACGAACTATATTTGCTTTGCTGGTTTTCCGGCTATGACGATAAACGCGTTGTGGAATAAGCGTAGCGGACCCGGGGGCAGTGCCCGGCGCCTCCACCAATTTAACCGATTATTTTCAGAGGTTTATGGGGGCGAAATAGGATCGACGTGCGTAGTAAAGACCTCGCTTTCGTCCGGCATGGTACCACCGTTATCGGGCTAAACTTTACAGATGCCAACGATAATGAGGCATTTGCGGTAGCCGCTTAATAACCGGTTTACCACGGGGTTCGGAGGGCACCTGGCAACAGAAGCCCTCCACTAAATTTAAGAAATGCCGAATCGGGCGCGTAGCAGCCTGATCGGGATTGAGGGAAACAAGGATTGGCGGCGACGCCGTCAATCAAGCTAAGGCGAAAGTCAACGGGGATGACTGAAGAGGATCCATACAAATACCAGGACTGGATCGCTGATGCGATGCGCGACGTGCTGCGCCGGGCGCTTGACCAGCTGGCGGCGGAAGGCCCCGAGGGCGAGCACCATTTCTATATCAATTTCCGGACCGACCACGAGGAAGTGGGCATCCCCGGCTTCCTCAAGGCGCAATACCCGGAAGAAATCGTGATTGTCTTGCAGCACCAGTTCGAAAACCTGCTGGTGGCCGACGACGGGTTTGAGGTGACCCTGTCATTCAGCGGCAAGAAGCATCGGCTCTATGTGCCGTTCACTGCGGTCACGGCCTTCTCCGATCCGTCGGTCGACTTCACCCTGCAGGTGGCAGGCTCGATCCCCGCCGAGGAACAGCCTCCGGCTGAGGGCGAAGTTAAGGAGTTCACACCCGAAGAACCGGCTCCGCAGCAAGCCGCCGCGACCGCCTCTGAATCATCCGTGCCCGAAGCCTCGGGTGATGAGGCCGACGATGATTCCTCACAAATGGCCGACGTCATCAGCATCGAAGCTTTCCGCAAGAAATAATCCTTTCCGGCCGAGCCACACCTGTCCGGTCTTGGTTGCAGCCGCCGAATTTTCTATGCTCTCACAAACGCAATGTGAGGACGCGCCATGATCAGTTCAGACTTCCACCCTCTTGTCCCCGCGATCGAGGATACCGCCGAATACCGCCATGTCACCAGCGATTATGTCGAGACCATCGACGCCGGCGGACGGGAAATCCTCAAAATCGATCCGGAAGGGATCGCCCAACTGACGGCGGAAGGCTTTTCCGACACGTCTCATTTGTTGCGGACGGCGCACTTGGAGCAGCTGTCGAGCATCCTTGATGACCCGGACGCTTCCGACAATGACCGGTTCGTGGCGATGGACCTCCTCAAGAACGCCAACATCGCCGCCGGGCGCGTATTGCCCATGTGTCAAGACACCGGCACCGCCATCGTCATGGGCAAGAAGGGCCAGAACGTCTGGGTGGACGGCGACGACGAGGCCGCCATCTCGGAAGGCATTCGCCGTACTTACGCCACCGACAATCTGCGCTACAGCCAGCTCGCGCCGCTGGATATGTACAACGAGAAAAATACCGGCGATAACCTGCCGGCCCAGATTGAGCTCTATGCCGACAAGGGCGACGCTTACAAATTCATGTTCGTCGCCAAGGGCGGCGGCTCCGCCAACAAGACGTTCCTTTATCAGCAAACCAAAGCGCTGTTGAATCCGGAGTCACTGATGACTTTCCTGGACAAGGAAATCCGCAGCCTAGGCACCGCCGCCTGCCCGCCCTACCACTTGGCCGTGGTCATCGGCGGCACGTCTGCCGAGTTCAACCTGAAGATGGTGAAGCTGGCCTCCACCCACTATCTCGACAACCTGCCGACCCAGGGCAACGAGTACGGCCAAGCCTTTCGCGATGTTGAGCTGGAAGACGAAATCCACAAACTGACCCAGAACCTCGGCATCGGCGCCCAGTTCGGCGGCAAGTATTTCTGCCACGATGTTCGGGTGATCCGCCTGCCCCGCCACGGCGCCTCCTGCCCGGTCGGCATCGGTGTGTCCTGCTCGGCCGACCGGCAAATCCTGGCCAAGATCACCAAGGACGGGCTGTTCCTGGAGAAGCTGGAGACCAACCCGGCCCGCTTCCTGCCGGAGGTCACCGACGAACATCTGGACGGGGATGTGGTCAGCATTGATCTCAACAAACCCATGGAAGAGGTTCGGGCGGAGCTCTCCAAGTATCCGATCCGCACCCGGCTATCGCTCAGCGGCTCCATGATCGTCGCCCGGGACATCGCGCACGCCAAACTGAAAGACCGGATCGTCGCCGGCGAGGGTCTGCCCGATTACGTAAAAGAAAAGGCCGTGTATTACGCCGGCCCGGCCAAGACTCCGGAAGGCTTTGCCTCGGGCTCCTTCGGGCCGACCACCGCAGGCCGCATGGATTCATATGTTGATCTGCTGCAGGAAAACGGCGGCTCCATGGTCATGCTGGCCAAGGGCAACCGCTCGCAAGCGGTCACCGACGCCTGCAAGAAGCACGGCGGGTTCTATCTCGGCTCCATCGGCGGGCCAGCGGCGCGCTTGGCCCAGGACTGCATTAAGAAGGTCGAGGTGCTGGAATACCCGGAGCTCGGCATGGAGGCCATCTGGAACATCGAGGTGGTCGACTTCCCGGCGTTTATCGTGGTCGACGACAAGGGCAACGACTTCTTCGCCGAATTCCGCGCGCCTATTCATAACGGGTAGGGAATCGTTTCCCATGATCCACTCAACCTCGCCCGCTCCCCATTTGTGTCGCCCCCGGCCCGCGAGGCGGTTGTCGGGGGTCCATTGGAAGGTTCTCCATCTCCGATAGGCTGCATGGTCCCCCGAGACTTGGCTTCGCCAACTCGGGGGAGACACAGTATTTAGGTGTAGAGCGAAACTACAGAAGCGAAACAATATGCCCCCACCCTATAAAATCACCGGGCCGAAGACGGCCGGGATTACCTACGCCTTTGCACATGGTGCAGGCGTCGGTATGGACTCGGACTTTATGGACTACTTCGCCGAGGCGCTGGGCAAGGCCGGCATTCGTGTCGTCCGGTTCGAATTCCCCTACATGCAGAAGCGCCGGGACGACGGCAAGAAACGCCCGCCGGACCGCGCGCCGGCGCTACTGGAGTGTTGGGGTGAGGTGATCGACGATCTGGGCCGGGAGAACCTTGTCATCGGCGGCAAAAGTATGGGCGGACGCATCGCCAGCATGATCGCCGCCGAGCGGGAGGCCGAGGGCGCGCCAGTGGCAGGCTGTGTGTTTCTGGGCTATCCGTTCCACGCGCCGGGCAAGCCGGAAAACGTTCGCGCCGATCACCTGGCCGGTATCAAGACCCCGTCCCTTATCCTGCAAGGCGACCGCGATCCGTTCGGCACCAAAGACGAGATTGCCGGCTACAAACTCAGCAGGGCGGTCAAGCTCCAATACCTTCCTGACGGAGAGCACAGTTTTAAACCCCGCAAGGCCTCGGGCCGTACGGAAGAACAGAATTGGGCCGAGGCGGTGGAGACCATGGCCGGCTTTATCAAGAAACTCGGCTGATCACTTATCCATAGCGCAGTTTGAAATAGAGGATCGTTCCCGCCAGGACGAGGGTCACCCCATTTACGATGGATCAGCGGAAGATCACCGATCAGCAATCCGTAAATCAACCGCAGGGAAATTCCGATGCACAGCGCGCTGAAGGTGCCCAAGGAAATATCGGCGGTCGACTTGGTCCGCCAGGTTTTGATCACCTGAGGCAGAAACGCGAAGGTAGTCAGCACGGCGGCGGCAAGGCCGATAAGGGTGACATATGAGCCCGTTGTATCCGGGCCTGTGGTGTGCCGGCATCTTCACCCCCCCCCCGCGCCCAAGAAAAGCGTTTTCACCAAGCGGAAAACCGGAAGAATGGGGCTGGGGCCGGGGCATGCTGCCCGGTAAGACAGTCGGAGACCAACCAGGCGGAAATCCATGACCAACACGCAGCCGAATTTCTTGTTCATCATCACCGACCAGCAGCGGGCCGACCATGTGGGCTGCTACGGCAATGATATTCTGCAGACCCCGCACATTGACGGTCTGGCCGCACGGGGCACGGCGTTTGAAAAGTTCTATGTGGCCTCGCCCACCTGCATGCCCAACCGATCATCGCTCGCCACCGGGCGGATGCCGACAGCGACCGGCGTCACCACCAACGGCTTTCCCCTGCCGCTGGACACGGTCACCCTGATGGACTTGCTGTCGGCGGATGGCTACAAGACCGCGCTGATGGGCAAGGCGCATCTGCAGTTTTTCACCGACAAGAAAGTGCGGGAAGAAACCTTCGCCGTCGACGCGCCGGGCAAAGCGCCACCGGCTGAACTGTCTCAGGCACTTCGCCGCCGCATTGACGGCGACGAGTATCGAAACGAACTGCGCAGCGCCTGGGACGCCGATCCCCATCGCGGGGTGAAAACCCCCTACTATGGTTTCGACGAGGTGCAGATCGCGCTGTTCCATGCGGACCGGGTCGGCGGCGATTACACCGCCTGGCTGATGGAAAACCATTGGGATCCGGACTCCCTGCGTGGGCCGGAGAACGCGCTGGAAAACGCAGGCATTCGCGCGCCGCAGGCCTGGCGCACCCGCATGCCGGAGGAGCTGTATCCCACTACCTGGATCACCGATCTGACGATTGATTTCCTGGAGCGCCAGGCCAAGGACGGCAGCGACCAGCCGTTCTTCCTGCAGTGCGGCTTCACCGATCCGCATCACCCGTTCACGCCGCCCGGCAAGTATTGGGACATGTACGATCCGGCGGACATTCCGGTCCCGGAATCGCTCGGAAAACCCCATCGCGATCCGCCGCCGTTTATTGCGGCCCTGGAAAAAGCTTTGGCCGACGGCACCGCCAACCGCACGTATGTGCATCCGTATGCGGTCGACGAGCAGGAGGCCCGTGAATCCATCGCGCTGACCTACGGTATGATCTCCATGGTCGATGACGGGGTCGGCCGCATCCTGGCCAAGTTGGATGAACTGGGCCTCGCCGAGAATACGGTGGTGATCTACACCTCGGATCATGGCGACGTGATGGGCGAACACGGGGTGATGCTGAAGCACGGGCTGCAGTCCGAAGGCGCCATCCGGGTGCCGTTCATCTGGGCCGATCCGGCCGGCGCCGCCGGCGACCGCACGGATGTCATGGCCAGCGCCATCGACTTTGCGCCGAGCGTACTGGCTCGGGCCGGTCTCAAACCCTACACCGGCGTGCAAGGGGTGGATATCGTTTCTGCTGCAGCCAATGGCGAGACGCCGGACCGGCCGGGTCTTATTATTGAGGCCGATGAACTGCCGGAAAACGTGGACGTGGAAAAATTCTTCCGAGTGCGGAGCTTTATCGATGAGCGCTGGCGGTTAACCCTGTGGGTGGATGATGATTTCGGCGAGCTTTACGACCGGGACAAGGACCCGCTGGAGCTGGAAAACCTGTGGAACGAGCCGACCGCCCAAGCCGACAAATCGCGGCTGATCGAGGCGATGCTTAAGGAGCAGTACAAGTATTCGGACCTAATGCCCCGCCCGTCATTTATGGGGTGATGTGCGCGATTCAATTGCGTACGTCATGCCCGAGCCTGCCTGCGCAAAGCCGACGCTTCGTTTCGGCGGAGGCAGGCTGACGGTAATCAGTTGTCGGGTATCAATTTTGCAGTTTAAGGTGGATCCTCGGGTCAAGCCCGTGGATGACGGCAGTATTGATTAGGGAGAGAGATACGCGGATCACGTCCGCGCATGACTACGGAAGGGGCCGAGAAATAATTCTAGTCATCCATGGGCCGGCCCACCCCAAAAGCGTCATCCCCGAGTTGCGAAGCAATTCTCGGGGATCTAGCGGAGCGTCATGGCAGATACCCGAGAATTGGTCCCAATTAGCATTGGTCCCGACTCGGGTATGACGACGTGAGATAGGCCCTAAACGGGCATCACTTCTCGTATTTGCCGCCGAACTGGCTGAAGAACTGCTGCTGGAAGTTTTCCATCATCTTGGTACCGGCGGGCATCCAGGTGTTGAGGAACGTTTCCGGATCCATGGCGCTCATCTGCGAGGTCATCTGCTCCTGCGCATGGTCCATGATCGCCTTGTTCAGGCTATCCACATTCGGCAGGCCGAAAAAGTCCCGCGCTTCCTGCGGCGTGCATTCGATATCGATCTTGAATTTCATGATGCGCCTCCGTGTTATCCCTCTGACCGGACTTTAACATAAGACCCCGGCGCCGGCTCAATGGCATTGACGATCTTGCGCGCCGGCACCTTGTCGCCGGACAGCTTGGACAGCCACTTGTCCCAATCGGGCCACCAGGAACCGGCCGTTTCCTTGGCGTCCTTTTGCCAGGCCTTGACCGAGTTATATTTCTTTTCTGAGCTGTTGGTCCAATATTGATACTTGCTCTTGTGCGGCGGGTTAATCACCCCGGCGATATGGCCGGAACCGCCCAACACGAACTTCACCGGACCACTGTAAAGCTTAGTCGCCTTAAAGACTGACTCCGCCGGCGCGATGTGGTCTTCCACAGTCGCCTGCAGGTAGACCGGAATATTGACGTCCCTGAGATCGACCTTCTCGTCCAACAGGGTAAACCCGCCAGGTTTGGACAACCGATTTTCCACATACATGTTCTTGAGGTAATCCAGCAGGAGCCGGGCCGGGAACCGGGTCGCATCCGCATTCCAGAACAGCAGATCGAACTTCGGCGGCTCCTTGCCCATCAGATAATTGTTCACGTGGAAGAACCAGATCAGGTCGTTGGCCCGCAGCATGTTGAACGTGGACGCCATGTAGCCCGCGTCCAGATAACCTTTGCCGAGCAACTGGCGCTCCAGGGTTTCAACCTGTTGGGCATCGGAGAAAATTTTCAGATCGCCGGCGTTCTCGAAATCCACCTGAGCAGCGAAATAGGTGATGCTGGAAATCCGGTCGTCGTACTTTTTCGCCATATAGGCCAGCACCGCCGCCATCAAGGTGCCGCCGATGCAGTAGCCGATGGCGTTCACCTGCTTCTCGCCGGTGGCTTTTTCCACGCCTTCGAGCGCGGCAAAGATGCCTTCCTTGGCATAATCGTCGAAGCTTTTATCCTGGTGGGATCCGTCCGGGTTCACCCAGGAGACGACAAAGACCGTATAGCCCTGCTCCACCGACCATTTGATGAAGGAATTCTCTTCGCCCAGATCGAGGATGTAGAACTTGTTGATCCACGGCGGCACGATCAGCAGGGGTTTCTTGTAAACATTCTTCGTCGCCGGCTCATATTGAATGAGCTGCATCAACGGCGTCTCGTAGACGACGCTACCCGGCGTGGTGGCCAAATCCTTGCCTACCTCAAAATCATCGGGGCGCGTGTGCCGGGGGCGCAGGCCTCCCGACCCGTTCTTTAGGTCCTCGGCCAAGTTGTTCAGGCCCTGCACCAGATTGGCGCCCTTGGTTTCCTGAATTTCCTTCAGCACGTCCGGGTTAGTCAGCGGAAAATTGCTCGGCGCCAGAGCGTCAACGATCTGTTGGCCATAAAACTCCACCTTACGCGCGGTGTCGTCGTCCATACCTTCCATACTGGAGAGGTATTTCTTCATCCACTTGCTGTTGAGGAAGTAGGATTCCTTGATGAATTCAAAGACCGGATTGTCGTTCCAGGCCTCGCTCCGGAACCGGCCGTCACGGGTGCCGTTCTCTGACGGCCCCTCTTCCTGGTTCATCAGCCGGGACGTGGTGTGCATCCAGAGCTTTTGGTAGTCCTGCCAAAGCTCCATCTGGGCGGCCATGATCTTATCCTGATCAAGTTTGGCATTGGCCATGTCCTGCATGGCATCCATCGGGTTCTGGACGTTATTTTCCTTGAGGGCGTCCGACGCCGTCTCCATGGTGGATTGCAGATTCTTGTTCCACATATCGGACAAGTTGGTCATCGCCGCCTGCCAGGTCGAGGCCATGGTATTCACTGATTCGATCCATTGCTGGGCGGCTTCGTTCTGAGACGATTTCGGGGCGTCGGACATCATTAATTCCTCACGTTAGTCTTATTAGTACATATGCTGGCCGCCATTCACGGACAAGGTGGAGCCCGTGATGAAGCCGGCTTCGTCGTCAGTCAGGAACAGGATAGACCGGGCGATTTCACTTGCCTTGCCGAGGCGGCCGACGGGAATGCGCTCGACGATCTTTTCCAAAACCCGCTCCGGTACAGCGGCAACCATATCGGTGTCAATATAACCGGGCGCAATCGCGTTGACGGTAACACCGGCGCCGGCGCCTTCCTGCGCCAGGGCCTTGGTGAAGCCATGGATGCCCGACTTGGCTGCGGCGTAGTTGACCTGACCGTACTGGCCGGCCTGACCGTTGATGGAACCCACATTGACGATGCGGCCGAACTTGCGGTCCCGCATACCTTCGATCACCGCTCGGCTCATGTTGAAGCAGGAGCCCAGGTTTGTATCGATCACGTCTTTCCAGTTTTCAGGCGACATTTTGTGGACAGTGCCGTCCCGGGTGATGCCGGCGTTGTTGACCAACACGTCGACCGGGCCGAGATCAGCCTCGACTTGGGCCACACCATTCATGCAGGCCTCGAAGTCGGACACGTCCCACTTATAAATATTGATGCCGGTTTCGTCGGCAAAGGCTTTCGCCCGCTCGTCGTTGGAGCCATAAACGGCTGCAACCGTGTATCCTTTGCCTTCCAGTGCGATGGCGGTGGCCGCGCCGATGCCGCGGGTGCCGCCGGTAACAATAGCTACGCGACTCATGATCAGTTTCCTCCCAATGATTTCTGCTCACCGCTCAACATAGCGGCGACCAATACGGAACATAAAGAAAAACGGGAGCGCCTGATCTCTCAGTAAAGCTCCCGTTTCAATTACCTGGCCAATACGATCGGCCTCGTTCGAACTTAGGCCGTGTAGGGCTTAACGAAAGCTTCGACGGAGCTTTCGACCTGCGCTTTGATCGGCGCAATGGTCTTGGACATCATGTCGGTGGTGATTTTGTTCATCTCGGTGGTCTGAGCAATCACCCGATTGACAGAGTTGTTCATCGCTTCGAACTGTACATCAAGCAGGTCCTGCGGGGTCTTCACCGCATAGAACTTTTCGACGATGTCGGCGTTCTGGGCAGCGGCCTTCTTGGTGTAGTCGAGCATTTGGTTGTAATAAGCCTCGAAACCGGCAAACGCGGCGCCATAAGCTTTGGTGCAGGCGTCCAGGTTGTCTTTACCGGAAGCAGCCATCTTATCATAGCCGTCTTTCATGGCGTCCATGCTGTCCTTGCCGTAGGCAGAGGCGTTCTTGTAACCCTCGGCAGCAGCTTCGCTGCTCATTGAGATAACGGTTTCAACGGTTTCCTTGCCGACGTTGGCAATGGTTTCGAAGGTTTCAGCGGCAGTTTCAGTGGCCGTGGAAGGTTTAGCTTTCGCTTTGGTGGTCATGGATCATTCCCTTTTGCAATGCGTAAATTGTTAAGAAGCTCATGGATGTTTTTGCTTCACGGAATAAAATATAGAATATTTTCTCTATGTGTCAACAAAATATTTTGCAATGCAAAAATTTTTGCGTTACAAAAATTTTATGCTATAGTACATCGACCTTAACAGCGTTGCAGACGGAGATTTGAAACGTGGCAGAAACAGGTACAAACGGCAACGGCGATGGGCGGGATACCGGCCCCGATCCTATTATCATTAAAAAGTACGCGAACCGGCGGCTGTACAACACGGCGTCCGGGGAGTTCGTCACGCTTGAAACCCTGCATCACATGGTGAACGACGAAGAAATTTTCGTCGTCATCGACGCCAAAAGCGGCAAGGACCTGACCGCCTCCATCCTGGCGCAGATTATTGCCGAGGAAGAAAACAAGGGCCATAGCATGCTGCCGCTGAACATGCTGCGTCAGCTGTTGAAATTCTACGGCGACGGCGTCGGTCCGCAGTTCTCTCAATATATGGAACATTCCATTGAGAGCTTCAGCAAGAACCAGCAGGAAATCATGAAACAGATGACTGACATGATGAGCGGCACGACCGGCCTGAACGGCTGGGCCGAGGTAAGCCGCCGCAATCTGGAGCTGTTTCAAGAATCCTTCGGCATGATGAGAGGCGGCGCAAAAGCTGCCGAAGAAGAAGATGCCGAGCCGGTGCCCGAGGGCGCTGATCTCGACAAGCTCAGTCAACAACTGGCTGACATGCAAAAGCAGCTCGATGCCCTGAGTAAGAAAGACTAATCCTACAAAAGCACCCTGTTTCGGGCCCCAACAACCACAACAAGCGTATAGGAGTACAAGTAACGTGGATCTGCCGAGCCAAAAATTTATCAAGGACATCGCTGTCGGTATGACGGCGGAATACGAAAAGCAGGTTACCGATCAGGACGTCCGGTCTTTTGCGGAAGTGTCGGGCGACTTTAACCCGATCCACTTGGACGAGGAATTCGCCAAGGGGACTATGTTTGGCCAAAGGATTGCCCACGGCATTCTGACCGCCAGTCATATTTCCGCAACGCTGGGCTATATCTTTCCGGGACCCGGCTGGATCTACTTGAACCAAAATCTGCAGTTCCGCGCGCCGGTCATGATCGGCGACGTGGTCAAGACGCTGGTCGAGGTGACCGACGTCAATTCGGAAAAGTACACCATTGTGATGACAACCAACTGTTTCGTCGGGGACAAACTGGTCCTCAAGGGCGAAGCGATTATGAAATCGCCGGACTGAACATAGAATTCTTTCCGGCTCTGAGAGGACGAAAGGACGACTTAAATGAGTCAGGATACTGAAATCGTAATTGCCGCCGGCGCGCGGACACCCATCGGGGCGTTCAACGGCGCGTTCGCCAACACGGCCAGCCATGAGCTCGGCAGCATCGCTATCACCGAAGCCCTGAGCCGGGCCGGTGTGAGCGCGGAGGATGTGACCGAAGTGATCCTGGGCCAGGTGCTGACTGCCGGCGTGGGTATGAACCCGGCCCGCCAAGCCGCCATGGGCGCAGGTATTCCGAAGGAACGCACGGCTTACGGCATCAACCAAGTCTGCGGCTCCGGTCTCCGGGCCGTGGCGCTGGGCGCGCAAGCAATCAAAGCCGGCGACTCCTCCATCGTTGTGGCGGGCGGACAGGAAAACATGACCAAGTCCCCACACGTCTCGCACCTCCGGGCCGGCGTCAAGATGGGCCCGACGGAACTGATCGACAGCATGATCAATGATGGTCTGTGGGATGTCTTTAACGGCTACCACATGGGCATCACCGCGGAAAACGTGGCGCAGCAGTGGCAAATCTCCCGGGATCAGCAGGACGCGTTTGCGCTCGTGTCTCAGGAACGGGCCGAGGCCGCGCAGAAGGCCGGCGCCTTCGAGGACGAGATCGTCCCGGTCACGGTGAAGACCCGTAAGGAAGATATCGTGGTGGATATGGACGAACATCCCCGCCACGGCACCACCGCCGAGGCCCTCGCCAAACTGCGTCCGGCTTTCGACAAGGAAGGCTCGGTCACGGCCGGCAACGCGTCCGGCATCAATGACGGCGCCGCTGCGCTGGTCCTGATGAGCGCCGAGGAAGCCGAGAAGCGGGGCATTGAACCGCTGGCCAAGATCAAGTCCTGGGCCACCGAAGGTATCGACCCGTCGATCATGGGCGCAGGCCCGATCCCGGCGTCCAAGAGCGCCCTGGCCAAGGCCGGCTGGGACTCCAGCGATCTTGATCTGATCGAAGCCAACGAAGCCTTTGCCGCGCAGGCCTGTGCGGTCGCCAAGGAAATGGGCTGGTCGGAAGACAAGGTCAACGTAAACGGCGGCGCGATTGCGCTGGGCCACCCGATCGGCGCCTCCGGCGCGCGGGTCCTGGTGACTTTGCTGCACGAGATGAAGCGGCGCGATGCCAACAAAGGCCTCGCAACGCTGTGCATCGGCGGCGGCATGGGCATCGCCATGTGTTTAGAGCGTTAAAATCTACCTCCCTGTTAAACGCTCGAGGGCGTCGACCGGAAATGGTCGGCGCCCTTTTTACTTGTCCCCGGCGCGCAAAGCGGCTGCCGGGGATCCCCTCACTCCCTCTAATGCGTCGCCCCCGAGCCTGCCTGCGCGTAGCTTCGGTGGAGGAAGTTCAACTCCAGCCCGCCGGGCACCAGTTTGCGTTCATAAACTTGCTTCTCGAGTCCGCCCCGGTCGGTCTGCACCGTCGCATTGATGACAAGGGTCTTGCCTAGTACCGTCGCCCAGAGTTGCGGCCGCCCCTTCAACGGATCAATGACGATCTTCTCACCGAACCGCTCAATACTGCCCTTGGGCAGAAAAACCTCGTTTCGATCTGGATTACCGAAGGCCACAAAGTGGGTCGACTTTTTCACCTTGCCGCCGATTTTTTGCCTCACGGCGGACCATTGAACAGAGAACCCGTCTCCTTCCGCCTGAATGCGGGCGTCCTGTGCGCCGGCAGTCGACGCCAGTCCCAGAAACAAAACCCCTGCTAACAACAGTTTCATGCTTTTCATCAGCCGTCTCCTATGCGCCCCGGCCCGCAGCACCCGACTCGATCAGCGCGGCAATCTCCGGCTCAGGATAGCCCGCTTCCGCCAGCACTTCTTCCGTATGTTCGCCTAGCGCCGGTGCAGTCCGCTGGATCGACGTGGGCGTCGCCGAGTACTTAACCGGATGGCCGATGACTTTGGTCGGCGCCGCGTCCTGCACCATATCTCTCGCCAGGGCCTGCGGATCGCTGGTCATCTGCGCGATATCCAGAACCGGCCCGGCGGGGATACCCATCGATTCCAACCGGTCCATCCAGTTCTCCGTCGTTTCGGTGATAAAGTAGCCGGTCAGCGCCTCGACTAGCTCGCTCAAGTTCTCCATCCGGTCCTTGGGCTCAACAAAGCGCGGATCGTCGGCCAGCTCCGGCGCGCCCAAAAGCTCCGTCAGCTTGCCCCACAGTCCCTGATTGGCGGAGCCGATATTGATCCAGCCGTCTTTGGTTTGGAACGCCTGATAGGGCGCCATCAGCGGGTGCGCCGAGCCCATGGCCTGCGGCACCTCGCCGGAGCCGAAATAGATCGCAGACTGCCAATAGGTATGCATGATCCCGGCCTCGAACAGGGACGTATCCACGTATTGGCCCTCGCCGGTTTCCTTGCGCTTCACCAGGGCCGCCAGGATTCCCATGGCCGCCAGGCAGCCGGCGGTAATATCTGTCACCGGGGCGCCGACTTTGACCGGCGGGCGGCCCGAGCCCTCACCGGTGATGCTCATCAGCCCACTCATGCCTTGCGCGACCAGATCGAAGCCGCCCTTCGCCGCATAGGGGCCGGTTCGGCCATAGCCGGAGATGGAACAATAGATCAGCTTCGGGTTCTCCGCCTTCACCTGGTCATAAGACACGCCGTAATGATCCATCGCGCCCAGGCGGTAATTCTCGATAAACACGTCCGCACCCAGGATCAGCTTTTTCAACGCCGCCTTGCCCTCGTCGGTCCTCATGTTGAGGCCGATGCCCCGCTTGTTGCGGTTCATCATGGTGAACGGCGTGGAGATATCGTCGACGAACGGGGCGAGCTTGCGGACATCGTCGCCGCCGGGAATGCGCTCAACCTTGATCACATCCGCACCCATGTCCGACAGCATCAGCCCGCAGGTGGGCGCCGCCATCACATGGCTCATCTCAATGACCCTAAGGCCGGACAGAAGGGTATTGTCGCCGCTCATCTCTATTTTCCCTTAAAGCTGGGGGTCTCCTTGGCGAGGAACGCCCGCACCCCTTCCTGGAAATCCTCGGTGTCATAACAGGCGAAGCCTTCCGCCTCCTCTTTTGCCGACAACGGTTGGGGCTCGGCCACGCCGCTCATGACCCGGTAAACGAATTTCTTGTGCCAGCGATTGACCAGCGGCGCGCCTGCACAGATGCGCTCGACCGTTTCGGCGACGGCCGTGTCCACGTCCTCGTCGGGCACCACTTTGTTGACCAAGCCCTTATCCTTGGCTTCGGCTGCATCGAACACCCGCGCTTCATAGAGAATTTCCAGCGCCACAGACGGGCCCACGAGCCCGACCAGCGCCTCCACCTCCGGATAGGCCATGACCAGACCCAGCTTATTGATCGGCACCCCGAAGCGGGAGCCTTCGCCGCAAATTCTGAGATCACACATCAGCGCCAGTTCCAGCGCGCCACCGACACAAAGCCCCCGGATACGCGCCACCACAGGATGGCGGCAATCGCGGATCGCATACATGGCCCCGTGCATGGGCTTGCCGTAGGCGGTCGCCTGCTCTGATGAGTTTCGTTTGTCGGCGAACTCCGTGATATCCGCGCCGGGCCCCACGGCTTTGTCACCGGCGCCGCGCAACACCAAGCAGCGCAGGCTTTCATCGCCGTCCAGGTCCCGGAATGCCGCGCCGACGCCCTGCCACATCTCGTAATTCAGCGCGTTCAGTTTCTCCGGCCGGTTGAGGATAACGGTCGCCACCGCGCCGTCTTTCTCCACCAGGATAACGTCTTCGCTTTGTCCCGTATCGCTCACCGGGTTACCCCTCCCAACGCTGCAAAATTCGGTGACTTGGTTATGGGGGATCAGGCGGACGTTGGCAATAAGCGGCGCTTGTTCACCTGACGGAACCGCGCCCGTAATCCGGCTATCACCGGTTTTTTTGCCGCAATCCGTGTGTTACATGCTAGGCAACCGGCCGTCCTACATGCGACCTGCGGTGGTCTCCGCCAATTGAACATGGACAGCTTTACAGTTCCGGAACTCCCATGTCCTTTACCCTCGACCCGATAATTGAACACTATCTTCAATCGCTGCAGTCCGCGCTGTTCATCTGCGAGGAACACGAAATTGTGTGAGTCAATGAGTCCGCCCTCAACCTGCTCGGCGCCGGCAGCCCCGACGCGGTTATCGAGACACCCTTCGAAATGTTCGCCGGCGACGACTACGCCGAGCTGTTTATCGATGGCTTGAAGCTGATTGCCGGTGAAGATGAGCCCCTCCCCCTCGAAGTTAAGTCGGTGGACGGCGTAAAGATCGAAGTCCGGCTTAGTATAAATGAAACCCTATTCGACGATGGACAGGTCAAGTTTCTTGTGGACTGCCAAAATATTACAGAACTGATCAAAGCCTCGGAGACCACCCGCAACCTGGAAAATCGCATTCACGCCATCCTGGAGGTGGTCGATCAGGCGTTCATCTCCATCGACCAGCTGGGTAAGTTTCAAAGTGTCAACGCAGTCACCTGTAAGATGTTCGGCTACGCCAAGACCAACCTGCTCGGCGAGAATGTCAAAATCCTGATGCCATCGCCCCACCGGGAACAGCATGAAGAGTATCTGCAGCGGTATCATTCCATCGACTATTCAAACATCGTCGGCGGCACTCGGGAGATGGAGGCGATTCGGTCGGACGGCACGCTGTTCCCGATCGAGCTAACGGTCGCGGTGGTGCACGAGGCCGAAGGCAAGGACACCTATACCGGCAGCATCCGAGAAATCACCGACCGCAAGGAGAAAGAGGACCGCATTCGATATTTGGCGCTTTATGACCAATTGACGGGCCTACCCAACCGGGCGTCGTTCAACGAAAATGTCGACGAAGCGCTCTCCCGCGCCCGGCGGAATAATAGCGGCGTCGCACTGATGTTCATCGTTTTGGATAAGTTCAAGCCGATCAACGACACCTACGGCCATGAAGCCGGCGATATTGTCCTGAAATCGGTGGCGTCCCGGTTGGAGGAGGCCATCCGCAACACCGATACGGCGGCGCGTTTAGGCGACGACGAGTTCGTGGTGATCTTGGAAAACATCTTCGAGCGGGAAAACATGGAGATTGTCACCCGCAAGGGGGGAAGGCAATCTGGTTATAACGTCTCGGCAAAAATCCCACCTCTCCCTATGACGGGGGAGGTCGAGAAACGCGGAGCGTTTCGAGGGTGGGGGTGGATACCTGTGGTTTACAAAACATGGGTGCGCGGATCACGCTCCTTCGGAGCGGTCCTCGCATGACTAAAAAAGCGATATTAAAACTAGTCATCCACGGGCCGGCGCAGCCGTGACCCGTGGACCCAAGTTAAATGGGAGATGGATCCCCGACAGTCACTTCGCGAGTCGGGGACAAGCCCCGGGCATGTGACCCCGCAGCCATCGCTGCGTGATCACACATTAAACCTATATAGAATGATGTCGCCGTCCTTGACCACGTAGTCGCGGCCTTCTTGGCGCATTTTGCCGGCGTCTTTCGCGCCCTGCTCGCCGCCGAGGGACATATAGTCGTCGTAGGCGATGGTCTCTGCGCAGATGAATCCCCGCTCGAAATCCGTATGGATACGCCCGGCCGCGCCCGGCGCCTTCGTGCCCTGGGGGATGGTCCAGGCGCGGGACTCCTTCGTCCCGGCGGTAAAATAGGTGATCAGGCTCAAAAGATCATAACCCGCCCGGATCAACCGAGTGAGCCCGGCTTCTTCCAGGCCCATAGCCTCCAGGTACTCGGCCTTTTCATCTGCATCGCCCAATTGGGAGAGCTCGGCTTCGATTTTGGCGGAGACGATAATAGACCCCGCTCCCTGGGCTTGGGCGAATTCGGCTACCTTGGCGGAATACTCGTTGCCTTCTGCCGCCGCGTCTTCCTCCACGTTGCAGACGTAAAGAACCGGTTTGGAGCTCAGGAGCTGCAACTGCCGGAAAGCGCGTCCTTCCCCATTTTTCAGGCTCGCCGCGCGGGCCGGCTTGCCGTCCTGCAACACCGTCAAGACCCGTTCCATCAAATGAAGGGACGCCTTCGCGTCTTTCTCCCCGACCCTGGCCTTCTTCGCTAACGGCTCGATTCGTTTCTCTAGGCTTTCCAGGTCGGCGAGCATCAACTCGGTTTCCACCGTTTCCGCGTCACGCGCAGGATCAACGCTACCCTCCACGTGGGTAATGTCATCGTCGGCAAAGCAGCGCAGCACATGCAGGATGGCGTCCACCTCCCGTATGTTGCCGAGAAACTGGTTGCCGAGTCCCTCGCCAGAACTCGCGCCCTTCACCAGCCCGGCGATGTCCACAAATTCCAGGAAAGTCGGCACGATTTTGGCGGATTTGGCCATCTCGGCGATTTTGTCTAGCCGTTCGTCAGGCACCGCCACCCGGCCCGTGTTGGGCTCGATCGTGCAGAACGGATAGTTGGCAGTCTCCGCTGCCGCTGTTTCTGTCAGCGCGTTGAACAGGGTGGACTTGCCCACATTGGGCAGGCCGACGATACCGCAATTAAATCCCATGCTTTAGATACTCTCGTCTGAGGAAGGGTCTTCGGACGCCTCTTCCGGCTTTTTGTTCTTGGGCCGGGGCGGAGTGAGGATCAGACCCAACTTGTTGGTGAATTCCTTGCCGTCGCCTTGGATGAGCGCCGGAATGGCCTCTGCAATGGCGTCCAGGGTTTTTTGCACCCAGACCATGTCGGCCTTAGAGAAGTCGTTGAGCACGTGGCGGGAGACTCGATCCTTCTTGCCGGGATGACCGACACCGATCCTCACCCGCCAAAAATCCTGGCCGATCTGGGACGCAATGCTTTTCAGGCCGTTGTGGCCGGCCAGACCACCGCCTTCTTTCACCCGCACCTTTTCCGCCGCCAGGTCGATTTCGTCATGAATGACGATGACGTCGGCCGGTTCGATTTTGTAGAACCGCGCTGCCTCGCCGACCGAGCTGCCGGATTCGTTCATGTAGGTGGACGGTTTCAGCAGCAGCACCTTGTCGCCGCCGATGTTGGCTTCGGAGACTTCTCCCTGAAACTTGGCGCGATAGGGCGGACAGGCATACCGGCGGTGGATTTCGTTCACCGCCATGAAGCCGACATTGTGCCGGTTGCCCGAATATTTCGAACCGGGATTGCCAAGTCCGACCAGGAGATGCATTGCAAATTCCCCTGAGAAAGGAATGGGTGGGGACGCGATCCGTCCGCGCCCCCCGCAAGACGATTAGTCTTCGGAGTCGCCGCCGTCGGAGTCGCCGCTGTCTTCGGCTTTGCCCTCTTCGGCGCCTTCCGCTCTTTCTTCGCCCTCTTCGCCTTCTTCGCCTTCTTCCTCTTCGGTTGGCATGACCGTCGGGGCGGCGATGGTGGCGACGGTGAAGTCGCGGTCGGTGGTGACTTCCACGCCTTCGGGCAATTCAATCGCACTAATGTGGATCGAGTCGCCGATATCCAGGCCGGTCAAATCGGCTGTCAGGATTTCAGGAATATTCAACGGCGAACAGAGCAGCTCGATCTCGCGGCGAACGATGTTCAAAACGCCACCACGCTTGAGGCCAGGACTGACTTCCTCGTTCAGGAAGTCCACCGGAATTTCAAGTACGATCCGTGTGTTCTCATTAAACCGGAGAAAATCGACATGCAGCGGCCGGTCGGAAACCGGGTGCAGTTGCAGATCACGCGCCAGAACCTGATGGGTCTCGTCGTTCACCTGAACTTCGAAAATCTGGTTAAAAAACCGGGGGTCGTTGATAAGCCGTTCCAGTTCCCGTTGCTCAACGGAAATCGACACCGGATCAAGCTTGTTGCCGTAAATAACCGCTGGAACGCGTCCTGCCCGTCGATGAGCCCGTGCCACCCCCTTGCCGGCCCGGTCACGCATTTCAGCGGAAACGGAAATAGCGTCAGCCATTTTTCGTCTCCTTTAGTGATCAAAGACGCTGACCTCCAGGGGTGTCAGCGCCGGAAGAGGCGTCGGTGTACAGATTTACGGGCTTTTAGTCAATCTATCCCTCGCCTCTTTTTTCCGGGTGTGTAGTCTCAGCCTGCCGCGTCGAGCGCTTGGCTTATATCGGCGATAATATCGTCTGGATGTTCGATCCCGATGGAAAGCCGGACATAGCCAGGTGTGACGCCGGTCAGTCCCAGATCGTCTTCTGACAACTGGGAGTGTGTGGTTGAGGCCGGATGAATTGCCAGACTGCGCGCATCTCCGATATTGGCGACGTGATACAGCACCTTCAGGGAGTCGATGAACTTTTTGCCGGCGTCCATGCCGCCCTTTAGCTCGAAGCCGATGAGGGCGCCATACCCGCCGGACAGATAGGCGCTGGTCCGGCGCGCGGCCTCTCCCTCCTTCTTGCCGGCGAAGATGACCTTCTCGACCGCCGAATGACTGTCCAGGAAGTCGGCGACGGCCTCAGCATTACTGCAATGTTGACGCATTCGGAGCGGCAGCGTTTCCAACCCTTGTATAAACTGGAACGCATTGAAAGGACTCATGCAGGACCCCAGATCGCGCAACAGGACAACCCGTGCCCGGATAGCGTAGGCGATTGGCGCGCCCAGCGCCTCGGGAATGAGCGTCCCCCAGACCGCGCCGTGATAACTGGGATCAGGTTGATTGAAGAGCGGCTGACGGTCAGGATTGGCCGTCCAGTCGAAATTACCGCCGTCAACGATCATACCGCCGATAGAGGTGCCATGACCGCCGATATACTTAGTGGTCGAATACATTACGACGGCAGCGCCGTGATCCAGCGGGCGGCAGAGGATCGGGCAGGCCGTATTGTCCATAATTAATGGGATACCGTATTCGCGGCCGATGTCGGAAACTTCCTTGATAGGAAATACATCGAGTTTCGGATTGGGCAAGGTTTCAGCGTAGTAGGCCCGCGTCTTGTCGTCGGTCGCCTGCCGGAAATTTTCGGGATCGGCCGGATCGACGAACCGCGTTTCGATCCCCATCATCTTCAATGTGTTGGCAAACAGATTCCACGTTCCGCCGTAGAGATCGGTAGAGCTTACAATATTGTCGCCTGCCTGCGCCAGGTTTTGAATCGTAAAGGCCGAGGCTGACTGCCCCGAGCTCAACGCGAGCGCTGCCACGCCGCCTTCCAAAGCCGCAACGCGCTTTTCCAGCACGTCGCAGGTCGGATTCATGATCCTGGAGTAGATATTCCCCAGTTCCTGAAGGGCGAACAAATTCGTCGCATGTTCGCTGCTGTTAAACTGATAGGACGTGGTCTGGTAAATCGGGACCGCCACTGCGGTCGTGGCCGGATCGGCGCGATAGTCGCCACCATGTAAGGCTATGGTTTCCGGATTGGTAAATTGATCTGACACAATACATTCTCCCCGTAATTTACAATTGGAACGGCCGCAGTTAACCCCAACCGGTAGGTTGAGTCACACATTTCAATCAAAATTGGATCCGGCCCACACCGGAAAATTCATGACGCCGGGTGGCTGAGGTCAATCAAACAAGCTCGAGACGGAATTTTCCATGCTGATCCGGCGCATGGCCTCGGCAATCAGCGGCGCGATGGTAAGCTGCTGGATATTGTGAGCGACGCGCACCGCCTCGGTCGCCATGATGCTGTCCGTGGTGATCAACGTGTCCATGGGCGACGCGGTCACCCGGGCAACGGCCCCACCCGACAAAACGCCATGGGTTACATAGGCCGAGACCGCCGTGGCGCCGGACTCCTTCAAGGCAACGGCCGCGTTGCACAGCGTACCGGCGGAATCGACGATATCGTCGATCAGGATGCATTGGCGGCCATCCACGTCACCGATGATGTTCATCACTTCGGACTCGCCAGCTCGTTCCCGGCGTTTGTCGATGATCGCCAAATCGGCATCCAGCCGCTTGGCAATCGCGCGGGCGCGCACAACGCCGCCCACATCCGGCGACACGATGACCATGTCATCACCGTTGAATTTCTCTTCCATGTCCTTGTTGAACACCGGTGACGCATAGAGATTGTCGAGCGGAATATCGAAAAATCCCTGGATTTGGCCGGCATGAAGATCGAGGGTCAGCACCCGGTCCGCTCCGGCCTCGGTAATCAGGTTGGCGACCAGCTTTGCCGAGATCGGCGAGCGCGGGCTCGACTTCCGGTCCTGACGGGCATAGCCGAAATACGGCATGACCGCCGTGATCCGCCGGGCCGAGCCGCGGCGCAACGCATCCAGGGTCACCAGCAGCTCCATCAGATTGTCGTTCGCCGGGTAAGAGGTCGACTGAATGACAAAGACGTCTTCTCCCCGCACGTTTTCATTGATCTCGACAAATACTTCCATGTCCGAGAAACGGCGTACGCTGGCGCTGGTGAGTGGTAAATTGAGATAGGCGGAGATCGCTTCGGCGATCGGGCGATTGCTATTACAGGTTAGGACTTTCATCCGAATAGGGCCCCTTATAGCCGTCGGCCGATCCACCCCCGACATGTAAGATTTCCGACCGGGCCGCGACTGCGGTTTTTTGTATCAATGAGTCCGAAGGCTGTAAACGTCCAAGATTCCGAATGCGGAACCCCCTCTATTGAAAGGGAATTTTCAGTCCGGGCTGCTTATCGCGGGCGGCCAAATGGCGGACGATCACACCTTTGATTCCCAGCGTGGCCCCGTTCGCAACAGCGAGGGCCATATCGCCCCAGCGGTCATCCAATCGCCCGGCCGGCACTTTGTTGTTTTGCGATACCTTCCCCAATTCCTTGCCGTCATGGGAGATCACCAGCCAGGTCAGGGCGACATCGTTTTCATTGTCGATCACCCCGCTGACATTGACGAATCCCTTCACCATATATTGGGCGTCGTCCCGGTTCTTTACGATCTCCGCGCCCTCCTTTTTCATGATAGAGGCCAAGGATCGCCGCAGAGCGACCGCGCCGTCTCCCGGCGCGCCATCAATATCCAAGAGAAAAAATCGGGGTGCCGTGCGAACAGGCGGCGGCTTACCCGGTGTTTCCCGCGCCGCAATCTGCTCAGGCGTTTGAACCATGCCGGCGATTTGCCGGCCGGCATCTTCCCCCACGACACGGAAAATGGATTGATCCTCGGTGAACCATCCGAACTTGTCGCCCTGGATGGGCTGATCGAACGATCCGACCTGAACTCCGTCGCGGTCCGTCAGCATCCAGCTGAATACCACCTCTTCCGGGCCGCTCAGATCAGGCCGGTTCACGCGCAGCGTCCCGGCCAGCGTATAGTTCGCCTGGAAATTCGGCAGCGTGCTGGCAGGCACGTCTGCCAAGTTCAAGCCCCGCACCATTTCCTTCCCCAATGGCTCGGACATTTTCTCCGGCAGGTCCTTGTCGATCTCCACCCGGATGCCGCCGGCATCAATCAGCGTCACCAATCCGTTGGGGGCTCGCTCCGGCGAATTACTGTGTGAAAAAGGACGTGGCAGCGGGGAGCAGGCCGCGATCAGCACGACGGCCGCTAGAGTGAGAGATATTCTGAGCCAATCAGAGCGCACAGCTAAACAACAAGACCACCAGTGAAAAAACAATAAGCAGTAATATGTGAGGCATGGAAACGTGCCCTAATCTGAATCACGCCTTCGATTCCGGCGCAAGAGCGATCACCGACACCTCCCGGCCATAGTCCGCCTCGCCCCGGTGCACGGACCGGCGATAGCTGTAAAAGCGCGCCTCATCCGCGTACGTATCCCAGGCTGAGCCTCGAATTTGACCGATTCCTGCATGGCGCAAGCGGGCTTCCACAAACCCGGTCAGGTCGAATTGAAATTTATCGGCGATTTCCCCGGCGGCAAAGTACTGATCCGAGGCGGCGTCAAATTCCACGAATCTGTCTCGAAACTCCGCGCCGACTTCATACGAGGATTGCGCGATGCAAGGGCCCACCGCGGCGTTAATCCGCTCCCGCGCCGCCCCCTTTTCAATCATCAGATCAATGGTCGCGCCAAGAATGCCGTCCAACGCCCCACGCCAGCCGGCGTGCGCCGCGCCGATCACCCCCGCCTCCCCGTCCGCCATCAGAACCGGCGCGCAGTCGGCTGTCAGGATACCCAGCGCCAATCCGGGTCGGTCGGTGACCATGCCGTCCGCCGCCGGGGCGTCCGGCGGTTCCCAGGCTTGATCTACATAGAGTGCAGTTGCGGTGTGCTGCTGATAAGCGGTGATAAGGGGCAACTCACCCGCCGCCAGTGTCTCAACCGCAGCCCGGCGGTTGGCGGCCACCTTGTCCACCTCATCGTCAGAACCGTACCCGCAATTCATGCCGGCATAGACTCCCGTACTCACGCCGCCTTCCCGGGTACAAAAGGCGTGTCGGACTCCATCGCTTTGCAGAATGATAGAGGTCAGTATCTTTGATCGGGCGTCAGCCATCGTCCGGCCCAAAACCTTCGAGGGTCATCAGTGACGGATCATGAACCGCCAGCACCTTGAACAGATTTCCCATTTGATCGTCATCAATCAGCCGGTGCAGCCCGGTGTGGATTTCATATTTCTGCCGGCGGGATTCGGTTTGCATCAATTGCTCGGCCCGCACCTCAATCCCCAGCCGCCTGAGAAACAGGCTTTGCGTCACCGGCCCTGAAACGGAGACCCCAGATTCGGCAGCAACCTCGGCCAGGCGCTGGAAATTCACATGCGCCGTCAGGTCCGCATCGCCGGGGCTTTCGAGCGGGTCCGCATAATCATGACCCCGGACCGCCTGAAACGTGTCACCGAGCGCCGTTTCCGTGTAGCCGTAATCAATGGCCAATACCGCACCGCCGTCAGCCGATAAGCGTTCCGCCATCTCCCGCATCACCGCCTCTGCCGTCTCGTTAATCTCCAGGAGACTACCCACCGGCGCGTCCGCGAAGCCGGCCGGCGCGGCAACCTCTTCGGCCAGGGCCGTCCAGACAAAGCCGCCATCGGCATCCAGTCCCACCGCCCGGTCCCGCCAGCCGGCCGGCGTTCTCCCCAACTGCCGGATCGGCAGGGCGTCGAAAAATTCATTGGCGATGATCAGGCTCGGCCCCGCCGGCACGCTCGCCAGCCGTTCGTGCCAGGTGGGCGGATGATCCATCGTCGTAAATACCAGACGTTGGCGCTTGGCCAGCATCGGGCTCATCTCCACCATATGAATATCCGCCGCCTCAATGAACCCCGGCATGCCGCCGGCGGCGCGAAGGAAATCCGCCATCAGGGTGCCCCGGCCGGGACCTAATTCGACCAGATTGAATGATCCAGGTTCGCCTATCTGCTGCCAGACCGTGGCCGCCCACAGACCCAACAGCTCACCGAACATCTGGCTGACCTCGGGCGCGGTGACAAAGTCCCCTTCCTTCCCCAATGGGTCACCGCTCATGTAATAGCCGTGATCCGGATCGCCCAGGCACCGGGACATATATGCCTCCAGGCGAATCGGGCCCTTTTCGGCAATTTCGACTTTCAGAAGGTCGGCGAGGCTACTCACGCCGGGGCCTTCTGCGGCCGGAAGATAAGGTAAAGACCGAACAGCAGCACCGGCACGGACAGTATCTGCCCGATGGTCAGCCCACCCGCCAGGAAACCAATATGCGCATCGGGCTGGCGGAAGATTTCGACAATGGCGCGGGCCGCCGAATAGCCGAGGAAAAAGACCCCCGATAACACACCCGGCCGGTTGCGGATTTTCTCGTTCCTGGAGAGCACATAGAGGATCAAAAACAAGATCAACCCCTCCAATATTGCCTCATAGATCTGGCTCGGATGACGGGGCGCGGGACCGCCGTGGGGAAACACCACGCCCCAGGGGACATCGGTCACCCGGCCGAACAGTTCGCCGTTCACAAAGTTGGCAATGCGGCCCAGAAAAATGCCGATGGGCGCGGCGCAAACCACCGCGTCCCCCACCGCGAAAATGTTAAGCCCGCGCCGGCGGCAAAACAGGTACGTGGCCACCAGCACCCCAATAGCCCCGCCGTGAAACGACATGCCGCCCTGCCAGACCACCAGGATGGCCAGCGGGTTTTCCAGATAATAGGCAAAATTGTAGAATGCCACATAGCCGATCCGGCCGCCCAGCACGACGCCCAGGGTGACCCAGACGAGAAGATCATCCACGTCCTTGATTCCCATCACGTGCGGCGGCTTCTTGATGAAGGCGACGATGTATTTCCAGCCGGCCAGCAGCCCGACAATGTAGGCCAGCGCGTACCAGCGGATGGCGAACGGCCCGATCTCGATCAGCACCGGATCGATATTGGGAAAGGGAATGGCGAAAATCATGGCCGTGTCATAGCGCGGTTCGCCGTACCCGTTCAACTCAGAAGGAAGTGAGGACTGTGATCAGCGCGCCAGATACGCTGTCACATACCGGCCCACGCCCTCTTCCAGCGACGTGAACGGTCTATCATAGCCGGCGGCGGCAAGCCGGCCCATCTCTGCCTGGGTATAGTATTGATACTTGTCCCGGATGTTTTCCGGCGTCGGGATGTAATCGATGGCCGGCTCCTTGCCTAAGGCGGTGAACACCGCCGTCGCCAGGTCCTTGAAGCTGCGCGCCCGGCCGGTGCCGCAATTGAACAGCCCGGAAACTTGTGGGTGATCCCAAAGCCACAGCATCACCTCGACACAGTCGCCGACCCAGATAAAGTCCCGGAGCTGGCCGCCGTCCTCGTAATCCGGATGATGAGACTGAAACAGTCTCGCCCGGCTGATCTCATTGATCTGCTTATAGACTTGCGGCACCACGCTCATCTGCCCGCCTTTGTGTCCCTCGCGGGGCCCATACACGTTAAAGAATTTGAGCCCGACCCATTGCGACGGAGCCGGTTGACCGTCAATGATTTGCTGGGCGGCCCAGATATCAAATTCATTCTTGGACCGCCCATAAGGGTTCAGGGGTTGCAGCGATTCCAGATGCGCAATGGAGCCGTCATCATCAAAACCTTGAGACCCATCGCCATAGGTCGCCGCGGAAGAGGCATAGATCAGCGGCACACTATGTTCGGCACACCAAGTCCAAAGCGCGATGGGCAGGTCCATATTCATCCGGGTGATCAGGTCCAAATCGGTTTCCGTGGTCGAGGAGATCGCGCCCATGTGGAAAATCGCCTCAATGCCGCCGGGATGGCCGTGGAGGTAGGCGACAAGGTCTTCCGGCGCGATGGTCTCGGCAATCCGGCAATCGGCCAGGTTCTTTTCCTTTTCCGGATGATCAATATTGTCGCAGACAATGACAGGCGTATCCGTCCGGGAATTCAGCGCCGCCACCAGGTTCGATCCGATAAAGCCGGCCGCGCCGGTCACCAGTATCACGTCTCTTGTTCCGATACGTAAGAAAAGCCGCCGCCTTTATAGGCCCGGCACCGGGGAGCTGCAAGAAAGCGCGCCCACGGATCGTCTGACCAGTTGCGGGCGTAAGCCCTTTTACCCATATTAGGGTCAATTGCTGACGACAGGAGCTTCCAATGCAAACCCGAAACCGCTTGTTTGATGATCTTGCCAAAGTGGCCAACAGCGCCGCCGGCACTGTCGCGGGCCTTAAAGATGAGTTTGAGAACACCATCAAACACCGGGTCGAGAGTTTCCTGACCGACATGAACCTGGTCGGCCGGGAAGAGTTCGAAGCGGTCAAAGCGGTCGCTGCGAAGGCCCGGCAGGAACAGGAACACCTGGAGGCCCGAATCGTCGAGTTGGAAAAGGCCCTGGCGGCGGCGAAAGGGACGAAAAAGCCCGCGAAAAAGAAATCGGCGGCGAAAAAATCCGCGGCCAAGAAGGAATCCGCCGCGAAACGCACCACAAAATCTTAGTTTTTTCGGACGGACGCCCGTTCCGTCCAGTTTTCCACAAATATTTCCGGCGGCGCGCGGGATGCCTCTTGCGCGCGAGTCGCGTTTCTGACAACCTATCCCTAGTAGCTGACATCGTCGTATTTCATACATATAGGGGCTACACCTATATATGGCGTTTTGTCGCGGTGGAACGAATAAGGGGCGTGTCATGGCAATTCTTGATGCCTACGAGGAATATGATCCCGATCCAGCCATGGATGTGGTGGAAACCGTCATCCGGGCCCAGGGCTGGAACCATAAACGTGTCCACGACGACGAAATGGCGGCGGAGTACCGTGGCAAATGGTGTGACTATTCCCTGCATTTCGCCTGGTCCGACGAGATCAGCGCCTTTCACTTCACCTGCGCCTTTGATGTCCGCATTCCGGCCCATAAGACAGCGGCGGTTCACAACCTCCTGGCCATGGTCAATGACCGGCTTTGGCTCGGACACTTCTGTGTCTGGCACGATGAGGGGCTACCCATGTATCGCCACGCCCTGCCCTTGCGCCGCACCCACATGACGGCGGAACAGGTTGAGGATCTGTTGGACGTGGCGATCTCTGAATGCGAACGCTTCTATCCCGCGTTTCAATACGTGGTCTGGGGCGGCAAGTCGCCGAAGGAAGCTTTGGAAGCGGCCATCGTCGATCCGGTCGGAGAGGCCTAGCCCCTCATGTCTTCGTCAATACTGCTGGTCGGCTGCGGCAAGATGGGGGGCGCCCTTCTGCACGGATGGCTGGACCGGGGCGTAACACCCAATGACGTCCATGTGGTGGAACCCCATCAGGAATTTGCCGTCCCGCTGATTGAGCGGGGCATTGCCTTTTTCAATGAACTCAACGACGTGCCGGACGGCGTGACGCCCGCGGTTGTTCTGTTTGCGGTCAAGCCACAGGTTATGGATCAGGTAGCCCCGCTCTATGCCAAATACATCGGCAGTGCCGTCTTCATGTCCATCGCCGCGGGCATCACCTCGGCCAACATGGAAGGCTGGCTCGGTGAAAACGCGGCTGTGGTCCGGGTAATGCCCAACACGCCGGCAGCGCTGGGCCGGGGCATCTCCGTCGGCTATGCCAACGCCGCCGTCTCCCAACCCCAAAAAGACAGCTGCACCGATTTGATGGAAGCGGTGGGCGAGTTCGCCTGGGCCGACGACGAGGGATTGATTGATGCGGTCACCGCCGTCTCCGGCAGCGGGCCGGCTTATGTGTTTCTGTTGGCCGAGTGCCTAGCGGAGGCCGGACGTCAGGCGGGCCTGCCGGCTGAGATCGCGGATCATCTGGCGCGCGCGACCGTATCCGGCTCCGGCGAGTTGTTGCGCCAGGCGTCCGAAGACGCGGCAACGCTCCGCAAGAACGTGACCAGCCCCGGCGGTACGACAGAGGCTGCCCTCTCGATCCTCATGGGGGAAAACGGGCTGCAGGAACTGGTGACCGCCGCCGTTCAAAAAGCGGCCAACCGCTCCCGCGAGCTGGCGAAGGGGTAAGCCCTAGTCCCTTTCTTTTTTGCGTCACCCCCGAGTTGCGAAGCAATTCTCGGGGGACCATGCGGAACCAGCCATGGATACCCGAGACTTGATCCTAGCTAACGCTGGTCTCAACTCGGGCAAGACGCATATTGGAGAGGACGGATTTTTTCACCACGGAGGGCACAGAGAGGGTAGAGATTTACAAATCTCCTCTGTGATCTCGCTGTGCTCTGTGGCCAAAAAAATGGATCCACGGGTCAAGCCTGTGGATGATGGCGCAAAAGTGCCCCTAGTTCTTCGAAATAATCTGTCGCTCGAGCAGGCCGGGTTCCAGCACGCTGCGCAGAGTCTCAAGCGCCCGCGCTTCCAACTGACGCACCCGGTCCTTGGAAAGATTCAGCTCCCGACCGATAGCGGCGAAGGTCTGACGGGCTTCCCGCAGATAGCGGTGTTCAATGATAAACTGCTCCCGGTCCGGCAGTTTGGCGATGGCCATGGCCAGCAATTCCTGAACGGCGTTTCGCTCACTGGCTTCCGCCAATTGTTCTTCCGGATTAGGCGCCTCGCTTTGCAGCCGGTCGAGCCAGGTCTCTCCGGCGGCATCCGACAGTTCCATATTCAGCGACATATCCCGATGAGAAATCCGCCGCGCCAAGTTGGCGACATCGGCCGCCGTAGTCTCGAACCGGTTGGCGAGCTTCTGCGCAAACTCATCACTTAGAGCATCCGCACCTTCGATCAGCTCGGACGTCTTGCGGCGGAGCTGCAGGAACAGGGATTTCTGTGCGCTGGTGGTCGAGAGCCGCACCAGAGACCAGGACCGGACGATATGATCCTGCATGGCCGCCCTAATCCACCACATGGCATAGGTTGAAAGCCGCGCATCCTTGTCCGGATTAAACTTTTTCACCGCCTGGACAAGACCCACCATGCCTTCCTGGATCAGGTCGGGCATGGGAACGCCGGAGCGGCGGTATTTCTTGGCTATATTGACCACAAAGCCGAGATGGCTGGTGACCAGGCGCTCGACGGCGTCTTTGTCGCCTTCACCGGCCCGGCGCGCGAGTTCGCGCTCTTCTTCCTTATCGAGAAAAGCGGGCGGCTTAAAACCAGGCTTGGACGGTGATTTGTCCATCTTGTCTTCGATCCTTCTTTCGGCGCATCATATAGGAAATTCGGTAAAAACCCACGGAAATCTTTTGTCCCGGCGCGGTTGCACGCTAGACTATCCGAGATACCTGAATACGTGGAGATGACAGGCACTAACGCCGAAGGAAAGGACAAATGGCGCGCAAAGCACAAAAAAAGTCCCAAAAATCCCGACCCGACCCGGCGGCAGCAGCCATAGCCGCTGCCCTGAAACTGGCGGCGGTGACGCCGTGGCGGGAGATCACCATGGCCGACATCGCGGCGGCGGCCAAGTTGGACGAGACGGAGCTCTCGAACACGTTCTCCTCCAAGGTTGCGCTGCTGAACGGCTTTAACGCCCACGTGGATGAACAGGCGCTGAAAGCCGGCGGTGACGGAGAGACTATCCGGGAGAACCTGTTCGATCTGATCATGGCCCGGTTTGATCACCTCGCACCTCACAAGGCGGCGATTGAAAATATTCTTAAAGCCACCGTGCCGGGCGATCCGGTCGCCGGGCTTTACGGCCTCTGCGCGCTCCGGAAATCAATGGCGGCGACATTGGCGGCGGCGGGCGAAACCTCGTCGGGCCTGGAACGCAAGATCAAGGTGAAGGCGCTCTCGCTGCTGTATCTCCGCATCTTCGCTATCTGGCTCAAAGACGACAGCGCTGACATAGCCAAGACCATGGCGGCGCTCGATAAGGTCCTGGCCCGCGCTGAAGGCCTAGCGCAGAACTTAGGAAAGTGGCCCAGCCCACGCAAAGCAGCGGCGTAAGGCGCGCTTGAAGTTTCCGGCCAAAAAAGAGACACTTCGCCCACCACAGGGTCCCCTTCGTCTAGTGGCCTAGGACGTCGGCCTCTCACGCCGAAAACACGGGTTCGAGTCCCGTAGGGGGCACCATGTCCGCCATAACCGCCTCATAAAGGATTGGCCGGTTCATGAACAACCAAACACCCTTCGCCGCCCCCGCAGTCGACCAACTCTCCATTCGGGTGCTGGTTGATTCCTTTTACGAGCGCTTCATGCCCAAGGGCGAGCACCCCGAGGTGAAGATCGAACATGCGGGCCGGCTGCCCGGCAAGCAGATGACGTCGCTCGCGTGCGAATGGGGGCTGTCATTGCACCTGGCGTCCCGCAAGGACGGGGTGGACGCCGAGTATCTGCTGGATTTCGGCTATACGCCGGAAATCATCTCCCGCAACTTCGACATCCTGGACATCGATCCGAAGCGCATCCACGGACTGATCCTGAGCCACGGCCACCGGGATCATTTCGGCGGGCTCGACGGGTTCGTCAAAAACTTCCG
>JAYPHU010000024.1:0-57972 GCA_038127535.1 Rhodospirillaceae bacterium | reverse complement strand
GTCGTGCCGATATTGGTAAAGCTGGAGAGCAGGTTTCGGATCGCCGAAATGTACGCGCCGAGATTGCACAGCGTGTCCACCTTGAGGCCCAAAAATTTGCCGCCCGCGTCCAGGGCGATTTGCACTTCGGTCACGTTATCGCGGCCGTGTTCATCGGCCATCACCGCTTCGCTGCGGTCGCACGACCATTTCACCGGCCGGCCAATTTTTTTTGCCGCCCAGATCGACAGGCGGTGTTCCGCATACTGCCAGCCCTTGGCGCCGAACCCGCCACCCACGTCGCCGGCGACCACGCGGATGTCCTGATCGGGTACGTTGAGAATCTTGGTGGCCAGCACTTCCCGTACCCGGTGGGGATACTGCACATCGGCATAGAGGGTGTAGCGGCCGGTTTTTTCGTCATAGTCGCCGAGCACGCCCCGTGTTTCCATGAACTGGGCATGCACCCGGGAAATCACAAATTTCCGGGTCACCACATGCGCCGCCTTGTCGAAGGCCGCCTGGGCGCCATCCGCATCACCCCAGTTCATCTCGTGGGAGATATTGTCCGGGCATTCGTCATAAACAGCCGGGGCGCCGGGGGCCGTAATCATTTGTGAATCGGTCACCGACGGCAGCGGATTGAGATCAATGTCGATCAGTTCCGCCGCGTCCTTGGCCTGATCCAAGGTATCGGCGACGATCATGGCGATGGGATCGCCCACATAGCGCACCCGTCCGACAGCCAGGCCAGGATGGGGTGGCAGGAACGCATCGTCGCCGTTGGGTTTCTTCCGTTTGCGCACGGGCGGCGGAAAACCCGGCGTGCCGAGCCCGTCCGCCTGCACATCCTCGCCGGTGAAAATTCCGAGCACGCCGGGGGCAGCCGCGGCGGCGCTTGTGTCCAGCTTTCTGATTTCCGCATGGGCATGGGGCGAGCGCAGGATGAAGGCATAGGCTTGTCCCGGCAAATTGCGATCATTAATAAAGGTGCCGTTGCCCTTCAGCAGGCGGGGATCTTCTTCCCGCCGGATCGGCTGGCCCATTCCGAACTTTTCCATGTGTGCGCCCTCTCATATACGGATAATGGCGTTTTTGTATCAACGCCGCCGCTCTTCGTCACGCAGCGTTTTACCAAGAATGAAGCAGGGGTTTTTAGCGCAGAACCGAGCGCCGGTTCGACGCGGTTTTAACCGTGTAGGCGGCACGCAAGGAAAACTCCACGGCCTGCCGGCAATCCTTCAGGGATGGCATCGGCACGATTTGCATGCCGGGCGTGCCGGGCAGCAGCACCATATAGACGCCGGGGCGGCGCATTTTTTGGCGCGGGTCCTCAGAATCGGGCTGGCGGACAAACTTTTTGCGCTCAAACCGGCCGGCACTGACAGACTCCCGGTCAATCGGCACGCGTCCGTCCGCGAACTGGTCGTCTTGGCGCTCCACATCCATCCACTTTCGGGTGACATTGCCCTGACGGTCCACGGCGGTAATCTGCCACGGGGCCAGTCTTTTACGCCGCAAATGGTCATCGACGGACAGGACTTCACGGTGGGTTCCAACGAACGCAAGGTGAGCCGCGCGATGCAGAAAGCCGATCAGGCAAACCATAGCACGGTGGATGTTGCGGTGGCGAACCAAGCCGGCGGCAAACTCTCCATTACCCTATCCGGCAAAACGGACAAGCCTGCCGCTGTCTGGCTTGTCCGGTTCAAGAAGGCGGTGACCACTTGCGTGCGGGCCGGCGAGAACAAGGGCAAGATCCTGACCAACCACCATATCGTCACGGACATTCAACGGGTGGCCGGCTGGGCCGGGGACGTTAACGCCCTGACCACGGACGCCGTGACTCTCAAACCAGGGGAAGGGTGCGCTGTATTGGTTCAGGATGACCGCCAGGTCCCGATTCGGGGTGTCGCCTAATGTCCGGGCGCACAAAGCCAAGACCCGCCCCTATCAATACATCCAGAGGCAATAAATGGCGTAATATCGATGAATTAGTGTTGTTCCGACACTGGAACAACGAATAAGGCGTATTGGATACGCCCTGCCTCTAGAACGGACCGCTCAGTCGGTCGCTACGAATGCAGTGAGGAAGCCGCTCATTGGGCTATGCCTCGACATTCACCCCGGTCAAAACGCGCACGCTTTTTCGATGATTGAGACAGCGCCTGAGGAGTTTCATGTAGGCCGAAACTTAGAGCGTTACGAAATCGAACCGGAACTGACGTTGACTGGACGATTCTCTAGCCAAGCCATTTCGATCGCCGATCATCGACCAGTCAAAAACTAAGGCGCATCTCCTATTACGAGTATATTATTTTTTATCTAACGATTCAGAGTGGCCTTATCGGCGCTTAAAAGCGAATTTGGGTAAAAACCAGCACAATTGAATCTGCGATTGTAGCTTTGATAGCCACCTTTTTGATTTGTTTTTTTATATTTATAATCAGGGTATTACACCGTTAATATTTTATTAATAATTAGTTTATCAAGTTAAGTCATTCATTTTATTAGATTACATCTACGTTTGTAGCTTTTTATATGATTTCAGACCACTTTTGAAACAAACTCCCTTTTTTCCGATCCAATTTCACGACACGTTGGCCTTAAACCGCCTGTTTCTTTCTTCGTTGATCTGAAGATCGGATTTCACTCCATGGCCATTCTCCTGATATTATACACAATAATTCAATAGGTTACTGGGTTATTCTTAATGCGCCCGCTTGGACATCTGCTCAAGAGGCGCCCCTTTGAGCACCCTGCCGGATATGCATCAACAAATGTAGTTGACGCTAGACTCCGAATCACTTACGCCATGTCTGTGAGAGAAATCAGACGCTCTTGCGGAGATTCATGCCCAATTGGGGTGTGCGTGTGAGGGATAGGTGACAAAAATTCGGGCCAACATCTGATGACAACCAAGGCGCGAAAAGACTCTTATACGGTTCCCTGCTCGAGTCAGTTTCGGGATGCCATCAATCAGCTCGCCGACCGGCGCCGGGTGAACGTCGGCGACCTCGCTAGATCTATTTTACTAACCGTTCCGGAGGACAAAATCAGATCCGTGCCGGACCCCGGCGGCCCCCCGCCGGGAGATCGTGAAGAAACCGTATTGAAATCGGGACCGTCAGAAGGCCGGCCCTGGCGGCGTAAACCCCGGCTCCAAGTTCGCCTGGCATCCGGTTACGATACCTCAACGGTGCGCTGCGCCCTCAATCTAGCCCTCAGCCTGGACCGGGAAGACCTGCAACTGGAACTGATTGATCCCGCCGAGGCGACCGAAGCGCCCGCTGAAATAACCGAAGAATTAGAACGGCTTAGGGCGATCGTTTCGGTTCTGGCGTTTGATCCACTTAAGGACGGCGTACAGTCCCGCAGCGACGCGTTGCATGTTCTGGGGTTTGCGCCCGGCGCCCGGCCCGACCGGACAGCCATCCGCAACCGGTTCCGCATGCTGGCGACCATCCATCATCCGGACAGCCATTACGGCAATCACCAGCGGATGAGCCAGCTCAACGCGGCCATGGAAGTTTTGAAAGCGTAATTTAACCGTCGAACCGGCCGGTCCGGACCACACCCTTGAATGGACGTATTTCGTCCGCCAGCGTAACAACATCCCTGATGGTGAAATATCCTTCGTCGTCGGTGGCCAGGGGTTGGGCCTGATGTTTTTGCCACTGCTGCGGTCCCCAGAGATCCTGTCAGGGTTATAGAGGAATCACCCCCTGAGCACGATACCTTTATGAACAACTGTTACAAAATTCCCCGAAATCAAGGGCGGCGGCGGATTCGGGCAATAAAAAACCCGGAGACAATGCTCCGGGTTTTTCGTGTTCAAGGAACTCAACTATTCCCGATTGCCGAACAGATGAAGCAGCATAAGGAACAGGTTGAGGAAGTCGAGATACAGATTAAGCGCGCCCATGATGGCTTTCTTGGACGTGGTTTCCGCATTGTCGCCTTCATAATAGGAGTGTTTGATCGCTTGCGTGTCGTGCGCGGTCAGGCCGACAAATACCAGCACGCCGATCACGGAAATGACGAACTGCATCGCTTCCGACTGCATGAAGATGTTCACCACGCTCGCGATGATGATGCCGATCAGGCCCATAAACAGGAAGCTGCCGAATTTCGACAGATCGCGGTTGGTGGTGTAGCCATATAGACTCATCGCGCCGAAAGTCGCAGCGGCAATGAAAAACACCCGTGCAATTGAAGTGCCCGTGTAGATCAGGAAGATATTGGTCAGGGACAGACCCATGAGTACCGAAAAGGCCCAGAAAAGCGCTTGCGCCGTGGACGATTTCATCCGATTGATACCGAAGCTCAGCACCAGGATGAAAGCCAAGGGCGAGAACATCACCAAATAGGCCAGGCCCGTGGGCTGCAAAAAACCGCCCGGCACCTGTGTATAGAGTGCGTTCATGATCGCCGGCACCTTGGTGCTGCCATAGGCGACGATGCCGGTCAGAACCAGGCCGGAGGCCATATAGTTATAGACGCGCAGCATATATTGCCGCAGGCCGACATCCATATCGGCGGCCTGGGCCTGTGCATCCGTCATGTATCTCAGATCGTCAGACATATTTTCATAACTCCGTGTGGCGCGATGAAACCTAAGTATTTGTCCTCTAATTTAGAACGGTTCTGAGACGTAATATGGCAGAATCAGCACCAGGATCAAGTGAAACCGGGAGAATTCACGAACACTTCATGCACCTATTCGTTTCGCAAGAGCGGCGCCGCTTTCTGGCCCAGCGCCCGCCAGGTGCCGGCAAACCCGACCACCAGGGTGACCCCAAGACACACCAGAACCGTTGTCAGGACAGCCCTCGGGTCAAACGCCCAATCCATGCGCATTAGGAACACCACCACCGCCCAGGCGGTCAGGCTGCCGATTACCGCGGACACCGCTCCGGTGATCACGCCCAGCAGGCCGTACTCGATCAGGAACGCCTTGAGGATCACGCCGCGTGTTGCGCCCAGCACCTTAAACACCACGGCGTCATAGACCCGCCGGCGGCGTCCGGCAGCGACCGCGCCGGCCAGAACCAACACCCCGCCGATGATGGTGACGGCTGAGGTGGCGCGGACCGCCTGGCCGATGCCGTCCAGAATGTTTGCCGCCGACTGTAGCGCCTCCCGCACCCGGATGACGGAGACATTGCGAAAGCCGTCGGTCACCGCTTTCTCGATCCCGTCCTCCAGGTTCTCAGGCGCTCGGATGGCGGCGATATGGCTGTGGGGCGCACCTTCCAGCGTGCCCGGCGCGAAAATGATGGCGAAGTCAAAACGCAGCGAACGCCAGTCGATGGACCGCAGGCTGCCCACTGTTGCCTCAATCTCCCGGCCGAGAATGTTGAGGGTCAACGTGTCACCTAGCCCGATACCGAAGCCCCGCGCTAGGTTCGCGTCGAGAGAAATCTGCGGCGGCCCGGCATAGTCGGCGGGCCACCACGTGCCAGCGACGATTTTTGAATCCTCCGCGGGTTTGGCGGCGTAGGTCAGCGCCCGGTCGCCCCGGACCGCCCACTGAACATCGGACGCGACATCGACTTCTTCAACCGGCTTGCCGGCGATCTTGACGATCCGGCCCCGCAAGCTTGCCACGCGGCGGTATTCGCCGGTGCCGTCGAACCCGGAAACGGTTTGATCAAACCTCGCCACCTGGTCCGGCTGAATATCCAAAAAGAAAAAGGCCGGCGCCATTTCCGGCAACCGCTCTTTGACTTGGCGATTGAGGTTCGCCTCGATTAGGGTAATGGCGACCAGAACCGAGAGCCCCAGCCCTAAGGACAACATCACACTGGTGGTCGATGCGCCGGGCCGGTACAGATTGGCGATGGCCAGCCGCGCCGTCGTGCTGCGCAGGTTGGTGAAGTTGGCGGCAACGCGCCGGACCAGGGCCGCCGACAGCCGCAAGAGAACGAGGGACACAATCACGCCGGCCACAAACCAGCTGGCGAACCATTTGTCATTGGCGCTCCAGATGGTCAGCGCCGCCAACGCCGCCACACCAAGCAGCACCAGCGCCAGATACCGCCCGCCGGCTTTGAAGTCGGACTGCGCAACCTTGTCCCGGAACAGGCTAGCCGCCGTCACCGCCCGGGCCCGGGAAAGCGGCCACAACGCAAATGTCACCGAGATCAGCAAGCCGAATAGGGTGGCAATGATCAGCGGTAGGGGATACAGCGCCGCCTCGATTTGAATGGGCAACAGACCTTTAAGTGCCGTGGCGGCCAGCAACGGTGCGACCGCGCCGGCGATAAGTCCCAAGATGATCCCGCCGATGGCCAAAGACAGAATTTGGATAAAGTAGGTACGGAAGATAAAGCCCCCCGATGCGCCCAGGCACTTCAACATGCCGATGGTCCGCACGCGCCCATCGAGATACGACTCTACCGCATTGGTCACGCCGACGCCGCCGACCAGCAAGGTGGTCAGCCCGACGAAGGAGAGGAACAAGGTCATCCGCTCGACAAACCGGCGCAGGCCCGGCGCGGCTTCGTCCACCACCCGGATGCGCCAGCCGGCGGTTGGAAATTTGTCTTTTAACTGTTCGACCCAATCGGTGAGGTTGGCGCTTCCAGGCAGCGCCACTCGGTAGCGGTATCTGATCTGACTGCCGGGCTGCACCAGCTTGGTGTCCGGTAGCGACGCTGAAGAGACGAGGAGCCGGGGACCGAAACTGAGAATACTGGCGACCCGGTCCGGTTCGCTGGCGACAGTGCCCATAATCCGGTAGCGCGCGTCGCCCACCTGGACCGTGTTGCCGATCTTAAGTTTGAGTTTGGCCAGCAAGCCCTTGCCCGCGACCGCGCCCCAGGCGCCGTCGGCTTTCTTGAGGATCTCTTTGAGCTGGCCGCCCTCGGTCACCCCGAACTTTCCGATCAGCGGATAGGGCGTATCGACGGCCTTCAGCTCGACCAGACTCCGGTTCCCACCCTCACCAGTAGCGGTCCGCGCCATTGCGCGCATTTCGATAATCTCCGACATTGAGCCGGCGGATTTTAGATAGGCTTGTTGTTCTTGGGTTGCCGGCCGATGGATCAGGCGCAGCGATACATCCCCGCCCAGCAATCGCTTAGCGTCCCGCTGCAGTCCGCCGATGACCGCCTCGGACAGGCTACTGACCCCGGCGATGGTGGCGACACCCAGCGCAAGGCAGGCGATGAACACGCGAAAGCCCTTAAGCCCGCCCCGCAATTCCCGCCGGGCATAGGAGAAAGCTAATTTAAAACCGCCGCTCATATCTAGCCGCCGGCCGCCCGGCGGTCATCGATGATCTTGCCATCGGCCAACGTCACCACCCGGTCGCAGCGCTCGGCCAATGCCGGGTCGTGACTGATCAGCAACAGGGTCGTCGCCGCCCGGTCGTGCAGATCAAACAACAGGTCCATGATGGTCTTGCCGGTCTCGCCGTCTAGGTTGCCGGTCGGCTCGTCCGCCAGCAATATTTTCGGCTCCGCGGCAAAGGCCCGAGCCAACGCGACCCGCTGCTGTTCGCCGCCGGACAGTTGCCCCGGATAATGGATCAGGCGGTGGCCCAGCCCGACCGCCTCCAATTGCGCTTCAGCCCGCTCGAACGCGTGATTGCGCCTGTCGGCGAATTCCAGCGGGATGGCCACATTCTCCAGCGCCGTCATGGTCGGGATCAGATGAAAGTCCTGGAACACGATGCCCACATTGTCCCGGCGAAACAGCGCCAGAGCGTCCTCATCCAATTGGGTGAGATCGGCCCCTGCCGTCTGCACAATGCCCGAGCTGGCGCGCTCCAACCCCGCCACGACCATCATCATAGTTGATTTCCCGCCGCCCGACGGGCCCACAACACCGACCGCCTGGCCGGCTGGCACATCTAAATCAATGCCCCGCAGGATGTTGACCGCGCCTGCGCCGCTTGTCAGTGTCAGTTCAAGATTTTTTAGGACGATTGCGCTGGCGGGCGCGCCGGTTATATCAGTCATGGTACTCACAATCAGTCATGGCCATGCTCTTACATAGCATTCTTGTCTCGCGGGTAAAGGATTGGCGTCCGGTAACGCTGATTCCGGCCCTGACTCCGGCAGTGTTTATTGCGTCACTATTATTTATAACGGCGGCCCATGGAAATTCCGGCAATCCGGTTCGCCTGATGGTGCTGGGCGATAGTTTGGCCGCCGGTTATGGGCTCGAAAAAAACGATTCGTTTACGGAACAATTGGTCGTAGCCCTCAGAAAACAAGGGCATGCCGTCCACATGATCAACGCCGGCGTGTCCGGCGATACTTCCGCCGGCGGTAAAGCGCGGGTCGGATGGGCCCTGGCCGACAAGCCAGAGGCGGTCATTTTGGAGTTGGGCGCCAATGATGGGCTCAGAGGCTTGGACCCGGCCGAGACAAACGCCAACCTAGATGCGATCCTGACCCGGCTGAAAGCCGCAGAAATCAACGTGTTGCTGGCCGGCATGCTGGCCCCTCCCAACTTGGGGAAGGAATACGGGGCGGCATTTGCCCGAATTTATCCGGCGCTCGCCAAGAAACATAATGTACCTCTTTACAAATTTTTCCTAGAAGGTGTGGCCGCCAATGCCAATTTAAATCAGAAGGATGGCATTCATCCCAATGCGGCAGGCGTGGCGGAAATAGTCCGGCGCATCTTGCCGTCGGTCGAAAAACTGATCGGCGGCGTAAACCGATAAAACCGCTATGAGAGCAGCGAGGACCAGGAACGGATGTTCAAATCTGCGTTTATTAGCGCACCTGACTGGCTGGGCGCGGCGGAAGGGTTGGCCGATACCCTCGGCAAAACCCCCGGCACCAAGGTGCATGAAACCGGCATCCCGTGGAACGACCCATCGGGCGACCGGCCCCGCGAGTGGATGGCCATTGACCGGGAGACCTTCTACGACGCCTCCCGGATCGCCATCATGCCCATGGGATTCTGTTATCCCGGCCGGTTCGAGCGCGGCGGGGACGAGCCGCCTCGGCCCGAATGCGCGCCGGCCTGGCACGATCAGTCAATGGTGCATCTGCCCAACCTGGAACTCACTCTGTTGGTCGGCGTGTACGCCAAGGACTATTATCGGGGCGGCAACAAGGAAAAGACCCTGACCGCGACGGTTGCGCGCTGGTGGGAATATCTGCCGGACAGGCTGCCAACGCCCCATCCGTCCTGGCGGACAACCGCCTGGCAAAATAACACCCCTGGTTCGAGGCGGAGCTGCTCCCGGTGCTGCGGAAGCGGGAGCGGGGGTTGGTTTAGGGTAAAAATTTTAGTCATCCACCGGCCAGTCTTTTATCATCGTCATGCGCGGACCGGCCGATAGGCCGTGATCCGCGCACCCACCTTTACGATAGATCCACGGGTCAGGCCCGTGGACGACGACCCAATAACCTCAACTCATCACCGTCTCGCTCGCGGCGCGCTCCGTGCGGCGCGCTTCCCGCGCGGCCGCCGCCTCTCGGTTGGCGATATAGACCCCGGCGGCGAAAATCACAAAGCTGCCGACCCAGGTCCAGATGTCGGGAACTTCGCTGAACAGGAAATAGGCGATGATGGCGACAAAGATCAGGCGGCCATACTCGTAGGGCAGAACGGCGGAGGCATCCGCGGCCGCCATAGCGCGGTTGAAACACAAATGACCGCAGGTCCCGGTAAGCCCGACCCCGAACAGCCACAGCCAACTGATCCCCTGGGGCATCTCCCAGACCCACAGCAGCGGAATGGCGGAGACTGGCGTGGTCAGGATCGCCATATAGAGCACCATGGAGTTAGGTGATTCCGTGCGGCTCAGAGACTTTACGCAGAGCATGGAGACGGCGACGAACACCGCGCCGGCCAACATCGCCAGCGCGCCCGGCGAGACTACCTGCAATCCCGGCCGGAGGATAATCAACGTGCCGGCGAATCCGATCAGCATGGCAATCCAGCGGCGCGCCCGGACGTCTTCGCGCAGGATTAACGCCGCCCCCAAAGTGGCAAACAAAGGCGCGGTGAAGCCCAGCGACGTGGCCTCCGCCAAGGGAAGGATCGAGACGGCGGTGAACCAGAAGAACATGGAGATCAGGCCGTTGGTCGAGCGCATCACGTGCATGCCGAACCGTTCGGTTTTCAACGCCGACCAGCCGATTTTCATCAGCCACGGCAGCATGATCAGCAGGTTGATAAAATTACGAAAGAAGACGACTTCGAGGGTGGGCACGTCTTGGGTGGCGAGGCGGATGGTGACACTGAGCCCGGCGAAACTGGCCCCGCCGAGCAGCATCCACACCGCACCCTGCATCACGCCGGGCAAGGCAAGCCATTTGGATTTGAACGATGACAACATCCTCCCTCATACGGGAGGGCGTGGGGGAGAGAAAGACAATTGTGGGGGTTCACCCTCCCCCGCGCTAACGCGCTGCCCCTCCCATTAAGGGAGGGGTGACTCGTTCTAATCCCCCCTCCCCTTGTGGGAGGGGGTCAGGGGGAGGGGGAAACTACCCCAACCCCGCCGCGACCTCGAAGCCGGCTTCGGTTTTTTCCCGCACTTCGTCGACGGTGACGCCGTCAGCGAGCTCCACCAGCGTCGTTTTGCCGGCTTTGCGGTCGATCTCGTAGACGCCGAGATCGGTGATCAACATGTCGACTACCTGCGTGCCGGTGAGCGGCAGATTGCATTCCTTTAGGAATTTGGGGCTGCCGTCCTTGGCGTTCTGATCCATGATCACCACGACCTTTTGGACGCCGGCGACCAGGTCCATCGCGCCGCCCATGCCCTTCACCAGCTTGCCGGGGATCATCCAGTTGGCTAGATCACCGTTCTCCGCCACCTGCATGGCGCCCAAAATGGCAATGTCGATATGGCCGCCCCGGATCATGCCGAAGCTGGCAGCGCTGTCGAAGTACGAGGTCTGCGGCAGTTCGGTCACCGTCTGTTTGCCGGCGTTGATCAGGTCCGGGTCCTCATCGCCCTCATAGGGGAACGGACCGATGCCGAGCATCCCGTTCTCGCTCTGTAGCGACACGTTGATACCGTCCGGAATGAAATTGGACACCAGGGTCGGAATGCCGATCCCGAGATTTACATAGAACCCATCCTGCAGTTCCTTTGCCGCGCGGGCCGCCATTTGGTCTCTGTCCCAAGCCATGTCTTGTCTCCCTCTACGCCGCGTCCCGGGACCGGGTCGTCAACTGTTCGATCCGTTTCTCGAAGTTCTCGCCCTTGAGAATGCGCTGAATAAAAATGCCGGGCGTGTGGATATGGTCCGGGTCGAGCTCACCCGGCTCCACCAGTTCTTCCACTTCGGCCACGGTGAACTTGCTGGCCGTGGCCATGATGGAATTAAAATTCCGGGCGGTTTTGCGGAAGATCAGATTACCCTCCGTGTCGCCCCTATCCGCCTTTACAATGGAGAGATCGGCGACCAGGCCGGTTTCCATGACATAGTTCTCGCCGTTGAATTCACGGGTCTCCTTGCCCTCGGCGATTTGCGTGCCGTAGCCGGTCTTGGTGTAGAAGGCCGGAATGCCGGCGCCGCCGGCGCGAATGCGCTCCGCCAGGGTGCCTTGAGGATTGAACTCCAGCTCCAGGTCACCATCGAGATACTGCTTCTCGAAGGTTTTGTTCTCTCCCACATAGGACGAAATCATCTTTTTGATCTGGCGGGTTTCCAGCAGAAGCCCCAGGCCCGCCCCGTCAATACCAGCATTGTTGGAAACCACCGTGAGGTCCTTGACGCCGGAATCCCGGATTGCCGCGATCAGGTGTTCCGGGATGCCGCACACCCCGAACCCGCCGGCCATGATCATCATGCCGCCCTTGAGATGGCCCTCCAGGGCCTCGGCGGCGCTGCCGCATACTTTATTCATGCTAACCCTCCCATAGGTGAGTATTGAGGTGATTTCGGCTTGGTTTTCCGGCGATGCTACAGGATGGACCATAGGGGATAAAGCCGTTTTGGATTGTGTTTTGGCCGTTAGCCCTATATTCGATAGTCGACCGATCGGCATCCGGGGTCCGTTCAATATGCGGGCAAACTCCCCGGTCCGACAAGTTCGAAAGGAACGCCCGTGCTTTCCAGAAAAGGCCTGATTGTTCTCATATGCGCCAGTCTGGTGCTTGTTCTCTCCATGGGAATGCGCCAGAGCTTTGGCTTGTTTCAGACGCCAATCTCCCAGGCCTTCGGGATTGGCGTGTCGGCCTTCTCATTGTCGCTCGCCATCCAGAATCTGTTGTGGGGTCTGTCTCAGCCCTTCGTCGGCGCCATCGCTGACCGCTATGGCTCGGGACGCGTGATCGCCATCGCCGGCATCTTCCAGGTATTGGGACTTCTGATGCTGGCCAATGCGGATTCGATTTGGGGGCTGCATGTCAGCACCGGCATTATCCTGGGTATTTCCGGTTCCGGCTCTACCTGGGCGGTCCTCTTGTCGGTCGTAGCGCGCCACGTTCCAGAAGAGCGCCGCTCTCTCTATTTTGGTATCGCCAGCTCAATGGGTACAGCCGGACAGATTCTTATCGCCCCGCTAAACCAGTTCACGATTAATTCGCTTGGTCATGTGGATGCGCTTCTTATCCTCGCCGCAATGCTTGGGCTCATTATTCCGCTGGCTTTTGCCCTGAAGGGAAAGACCTCGGATCAATCCGCCGGCGCTGAAGCAGCTCAATCCCTGTATGACGCGCTCAGCAAAGCACGCAAGCATTCCGGCTACCTGTTACTGATCGCCGGGTTCTATGTGTGTGGCTTTCATGTGATGTTTGTGATGGGTCACTTGCCCAATTATCTGATTACACGGGGAATGCCGGGATGGCTGCCGGGTGTTGCGATCAGTGTTATCGGCGTGACGAATTTGGCTGGAACCTTGGTCTTTGGCTGGCTCGGCGACAAATACAGCAAGAAGTATCTGTTGAGCATCTTGTATACGATGCGATCCGTGGTCATCGCCGGGTTCATCATCATTCCGTTGTCGCCGGCGTCTACGCTTGTTTTCGCCTTCTGCATTGGCTTCCTATGGCTGGCCACGGTGCCGCTGACCAACGGACTGGTGGGACAGATGTTCGGCATACGCTATCTGGCGACCCTGGCCGGTATCGTGTTCGCCAGCCATCAGGTCGGCTCCTTCACCTCGCTGTATCTGGGCGGATGGCTGTTTGACGCAACTGGCTCCTATGATCTGGTGTGGCAAATCGCTATTGGGTTGGGCATTGTTGCCGCGCTGATCCACCTGCCGATCAAGATTCACCCTAAGGGCGAACCAGTTCCGCAGCCGGCGCAGTAGTCTCGGCTCCTAATTTGGGGATCAAACCGTCCCGGAAACATCGGATCACGTGCGCCGCAAAGCTATCGACCGCCGGTGATTGCTCTCGCTGCGTGCGAATAATCCCGATATCGAAAGACGGCAGCTCGGTAAACCCTTCCTCCGGTCCCAGCATTCTGAAACTATCCGGCATGGTGCTTTTCGCCAGTGCGGTCACCGCCACCCCGGATTCAACCGCACAGATAAGCCCTGTGTGACTGGGACTGGAATAGACGGTCCGGCAGGCGCGGCCCATTTGGTCAGCGATCCACCGGGTGGCCGAGGTCTCCCGCCAGCGGCATCACCTGAAATCTCTGAATTCACGGCTGCTGAAGGATATCGGATTGGCGTCAGGGCAAGTCGCGACGGAAACCGGCCGGGCGCCCTGGGATTTCTAGATTATCCCGCCGGCTCAATCTGCGGGCACATCGGGTCCTTGAACGCATAGATCGGCAAAGGCTCGTCCCGGCCGCGGACCTCGGCGACGTGTCGCTCCTGACCGGACAAATCCAGGCCGGCTAAATTGGCCACCCGCTCCGAAACTATGAGTGAGACGCCGTATTCCTTGGTCAGAGCCTCCAGCCGCGCCGAGACATTCACATCATCGCCGGTAAACTGCGCATAGTGACCGTGGGTTTTGGCAATGGCCGCCGCCATCTCGGCAAAGAACTGGTTGAGAATGAATAATACGTCGTAAGAAAGATTCTCTTCACCCAGCTTGGTCGAGCCGCGAATATCCAAATGATAGACGCCGTGCCAGTTTCGATAGAAGTGCCGGACCAGCCGGACGACGAAAATCGACAGGATTAGGGCGAAGACGATATAGAGAATATTCGGCTCGAGCGCGCTCAAATCCTTCAGCATATATTCATGTTCGCGTAGTAGTGCATAGACCCGCCGGAAGAAATCCGGTTCGTCGAGCGCGACCTCGGACAACTGCCGGCCAACACGCGCAAACCCCAAAAACGCCAATACGGGGATGAGGATCGCCGCGCCGACAAAAACCGGCACCCATTTTCGGTACCAGTCTTTCAGACGCAGCCAGAAATTCAGACCCATGCAGACATGGCCCCACACGATGACCATCATAAACGTCTACTGCACACCCCGGATCGGTTCGGCGACCCAAATCGAGGTGATCACATATTCATAGGTCGGATCGAAGTTTAACAGCTCGCCGACGACGGCCGTGCCGATCACATGCACCAGAACCAACGGAAAGATCAGTAGACCGAGGGCAATCTGCACCCCTTCCCAGAGGGGCATGCGCAGAGTCGACCGGCTGAAAAGCGCAAACAGCGCCAGGAAAAAGTGGGTCAGGAACGCCGCCAGGAGAATCCAGCCGCCCGGAGGCCCCTGCCAAATCACGGCCAGCACCTGCCGCATAGCTTCCATTACCTGCAGATACACCAGGCCTAGGGCATGATTGATAACGTGGGGGATGACAAACGCCGCCAACAATAGCCCGGCCCAAAGTCGTAAATGTCTTACCCATATATCTCTAACTACAAAAGCTGTGGCAGCGGATAAAATCCGCCGAAAATCTCTTGGATTGATCATGGGGGAATTGCGGGAGCGCCGCAATACGGCCGAACCGAGTTGTGCCTGACGTCTTGTTCAACAACCGCAGGCCATAGAAACCCACGCTTTTACGGGCGGGTCGAATCCGGTTAGACTAGCCGCCATGCGCGGTTATTTCGGCATCGGCGTGGAAAGCGTCAGCAAATCAATGAACGTGGGCAGCCTGTTCCGCTCCGCCCATGCCTTCGACGCGAGCTTTGTTTTTACCGTGGACGCCAAATATCAGGCGCGGGACGGCGGCCTGTCGGATACGTCCAAAACACCCGGCCATGTGCCTTTCTATCAGTTTCCCAATGCCGCCGGCCTGGTCCTGCCGGACAAGTGCGAATTGGTAGGGATCGAGCTGTTGGACGACGCGGCGGACCTGCCCAGCTTTCGACATCCGCAAATGGCGGCCTATGTGCTGGGGCCGGAACGGGGCTCCCTCTCGCCGGAAATTTTGGAGCGTTGCGCCTATACCGTCAAAATCCCGACAAAATTCTGCGTCAATTTAGGTGTGGCCGGCGCGATAGTCATGTATGACCGGCTGATGAGCCTGGGCCGGCACGCCCGCCGTCCCGTCATGCCCGGTGGCGAACCGGAGCCGATGCCCAAATCCGCGTTCGGGACGCCGGCGTCGATCACCAAAATGGATGCATTTCGGGCGGAACCGCCGGCGGCGGAAGTGGAAGAATTTACGGAGATGGTGGATAACGGATGAGCATGCGACGGTTTTTGATCTCACTCTTACATATGTCGGCGTTGATGTTGCCGGCCGCGCCTGTTTGGGCGCAGTCGCCCCTGTCGAATTCCGGCGACTGGAGCGCCTTTAAGTATGGGGCGGGTGCAGCGCTGACCTGCTATATCGCCAGCGCGCCGTTGAGAGAGACCGGCAATTATTCGAAACGGGGCGACGCGCTCGTGCTGGTCACTCACCGCCCCGGCGAAAAAAGCCGGGACGTGGTGGAATTCCGCGCCGGTTACACCTACCGCAAGGACAGCGAGGTGTTGGTCAACATCGACGGGCAGGTCTACAAACTGTTCACCGATAGAGAAGCCGCCTGGGCCAAGGATCCCAAGACCGACCGGTCTCTCACTCGCGCCATGATCCGCGGCCGGTCCATGGTTGTGACCGGTTTTTCCAGCCGCGGCACCAAGACCGTGGACACCTATTCCCTGAAAGGCTTCACCGCCGCCTACCGCACCATCGGCAAAGCATGCGGCGTGAAGTAGGGTTCGAATCACGCACGTGAGCGAAATTAAGAAAAATCTCATCGGGCTCAGCCGGGAGGAGCTGGCGGCGGAATTGACCCTGCTTGGCGAGAAACCGTTCCGCGCCAAGCAGCTTTGGCACTGGATCTATTTCCGGGGTGAGACAGATTTCACCGAGATGACCACCTTGTCGAAGTACTTGCGCGAGACACTAGCAGAACATTTCGAGTTGCGCCGGCCCCGCGTGGTCACCGAACAATTGTCCGAGGACGGCACCCGCAAATGGCTGTTGGGCACTAACGACGGCAACGAAGTGGAGTCCGTCTACATCCCCGAAGAAGACCGGGGGGCGCTGTGCATCTCGTCGCAAGTCGGCTGCACATTGACGTGTAAGTTTTGCCACACCGGCACCCAGCGCCTGGTGCGCAATCTGGAACCGGCGGAGATCGTCGGCCAGATGATGATCGCGAGGGACACCTACGGGGAATGGCCGTCGCCGCCGGAAGGCAGGATGTTATCCAACATCGTCATGATGGGTATGGGGGAGCCGCTTTATAATTATGACGCGGTGGCACGCGCCCTCAAGATCATCATGGACCCGGAAGGCGTCGCGCTGTCCAAGCGCCGGATCACGCTGTCGACCTCGGGCGTTGTGCCGATGATGCGGCGGGTCGGCGAGGAGCTGGGGGTTGGTCTCGCGGTGTCGCTGCATGCGGTGCGGGATGATCTCCGGGACATTTTGGTCCCCATCAACAAGAAATATCCGATCGCGGAACTGCTGTCGGCGTGCCGGGCCTATCCCGGCGCCAACAACGCCCGGCGCATCACCTTTGAGTATGTGATGCTGAAAGACGTTAATGATTCCACCGCCGACGCCAAGGAGCTTGTGCGGCTGCTCAAGGGTATTCCCGCCAAAATCAACCTGATCCCGTTCAACAAGTGGCCGGGGGCGGAATACGAATGCTCGTCCCATCATGTGATCAGGAAGTTCTCGGAACTTCTGAACGAGAACGGATTGTCCGCACCGATCCGCGTGCCGCGCGGCCGGGATATCATGGCCGCCTGCGGGCAATTGAAGTCCGCCAGCGAACGGGCCCGGCGATCCGCCACCGCCGACCCCACACCCCTGTCCGCCTGAAAAAAACCCGCCGTTTTGCCCCCCGGTATTTGCGGCCTATAGTAGCCCTCGGAGGATGATCTAATGGACGGACGGGACAAAGAACTGATTTACGTGGGCGATCCCATGTGCTCCTGGTGCTACGGATTTGCGCCGACCAAGCGCAAGCTGGAAGAGCAATGCGAGGGCCGCGCGGTAACCACCCTGGTAGTCGGCGGGCTGCATATCGACTGGACCGAGCCTCAGGACGAGGCGCGTAAGAAGTTCCTGGACGAACACTGGCGGGAGATCGGCGAGCGGTCGGGCCAGCCCTTCAAGTTCGATATCCTGGAGCGCGACGATTTCGTCTACAACACGGAGGCCGCTTGCCGCGCCGCCGTCACCGCCCGCGAAATGGCTGGCAACAAGACCGCGCTGAATTTCTTCACCCATCTGCAGGGCGCGTTCTATGCCGAAAACCGGGATGTGACACAAGACGAGATGCTGATCGACCTGGCCGGGGCGTTTGGTCTGGACAGAGACGATTTCGCCCAACGTTTTCCGTCAGACGAAATGCGGCAGAAAACCCAGATGGATTTTTACTTCGCCCAGCGGTTGGGCGTCAGCGGTTTTCCGACCGTGGTGGTCAACGACAAGAACGGATTCGCCTATCTGACGGTGGGTTATCAGGAATACGAGAATCTGGAACCGGTGATCGAGGCCTGGCTCACCGATCAACTCGCCCACCAGCAATCGGCGGCGGAATAATGCCTAGTCGTCCGAAGGGCCGACGTAGAACGTCCCCTCCACCTCGAAGATATCGTTTTGGTTCAGCGCTGAAACTTCCAGGATAGTGCGCGGCGGATAGGGCCCGCCCTCCCACAGCTTTTCCTGCACCGCGTTGACGATGGGCCGGTAGGCGTTCATATCGGTGACATAAACGGTCAAGCGCACGGCGTCCGACAGGCCGGCGCCTTCGGAAGCGGCGATCAGCTCCATATTGCGAAAGGCCTGGGTGATCCTGGCTTCGTCGCCTTCCACCAGTTCATTGGTGTCCGGATCGATCCCTCGCATGCCGGCGATGAACACATAGTCCCCCGCCCGCGCGCCGACCGACCAGGTGCCGGTGGGCGCAATCGCGCTGTCGGGTGACAATATCTCAACGCCGTAAATCTCGTCGTCTGCCATCGCTTATCCTCACCGCCACAATCGTCGGCGGCACTTTAGCAGAGGATCAGACGGGGTAAAGCGCCGGTCCCGCGCCCGCTTGCATTTTGCCCTGCCCTCGGCCAAAGTTGCTCCTCGCAAGATCAGTATAACCGGGACAAAGCCGGGCCACGACATCACAGAGGATGCCATGCTCACTGACGAACAATTCCAACAGGCGGTCGACACGCTGCTGGAAGCTCACCGCACAAAAAAGCAGGCGGTGCAGCTCTCCACCACCTTCCCGGAAATCGAGGTCGAAGACTCTTACGCCATCTCCTCCGCCATCGCCGATCAATTCGTCAAGGAAGGTGCGAAAGTCGTGGGCCACAAAATCGGCCTTACCTCCAAGGCCATGCAGGCCTCCACCGGCATTGATGAGCCCGACTATGGCTATATTCTTGATACGATGCTGTTGAACGACGGGGCCAAGGTAAAGTTCGAAGACTTCTGTGTGCCCCGGGTCGAACCGGAACTGACCTTCGTGCTCAAAGAGCCGCTGAAAGGCCCGGAGGTCGGACTGATCGACGTGATGCGCGCCACCGACTATGTCGTCCCCTCCATCGAAATCATCGACGCCCGCATCCAGAACCCGCGGAAGATTTTCGACACCGTCGCCGATAACGGTGCGGCGGCCGGGCTGGTCATCGGCGGCCGGCCGGTGCGTCCCGACGATGTAGACCTGCGCTGGGTCGGCGCGGCCTTCTACCGCAATTCGGAAATCGAGGAATCCGGACTTGCCGCCGGCGTGCTCGGCCATCCGGCTATGGCCATTGCCTGGCTCGCCAACAAGCTGGCGCCGTTCGACGTGACCCTGGAGCCCGGACACATGATGCTGTCCGGGTCCTTCACCCGGCCAGTCTGGGCGGAGAAAGGCGACACGCTGCACGCCGACTTCGGCCCGCTCGGCGGCGTCGCCATCCAGTTCATCTAGGACCCAAAATCATGCAGGAAAACACGTTCAAGAAGGCGCTGGCCAATGGCGAGGTTCAATTGGGCCTCTGGTCCAGCCTGTGCAGTCCGATCACCGCTGAGATCATCGCCGGGGCGGGCTTTGATTGGATCCTGTTCGACACGGAACACTCCCCGATCGAGGTGGCGAGCGTGCTGCCGCTTTTGCAGGCGGCGACCGGCGGCACGGCGTCGCATGCGGTGCGACCCGCCTGGAACGACCGGGTGCTGATCAAGAAGGTGCTGGATATCGGCGCGCAGACCATCCTCATCCCGTTTGTGCAGACGGCGGACGAAGCGGCGGAGGCGGTGAAAAGCTGCCGCTATCCGCCGGATGGGTTGCGCGGCGTCGCCGGCTCCACGCGGGCCAGCCGCTATGGCCGGACCAAGGATTACCTGCATAAGGCCCAGGACGAAATTTGCATCCTGGTTCAGGTGGAGACCGGTTCGGCACTGAAGCAGTTGGATGCTATCGCCAACATCGACGGCATCGACGGCGTATTCATCGGCCCGTCCGACCTATCCGCGTCCCTCGGCCATCTCGGTAACCCGGCCCACGAGGATGTGCAAAAAGAGATTGAAGCCGCCAGCAAGATCATTCGGGACGCGGACAAGGCCCCCGGCATCCTGGCCGGCAACGCGGAAGACTCCAAACGCTATATAAGTTGGGGCTTCCAGTTCGTCGCCTGCAGCACGGATTCAGGCCTGCTGACCGCCGCCGCTGACAACCTCGTCAAAGTGATGCGGGGTTAGAAATTTCGTCTTTCCTTTAGTGCGGCCGACAGCGTGCCGTCATCCAGATAATCGAGCTCGCCCCCCACGGGGATGCCATGGGCAAGCGCCGAGACGGTGACGCCCGTATCGGCCAGACGGTCGGTGACATAATGGGCCGTTGTTTTGCCGTCCACCGTGGCGCTGGTCGCCAGGATCACTTCTTTCAAGCCCTCCGCGCCGGCGCGGCTGATCAGCCCGGCCAGGTTCAAGTCTTCAGGCCCGATCCCGTCCAGAGGCGACAGCACGCCGCCCAGCACATGATAATGCCCATTAAACGCCGAGGTTCGTTCCAGCGCCCACAGATCGGCCACTTCCTCGACCACACAGATGGTGGCGCCGTCCCGTTTCGGATCGACACAGATGGCGCAGGGATCGGCGGTATCCAGATTGCCGCAGCGAGAGCATGTCCGCACATTGTCCGCCGCCTGTTCCATGGCCTGTCCCAGGGGCCGGAGAAGCTGTTCCCGGTTGCGGATCAGATGCAGCGCGGCGCGACGGGCTGACCGAGGACCGAGCCCCGGCAGTTTCGCCAGAAGCTGGATCAGCCGGTCAATATCGGTGGTGGCCAAAGGGCGTCCGTGGCCTTCTAGAACGGCAGTTTAAAGCCGGGCGGCAGTTGCAGCCCGCCGGTGAGCTCTGACATTTTTTCCTGCACCCTGAGCTCGACCTTGGCTTTGGCGTCGTTGATGGCGGCAACGATGAGGTCTTCCAGCACCTCGATATCGTCGGGCCCGGCCAGGGATGGATCGATCTTGATCCGGCGGGCCTCGTTCTTGCCGGTCAGGGTCACCTCGACCATGCCGGCGCCGGCCGACCCGGTGACTTCCAAGTCGCCCAGTGCATCCTGCATTTCCGTCATCTTGGCTTGCATTTCCTGGGCCTGCTTCATCATTTGACCGAGGTTCTTCATGTGTCGGTCTCTCCTTCCTCATCATCGGCCGGCGGGGCCTCTTCATCCTCGGGCGAGCCGCCAATGGTGCGAATATCTTCCACCTCCGCACCGGGAAACACGTCCTGCATAGCCTGCATCATCGGGTGTTTAGCCACCTCGGCCCGGCGCGCCTGTTTCTCCGCGTCTTCCTGCTGGCGCAGGGTTTGCTCGCCGGCTTCTTGGGTAATGAGCACGGACCAGTTGCGGCCGGTCTGATCGTTCAAAAACTTCCTAAGCCGGTCGGCCAGATTGGGGGCGGCGTTCTCGGTCAGACGGATGCCGATCTTGCCCGGCTCAAATGCTACCAGATGCACATTATTGACCAGGTCCACCCGCAACGTGCGCTCGTTCATCTGATCGGCTAGCGCCACCACTTCTTCGAAAGAGGCCGGTCTCGGCTTGGCAATTGCTTGTGGCTCGGCCGCGACGGTTTGCGCCGCCGCCTGAACCTGAACGCCGGCCATCGCGCGCGCGCCGCCGCCATTGCCGCCTCCGGGCGCAGGCCCTGATGATGTGGGTTGGGCGCTGCCGCCATCCTGCAATGTCTGAACCGCGTCGGCCGGGCTCGGCAGATCGCTGAGATAGGCCAGCCGGATCAAAATCATTTCCACTGCCTGGATCGGCATAGGCGCGGACTGGGCTTCCCTGAGACCCTTCAACAGCATCTGCCAGGCGCGGCTGAGCGCTGCCATGGACAACCGGGTTGATAAGTCCCTGCCGCGCACCCGGTCGCTTTCCGCGTTGGATGGATCATCGGCCAGCGCCGGGGTCACCTTCACCCGGGTCAGCCAATGGACCACGTCGAGTAAATCTTGCAGCACGATCAGCGGATCCGCGCCATTGGTGTAATCTTCGGTCAGCGTGTCCAGCGCCGTGGCCACATCGCCGGCCATTACCTGTTCGAGAAGATCAAAGCTCCGCTCCCGGTCGGCGAGGCCGAGAATGTCGCGCACATCCACATCGGTGAGCTCCCCCCCATCCGAGGCGCCCGTGGCAATGGCCTGATCCAGCAGGCTTTGACCGTCCCGGACCGAGCCGTCCGCCGCCCGCGCAATCAGCGCAATGGCCGGCGCGGAAATCTTGACGTCTTCTTTTTCAGCAATGCCGATGAAATGCTTGGACAGGGTCTCCACATCCACCCGGCGCAGATCAAATCTCTGGCAGCGGGAAAGCACCGTCACCGGCACTTTGCGAATTTCCGTGGTGGCGAAAATGAACTTCACATGCTCCGGCGGCTCTTCCAGCGTCTTCAGCAACGCATTGAAGGCATTGCGGGACAGCATGTGCACCTCGTCAATAATATAGACTTTGTAGCGTGCGGCGACGGGCTTGTAGCGCACACCTTCGATGAGTTCCCGCACGTCATCGACGCCGGTGCGGCTGGCCGCGTCCATCTCCATCACGTCGACCAGCCGGTCCTCGGAGATCGCCGTACACTTGTCGCATTCGCCGCACGGGTCAATGGTCGGCCCGCCATTGCCGTCGGGGCCGATACAGTTAAGCGCGCGGGCGATGATCCGCGCGGTGGTGGTTTTGCCGACGCCCCGCACGCCGGTCAGAATAAACGCATGCGCAAGCCGACCGGAATCAAACGCATTGGTCAGGGTGCGCACCATGGCGTCCTGGCCGATCAGGTCATGGAAATTTTCCGGGCGGTACTTGCGCGCCAATACCCGGTAAGACCCTGACTCCTTACCGGGCTGGTCAGGCTCCCCGGTGATCAATTGTGGTTCATCGTTCATTGAGTCGCTGTCGGTCATCTATTGGGCGCAAAATGCACGGGGCCGGCGGGAAAAGGAGACCGGACACGCGACCCAGACGAAACTCGTTACGGCTGCTTCCTTCCGGACCTGACCGGGTTGGCGAGCGGTCCGTCCACGGCCGATCTCCCATTCGAAATATAGCAGGTGAAGGGGGAGGCGAGGCAAGACCGAATGCCGGGCGTTTATTCCAGCGCCGGGGAGACAGGATTACGGCCCAACGATAAAGGCGCCGACCATGCCCAGCCGCGCGCCTCGGCTCCAGGGGGCAAATACCGGTCGGTCAGGTAGATGGCAGGGCCGCCCTCGGATCCTTCGAGGTCGTACCAGCCGTCCAATACAGGCACGAAATGGATTTCCTTGATTTCGCCGGGCTTGAGATGGTGGCCGATCAGGTTTGCGCCGCTGATTTCCTCCGTCTCCGTGAGGGCTTTGCGAATCGCCGTGGTTTTGAAAAATTCCGTCGAGGCCAGAATATGCGGCACCTGACCCCGGTTTTCCAAGATCAGAATATGGGGCTCGCCCTGAAGCAGCCGGATAATCGCCGGGTCGAATTCGTTCTGCCGGATTTGAATTTCAATGATGAGGGCCTCTTTCCAATCGGCGGCGGCCACCACTTCCGCCTGATTGGGCACAAATCCTCTCGCATCCAGCGCCGTGAAGATGTCGGTCAGATGGGGCGTCGTTCAAGCGCCGAGTCCCGGCAGAAGCGCCAGCAGCAGCGCTCCTGCAAGCAGCCCATGCCGACCATGGCGAAGGATGATCTGAAAGAATGTGGGAAATCACGTCATACCGGGCAAATTTACTCCAAAACTCGAAGGCCGGGAAACACCATTTTGAGTTCCGCCCGCCGACAAGGGTGATTGCGCAAGGGGCTGGTCTATGCAAATTTCGCCGCTATGAACGAACGCTTTTATTTCGACCGGGCGATTCTCGATCGGGCAGCGCATTTGCGGCAGGAGCCGGACCAGCAGCACCCGGATTTGGCGGAGGCTCGGGAAATTATTCTGCCCGTTTGGCGGGACCGGAGCCTGGTCTGGCTGAACGATCCCAGCGCCGTCAAACTGGAGCGGGCCGAGGCCGCCTGGTTCAAGGAAAATGCCTCCGTCCTGATGTTTTTGGGTCTAGAGGACGGCGTCGCCTATTACGGCGCGGAACTGTCGCATCTGGAAGCGGCCGAGGACGCGCCCTTACCCGAGGGTGCGTCTTTCGAGGATTTACGCCGGCTAGCCTCTACCGTCGAATCCCGGGAAGCCGGTTATCTGGCCTATGCGCGAGCGCTCGGCTATTGGAACCGCACCTATCAGTATTGCGGCGCCTGCGGCAGCCCGACCCTCAGCCAACGTAGCGGTCATGAACGGAAGTGTTCGAACGAGGACTGCGCCCGGAGCCATTTTCCCCGCACAGACCCGGCGGTGATTATGCTGGTCACCCACCCGAGCGAGGACAAGTGCCTGCTGGGGCACAACAAGCGATTTCAGGGCCTGCGCTACTCCACCATCGCCGGGTTCGTGGAGCCGGGCGAGTCCCTGGAACACGCCGTGGCCCGCGAGGTGTACGAAGAAACGGGGATTCGTACGGTGGATCAAGTCTATCAGGCGTCCCAGCCGTGGCCCTTCCCGGCGTCGATTATGCTCGGCTTCCGCGCCGTCGGCGTGAACGTAGATGTGGACCTGATCGACAATGAGTTGTTGGACGCGCGTTGGTTTTCCAGAGAAGAAGTCCACGAGATGGCGGCCGAGGGCAATATCCTCCCGCCGCCGGGATATTCCATCTCTCGCTGGCTGATCGACACCTGGCTCTCGGAAAAGTGACCTAAACCAAGGTTCCCTCTGGGGATAAACCCCAGATTCTCCGCCGACTGAAACATGTTGAAGCATTTGAGCAAATTGCCAGAAATTCGCGGAGCCCATACTATATTGGTGACACATCAAGGATCACCTTAAGCCAAAGAGGTAATGCGGGTGTGAATCGGATCCTGGAACAACTCATTGCGCAGCGGGAGAACGATCAAGAGGCCGCCGCCGTGATCATGACGACCTTGCTGTCCGCATCAGTTGATCTGTTCTGGTAGGCCGACGACAAGCATATCATTCAAAAAGTGCACGCGACGCCAACCGGCGATCCACACTCGTTGGGCGAAAGTCTGCTCGGGCAACCGATCTGGGACCTTACCCCTGAAGCCGCCAGCCTGAAATCCACGATGGAAGAGGGTGTTGCGTTCCGCGATATCCGCTGCCGTCTCGTTGGCGCGGACGGCATTGAGCGCCCGGTTGCCGTGAGCGGCGTGCCCATAGGCGGCAGCGCAGACAGCCGGCCCGACGGCTACATCCGCGTGACCGCGCGGCCCGAAACAACACGAGGCACGGCCGGCGCGCTTGAACACATTTACTTCGAAACGCTGGAGAACCCGCCGGGTAAACGCCGGCCTTGCACGCCCCGGTGATAAGTCGCATGACGATGACGGCGGGCGACGCCGGATAGAGCCACAGGATCGCCCCGTTGGTGATCGCCGCAATGATCGCGTAGGCCATGAAAAACCGTTAGGGCTTAAGGCGAGCGGCAAACCCCAGCACCGCGACGATCAACGTGCCCGCGACAAAGCCGGCCTGCACCGCGCTGTTGTAAAGCGAGGCAAAGGTGTGGCCAAGATCGACGACAACACGGCGGATGCGGAGAACCACAGCGCCATCACCGCCACCTCGCAGAAGGCCAGGATGGCGAGGCTGCGGACTTTGGGACTCATGATGCGGGGCCGGGGCTAAAGAGCCTGGCCCTTGAGCAGGCGGGGCAGGTTGCCCGACTGGCCCATGGCGTGGCGCATGAACGCTTTTTTCAGGGGCCCGATTTTATTGACAGCCGCAAGGCCTATGTCTCTGGCCAGTCGGACAGGCGGCAGATCGTTGGAGAACAATCTGTTCAACCCGTCGGTCGACGCCAACATCAGCATATTGTCAAACCCGCGCCAACGCTCATATCCCTCGAGCACATGGGCTGCCCCAATGTCGAGACCAAGCCGGTGCGCGTCGGTCAGCACCTCAGCCAGCGCCGCCACATCCCGCAGGCCCATGTTCAGCCCCTGCCCGGCAATCGGGTGCATGGCGTGGGACGCGTCACCGATCAGCGCCAGCCTTTCAGACGTACTGGACCAGGCAAACTGCAGGGACAAAGGATAGGCCCAGCGCGGCGAGACCAGTTCGAGTTGTCCGAGGAAATCGCCGAACCGCCGGGCCAACGTCGCCATAAACGCGCTGTCATCCAGCGACTTAATATAAGCGGCGGCCGGCTCCTTCTCCGTCCAGACGATGGACGCCCGATTGTTTGAGAGCGGCAAAATGGCAAACGGGCCGGCCGGCAGAAATCTCTCATGGGCAACATTTTGGTGGGGATGTTCATGCGCGACCGTGCAGACAAAGCCGGTCTGGCCATAATCCCAGGCGGTGACTTGAATGCCGGCCTGCTCCCTTGTCCACGATCCGCGGCCATCGGCAGCAATGACCATACGACAGGATATCTGCTCACCCCCAGCGAGGCTCACCACGGTACTGTCGGGCCCCGCATCAATCGAAGCGATGTCAGCCGGCGCTTTCAGCTGCCCGCCATTGGCGGCGTATAGAGCCTGTTGCACGGCATGCCGCAAATGCCGGTTCTCCACCATGTACCCTAGCGCCGGGGCACCCACTTCTTCATGGTCATAATGCAAAAACAGCCGGGACTCCCCATCCGACACCCGGATATCGAGGATCGGCGACTCTTCGGCCGGGATGCGCGGCCAAATCCCCAGCCGCGCCAGCATCTGCTGTGGCGCTTGGGCAATCGCGGAGGCGCGGCCGTCGAATTCCGGTGTCAATTGCTCGGGCGGCGCCTGGCGGTCCACCACAACACAGTGCAATCCGGCGGACGTCAGCGCCACGGCCATGACACCGCCGGTCAAGCCGCCGCCGATGATCACGATGTCCGTCTCAATATTGGCCAAAAGCTAAGCCTCTTGATCGCCCAAAACTATTGATCCGTCATATGCGAGCCTGGGCCGGGGAATGTCTAGCCTCTTTTTATGCATAATTATTACGCATATTTTATTTTATGCAATAAATGAATAATTATTAGGCATTTTTAATTGGCTCCAGGCTAGCGATTTTCGTCTAACTATTTAAAATAAAACAATAATAGCCGATTGGCACGGAACTTGAGAAAGACCTCCCAGTTGAACTCCGTTATGAACGCTTTCAGAGCAGTGCCTGCGAGCCATCGGGGGGACACGCACACGTAAAGTGTGACATTTTTTTCACTGTAACAAGGAGTCGTCTCATGAAACTCGTCATGGCGATTATCAAGCCGGCAAAGCTGGAAGCCGTTCGGGAGGCCCTCATTGACGCGGGGATCGCCGGGCTGACGTCCAGCGAAGTGTCCGGTTTTGGCCGTCAAAAAGGACACACGGAAATTTATCGTGGTGCGGAATACGCGATTAGTTTTGTGCCCAAAACCAAAGTCGAGGTTGCTGTTGCCGATGATCAGGTGGACGCGGCCATCGAGGCCATCAAAACAGCCGCCAACTCCGGGAATATTGGAGATGGAAAAATCTTCGTCCTGGATTTGGGTGCGGCGGTGCGAATTCGTACCGGCGAATCCGGTGATGAAGCCCTATAGGAGAAACCAACATGCCTACTTCCATCAAAATTCTTAGCCTCTTCGGATTTGCAGCCGCGGCTTTGTTCGCCGCCGATCCGGCGCTAGCGCAGGAGGCCAAACCCAAGCTCGACAGCGGCGACACGGCGTGGATGCTGACCTCCACCGTCATCGTTCTGATGATGACCATCCCGGGTGTGGCGCTTTTCTATGCCGGTATGGTCCGCAAGAAAAACGTGCTGGCCACCCTGATGCAAAGTTTTGCCGTCACCTGCCTAGTGACCATCATCTGGATGGTGGCGGGTTACAGTCTGGCTTTCTCCAACGGCGGCAACGCCTATGTGGGGAACCTGGATCTGGCCTTCCTGAACCATGTTACGGTCGGCGCCATCAACGGCACCATTCCGGACACGGTGTTCATCATCTTCCAGGCCACCTTCGCCATCATCACCGCGGCTCTGATCACCGGCGCCGTGGCGGAGCGGATGAAATTCTCCGCCCTCTTGTGGTTCATCGCGATCTGGTCCCTGGTGGTTTACTCGCCGATCACCTTCTGGGTTTGGGGCGGCGGCTTCCTGGGCTCCGACGGCGTGCTTGATTTCGCCGGCGGCACGGTCGTGCACATTAACTCCGGCATCGCCGCGCTGGTCGCCGCGATCATGCTCGGCAAGCGTAAAGGCTTCGGCGTTGAGAACCTGGCCCCTCACAATGTGGGCCTGACCATGATCGGCGGCTCGCTCCTCTGGGTCGGCTGGTTCGGCTTCAACGCCGGTTCCGCCGTCAGCGCCGGCGGCAGCGCGGGCATGGCCATGGCGGTCACGCAAATCGCAGCGGCAGCGGCCGGTCTTGCCTGGATGACCGTCGAATGGTTGCACCACAGGAAGCCGACCCTGCTGGGTGTGGTGTCTGGCGCCGTTGCCGGCCTGGTCGCTATCACCCCGGCCTCGGGTTTCGTGGGCCCGATGGGCGCGCTGTTTATCGGCATCATTGCCGGCTTGATCTGCTACTGGGGCGCCGCCTTCCTGAAGCCCAAGCTCGGCTATGACGACTCATTGGACGTCTTCGCCGTGCATGGTCTCGGCGGCATCACCGGCGCCATCCTGACCGGCGTCTTTGCCGTCGAAGCCATCGGCGGCACGGCCGGTGCGCTCGAAGGCAATGTCGGCCAGATCGGCACCCAGATCTACGGCATCATCGCCACCATTGTCTGGAGCGGTGTGGCGTCGGCGGTCATCCTGTTCGTGATCGATAAGGTCATTGGACTGCGGGTGGATGCGGATGCGGAAGCCGAAGGTCTCGACCTCAACCAACACGGAGAGATGCTGCACTAACCCTCCCTACCCCAGATCGGCGGGACCTCCTCCACTTCGGGTCCCGCCGTCAGGCGGCCGGTTCGTCGCCACAACCTCGAACCCCGCCACCCCGGACCGCCCCCCGCCTGCCACGCCGTGGGGCGGTCCATTTGTATAATAAAAGAGCAGTGATACATCATTGCTTAAAAAATGGTCATGTTTTGCCAACTCGTTTCCCGCTCAGACGCCGCGGGATTCTTCCTAAACCATTGATTTCATTGAAACTCCTTCCCCTCTAGCTATTTCGGCACGTTATTTGAAATAGATCTGCCAAGCGTGGCGCTTACGAACAGTGTTTAAGCCAGTCCAGCCGCGAGGGGTCATTGTGGCCCCCATGTTTGCTGGGTTTTGCTCTCGGGGGTCCGCCATGCTGAGGCATTCAACGTGGAGGACGATCAATGCGAATACTTTGCAAGAAATCATTGAGTTATTTTCTTCCGGCAATCGCTGTAGCCCTGTTTGCAACAGCACTACCGGGTGAGGCCCTGGCCCAGGACGAGAAACTGTCCGACGGCAACACGGCCTGGATTATAACGGCCACGGCCCTGGTTCTGTTTATGACCATGCCGGGCCTGGCATTGTTTTACGGCGGCCTGGTCCGCTCCAAGAATGTGTTATCGGTTTTAATGCAATGCTTCGGCATTTGCTGCGGCATGTCGATCTTGTGGCTGGTGCTGGCCTATTCCATCGCTTTCGGCGGGGCCAACATCTGGTGGGGCGGTCTGGAGAAAATGTTCCTAGCCGGCGTCACCACGGAAACGCTCTCCGGCAATATTCCCGAGAACGTGTTCTTCATGTTTCAGATGACCTTCGCCGTCATCACGCCTGCCTTGATTGTCGGCGCGTACGTGGAGCGTATTAAGTTCAGCGCCGTCATGCTGTTCAGCGCGTTGTTCCTGATCGTGATCTATGCTCCCTCGACCCACTGGATTTGGGGCGGCGGCGCGCTCGCCGATATGGGCTGGATCAGCGACTCGTTAAAAGGCGTCGGCACCATGGACTTTGCCGGCGGTCTGGTGGTTCACGCCAATGCGGGTATCGCCGCTTTGGTGATCGCCAAAATGCTGGGCAGCCGAACCGGTTTCCCGAGCGATCTTCGCCCACCCCACAATCCGGGGATGGTGATGATCGGCGCGGCCATGTTGTGGGTCGGTTGGTACGGCTTTAACGCCGGCAGCGCGCTGGCCGCCGACGGCGCCGCCGGCATGGCAATGGCGGTGACACATATTTCCGCCGCCACCGCGTGTCTAGTCTGGATCACCATTGAGTGGATCAAGTTCGGCAAGCCCAGCCTGGTTGGCATCGCCACCGGCGCGATCGCAGGCCTCGCCACCATCACGCCGGGTTCGGGCTTTGTCGGTCCGGTCGGTGCGCTGGTGTACGGCGCGTTTGCCGGCGTCGTCTGCTTCTACATGATCGATGTGGTGAAGCGCGCCTGGAAAATCGACGACTCCCTGGACGTGTTTGCGGTCCACGGCGTCGGCGGCATCCTCGGCATTCTGCTGACCTCTTTCTTCGCCGACTCGAGCCTTGGCGGCAACGGTCTGGCCGAAGGGCTTAGCATGGGCACCGCGTTCATGGGTCAGCTCGTGGCCTCGGTCATCACGATTGTCTGGGCAGGCATCGCCAGCTATGTCATCGTGCTTATCGTCAAAGCCTTGGTCGGACTGCGTGTCGATGAAGACGAAGAAACCGAGGGTCTGGATCTGTCCTCTCACGGCGAGCGGGGATACGACCTCTAGGTCTCGAGAGGTCTTCCCGCACACTGATTCAAATTTGAAAGGAACCTTGTCATGAAAATGGTGATGGCCATTATCAAACCTGCAAAACTTGACGCCGTTAGAGAGGCGTTGACCGGCATTGGCGTCCAAGGACTGACCGCCAGCGAGGTCTCGGGCTTCGGGCGTCAAAAGGGACACACCGAAATCTACCGGGGCGCCGAGTACGCTATTAACTTCGTGCCTAAGTCCAAGATCGAAGTGGCGGTGGACGACTCTCAGGTTGACGCCGTTGTTGAGACGATCCAGTCGGCTGCCAATTCGGGCAATATCGGCGACGGTAAGATTTTCGTCCTCGAGGTGGCCCAGGCGGTCCGCATCCGTACCGGCGAAACCGGCAGCGAAGCCCTCTGATCCGACGGTGTTGCACCACCCTGTGCGGGCTCTTGTGACCAAGACCCGCGCGGGCTAAACTCCGCGGCCTTCAGAAACGCCCCGCGCTCAGGACATGGGCGCGGGGTCATTTCGTGGAAGACGATATCAATAGGTGCGCGGAACGGGCATGCACAATACCAGCATTGAAAATCTGACGGACTATCCGTTCGACCGTTTGCGGGCGCTCCTCAATCCGTTGGACCCGCCGGAGGGCGTTACGCCGTTCGTGATGTCCCTGGGCGAGCCCCAGCACCCCTCGCCGGCCGTGATCACCGAGACCGTCGCCGCTCACGCAAACGAGTGGGGGAAGTATCCGCCAATTTCCGGCACGCCTGATTTGCGCGAGGCCATCGCGGATTGGCTGACCCGGCGGTTCCAATTGCCAGGCGGGCTTGTCGATATCGAGGCGCATGTCCTGCCGGTCGCCGGCACCAAAGAGGCCCTCTATATGGCGGGCGATCTGTGTGTGCCGCCGTCGATCAACAACAAACAGTCATTAGTGCTGATCCCCAATCCGTTTTACCAGGTCTATGTCGGCGCGGCGGTGATGACGCAGGCAGAACCCTATTATCTGTCCGCAACGTCGGAGAACGGGTTCTTGCCCGATTTCAGCGCGCTGGACAGCGAGACCCTGGACCAAACGGCCATGGCCTATTTGTGCTCCCCATCCAACCCGCAAGGGGCAATCGCAGATCGGGAGTATTTAAAGAACGCCGTACGGTTGGCCCGAGAATATGACTTTGTCCTGATCGCCGACGAATGTTATGCGGAAATCTATGACGCCGCACCCCCGCCTAGCGTGCTGCAGGCCTGCGCCGAATTAGGTGAAGGTTTCAACAATGTGCTGGCCGTGCATTCGCTTTCCAAACGCTCTAGCGCGCCGGGGCTGCGGTCCGGTTTTGTCGCCGGCGATCCGGACTTGATCTCCCGGTTTAAGACGCTGCGCAATTATGGTGGCGCACAAATCCCCATGCCGCTGCAGGCGGCATCCGCCGCACTCTGGCGAGACGATGACCATGTGGAAGAAAACCGCCGCATCTATGCCCGCAAGTTCGATCTGGCCGATCAGTTGCTGTCCGGACGGCTCGGCTATTACCGGCCGGAGGGCGGGTTTTATCTGTGGCTGGATGTGGGCGACGGCGAGGCGGCGGCGGCCAAACTGTGGACCGAAGCGGGCATCCGGGTGATCCCCGGGGCCTATCTAGCGCGTCCCGATCATACGGGCCTCAATCCGGGCGCGGGCTATATCCGGGTGGCGTTGGTGCAGATGCCCGAAGAGATAGGGCCGGCGCTTGGTAAGCTGGCTGAGATTCTTTAGCCGTATTTTTTAGAATACTGGCCGCGTAATCCATTCGTTTTCTTTTAGAAGACCGGCGAGTTTCTCCGCGCCCCGGGCCACCGCCTCCCGGCTTTTCGGTGCGCCCAAGCAAATGCGCACGGCTTCCGGAATCCGACCCCGGCCGTGCGTGCGACCGGGTTTTGGTTCGGTCGCGCAATGATCGCTGTTCTCAACGTTCTGATTGCCTGGCAGACCCGCGCGACCCAACGACGCCTGTTGGACGGCCAATCCGGCCATATTCTTCCGGACACGGTCCTGAACCGGGAAGATGCCATCCGAGAGAGCATCAAGCCGTTTTGGCGCGCTTAAAAACGGCGTTGCTGTTTGAGGGCCGCATACACCCATAAAGTCGCGCAATTTCAGTGATTTAGGCGGGGAGATTAACCTTCTATCAATATTCTCGGCCTAATTTGTCAGGATGGCGCGAACTGTTGCACAATCGGCGCGGCCGGCCATCTTACCGGCGGCCCTCCTGGAAAACCTGAAACGTCGGCTTATTGAGACCGCGGGCGCAGGCTTGTTTATTCTCTCGGCAGCCCTGCTGGTTGCCGTCCTCAGTTACGAGACGGCGGATCCGTCCTGGAACAGTTCGTCATCGGGTCCAGTCCACAATCTCATGGGCCTCACCGGCGCCTATACGTCTGATTTATTGCTGCAGGTGTTCGGCATCGCGGCCGCCCTCCCCTCTGTGCTGTTGTTCGCCTGGGGCTGGCGGCTGGTCACCAAACGTGGCATCGGCATGGTCTGGCTGCGTAGCCTGATGTTCCTGAGCGCCATTGTCGCCGCCTCGATTTTTCTCGACGCTTTTGACGAGCCTGAATCCTGGCCGCTCCGCACCGGACTGGGCGGGGTGACAGGCTCCCTTCTGATGGCGTTCCTCACGTACGCGCTGCAGCCGCTGGCCTGGTCTTTTGATTATATCCTGGTCGCCGGTCTTGCTTTTTTGCTGGCCCTGTCGGCCTTTATTTTTTCCGCCGGTCTGGACCGATCCGAATGGCTGGCCATGTGGCGCACCGGCGAATGGGGCGCCTTGCAAGCCTGGGCCGGCATGTTGTTTATCCGGGAAAAAGCCTGCCTGCCCCGTGAACGTATTGAACCGGTGTTCGGCGAGGACGAGGAAGAGGAGGCCGACGACGAGGCCGAACAAGCGTCCGGCGCTGTCCCCGAGCTACGCGCCCCCGCGCGGCCCGGCCTCGCCAAAAAGTCAGTGGTCGAAGATAAAGCCAGTAAGGCCAAGCAAGGTAAGCGTGCGAAGTCGGCGCAACAGGGCAGCCTGAAACTCAGCCGGGATGCCGCCGCCTTTCAGCTGCCGCCGCTGGACTTCCTGGAGGCCCCACCCGACGAAACAAACGCCGATAAAACTGACAAGGCCGCCTTGCAACAAAATGCAGAGCTCCTAGAATCGGTGCTCGATGATTTCGGCATCAAGGGCGAGATCGTCAAAGTGCGGCCCGGCCCCGTGGTTACCCTTTACGAATTGGAACCTGCGCCCGGCACCAAGACATCCCGGGTTATTGGTTTGTCCGACGATATTGCGCGGTCCATGAGTGCGCTGTCGGTCCGTATCGCTGTCGTCCCCGGCCAAAGCGTCATCGGCATCGAGCTGCCCAACGCCCAACGGGACATGGTTTATTTCCGGGAGCTTCTGGCCTCTCGTGATTTCGAAAAATCCGCCGGCGCCCTGACACTGGTCCTGGGCAAGGATATCGGCGGCGCGCCGACCATGGTTGATCTGGCCCGCATGCCCCACCTGCTGATCGCGGGGACCACCGGCTCCGGTAAGTCGGTGGCCATCAATACTATGATCTGTTCCCTGCTCTACCGGCTGACGCCCGATCAGTGCAGGTTCATCATGATCGATCCGAAGATGCTGGAACTGTCGGTCTATGACGGCATTCCCAATCTGCTGGCCCCGGTGGTCACTGATCCGTCCAAGGCCGTCGTGGCGCTTAAATGGGCGGTGCGGGAAATGGAAGACCGCTACCGGCTGATGTCTCAAATGGGTGTGCGCAATATCACCGGCTATAACAACCGGCTGGCCGACGCCCGCAAGAAAGCTGAGGAGCTGACCCGCCGGGTGCAGACCGGTTTCGATGAGGCCGGCAAGCCGATCTATGAAGATCAGCCCCTCAGCATGGATCCGCTGCCGCTCATCGTTGTCGTGGTCGACGAGATGGCGGACCTGATGATGGTCGCCGGCAAGGATATCGAGGCCGCCATCCAGCGCCTGGCGCAAATGGCCCGAGCCGCCGGCATCCATTTGATCATGGCGACGCAGCGGCCGTCGGTAGATGTCATCACCGGCACCATCAAGGCGAACTTCCCGACCCGGATCAGCTTCCAGGTCACTTCCAAAATCGACAGCCGCACGATCCTCGGCGAGCAGGGCGCCGAACAACTCCTGGGCCAGGGCGACATGCTCTACATGGCGGGCGGAGGACAGATCACTCGGGTGCACGGGCCTTTCGTCAGCGACGAGGAAGTGGAGCATATCGTCAAGTTCCTGAAAGATCAGGGCGAGCCCGAATACATCAGCGACGTGACCGCGGATGCCGAAGCCGGCTTCTCCGTGCCCGGCATGGACGGCGGCGGCAATTCGGACGACAACTATTACGACGAGGCAGTGGCCCTGGTCGGCCGCGAAGGCAAGGCGTCGACCAGCTTTATCCAGCGGCACCTGCAGATCGGCTACAACCGCGCCGCCCGCATCATGGAACAGATGGAAGAACAGGGCGTGGTCAGTCAGGCTGACCGGGTTGGCCGCCGCGAAGTTCTAATCGGCAATCACTAACGGATCTCCGGAGACTTACTGGGCGCTCTCACTGGCTTGAACGCGCGGGCCCAATAGGCGACAGTGCGGACACTTTTAGCCTTAGTCCGAAATCTGATGTCCAAGTTCACCTCTTTCCTGGCGGTAATTGCGATAGCGCTGTTGATCGGCTCCGGCCATGCCGGTGCAGAAAATGCGGTGCCGGCGAAGCTGTCGGCCCAGGACAAGGCTGATCTGGAGCAGGTGCGGCAGTATTTTAAGTCTTTAAAGACATTGCGCGGGCGGTTTCTGCAGGCGGCATCCAACGGCAGCGTCGCATCGGGAAAGCTCTATCTGTCCCGGCCCGGCCGTCTCCGGTTTGAATATGATCCGCCCACGCCGATCCTGATGGTCGGCGACGGGATTTTTCTGATCTATGTCGACAAAAATTTAAAACAGGTGACCCACATCCTCTTGGGATCGACGCCCATCGGCATTCTGGTGCAGGACGAGGTCAAACTCTCCGGCGATATTACTGTGACCAGGGTCCAGCGCTCGCCTGGCGTCCTCAGAGTCACCATCAAGGATACGGAAGAGCCCGAAAAAGGCTCCATCACCCTCGCCTTCAGCCGGGCGCCGTTCGCCCTTCGGAAGTGGACGGTGGTCGATGCGCGGAATATTGCGACGGATGTCACGCTGACTGGTGTGGAAACCGGCGTACTTTTGGACAAAGAGCTTTTTATTTTCCGCGAAGAGAGCCTGAAAGATCAGTTTTAACGAAATATATGCATGAATTGCATAACAGGTATGCATAAAACTCGTTGATTCGGCGCATCGAACTGACCAACAATACGAGTAATGGAAACGCCTGTCTCGCAATGAGGCGGGTGAGCGAAATCAACTCCCCCGGTTGTTTCGCTTTCCAAACAAACGAAAGCGCCCGGCGCCCCGTGGCCGGGCGCTTTTTTGTGCCTTGATCTTCGGCTGGCCGCGCCGGATAAAGGCCGTATGCGCATCGTCACGTGGAACATCAATAGCATCCGATTGAGAATCGATCTGGTCGGCAAATTGACCAAAACCTTAGAACCGGACGTCATTTGCCTGCAAGAAACCAAGGTGATGGATGAGGTGTTTCCGGCCGACGCCATTACTGGCTTTGGCTATCCCTATCAGGCGATCAAAGGCATGAAAGCCTATAACGGGGTCGCGATCCTCTCAAAACTGCCGCTGAAAAGCATCGAGAGCCGAAATTGGTGCGGCAAAACCGACGCCCGACACGTTTCCGCGGTACTGCCCGGCAATGTCGAGCTGCACAATTTTTACATCCCGGCCGGCGGTGATATTCCCGACCCGGCGCAAAACGACAAGTTCGATCACAAGCTCAAATTTCTGCGCGCCGCCACCCGCTGGGGGAAAGGGCGGCAAGAGTTGAAGGCGAAACGAATTTTGGTGGGGGATTTGAACATCGCGCCGCTGGAAACCGACGTCTGGTCCCACAAACAGCTGCTCAAGGTCGTGTCGCACACTCCGGTGGAGGTCGGCCTGCTCGGAAAACTGCAGAAATCCGGGCCTTGGGTGGATGCCGTCCGCCGGGTCATTCCGCCGGAGGAATCCTTGTATAGCTGGTGGAGTTACCGGGCCAAGGACTGGTCGGCGGCGGATAAAGGCCGGCGCCTTGACCATATTTGGGTTACGCCGGCGCTCGAAAAAGCGGTGACCGATGCCCGGGTACTGCGCGACGCTCGGGGATGGACCCAGGCCTCCGATCATGCGCCGGTGGCCGTTGATCTGAAAATTTAAGCGAGAATTTTAGGGTACCAGGCAATATCCGTTAGGTTCGGTGACCAGCAGAACGGCATTGGACGGATCGCGCTCAATCTTTTGGCGCAACCGGTAAACGTGAGTCTCCAGGGTGTGTGTGGTCACGCCGGTATTGTAGCCCCACACCTCATCAAGCAGCACATCGCGCCCGACAACCCGCTCTCCCGCCAGATACAGGAACTTCACGATGGCCGTTTCCTTGTCGGTCAGCCGCACTTTCTTGTTGGTTTCGTTGTCCAGCATGATCTTGGCCGCGGGACGGAACGTGTAGGGCCCGATCGTAAAGACGGCGTATTCGCTCTGCTCGTGTTCCCGGACATGCGCCCGGAGCCGCGCCATCAACACCCCGACCTTGAACGGTTTGGTCACATAATCGTTTGCCCCGGCATCCAATCCAAGGATAGTGTCCGCGTCCGTATCCGCGCCGGTCAGCATGATAATCGGCGATTTTACGCCGTTTCGGCGCATTACCCGGCACACCTCGCGGCCATCCATGTCCGGCAAGCCCACATCCAGGAGGATAATGTCAAAATACTGCTCTTTGGTGCGGTCAATCGCCCCGGTGCCGGATCCGACGGTTTTCGTAACAAATTCTTCGTGGATTTGCAGCTGCTCGGCCAGCATTTGGCAGAGATCGGGATCATCATCCACGACAAGAACGCGCCTAACTGATGTCATTTATACTCGTCTCTTCGTTGGCTTGCCCGGCGACAACCGGCCACTGAATCTCGTCTAGCACCTAATCCCGCTGAATGAAAGTGATGGCAAGCACTCTGCGCCGGCAGCGCCGGGTCAAAATTGGATATTTTAGCCCGGCAATAATTGCCATACGGGCGGACTCGCCCGGAAATCCGAGGTTTAATACATTGGAATCATTGAATATTCCGTGGCATCGCCTTTGCATTTATCTGTTCAAAATAAATTGAACGGGAAGAAAACAATGATTACAGCTATCGGTGCCCCCGCCGAGCAACTCGCCCTGGCGCCCCCGCCCCCCGCGCCGTGCCATGGCCATGCCGTGGAAAAAGACGATACCAATCCCTCCCCCGTTGTTCAGGACAAGGAATTCAAGCTATTCGGTAAGGACGGTTTCACTTTTTTTGATTTCCTGGATATCGTCAATCCGCTCCAGCATATCCCGGTGGTGAACACGATCTACCGCTCGCTCACCGGTGATCAAATTGACCCCGGCTCCAAAATCGCTGGCGGCACTGTTTTCGGCGGCCCGTTCGGCACTGTGTTGGCGGGGGTGGACGTGGCTGTAGAGCATGGCACCGGTAAAGATATCGCAGACCATGCCATGGCGTTCTTCACCGGCAACGTCGGCAAGCCGGACGCGCCGCAAGCCCCGATGCAGATCGAAACGGTTCAGGCGAACGGCCTGACGCCTTTGGCGGTCAATGAAACGCCGCTCAAACTGGATGAAGAACGTGCCTACAACGCCTTCAACAGTCAGGCGCGGATCAAAGAACCTTATGCCGCCGGGATGACGCACATTCCTGTAGCCAAGGACAGCGCTGTCTATCAGCAGCAGCAAGCTGCGGCCGCGCACAAGGCAATAGCAGCCCCCGACTTGGGCATGTTGGGTGAAATCAATAGAACCACGGTCACCCTGGAGGAAACCGCCGCGAAGCATAACGTGCCGGCATCATCTGAAATTCAAAAACAAAAGGCCGAAAATTTGGTGGAGAAGGGCTCAATGAAACTACAACCGAAAGACTTCCAAAACCCGGAAGCCGCTGCGGCTTTCCTGAAGAAGCCGGACGCATCAATTCGCGCCGAAGAGAATCTGACCCAAATGCAGACCACGATGGAAGCGGCGAAAAAGAACTGGGTCATGGACTCGATGCTGAATGCGCTGGACAAATACCAAGCCTCGGCAAAGCTGGGGCTGAGCCCGGCGCAGCCGGCGCTCTCCGTCGTTCGCTAATCAGCTGAACCGTCTTTCCCCCAATGGGCTGTGGCCTATACTGGGGGAATGATCTCGGAGACCGTTTTACTCATCCATCCCTCCGGCCAGGCAAGCTGGCGCGGCAAACGGTATCCATGTGCGCTGGGAGTTGGGGGCGTTTCACCAGTCAAGCGGGAGGGCGACAGCGCCACCCCGATCGGCTCGTTCCCCTTGCGGCGCGTGTTCTACCGCCCCGACCGGCTTGATCCGCCGGAGACAAGTTTGCCGGTCATGCCGCTAACGCCCGGCCTCGGCTGGTGCGATGACCCGGGGTCCACGGACTATAATCGGCTGATCACCTTACCCCACCCCGCCCGGCACGAGACGCTCTGGCGCGAGGATGGGCTGTACGATCTGATCGTGGAAATCGGCTACAATGATGATCCGGTCGTCGCCGGGCGCGGGAGTGCGATCTTCATGCACATTGCCAAACCGGACTATGCCGGAACCGAGGGCTGTGCGGCATTTGCGCGGGCCGACCTTCTGGAAATTCTCACCGGCCTGTCGCTGGACGCACGGATAGAGATCACCGCCGACTAGCCGTGCTTATTCCGCCGGCTGAAAGGACTGGCGGGCGCCGAAGATGGCCGTGCCCACCCGCACCAGCGTCGCGCCGAACGGAATCGCGATTTCATAGTCAGCGCTCATGCCCATGCTGAGTTCTTTCAAACCATGGCGTTTGGCTATTTCCCGAAGGAAGGCAAAGTGTAAAGACGGTTCCTCGTCCTGGGGCGGGATGCACATGAGCCCGGCCACCGGCAGCCCCAGCTTATCACGGGCCAGGGCGATCAACGCGTCCGCGTTCGGCGGCGAAACCCCGGCCTTTTGCGGTTCGTCGCCGGTGTTGACCTGAATCAGAATATCGGGCCGTCGGCCCGCTTCGTCCATGTGTCGGGCCAGGGCGCGGGCCAGCTTGGGGCGGTCCACGGTCTCGATCACGTCAAACAGATCGACCGCAGCCCGGGCCTTATTCGACTGGAGCGGCCCAATAAGATGAAGCCGAGTATCCGGATAATCGGCTTTCAATGCAGGCCATTTGGCTTGCGCGTCCTGCACCCGGTTTTCGCCAAACACCCGGTGGCCGGCGGTAAGCGCCGCCTTGATAGTCTCCGGCGGATGGGTTTTGGACACCGCCACGAGCCGGACGTAATCGGGCGCGCGGCCGGCTTTTTGCGCTGCGGACAAAATAGACTCCTGGACAAGGGCGAGATTTTCTGCGACTTGCTCGGATGACAGGGACATGGATTCAATCAATCGTTTCGAGTACCGACGATCGTGAAATTACCAGACATCGCACAACGGCTCAATTTGAACGTGGCGGAAACGCCCCTGCCCTGCCTGTACTATTTTACCGACGAGGGCCACTTGGCGGATCCTGCGCCACACCTTGACCAACTACCTGCCGGCGCCGGTGTGGTGTTTCGCCACTACGGCGCGGTGGATCGCCTGGCGCGAGCCCAAGTAGTCCGCCGGGCTTGTCGGAACTTAGGGCTGGTATTCTTTATCGCCGGCGATGCGCGCGCCGCCGCCGAGGTGAATGCCGACGGCGTGCACTTGCCGGAATATATGGTTCCCCACGCCGCATTGACAATCCATCTCGCCCACCACGCCGGGCGGCTGGTGACCGCAGCGGCCCACGATCCCGCCGCGATACAGCGGGCCTGTCGTATGGGTGTTGACGGTATCTTCTTAGCGCCCGTCTTTCCGACAAGCAGCCATCCCGGCGACGATGTCATTGGAAACACCCGTTTCACGGCCTGGACACGTAGACCCCCCCGGCCAGTGTTCGCACTGGGGGGAGTCAGCTCGTCAACAAGCCGCGCTCTAATGGGGAGCCGCTGCGCCGGTCTCGCCGGCATCAGCGGCATCATTACAGCCGGAGGAACCTGACGTGTCTGAGGACATTTGGCGGAACGAACTTGCGCGGGCGCAGGAATCCATTGCCAACAATGATCTGGACTCTGCAACCGAGGCTCTGGTGATAGCGGCGACAAATGCGCCGGACACTTTTGATGCGCATTTTGAATTGGCCGACGCGTGGTTCGACGCCTGCGATTATGACACCGCTCAGCGGCACTATCGGGCTGCTCTGGAGCATGAACCGGACAATGCCGACAGTTTGTTTGGTCTGGCCGCGACATTAAGAGTACAGGAGGAGTATGCGGAATCCATTGAGCTTTACGAACGCGCTTTCGAGGTCGAGCCGGACCGGACCGCCGCCTATTGGGAACTCGGCTACGCGAGAGAGATGAACGGCAATGTGGAGCTGGCCGAACAAGCCTACCTGGAATGCTTGAAACACTATCCGGACCATGGCATGGCCCGGCATCTCATGTCCGCCATGATCGGCGAGACCACGGCAAGGGCGCCGGCGGACTATGTCGCCGATCTTTTCAATGATTATGCCTCCACGTTCGAAGAAGAGCTGGTGGGAGAATTGGGATATTCGGCGCCGGAACAGTTAAGGGCCTATCTGGATGAGATCGACCGGGACGCCGACCGTCCCGACCATATCTACGATCCGGTTCTCGATCTGGGTTGCGGCACCGGCCTAGTTGCCGAAGCGATCAAGGAGCGCGCCGACAAAATGGACGGCGTCGACCTATCGGAAAATATGATCCAGATCGCCGATCAGAAACGCCGGTTTGATCAGACCTATGTCCTTGATGCAGAAGGGTTTCTTGACGACACCTCATACGGCCGGGACGCCTATGAACTGGTCGTCAGCGGAGACGCGCTGGTGTATCTAGGCGATCTTTCCGGCGTGTTTTCGGGTGTGGCCCGCCGGCTGACATCTGGTGGCCACTTCATTTTCACGCTGGAGCAGTGCGAAGAAGGAGACTTCCGGCTGTTGTCCACGGGACGATACGGTCACAACGAGATGTATATCCGGGAGCTGGCGGGAATGAACGGCTTGGAGGTTGTGCGGTTAAAGCCGATCGTACCTAGAACCGATTCGGGCGACAACATCAACGGGCTCTTGTGTCACTTAAAACGGCCATGACCCGATAACGGCCAACCGATCACCACCCACGAAAAAGGGGGGCGGAAATTCCGCCCCCCTAATCCGTTAGATGGAATATCTTCTAAATTAGAAGTTGACCGTCACAGCACCAACCAGTGCCCAACCATCGTTATTGTCGGCATCTGCTGTCGATTCATTTTCCCAATCGACGTATGCCAACGTACCTTGGAGATCGACGCCCGGGCCCATGGTGTAATTCATACCAAGAATGAATTTATCGTGCTCATCATCACCAGGCGTTCCGGAAGCCAAAGGCTGTTCCACATGGAAATAAGTTGCACTCACTTTGAACGGGCCCGTTGCATACATTGCGCCAATATCATAAGCCACTTCTTCGTCACTTCCGTCTAGACCACCGCGGCCAGTGTCAATGTTGTCAACATCCATATAGCTACCACCAATGGTAACGCCACCGACGGAAACTGTTCCGCCCAAACGCCAGGTAGCATTTGAAGAGCTTGCAGCGCCGTGCTTTTCAAAGTAAGCCACGTCCGCCTTAACATCAGCGCTACCCACTTTGGTTGCGTAATTGATAGCAGCGTCATAAGTTTGGACATTGGTGCCACTGTTGCCGCCAACAGCCGGCGGACCATCCGAGGCGGCGTCATCTGAAGGCTCGTAGGACAAGCCCAACCGCAGGCCAGAAATTGTCGGCGAAATCCACGCGACTTTCATTTTATCGCCACCACCGATATTTGTGCCCGCAACTGCGCTAATGCTGCTGGAGGATGGTCTTACAATCCAAGCACTGTAATCACCACCATGAGGGTTCATGGCGCCAGTCCACGGTGCTTTGTTGGCCAACATTGCGCTAGCATAACTTCCGCTACCAAGACGGAGATCGCCAAATCCACCGGTCAATCTCAGGAAAGATGCGTCAATTTGGGTGCCATTAGCTGTCTGATCGGCTTCAAGCTGGACAGTAACGCTAGCAGTGATGCCATTGTCTAGTTTGGTCGAACCAGTGAAGTAAATTTCTGAATCGTTGTACTGGTTGAACGAGTCATAACTGACCCGAGCGGTAGAATTGGCCGTAGACTCGAAACTTCCATCTTGCTCGGAAAATCCAACCGCTGCTTTCATAAAACCACCAACCTTAATGGAAAGCGGCTTTGCTTTGCTGTGTGACCCGGCTTGGGCGTCACTGGCAGAGAAAGCCAGCATACTGGCCGCAGCAAGAGCCGTAGTAGAAAATAGGACTTTTTTCATGGTACTCCTCCTAAAAATTCGCCACCCTATGGGCGTCATTGCCCGAAATAGGCTGAAGAATCATTGATCGGGCGCATAGAGCCACGATCCGGTGTGTCGGTCAACAGAATTAGGGGTCGATTGTGTCTATTTTCGCTCTATGTTGTAAAATTGCAACAAATGGAAATGTGGTATATTAGAAGGGGTTGGTTGGACTGATGCGAAAATGAGACACCTAACCATAATCGGAGAAAAGGGCTCGTATTGCATAAAACACGTGAAACCAATCGCCAACGGAGCGTCCCACCATGTCGGAAAATGTTAGCGCGCCCGACAAAATATGATATAGCCATGACTCCGCTTGCCGAATGTCCGTCAATATGCGGAATCTTTTTATTATTTGGGTCTGACTTTTAGGTGTAATTCCAATTATGAAGTTCAAGCCGTTCCTGGCCCCACTGGCCGCTACATGGATGCTGACCGCTTGTGAGGGCGGGGAGGTCCCGGATCTACAAACCATTGGCGATGAAGTTGTGGATATGAAGAAGCGGGAGTCGCTATTTGGACGGGGTGGATTAGATATTGGTGGCAACTCAAAAACCGTACCTCGTACCGGCGGCACCGGCACCGGCATTGGTGTCAACGCTTATTTATGGCGCGCCACGCTGGATACTCTCTCTATTTGGCCTATCTCGTCGGCGGATCCGTTCGGCGGCATCATCATCACAGACTGGTATGCCCCGCCGGAGACCCCCAATGAGCAGTTTAAGCTGAATGTCTTTATTTTGGACCAAGCACTCCGTGCTGACGGGGTGCGGGTATCTGTCTTCCGGCAGATACGCGATCAGCGTGGCGGTTGGCAACAGGCGTCAGTACAGCCCGCCACCACAACTCAGCTCGAAAACGCCATCCTGATGCGGGCGCGACAATTCCGCAGCGAAACCCTGCAGCAATAGTCTTCAGATCAGCCGCTCTACAAACCAAAATAGGCCCGCGAGGGCAATCAAGGCCGAGGCCGGCCGGACGACCACGGCCCGGTACCAGGGCTTATTGCCGAACCAAAAGCCGGCCAGACCATAGGCGGCCAGAATAACCGCCAATTGCCCCAGTTCGACACCGACATTGAACGAAACCAGGCTGAGTAAAAAGTCAGACTGTTCGAGCCCCAGCTCCCGAAGCACGCCGGCAAAACCCAGTCCGTGCACAAGGCCAAAGCCGAACACGATGTAGGGCCGCCAGGGCGTTAGTTTGTCGGTAAACCAGTTTTCCAGTGCGATAAAAACGATTGAAAGCGCGATTAACGGCTCCACCAACTCCGCGGGCAAGCTGAGGACGCCCGCCATGGACAGGCCTAGGGTGATCGTATGCGCAATGGTGAAATTGGTGACCTGTACAACGAGTGGTCTCAGCCGGGTCGACAGTAAAAACAGCCCGAGCACGAATAAGACATGATCCAGACCTAGAGGCAGGATGTGGGCGAAGCCGACGCCTATATACCGTAAAGCGGTATCCATCATTTTCGGCGGCGGTACTCCAGTCACCGCAACAGGCGGGCTCCGTTCCCCGTTCTTAAGCCAGAAAGCGGCCATCTTGTCGTCATCGGCGCGGCGCACCCTGAGGACGCTGTCACCGAACGCGGGGTCATACCGCCAGGTAAACAAGGGCGCCCCCGGCGGGGTCCACCCCTTTAAAATGAGGGTGGTGGTTCGCGCTAAATCAGCATCACCTACGGGTGGCGCCTGCACACTCTCTAACCGGGGCCGGGACCTAACGTCGTCAAACCTGATGTCCACCCCGTCAAGAAAGCGCGGCACGAATGCTTTAATGCGCGCCGTCAGTGCATCTGAAGAGAGCCGCCGGAATTCATTATAGGTTTGCGCCAGGGGCGAATCGTCGGTGTCATCATGTTGAGATCCGATCCCGGCCAACAGCGCCTCCAGATTGCCGGAGAATTCGATAGTATAGTCGCCGCTCTGCTGAAATTCGGCGGTAACGATTGCCGGGCGTATTTCATGCGCGCCGGCTGGAGATAGGGCGACCAGAGAGATAAAAAATAGCAGCAGGACAGCAACAGGTGATAGACGGGACATGACAAACGGATCAAAATGAACGGGTAGTTCTTCTACGCCCCTCTTAAGAGGCGCGTAACGCCATTCATAAACGATAGTACCGGCAGATCAAATGACGAATGCGTTTTTATTGTTTTATCCCACCAGCCTACTCAAGCGCATCGCCGCCGCAGGAGCTATTTTATGCTGGGCATTGCCGGCATCGGCCCACGAGCTCTGGCTAGAAACATCGGACTATTACTCGCCGGTCACGGCGGCTGTCCCGGTCAGCGTTCATGTCGGAGAATATTTCAAGGGCAATTCTTTTCCTTACCTCGGAGACGAGATTGTGCGCTTCGCGGTTCACGCCGGAGGTACATCTGCTGATATCACAGGCTTGAACGGCGACTTGCCCGCGGCAACGGTTACCTTGCCGGCGCCGGGCCTAGCCGCCGTCACCTATCACAGCCACCCGTTCGATCTTGTCTTCAAAGAATGGGAAAAGTTCGACGCCTATATTAAGCAGCAAGGTATTCGCGGAGTCCTGTCGCGGCACACCAACGGCAACAAGCCGCGAAACGGGATCAAAGAACTTTACGAACGGGATGCGAAACTGCTGATCAATGTGGGTGGTGGCGGTGAGGGCCAGGACAGATTGACCGGCCTGCCGTTGGAGCTGGTGGCCGAACGCAATCCGTACCAGCTCAAGACGGGCGACCCCCTGCCGGTTCGACTTTATTTTCAAGGAACCCCATTGGCCAATATCCAGATTACCGCCCTTACCAAAGCCGATCCCAAACGCCCGCAAAAAATCCGCACCGATTCATCTGGGCGGGCGAGCATTCCACTGCCCCACACCGGGCCATGGCTGTTGAGCGCGGTGCACATGGTCGAGCCGCAAAAGGATCAGAACGCCCACTGGTATAGTTATTGGGCTTCGCTTGTCTTTTCCCGGCCGTAACAGATTCGCCTAAGTTTGCTTGCCATGGCGCGCGCGAAACGGCTATGAAGCGGGCCCGATATTCATCAGGCACCCGTTCCCATGGCGAGATATAATTTTCGAAACTCCGAGGCCCGTTGGCAGAAAACCTGGCAGGATAAGAACTGCTTTAAGGTCAGCGAAGATCCGGACCGGCCCAAATATTATGTATTGGAGATGTTCCCGTATCCGTCGGGGCGAATTCACATGGGACATGTCCGCAACTACACCCTCGGCGACCTCGTGGCGCGATATAAAAAGGCCCGTGGATTTAATGTCTTACACCCGATGGGCTGGGATGCCTTTGGCCTCCCGGCGGAAAATGCGGCGATCGCCAACAACGTGCCACCGGCCGACTGGACCCGGGAGAACATCGCCACCATGCGCGATCAGCTTAAGTCGATGGGCCTATCCTATGACTGGGACCGGGAACTAGCGACATGCGAGCAGGGTTATTACCGCCACGAACAAAAGATGTTCCTGGACTTCCTCAAGGCTGGTCTCGCCTACCGTAAGGAATCCTGGGTCAACTGGGACCCGATCGAGAGCACCGTCCTCGCCAATGAACAGGTGATCGACGGCCGTGGCTGGCGCTCCGGTGCTCTGGTGGAGAAGAAGCGCCTGGCCCAGTGGTTCCTCAAAATTTCGGACTATTCCGAAGAACTGTTACAGGCCATCGACACGCTTGACCGCTGGCCAGAGCGCGTCCGCCTAATGCAAGCCAACTGGATTGGCCGGTCTGAAGGCATGCGCCTCGAGTTCAATATCAAAGGCCGCGAAGATAGGCTGGAAGTTTTCTCGACCCGTGCCGACACATTATATGGGGCGACCTTCTGCGCCATTTCGCCGAACCATCCGCTGGCCGAAGAATTATCGGACGGCAATGATGGGCTCACCGAGTTCATCGCCGAATGCAACCGTCTGGGCACCAGTGAGGCGGCCATTGAGACAGCAGAGAAAAAAGGCTTCGACACTGGACTGGAAATCATCCACCCGTTCATTGAGGAAAAAACCCTGCCGTTGTATGTGGCGAATTTCGTCCTCATGGAATACGGCACCGGCGCGATCTTCGGTTGCCCCGGCCACGACCAGCGCGACCTGGATTTTGCGCGGAAGTATGACCTGGATGTCATCCCCGTGGTCGCGCCGAAGGATGCCGACGCCGCCGAGTTTTCCATCGGCAACGAGGCCTATCTGGAGGACGGCATCCATATCAATTCCGAGTTTTTAGACGGGCTCAACATCACCGACGCCAAGGCCGCTGTAGCCGACCGGCTGGAAGACATCGGCTGCGGCCGCCGCGAAATCAATTACCGGCTTCGCGATTGGGGCGTGTCACGGCAGCGCTATTGGGGCTGCCCGATCCCGGTCATCAATTGCGATGATTGCGGCGTTGTACCGGTCCCGGAACAAGATCTCCCGGTGGAACTGCCCATGGACGTCAGCTTCGACCAACCGGGCAACCCGTTGGATCACCACCCCACCTGGAAAGATGTCGATTGCCCGAGCTGCGGCAAGCCGGCCCGGCGGGAGACCGACACGTTTGATACGTTTTTTGAATCGTCATGGTACTTCGCCCGATTCTGCTGTCCGCAATCGGCTGAGGCTCTGGACCGCGCCGCTGTCGATTACTGGATGCCGGTCGATCAGTATATCGGCGGGATTGAGCATGCCGTGTTGCACCTCTTGTATTCGCGGTTTTTCACCCGGGCGCTGGAAAAATGCGGCTATTTGGGCCTAGCCGAACCTTTCGCCGGACTAATGACCCAAGGCATGATCTGCCACGAGACGTACCAGGACCAGGATGGCCGCTGGCTGTTCCCCGACGATGTGGTCAAAAACGACGATGGGAAGTTCGTCTTGGCTTCGGGCGTCGGCGACGTGACCATCGGCCGCTCCGAAAAGATGAGTAAGTCCAAGAAGAATGTGGTCGATCCGGAACTGATCATCAAGGAATACGGCGCCGATACGGCCCGGCTGTTCATGTTGTCTGACAGCCCGCCCGACCGTGACCTGGACTGGACCGAGGCCGGCATCGAGGGGGCCTGGCGCTATATCAACCGCCTCTGGCGCATGGTCTCTGAACCCAAGATCGAGATGCCGGTGAGCGGCGCGCCGATGCCCGCAGAGATTGATGATGTGGCGGAAAAGGTCCGCCGGTTGGTACACCAAACCGTGGCGGCCGTGAACGGTGATTTGGACAGGTTCCATTTTAACAAGGCCGTCGCCCGCATTCGCGAACTGACCAACGCGATTGAGGAGCTTAGAGATCAGGACGGCGCAGCTTGGGTATATCGCTTTGGTCTGGAAACGGTCATAAAATTAATCGGCCCAATGATGCCGCACATTGCCGAAGAGATGTGGGCGGAGATGGGCAACGACGGGCTAATTGCAGAACTTCCCTGGCCGGATTATGACGAAAGCCTGCTGGTCGAAGACACCGTAACGATCGCCGTGCAGGTCAACGGCAAGACCAAGGGGACCGTTGATATTTCCCGGGACGCTGATCAGGAGGCGGCGGAAGCTGTTGCATTGGCGCTGCCGAGCGTTGAAAATTCTCTGAACGGGGGCGCCCCGCGTAAGGTCATTTATGTGCCGAACAGGATCGTCAATGTTGTGGTGTAGAAAAGTACTGGTTTTGGTCTGTGTGGGAATGCTGGCAGCGTGCGGCTTCGAGCCCATTTACGGCACGGCGAATCAGCAAAACATCAAATCGGAATTGGCGGCCGTTCAAATTTTGCCGATCAAGGACCGAATCGGCCAACTTCTCCGCAACCACCTGCTCGACCAGATCAACCCGAAAGGCCGGAGCGAAAAGCCCCGTTATATGCTAAGCATAAAACTTTCTGAATCGAAGCAGGAATTGGCGGTGCAAAAATCGGAACTGGCGACTCGCGCCAATCTGAATTTTGTTGCGAATTTTTCACTTTCGCCGGTCGAGGGTGTCAAAGCCCGGCCGCTCTCCGGTCAGGTTCGGATCACCACCAGCTACAACATTCTCAGCTCGGACTTCGGGACCCTTATGACGGAGCGTGACGCCCGCCGGCGCGCCGTTCGTGAGTTGAGCCTGGACATCACCAATCGTATCGCCGCCCATGTCCAAAACACTGGTTCCGGCTGATTTCCCCGCATGAAGGTCGCGCCACGCAATACGGAAACGTTCCTTCGGGCCCCTCCCGAGAATATCAAAATTGTTCTTATCTTCGGTCGCGATCAGGGCCTGGTTCACGAGCGGGTTTTGCAAGTCGCCAAAACAATTGTCCCGGATTTGTCGGATCCGTTTTTAGTGTCAAATCTTACCAGCGGCGAAATCAAAGCCGACCCGCCTAAGCTGTCTGATGAAGCCTCTTCCCAGTCTCTGATCGGCGGCCGGCGGGTGGTCATGGTTGATCTGGGCGGAGACGATATTTCTTCGGCGCTAAACTTCGTCATCGATGGTCCGGAGACCGATTCCCTGGTGGTCATCGAGGCCGGTGATCTGGCGACGCGCTCTCCGGTCCGCAAACTCTTGGAAGGTGCGGATGAAGCGGCGGTTATTGCCTGTTACGAGGATAACCAAAATTCGCTGAGCCGGCTGATCGACTCGGTCGCCCAGGAGTATCAAATCAAAGTCGAGCGGTCCGCCCATCAATATCTTTTATCCCATCTGGGAAATGATCGGTTGGTATCCCGCCGGGAGCTGGAGAAGCTTATGCTCTATGCCGGGGCCAAAAACGAGGTTTCTCTGGAAGATGCCGTCGCCGTGGTGGGAGACAGCGGCGCTCTCTCCCTGGAAGAATTGATTTATGCCGCCGCCGGCGGTGAACGCGACAAGCTCGACGATGGATTTGCCCGCGCCTCGGCGGAGGGGGTTTCGCCGATAGCTATTATTCGGGCCGCCCAACGGCATATCGCCAAGCTTCAATTAGCAACGGCGGCGTTTGAAGCCGGCAAATCGCCGGATGAATCGTTAAAAACGATCAAGCCCCCTATCATATTCCTTTATGCAGACCGCTTTAAACGTCAATTGACCGGCTGGTCGTCGCAGCGCCTGGCATCCGCCGCGAGTGTTTTGATTGATGCGGAGACGGACTGTAAAACAACCGGTATGCCGGATCAGGCGATCTGTGAGCGGGCACTGATGAGCCTGGCGCAGGTCGCCCGCCACCAGCTACGGCGTTAAACTCTAACTAATTGATAATATTATTTAAAATTGATCAGGTCCGACATCGGATTTGGTTTTGGTCAATGGATTGATGGCGTCTTCCGCCTCTTTCGCCAGCTCCGCCAAATCATCGTCGGTCAGCGATAGGTCCGCGCCGAAATCAAGATCGACCAAATCACCATCGTCATCTTCTTCCGCCTCCAACGCGGCGCCGGCTTCCAACTCGGCAATGGCGTCATCAGGATTTTCCGGAATATCTGCTTCGTCATCCCCGCCGTCCAGACTGGTGGGGAAGAGGTCATCGCTTCCGTCCGAGTCATTCAGTGGCAGATCATCATCTGCCGGCTTCACCGGCTGGCCGTGCATACCGTCCGTCAGGCGGTGAAGAATGTCGTCGAGTTGTTCCAGATTGCGATAGGCGATGGTTATTTTTCCGCCGGGATCGGCAAAGTCGATGGTGACAGGAAGGCCGATGAGTTGCGTCAGGCTTTGTTCCAACGCCATCGTGTCGGTGTCTTTGACTTTTTTTGCCGACCCGGACTTTGCCTTTGGCGCACTGTCGCCGGTTTGCACCAGCTTTTCCGTTTGCCGGACATTCAACCCTTGGGCCACGACAATTTGAGCCAAGGCGGCCGGATCACCCGCGCCGAGCAACGCCCGGCCATGACCCGCCGACAGTTCCCCTGACTCAACCAAAGCTTTGACCTCGTCCGGCAGGTTTAACAGCCGCAATGTATTAGCGACATGGCTACGGCTTTTGCCGAGAATTTGTCCCAACGCATCTTGCGTGTGGCTGAATTCATCTATGAGCCGCTCATAGCCTTCTGCTTCTTCCAAGGGAGACAGATTTTCCCGTTGGAGGTTTTCGACTAGAGCGATTTCCAGGGTTTCGGCGTCGTCCAGATCCTTGACCAGAATCGGCACCTCGTGAAGCTGCGCCAGTTGCGCCGCCCGCCACCGGCGTTCGCCGGCGATGATCTCATAGAGGCCTTGATCGTCAGGATGGATCCGCACCAAAATGGGTTGGATGATGCCCCGGCTTTTAATGGAGTCCGCGAGCCCATCTAGTTCTTCTTGATCGAATCGGTGGCGAGGCTGGTAGCGGCCGGGCACCAATGATTCAATCGGCGCGCGGGTTTCCGACGCACCGGTTCCGCCGGCAGGCGGCTCTACCGGCGCGGGCGTATCAGAGTCATCGCCGAGGAGCGCATCCAGACCACGGCCCAGATTTTTTCTTTTGCCTTCGTCCGCCATTAGATGATCGGGCTCCGCTCCCGCTGCAGGACTTCACTCGCCAGGTGGATATAGGCCTGGGCGCCGGCGCAGCTGGTGTCATAGAGAAGCACCGGCTTGCCGAACGACGGTGCTTCGGACACCCGGACGTTTCGCGGTATAACCGTCTCATAAACGATGTTGCCGAAATGGTCCCGGACTTCACTGGCCACCGAATCGGACAGGTTATTCCGCCGGTCAAACATGGTCAGGACGATTCCCTGGATATCCAAATCCGGGTTATACGCTTTGCGCACCCGATTAATCGTCCGCACCAGCTGGCTGATGCCTTCCAGGGCAAAAAATTCACATTGCAATGGGACCAGCACAGATTCAGCGGCAATCAACGCATTGACCGTCAACAAGCCCAATGCGGGCGGACAATCAATCAGTACATAGTCAAACCGGTCAATTTGACCCGCCAGGGCGGATTTTAACCGGTACAGCCGGTCTTCCACGTCCACCAGCTCAATTTCGGCGCCTGCCAAATCAACGCCCGAGGGCACAACAGACAATCCGGGAATGTCGGTTTCAATGCAGGCAGCCTTTAAATCCTGTTCCCCGATCAGAACATGGTAGGTGTTGATTATACGTGCTGCCGCATCGACGCCCAATCCCGTGCTGGCGTTCCCCTGTGGGTCCAGATCGATGATCAACACGCTTTTCCGGACCGCAGCCAAGGCCGTTGCCAGATTAATGGCGGTGGTTGTTTTGCCAACGCCCCCCTTCTGATTTGCGACCGCAATTATACGAGGGGATGTATTTAAATTATCGAATTCAATCATGGCGTGTTATCGCTTTAATGTTGTCAATTTCAAGTACGGATCCGTCAGAATCACTGATTGAAGGGTGCTTCTTGACCCGAATATCCCACTTTTCTCGAGTCACCGTCAATTCTTCTTCGACACCCCTGCCCTTCAAGAAAAGACAGGTGCCGTTTTCGGCCAATAAGGGCCGGCTCAGCTCAATCAGATTGTCCAAAGATGTCAATGCCCTAGCTGTTACATACCGTACCGGCTTTGATGGTGAATAATCTTCAATTCGGCCGGAAAAAATTGTCGCGGCGGCACCCGTTGAGCGCAACACCTCACCCATAAAAGCGCATTTTTTGCCATTCGATTCGACCAAGGTGACATCCACTCTGCCCATCAGCGCGAGAACCAGCCCGGGAAAGCCGGCGCCACTCCCCAGATCAATCAACGGGCCGGGTTCAGGCAGATGAGACATCAGTTGGGCGGAATCCAGTACATGCCGCTGCCAAGCATCTTCGAGCGTAGACTTGCTCACTAAATTGATCTTGGCCTGCCACTGAGTCAACCGCTCCACCAAAATAGTGAGTCTTTTCAATGTTTCACGTGAAACATTGATCTGCTCAGCAAAAGCATCTGATCCAAAATCTTGTGGTTTATTCGACATGACCCACACTATATAGAAAGGGCCGTTTCACGTGAAACAAAATTTATCAGGAAATGTTCTAGGCGGCGGCCTTGTTGGATCGTTTCACATGTCCGAGCAATGCGGTCAGGGCGGCCGGGGTCACGCCGGAAATTCTGGCGGCCGCGCCCAGGGTCGCCGGCTGAGCCGCCGCAAGTTTTGTTTTAATTTCCGTCGACAGCCCGCCGATGGCGTCATAGTCCAGATCGATCGGCAGCTTCAAGGACTCGTCATTGCGGTAGGATCGGATGTCCGGTTCCTGACGGTCCAAATAGCCGGCGTACTTACCTTCTATCTCCAACTGCTCCCGCACGGAGGGCGTGAACTCAGCCAAGGCCGGCCAGACATCCGTCAACCGATCGATGGTCGCATCAGGATAGGCCATGAGATCCATCGCCGTCCGGCGAACGCCGTCCTGATTGATTTTGAAGCCGTGTTTGCCAAGCTCATTCGGTGTGGCGGCGCAAGACAGTGCCGTTTCCCGGGCACGGCCCAGGGCGGCTTGCTTTTCTTCAAAGGCGGTTTGCCGTTCTGTCCCCACACAGCCGGCAACCACGCCCAGCGGTGTCAGCCGCTGATCCGCGTTGTCAGCCCGAAGGTGGAGCCGATATTCCGCGCGGGAGGTAAACATGCGATAGGGCTCCGACGTGCCAAGGGTGGTCAGGTCATCGATCAGCACCCCGATATAGGCATCCGCCCGATCCAGCTCGAAAGCGTCTGTGCCGGCGGCGGCGCGGGCAGCGTTCAATCCCGCAACCAGGCCCTGAGCCCCCGCTTCTTCATAGCCGGTGGTCCCATTGAGCTGACCGGCGAAGTACAGGCCCGGCACCCGGCGAGTTTCCAGAGACGCCCGCAGCTCCCGCGGATCCACGTAATCATATTCGATGGCGTAGCCCGGCCGGAACATGACCGCGTTTTCCAGACCGGGAATGGTCTTAAGCAACGCGAGCTGGATATCTTCCGGCAGGCTGGTTGAAATGCCGTTGGGATAAACTGTCGGATCGTCCAGACCTTCCGGCTCCAGGAAAATCTGATGCCGTTCCCGATGGGCAAACCGGACAACCTTATCTTCAATGGACGGACAATAGCGCGGGCCCGTGCTCTCGATCTGGCCGGAATACATAGGCGCCCGATGCAGGTTCGCCTCGATCAGCTTATGAGACTCCGGTGTGGTCGTCGTGATGTGGCACTCAATCTGCGGCACCGTGATCCGGTCGGTCAAATAGGAGAAGGGAATGGGCGGATTATCCGCCGCCTGCGCTTCTGTCACCGACCAATCAATGGTGCGCCCGTCAATCCGGGGCGGGGTGCCTGTCTTCAGACGGCCGAGGCGAAATCCCAGCCGCTCAAATGTCTGGGAGAGGCCCAGCGCCGGCGCCTCCCCGACCCGGCCGGCCGGTATTTGGGTTTCGCCCATGTGGATGATGCCGCGCAGAAAAGTGCCGGTGGTAATCACGATCTGCCGGGAGACAATCTCTTTACCGGACTTCAGCCGGACACCGTTCAAATGATTTTGGTCGTCAAAAAGCAGATCATCCACCTCGCCGGCAGCGATGTCCAAATTGCCCTGGTGCTGCAGAATATCCTGAATCGCCTCGCGATAAAGCTTGCGGTCGGCCTGGGCGCGCGGCCCCCGCACGGCCGGCCCCTTGGAGCGGTTGAGCATACGAAACTGGATGCCGGCCCGGTCGATGGCCCGGCCCATGATGCCGTCCAGAGCATCGATCTCCCGCACCAACTGTCCCTTGGCCAGGCCGCCGATGGCGGGGTTGCAGGACATCTCGCCGATGGTCTCCAACTTATGGGTGACCAACAGCGTTTTCGCGCCGAAACGAGCCGAAGCAGCAGCCGCTTCGGTACCGGCATGGCCGCCGCCGACAACGATCACATCATATGATTTAAGAGGGCCTGACATCTCCATGGGGCGGGAATGTAGGCAGGTCAGATTCGGAAGTCAATTGAATGCGCCATGGAACGCAAAAGGGCGGGTAGATAATTATTTTAACAGCCGAGTCCGACTCTGCAACGAAATCATGATCCTGTGAAAGGAATGTCTTTGTTTCCCATATATAGTATTTCACGTGAAACACATACCCCTCTCGCGAGTCCTCATTTTCCGATACAGAATTCCTTGAATATGACGTCTAGAATATCCTCCACATCGACTCGCCCGGTTATCCGCCCCAACGCCCGAACCGCCAACCGCAAATCTTCCGCCGCCAGCTCAGTGGCTGGGGCTTCCTGAAACCTGCGAAGAGACTCCAAACAACCGGCCAAAGCGTCCCGATGCCACTGCCGGGTCAAGAACGGCGCCGACGCCGGCGTGTAGGCCTCTTTGATCCGATCCTCTATAGCGCCTAAAATGTGCGCAAGATTCTCGCCGGTTTGTACAGACACCGGCGTAGCGGGGCAGGGGAGACGACCCACACCGTCTTCCAGCCGCCATTCCAGGTCCGACTTGTTCACCAAGACAATATCCGCCGCCGGATCGATCAGTTTGGTCGTGGCGCCATCGACCTCGGGCCAGGTCGCCCCGTCGAAAACGACGACCTTGAAATCCGCGAGCTCAGCCCGGTCTTCGGCGCGGCGGACCCCTTCGGCCTCGATCGCGTCGTCACTTACCCGAATGCCGGCCGTGTCCGCCAGGGTCACCGGAAAGCCGGCCAGGTCCAAATGCACTTCGATGATGTCGCGAGTGGTGCCGGCGGTCTCCGACACAATGGCCACATCGCGGCGGGCGAGCCAATTGAGCAGGCTTGATTTGCCGGCATTGGGCGGACCAATAATGGCGACCTGAACCCCGTCCCGGATGGCCTGACCGCGTCGGTTATCATCCAGATGATCTTCGATCTCGGAGACAATGGCGGCGATCTCTTCGTCCACCTTTTCCCGCAGGCCCGGCGGCAAATCCTCGTCGGAAAAATCAATCTCCGCTTCGAACAAGGCGGCGGCATGGACCAACCGATCCCGCCACCCCTCATAGAGCTCCGCCAGCTCACCGCTCATCTGCCGGCGGGCCTGACGCCGCTGCGCCGAAGTTTCCGCATTGATCAAATCGGCGAGACCTTCCGACTGGGTCAGATCCAATTTGCCGTTGTCAAAAGCGCGGCGAGTGAATTCGCCGGGCTCCGCTGCACGGAAACCATCCAGCGCGGAGAGAATTTCCGTCACGGTGGCGATGACCGCCGGACTGCCATGAAGATGAAGCTCGGCCACATCCTCACCGGTAAAACTAGCGGGGCCGGGAAACCAGATCAGCAACCCATCGTCGATCTCTTCACCCACGGCCGGATCGGTGATCTTAACCCTGAGCGCACGTCGAGGTTCCGGGTCCACGATCCCCGTAAGCGCCGTGATAGCCCCCGCCGTCGCCGGGCCGGAGAGACGGAACACGGCAATGCCGGCTTTCCCGCCGCCGCTGGACAAGGCGAAAATCGATTCGGCTGTGAAAGAGTCGGTCATTACTGAATCAAAACAAACACTTAGCTGGTCTTTAGAAAAGCGCGCCATTTAGTCAGAAGCGGGAGGATTTGTGAACCTCTTTTTGGGAAGTGTTTTCTTATGCCGCTCGAACCCGATAAGGTGCGGGAAACAGCAAGGAACACCCCCATGGCCGATCTCTCTAACCATTTGGGCGCTGAATCAAGTCCCTATCTTCTCCAGCACAAAGACAATCCGGTGCACTGGCTGCCGTGGGGGGACGAAGCCTTCGAAATCGCCAAGAAAGAGGACAAACCTATATTATTATCAATAGGTTACGCGGCCTGCCATTGGTGTCATGTGATGGCGCACGAGAGCTTCGAATCGGATGAGATCGCCGCTCAAATGAACGAACAATTCGTGAACATAAAAGTGGATCGGGAAGAGCGGCCGGACATCGATTCCATCTACATGTCGGCGATCAATCTGATGGGCGAGCAGGGGGGTTGGCCGCTGACCGTGTTCCTGACGCCCGATGGCGAGCCCTATTGGGGCGGGACGTATTTTCCACCGGAGAGCCGGTATGGCCGGCCGGGTTTCCCGGATGTGCTCAAAGCCATGGCCAACGTCTATCACGACCAAAAGGACAAGGTGATCGCCAATACGACAGCATTGAAGCAGGCGCTGGACGGCGTCTCCGCAGTCAAGGATACGGGCCGGGGCGGGCTCACCAGCGTTGACGAGCTGGACGGTCTAGCGGCAGACGCGGTGCGGCTGATAGATCCGTTGCGGGGCGGCACGGTGGGCGCGCCGAAGTTTCCCCAGCCGACGTTCCTACAATTTTTCTGGCGGGCCTATAAGCGCACCGGCAACGAGAACTTCAAAAACGCGACGCTGATCTCCCTGATCCAGATGTGCCAGGGCGGCATCTACGATCACCTGGGCGGCGGCTTCGCCCGCTACTCCACCGACGAGGTGTGGCTGGTGCCCCACTTCGAAAAGATGCTCTACGACAATGCCCAGCTCGCTGAACTGATGACGCTGGTGTGGCAGGAAACCGATCACTCGATCCTCAAGGTCCGTATCGCCGAGACCATCGACTGGGTGCTCCGCGATCTCGGCCTGGAGGGCGGCGGATTCGCCGGCACCCTTGATGCGGATAGTGAAGGCGTTGAGGGCAAATTCTATGTCTGGTCGGAAAACGAGATCGACGAAGTGTTGGGCGAGGAGTCCGAGTTTTTCAAAACCGTCTACGACGTGAGCGCCGGTGGCAACTGGGAAGGCAGCACTATCCTCAACCGCACCAGGACGTTGGCGTTGGGCTCCGAGGAAGATGAGGCCAGGCTCAACGCGGCGCGAGAGAAACTGTTGGCGGTGCGCGACAAGCGCATCTGGCCGGGCCTGGACGATAAGGTGCTGGCCGACTGGAACGGCATGATGATCGCCGCCATGGCTTACGCGTCTGTCACGTTCGAGCGGCCTGACTGGATGGACGCCGCCCGCCGCGCCTATGATTTCGTCCGCACCGAAATGGCCCGGGGCGAGAGGCTTGTACACGCCTGGCGGGACGGCGGCTCCAAAGGCAACGACGTGCTGGATGACTATGCCCAGATGATCCGGGCGGCTCTGGCGCTGTATCAGCTCACCGGTGAACAGGCCGACCTGGGTCAGGCCATCCGCTGGCTCGACAGTGTGGATGCGCAGTTCTGGGACGATAAAGACGGGGCCTATTTCCTGACCCC
>JAYPHU010000023.1:0-60249 GCA_038127535.1 Rhodospirillaceae bacterium | reverse complement strand
AGGACTCCAGATTTTCATTCTGGCAACACGGGTTCGAATCCCGTAGGGGTCACCACTCAATCTTTTTCGTTCCTCCGATCCGGCCCTTCGGGCTACCTTCCCCCGCGACGGGGGAAGGCATTTTCATTGCGCAATCAAGGCACACTGTCCAACCTCCCCCTATGACGGGGTAGGTCGAGAAACGCGGCGCGTTTCGAGGGTGGGGGTCGAATCTAAGAACTACAGAGAACTCCGAGAAGTTTGCTGCAGTCGGTCCCCATAATGCGTCATCCCCGACCCGCGCAGCGGTTGTCGGGGATCTGGTCCCTAAATGCGATACCCGAGAATTAGCCCCGATTACCATCTGGTCTAACCTGCCTTTGCCGAAGCGAAGCTCCGGCTTCGCGCAGGCAGGCTCGGGCATAACGGAGGAGAGGCGATAGGGGGCGCCGCTTCACCCCCGCAAAAACAGCACATTCGCAAAGCCGTCAGAGAGCGGGCCGCTGTCGGAGGTGTAGTCGTCCCAAGTGATTTCGATGATGCCGCCGGCCTCGATCGTGCCGACCGGGGCGTAGCCGCAGGAGCGGAGGAGATCGGCGATCTTGGTACGGGTCTCCGTCGCCTCGTTGCCGGCTTCCAGGACCAAGGCCGGGCCGAAACGTTCCAGGGTGTCCCGCGCGCCCTCCAGCACCTCAAGCTCATGACCTTCCACATCGATTTTAAGGAAATCCAGCCGCTCGAGGTTTTGTTCCTCAGCGACTGCGTCCAGAGTGGTGGCGGCAATGGTGAGACTTTCCGACTGATTGCCGCCGGCGTCGACGCAGATGCCCGACTTGCCGGAATGATCCAGGTTATGGGTGAAGGCGACCTCGCCCGCGTTGTTGCTGGCAGCCTTTTGGATAAGGATCGCGTTTTTAAGCCCGTTGACGGCGAAGGTCTTGTTGACTGCCTCAGCCAGTCGCACCACCGGTTCGAACGCGATGACCGTTCCCGCCGGTCCGACGGCGCGGGCCATCTGCAGGGCCCATTCGCCGTAGTTTGCACCTACATCAACAGCGACGCCGCCAGCCGGGCAGTGGTTGCCGATCACCTCGCCGCCTTCCAGGCCGTTCAGCAGATAATGCGCCCCCATCGTATCCAGCGGTGCGGGCAGGTAGAGTTGATCCCGGTCGTTCACCGGCACATAGCCGCCTGGCCAGTCAGTGATTACCTGGCGCTCGACCGACTTCCGGTATTTGCCCCAATGAAAGAGTAGTGGAATGCGATCACGAAATCGCTGCCGCCGTGCCCTAAGCCGCGCCACATTCCGCATCAGCCGTTTGACAGTATTGCCTGAGCTCATTGCCGGCCTCTATCCGCTCGCAAGTTTCCAAAACAGATACATCCCGCCAAACAGGATCGGCTGGTGGATAAGATAAATCAACAGGCTATGCCGTCCGGCCAGATGGAGGAGGCGGGCGGCAGGGTTGCCCGGCTGATACGAAAAGACCGCCGGCGCATCGTTTCTGAAGGTGAACCGACCGGCCAACAATCCCAGCACCGGGATGCCGAACCAGGGGAACAGCGGCACGAAGTCGACGCTTGGCGGAAATTCGACCGCCAGTCCCAGCCAAAGCCAGTGATCGGCGGTCAGCGTCGGTGACGTCAGAAACAGCGGTGCGGCGAGGCAGGCAAGGCCCAGGATCAGCAGTCCGATCTCCGGTAAACGGACTACGGCCAACATCAGGACGCTGGCCACCGTAATGTGATGCAGGATGCCGAAGAAAATATAGGTCTTGGTATCGACGAAATAGGTGCTCATCGAAACGACGCCGGCCGCGGCGCCGATCATGATCAACCGCCGCCAAAACGCGCTCGAAGTTAGGCCCCGCCGCCGGGCCAGGGCCTGGGCAAACCCCATAACGAATAGGATCATGCCGGCGATGAAACGGGCGTACCATTGCCAGACCGGATCGCCGAACAGGTCTAGCTCGGCATAGCGGAAATAGGTCAGGTCCCAGGAAAAGTGGTAGCTGATCATCAATAGGATGGCGACGCCCCGCACCATATCAACAATGGCATAGCGGCGGCGGCTAGGCGCGGATATGGCGGGTTCACCGGTCATGCTGAGATCGCTTGTACCCGCTGGTGAACGTCCCGGCCACCCGTAAAACATTGGTTGTGCAGGTTTATTTCACGACTAAGCTAGCGTCCCATGGTTTTCCTGAACGCCACACTCCCGATGTTCGCGCTGCTGTTCGCTGGCTTCTTCGCGGTCCGGCGGGGGTACCTGACCGAAGGTGGGATCAAAGGGCTGGCTCTGTTCGCCTTTTTCTTTGCCATGCCGATATTTCTGTTCCGGACCATGGCGAACCTGTCACTGGCGGACGGTCTCGATATCCGGTTCTTTGTGCATTACCTGGCGGCCGGGGTCTGCACCTATCTGATCGGTATCGGAATCGGCCGGTTTGTGTTCGGCGCGCAATTGGCCGGGCAGGCAATTTTTGGCATGTCGGCGTGTTTCGGCAACCTGGCGATCATCGCGCTTCCTATCGTGATCGACGTGTTCGGGGAAAAGGCGACCCTGCCCATCACCATGCTGGTGCTGCTGGAGGCCGCTGTATACATGCCGCTCACCATCATCATCCTGGAAGTACTCAGAAGCCGGGAACGTGAAGAAGCGGTAATTGGGCTGCCCCGCGCAGTCGGCAAGGGCGTCATTGCGGTGATCACCAACGCGGTCATCATGTCCATGCTGATCGGTATACTGTTTTCCTATTATTCGATCCCGATCCCCACCTTGGTGGACGAGTTCGCGAGTTTAGTGGGTAGCGCCGGTATCCCGTGTTCCCTCTTCGCATTGGGCGCGAGCCTGGCCCGGATCAAACGCACTGATCGGATTTCCGAAAGCGCGGTCATGACGGGCGTGAAATTGCTGCTCTATCCGCTCCTGGTGTTCGGCGCTCTATCACTACTGCCGTCGCCGGACCCGATTTGGGTGGCGACGGCCGTACTGGCCGCCTGCATGCCCATGGGCGCGAACCTGTATCTGGTGGCGGAAACGTTCAACGCCCATGTAGGCCGGGCGTCGATGGCGGTGCTGACGTCCACCATCGTTTCCGCACTAACGGTCTCCGTGGCGGCGGCCATTCTGGCAGGAAATCTCTAAAATCCCCGGTTAGACTCTGTCGCTCCCTGATTTATCGGGTATGATAAAAGCTGAGGGAGGAAATAAATGGGTGTTTTGGAAACCCTGACCCTGGCGCTGGGCGCGTCCTGGGGCGCCGGGCTTAATCTTTACGCAACCGCTGCGATCATCGGGGTGCTCGACTTCATGGGGCTGGTGGACTTGCCGGAACCGCTGCAGGTTCTCGGCAATCCGTTGGTCATCGGCGTTGCAGCGATCCTCTATTTCATAGAGTTTTTCGCGGACAAAATTCCCGGACTCGATTCCGTTTGGGACGCGATCCACACGTTCATCCGCATTCCCGCAGGCGCTTTGATGGCCATGGGCGCGATTGACGGCTTGAACATCGGCTTTGCGCCCGAACTCCAAACTGTCGCAGCGCTCGTAGGCGGCGGGGCGATTGCCGCCGGCACTCACGCGACCAAGGCCGGCATCCGGGCGGTGATCAATACCTCGCCGGAACCGGTGACCAACTGGACGGCATCATTCTTGGAAGACGTATTCGTGGTTGTCGGTACGTTCTTTGCGATCTTCAAGCCGATCGTTTTCCTGGTGATTTTTGCGATCTTTGCCTTGCTGGCCATCTGGATCGTGCCCAAGATTTGGCGCGGCATACAGAAAGTATTTTCCAGCGCCAGACATCCGGTGCACACAATCAAATCCGATCCTCAGGAACGAATGTCGCTCTCCCTGGCTCAGGTGGAAGCACCGGAGCAGATCAAGCTCGAAGACAAGTCCACTTGAGAGCACCGGGCCGGTGATTGCCGTCTATGACTTTGCGGTCTCCAGAATTTCCTTCGATTTTTTCGGGTTTCTCGTCGTGGCGGAAATGGAGCGCCAGAGACGGGGCGCGGACAATGTTCATCTCGTCGTCGTGCCCGCCGAAGGGGACGGATTTCATCCAAATGTTCAGTATGACCTTCAGCAGAAGCAGTGGCGTCTGCAAAATATTGTCGTCGCGGGAACGGCGCTTCTACCGACAGTTACCCAATTTACAGTCTGTTCTGACCGGGATCAGGCGCGGGCGGCGCTTTCCGGCCGGGAGGAAGATATTCATCCCGAGGGATATGCCATCGACGCCCCGATTGGACGCTGGGCTACCGGTTATTCCTTCCTGGAAGCTCATCTGGGAGGCGATACGAGAGCCTTAAGATCTTCGGAACAGGCCCGGATTTACGTCGGCGATTGGCTTCGGCAAATAACGCCGGCCAAATCACCGGTAAGTCTCACCTTGCGGGAAGCCACTCACTGCGCTGCGGAACACGGATCGCGAGGTGTGGCTTTCCTTCGCGGATTGGCTGGCCGGTCAGGGGTATTGCCCGGTTATCGTGCCGGATACGGAGACTGTACTTGAATGGACGACGGAAACTTATCGGTCCCATAACGGATTTTCCGAGGCCGCCTTAAATCTTGATCTGCGCCTGGCCCTGTATGAATACTGCTTTCTCAACGTAAATGTCACCAACGGCCCCTCGCAGCTGTGCGGCTTAAGCCCTTTGACGCGCAACATCACCTTTGTCACCGGTGACTGGTTGCACGAAGAGCCGACACCGTTTCTGGGATTAGGGCTGGAACGCGGCGAGGCGCCGCCCTATTCAAGCGCCTGGCAAAAGTTTGCCTAGCGCGTGCCGACATTGGACGCATTGAAGGAAGAGTTTCTGTCTATATCGGAGGAGCTTGGCGGAGAGCCTTATTCGACCGGCGCGCCAAATCCTTTCTCACCGATCAGTGCAAATACCAATCATGATCCCAATGAGATCGCGATGCGGTTTCTGACTACACGGGAATGGGAACTGTTCGATCATGCCGCTGACCTCATTTCGGCGGCCCGAGGACCTTCAGCGGATATCTATTATCTTCAAGCGTTGGCAGCGCGTGCCCGGTCTTTGGATACAGCGTCAGAGTTCTTCAAAATGGCGCTGGAGACGCTTGCCAAATCGCCGGACCTCGCCGACGAAAATTCCAGAGCCTGCCAAATTTTCCAGCACATCAAGAGCCTTGCACCCGAGCTGATTGACGCGAACGAGGTTTACCAATTTTAAATCTCTCGCGGTCTATGGTCTCCTTGTACCAATATAAGGAGACCGCAGAATGCGTTATTCGGTTCATTTTGAAACGTCAGATCGCAATTGGGTTGTCACCGACCAGGCCAACGCCAATCAGGTCATGGGCGTTCACGTAACTAAATCAGATGCCTACCGCCAAGCCTTTGCTGAGCAAGAGCGTTGGCGCAAGTTCGATCCGGTCGCTAAGCACTTGGCGCGGATCAGAAAGATGATGCCGCAGTCTCTTGTGGTCAGCTAGATTCTAGCTTTCCACGCCGGCTAACGCATCGGCGAGAACGGCGCCGGCAGCATGACTTTACTGTCCTGAGCGCCCATATGATGCGGCCCGCCTTCAACCGGCGCCGGCCAGACACCTGCTTCTCCGGATTCTTTCCTCGCTTTGGCGCGATCATCCAGGCTTTTGTAAGCCCAAATATGAATCATCTTGCTGGCCACGCCGATATCACATTCCAATAAGCCGACGCAGGGTGAGTATTCAAGCCGCCCCGGCAAATCCTTCTCCCAAGACGCTTTGACCGCCGGCATCTTGCCGGGTGCCACCATATAGCTCCGCATTTCATAGTACGGGCCATGTTCTCCTGGCGTCATTTCGGGGGAGAATGGCCAGGCCAAGCAGATTTCCACATTTTGTTTGAGAACAAACTCGCCGATCTTTGGCGGCCAAGCGCCGCTGGCGACGGCTTCATGACGGACCTCTGTGCGTTGGTCGAGGCTGTTATAGCTCCAGATATGGACGATCTGATTGAGCGGGCCGATCTCAACATACCAGAAACCCACAAGCGGGGAGAGTTTGGTGCGGCCCTCGATCTTTTCTTCAAACCGTTTAATAACCTCACCAGTGGATCTGGCGGAGAGGTCGTATGTCCGGATTTCATAAATCATGATTTTTCCCTGTTCATTCTCGATTGAAGATTCGTACTGGACGGGCAGAGGAATGAAAAGCCAAATAGGCCCAAAGACAACTAGGACAGCGAATTGTCTTCTCGGAATTTTCGCCATATAAGGTTGGACCGTTACAAAATCGCCGGGCGATGAACCCCTCTATTCCCCGGCACAATATGGAGAAGAAAATGGCGAAAATTCCTGCCAAGCTGCACGATTACATCAACGACGCCTTTCCCCAAAACGTGATTCTGGTCGGCACTTGCCTGGACGACGGCTTTGCGCAAATTAGTCCACGTGGCAGCGTGATCGTCTATGACGAAGAAACTCTCGGATTTTGGGATCGCGGCCGCGGCAAGACTCACGATTCGGTGAAAGACGGCACCAAGGTCACCTTCTACTATCGCAACACGGCTCTCCGCGATGAAGGATTGTTGCCCAAGGGCGGCATCGCCCGGTTCTATGGTACGGCCAAGCTGCACATGGATGACGAGGTCTCCGATCACATTTACAACACCATGAAAGAACCCGAACGTGACCGGGATGCCGAGAAAAAAGGCTCCGGCGTTCTGGTGAAGATCGAACGCGCCGAAGATCTGAGCGGTGCGCCGCTAGATCTGGACTAACTTTTGGCGAGCACGGATAGTGGACGAATGGCTAAGGGGCTCAACTATATTGCGGTGGCGGCGTTGCTGGCTATCTTCGCTATCGCTGCACCGGGCTCCGCGGAGGCGTCAAACGGCCTCTACGACATGTCCCGGTTGTTGAATGAGCCCCATCCGTTCGCCAACGCCCAGGCAGCACCTCGCCCGGCTGAGCCGGCGCCTATCGCTCGCCCGGCGCAGCCTCAACGCCCCAAAGAAGGGCGGGAAACCATTGTCCGTCAGTCTAAGCCCGTGAATTATCACAAACCCGGCGGCATTTTCTCGGAAATCAGGGTCGGCGCCATGGTCCACGACGAAGGACCGTTCAGCCGCAACAAGGAGAGTGGCTTCGACACCAATCTTGAATTGCTGTTCACCTCGCCGGATTTTTTGCAAGCCATTTGGTCGCCCCGGCCACATATCGGAGGCACCTATAATTCGGACGGAAATACCCATCAGGCCTATCTAGGTCTGACCTGGGAATGGGATTTCTTCAGCCATTTCTTCTTCAATTTTTCAGTAGGCGGCGTCTATCACACGGGCGAAAAGGTCACCAGTGATCCGAATAAGAAATCACTCGGCTGCAGCGTGCTGTTCCGGGAATCGCTCAACCTGGGCTATCGGATCAACGAGGCACATTCGCTGATGTTCCACTTTGATCACATCTCGAACGCCAAAATGTGCAGCACCAACGAGGGCCTCGAAACCTTCGGCCTTCGCTATGGCTATCGGTTCTAAGTCCTAGGCGCTTTCCTTTATCGCGGCGCGTTCTACGCGGGGATAAAAAACTCCCAGGGTCACCGCGCGCGAGGTCATGAACAGAATGAACGCCAGCCAGACGCCGTGATAGCCGAGGAGCGGCTTGAGGATGAGCGTGAGACCCGCAAACAAAACGAGCGAGATCATCATGCCGTTGCGCATTTCCCGGCTGAAGGTTGCGCCGATGAACACCCCGTCCAGCATAAACGACCAGACCGAAACTGCGGGCGACAGGATGATCCACGGCAGGTACTGTCCGGCGATGTTCCGGACATCTTCCATGCCGGTCAGAACAGCGATGATCACCTCGCCCAAGATCGCGTAGACCAGGGCATAGCCGACCGCGATAAGGACTGCCCAGAGGCTGGCAACTTTGACCGCGTTCCGGAGCGCGGCTCGTTTCTTTGCGCCGATGGCGCCGCCCACAAGCGCTTCGGCCGCATGGGCAAACCCATCCAAACCGAACGCCAGGAACCCCTGAAACTGGATCAGGACCAGATGCGCCGCCGTCGTCGCATCGCCGAACCCGGAGGCCTGTGAGGTGAAGAAGGCAAAGGCGGAGAGGAGGCAGATGGTGCGGATGAAGATATCGAAGTTGATCGACAGCATGCGTTTGATTTTGACCGGCTGCAATAGCGCCGCGGCCCGCCCATCGGGATCGAACTTGGCGATCTCACGCCGGTAAAGCCAGATCGCAGCAAGGGTCGCGACAACCTCGGCGATCACGGTGGCGGCGGCGACGCCGGCCACGCCCCATTCCAAGCCGAGCACAAAATAGAGATCGAGGATGATGTTCAGCCCGTTCATCAACAGTTGAAGGAGCAACACCGCCCTGGTGTTTTGCATGCCGATGAACCAGCCCATCAGGCAATAATTGATCAGAACGACGGGAGCGCTCCAAATCCGGATTTGGAAATATTGGGCGGCGAGTTCCTTTGCCTCGTTCGAGCCGTCAAACAAGCTCAGCGAGAGGGTGATGATAGGAATTTGCAGAAGCCACAACAACGCCCCAACCCCACAGGCGATTACCAGGGAACGAAGAACCAGGGCGCGGACTTCGGGCGCATCATTCGCGCCGCGGGCCTGGGCGGCGAAGCCGGTCACCCCCATCCGCAGGAAGCCGAACGCCCAAAACAGAAAGTGGATGATTGTGGAGCCGATGGCCACGGCGCTCAGATTATAAACGTGGTCGGAATGTCCGATGACCGCCGTATCGACCGCGCCCAACAGCGGGATCGATAAGTTGGCCAGGATGATCGGACCGGCCAGCCGCCATACATCTCGGTGCCCGGCGCTAAGATCGGTTCCGCTGATATTCGGTGTCTGGTTTACCACGGTATTCTCCGGTCGCGAGGCGCGCAAAGTAGCTGAATTTCGGCATCTGTCGAGGGCTATACATGATGGCGATAGCCGAAGCAGCGGTCTCGAAATTTCAGATTGATTTGCGTATATTAGGCGTTATGTAGCAGGCAATGTAAAAAAAGCAGAATGTGTTAGTGATGAATAAGATCGACAGCGGCAACGATGTGTATACCGAAATTCCGACCCTGGACCTGGGGCCGTATATGGCCGGGGAAGAGGGCGCGCTACAGGAACTGGGCGAAAAGGTCCGCCACATTCAGGAGAACCTGGGTTTCTGGGCGGTGATCAATCACGGCGTCTCCTGGGAGAAGCTGGCCCGGGTGTATGAGCAGCTCAACCGGTTTTTCGATCTGCCTGTCGAAGAGAAGATGAAATACAAGATCAATCATCTCTCGGTCGGCTATGTGCCGGCCAAAAGCACCAAATACATTACCTCAGTGATCAACGAGAACACCAAGAAAGACTTAAACGAAACCCTAATCACGGCGCTGGACCGGCCCGACGATCACCCGCTGATCCAGGCCGGCACCCGATTTGTCGGGCCCAACCAATGGCCGACCGGGCTGAAGGGGTTCCGGGACGCCATCGTCGATTATCAGCAGGACATCGTGGCGCTGGGCCTCAAACTACTGCCGATTTTCGCCGTCGCGCTGGAACTGGCCCCCGACTATTTCGACAAGTATTTCAAGGACCCGGTCATGTGGTCTCGTAACGCCCACTATCCGGCGGTGGAGCCTGAGGAAAATCAATATGGCATCGCGCCGCACAGTGATCACAGCTTCTTGACCATGCTGCCGACCACCGAAGTGCCGGGGCTGCAAATCCTGACCCCGGACAAAAAGTGGATCGACGCCAAGTACATCCACGGAGGCATCCTTGTGAACACCGGTGAGTTCCTGAACCGCTGGTCCAACGGCCGGTTCATTCCGACCCCGCATCGGGTGATCCCGCCGGAAACCGACCGGCTGTCCATCGCCACCTTCTTTAATCCAAGCCCAGACACCATGTCCAACGCGCTGGAAAGCTGCGTCAGCAATGACAATCCGGCGCAATACGAGCCCATGAGCTTGATGGACTATGTCTGCTGGTATATCGACACGAACTATCAGCGGGACGCCGGCGGCACTCAAGAGGTAGAGTAAACGACCGGGTAGGGGGGCGTAGACTGCCATCAGAAGTTTCCTGCATACGGCGCCAATATAAAATCTAGTCATCCACGGACCGCCGAAGGCGTGATCCGTGGACCCACATTCACTCAAAATTGGGTGCGCGGATCAGGCTCCTTCGTCACCGTCCGCGCATGACTAAATTTTGAGCGGTACCTCCCTTTCTGCGTCGTCGCCCGCCCTAAAAAATCCCCGGAGAACGCAGCGGCGCCGTCCGGTAGCCACAGCTGGTTGAGCCCAGGGAGCTGGGTTTATAGGTGTTGCCGCAGTTCATGCAGGTTTTGCGGCCATCACAATCACGGCGATAACACCCCTCCTTGCGGCTGCCTTTTGCCTGACCGCCTTCTTCCTGACGTAGGTCCTCGCCGCTCCGGCGTTACTGACCCGTTCGGCGTACTTCGGGAAATCGTCTTTCCACAAAGTTCATGGGGGGGGGTCCTTTCTTATCGTTGTCATATTCGCCTTCACGCACACCGACGAATCAATGCCTAAGTTATAAACGTATATACCCATAATGTGATGTGACTCACATCGTAAAATTTTACATTGAGTTGAAATAGGCGACCATCTGGGCGCGCTCTGCGCGATCCGGCAGGTGTCCCAGGCCCGCTTTCAAGTTGTCCGCCATGTGCTCCGGATTGCCGGTGGCGGGGATCAAACACGTCACCGCGTCAAAGGACAGCAAGTACTTCAGGAAATACTGGGCCCAGCTCGTAATGCCCATCTCGTCGGCCCACTCGGGCAGGGGCGCTCGGCGGACATCGGCAAATAGCCCATCTTGTTCAAATGGCCGGTTGATCAAAGTCGCCACGCCATGATCGGAGCAGAGATCGAGAAAATACTCCTCCGCCGCCCGCCGGTCGATGGAATAGGGGAACTGGCAGAAATCGATCTCCGGTTCCTGCTTGATGTAGCGGCCCATCTCGCCGAAGGCGCTTTCGGTGTAGTGGGTGATGCCGATGTATTTTATTTTGCCGGCGGCCTTCCACTCTTTTAGAGTGTCCAGATGGGTGTCCGTATCCACCATGTTGTGGATTTGCATGAGTTCCATATGCCCGTCACAGCCCATCTTGCGGAACGACGCGTCCATCTCGTCAATGCCCTTCTGCCGGCCGCTGGTCCAGACCTTGGTGGCCATGAAGGCGTTTTCATCGCCGGGTACGCCCTGGCGCACGTCGCCGATGACGGCTTCTGATTTGCCGTACATAGGCGAAGAGTCGATCAGCCGTCCGCCGTCCGCGTAAAATAGCCGCAGAACCTCCTGCAGATCCTTCTTCTTGAACGGGTTGCTGGAAACATTGAACGACCGGTAGGTGCCGAGCCCGATCACGGGCAATGGCTCTCCGGTGGACGGAATGGGACGAGTCAGCATGCCGCCACGTTAGCTGCCCGCCGGAACCGGGGCAAACAATTCATGGCCACGGTGGGGTCCGTTGGCTACTCTGTCAATCTTCTTTGGCCGTTCTTGAAATGTTAATCAGATTGCCCGCAATTTCCGACCATGATTGATCTTTGGCTCAACCGGTTAAGGCGTGCAACGCGGCGGTCGCCAGGCGAACTGCTACGCCGGGCGAGGCACGAGCGCCGTGCCATGGCGGACCGGCTTCGCGGTGCGCCTTCGGCTCGTCTTGGGCATAAGGGGCTGGCCGTGACGTTTAACGCTGCCGGAATCGGTGAGTTGTGGCAGCGGATTGCGGCGGGTTCCCACCCTATCTTTCATGACAGTCTACCCGCTGCAGAACTGGACCAGATTATCCCCGGTGAAAGTGCGCGGATTCTCGATGCCGCAGATTTGGCCATGCGGGGGCAGGTGGACCTGCTGGGCTCCGGTCCGCGGGCGCTGGACCACAAGATCGACTGGCACACGGACTTTAAGAACAACGTGACCTGGCCGCCGGCGTTCTTCCGCGACATTGATATTCTCAAACTGGGATCCGTGTGCGACGTAAAAGTCCCATGGGAATTGTCCCGGCTTCAATGGGCGATCCCAGTCGCCCAGGCCTACCAACTGACCGGCGACGAAAAGTATGCGGTGTTCGTGCGGGAGCTGATCTCCGATTGGATTGCGGCCAACCCCTGTGCCCGAAGCGTCAATTGGGCCGTCGCCATGGAAGCGGCCATGCGGATATTCACGTGGACTTGGTTGTTTCATGTGTTCAAGGGGTCAATGGCCTGGAGGGACGAACCTTTCCAGGCGCAATTCCTCAGTAGCCTCTGCGACCATGCGGTTTTTTGCGAGCGCTATCTCGAGGACTTCGGGATCAACGGCAACCATCTGACGGCCGATGCCGCCGCCCTGGTTTTCGCCGGGGAGTTTTTCGGCGATGGGGATCGCGCGATCCTGTGGGAACAAAAAGGGTGGTGCATTCTGGTGCAGGAGATGTTCCGGCAGGTGCATCCCGACGGTGTCGATTTTGAAGGTTCCGCCAGTTATCACCGGATGGTGGCGGAGCTTTTCCTTTGGCCGGCATTGTATCGCCGGGTGAACGGCAAGGGCGCGCCGGAAACCTATCTGCAGCGTCTTCGGCTGATGGGAGAATTCACGGGCGCTTATACCAGGGATAATGGCCTATCGCCGCTCTGGGGGGATGCGGATGACGGCCGTGCTTATATTTTTGGCGCGCAGCCCTTTGCGGATCACAGCTATCTGCCGTTGCTGATATCTATGTCCCTCGGCGGGCCGTTTTCTTCAAATGTATCTGCGGCGGCCGGCGCGGAACTAGTCTGGGGCCTGGGACCGGAGGCTGCTCAGGCCGCTCTGGACGTAGTGCCGCAACATCCCAAGTCCGAGGCGTTCCCGGCGGGCGGCGTCTACGTCATGCGGGGGGAGGGCGACACGGTGTTTATTGATTGTGGCCCCGTTGGTTATGGCGGGCGTGGCGGACATGGGCATAATGATTGTCTGTCGTTCGAGGCGGCGCTGAATGGCGTGGACCTGATTACCGATAGCGGCTCCTTCGTCTATTCTCAATCGCCGAAATGGCGAAACCTTTTCCGCAGCACAGCATCTCATAGCATTCCGATGATCGACGGTGCGGAGCAGAACCGGTTTGTCTCCGATGATGAACTGTTTGCCCTGCACGATGATGCAGCGCCTTTGGCGACCCTATGGCGGACGGGTGAGGAGGCGGACGTCTTCATCGGATCGCACGCAGGGTATCAGCGGTTCAGCCGCCCGGTCACACCCGTCCGAACCATCGTCTTGGATAAGCTGACCCATGGACTGTTGGTCGCCGACCGGTTCGACGGGGAAGGACGCCACGATACCTTGATTCCCTATCATTTTGCGCCTGGTTTTGCGTTGAGCCCGGACAAAGACCAGCAGTGGCGCGTGGTTTCAGCCGCTGCGGCCTTTATCGTCTATGTATTGGAGGCGGGCGATTGGATGGCGGAAGTTGGGGAAGGCTGGGTTTCGCCCAGCTATGGTCTCAAAGAGGCTCGGCAAAAACTCATGTTTGGTCGCCAGGGAGAGCTAAAGCCGCTGACCATCGCGATCTGGCCGGAGGCGTATGTGCCGGCGGACAAAGAGAGTTGGATCAAGGAGATGCTGGAGAATGCCGCCGAGGATCGGGTTTAGGCGGTTTAGACCGTCGTAGCGAAGACATACCCGGCGCAGCTAATGGTTTTGATGAACTCCGGCTTCTTCGGGTTTTCTTCGATGTTGCCCCGCCGGCGTCCGACCAGCAATCGATGCTGCGGTCATAGGGGTCCCAGCTCCGGTTTTGCAGAAGTTCCAGCAGCTTATCCCGGTCCAACACCTGATTGGGGTGATTGGTGAACGCGTTGAGGAGATTGAATTCCATGGCGGTCAACGGCACTTCGTCACCGCCCGGTGCGGTCAGTTTGCGGCTGATTTTATCGAAGTTCTAGCCGGTAAAGGTAATAGCGTCGTAGCCTTTGGCCGGCGCAGCACCCCCGACGTTCTTTGACCGCCGCAGCACTGTCTTGACCCGGGCCAGAAGCTCCCGCGAGCTGAACGGCTTTGCCACATAGTCGTCCGCGCCCATTTCCAGACCAATGATGCGACTCACTTCCTCGTCCTTACCGGTAAGGATGATGACCGCTACGTTTGAGGTTTCCCGGAGATAATGGGTCAGAGTGAGCCCGTCTTCGCCGGGCATGACCAGGTCCAGAACCACAAGATCAATATCATGGGAAGCCATGACGTCCCGCATGGCGGCGCCGTCATTGGCGGTTTGCACGTCATAGCCGTGCGCCTGCAGGTAGTCGCTGAGAAACTCGCAAATTTGCTTCTCATCATCGACGATCAGAATGTTGGGCCGATTTTCCATTCACGCTTCGGACATAATCTACAGGGACAGGCCAATAATTTTTTAATTATCAATTGGTTATATGATTAAAATAGTATTTACGAGAGAGGGCCATCGATCCCCAGTTGTAACTTCTTGAAATTACATAGTTAGTGGGGATCAAATTCCCAGGTTTCAAGTGTGAATTTTGGCGCGGGGCGGGAGATTGCCCATTAGAACTCTTCTTGGGGCCCGCCTGAAAGCAGGACCCACGCCCATTTGGGCCGCTCAGGATTGATGTCCTGCGCCTCGCAGAACTGCATCAATTCCTCTTCCCGGCTTAGAAGGTATTCGAGCACCCCCGCCAAGTAGCCGGGATTGCCGAGATTTTCCTTCACATCTTGCGGATCGGCGCCGGTCAGGCCGACAAAGCCGTTCATCAAGTCTTCATCGGAAAAAATGAACGCTGCCGCCTGAAGCGCGAGGGTTTCAGCGGCTTCTTGCCGGGGATCAGTTGCCGTCATCCCAGTCACCCCAAATGCGCCGCCAAATGCGCTCCCCGATATCGCAGCCTTTCTCATAGACAAAGCCGGGCGGCGGCTGGAACTGCGCGAGGTGTAAAAGAGGGGGCCGGCGCGCCGCCCATTGAGTTTCCGGCGTCGTGCCCGCGATCTCGAATATCAACTTCTTACGGAACGCGATGGCAAAGTCGTTGAAGTCCTTGGCGATAATCATGAACGCGCCGACGCCGCCGATAACGCAGCCTTTGTAATACTTGTCCAGGTCCTCAAGATAGAACCGGCTGCCGGGTCCGGTCTGATTGTCGATGATAGGTAAACCATTGATAGTAATTCGTTTTTTTATCGTATCGTCGCGCACGTGATTGACCAGCTTGCCGTAGTTGTTGGGCCCGTCGCCGGCCACATCGATGACACGTCGAGTGCCTTCGAAGGCGTTACCCTCGATCATCTCAGCGGCCTGTTCGACCGCATCGCTGATGGAGGTGCGCCGGCCATGGCTCAGAGGGGCGTCCAGAAGTTTTGTCACAAAGGCTTCGGCATTTGCCGCGTTGGCAATTTGCGTCCAGTCGACAATGACCTGGTTGTAGGGGCGGCTGGAATAATCGATGTACGCGACCGCGATCTTGCCGAGGATACCGGATTTGATCGCATTGATGACCTCGGGGCTGCGGAAGGCGGCGGCGACGCCTTCGCGCTGCAGCAATGCCTCCTGATGATCAATACTTCGGGACACATCGGTGGCGATCACCAACTCCAGATCGACAGGCTCGGCCGCCGTGGTAAGCCCTGGAGAGCACAACAAGGCCGCGCCGATGAACGCGGCCAAGGTCAAGCGCTTGATCAACCGTGTCTCCACCAGGCCATGAACCGGGCATAGACGCCAATCCCGAGCGCGCAAAGTAGTGCAAGCAAACCCACGATACCGCCGAAGCCGAACAAGGCGTCGCCCAACATGGGTACGGGCTGGGTTTTCAGGGTCAGACCGGCGGTGAGGAGGGGCGCATAGACTTCGGCCCAAACCTGCCAGCCGAGCAACAGGAAGCCCAGCAGGCCCAAAACGAAGGCGACGATCTGTAGGCCTTTCCAGCGTTTAGCCGTCAGTTCAATCAGGATGGGCGGATCGCTTCTTCCGTCCTCACTCCATCCCGGGGACGCCAAACGGGCGCCCATTACGGTAATAGCCATGTTCATCACTCCTTTCTGGCTGATGAGAATTAGATGAAGTCTACGCGCAATCCCATGGCGGAGGTAGCAAAATCAACGGCAGCGCGATGACGTCGACGAGTTGTTAAACCTGGTCAAGGCGGCTTGAACAGGAACGGCAACGCAACCTTATTAGTTTTCGATATCAGCCAGACTAGTAGAATTTTCATGGGTGAGCTTGCGTCTGCTCGCCACGAGATGTTTTGCCGCTACTATGTGATGGAGCCGATCGGGGCCAAGGCGGCCAGGCTAGCGGGGTTTTCCTTACATAGTGCGAGGGCGAGAGCCTGGGAGGTGTTGCAGCGGAGAGACATCCAAAAGCGGCTCAAAGAGTTGCGCGCCGAACTGGCGAAGAACTATTGCCTCAACCTGGATACGCTGTTCATGAAACTGGAAACCATTTACCGGCGCGCTTTGGATGAGCGAAAACAAGCCGCCGCCTGCAAAGCCGTGGAGCTTCAAGCCAAGCTCGCCGGTCTCTTATCCGCCACCAAAATGACTGCGCATCAAATCGGCTACGACGGCTAGATCGAGGTCATCCCGCCTTCAAGAAATGAAAAATAAAACCAATAAAACAGTAAATTAAGAGAACTTATTCAGATTTTACATTGAACGCTTCCGCGATCAGCTCATAGGATCGCCGGCGGTCCTCCGGATCGTGGCAGATGGTCAGCAGGACGATCTCGTTGACGTCATACTTCTGCGCAATCTCGGTCAGAATATCCCGGCATTGTTCCGGTGTCCCAAACAGGCTGCGTGGCCGGTTTCGCTCGATGATCTTTTGGTCTGTGTCGGTGTAGTCGTAGGCTTCCGCCTCCTCAATCGACGGGAAGGGGCCGTACCGTCCGTATTCCCGTGAGAGCAGGACTAGATCCCGGCACAACGCCAGCTGGCGTGCCTTTTCTTCAGTCTCGCCGCAGACGATGGCGACGCACACGCTGGCTTGCGGCTCTGCGTACATCGCCGAGGGCTGGAACTGATGCCTGTAGGCGGAGATGACGATATCGCCGCCCTCCTGCACGATGAACTGGGCGAACGAGAAGTGCAGGCCAAAATTGGCCGCCATTAAGGCGCTTTGGTCGCTGGAGCCCAGCATCCACATTTGCGGCGGGACTTCGGGCCGGGGAACCATCTTGATCCGCTTGAAGACCTTGGTCGGCGGCTCGCCATCGCTTAGGAATGCCATTAGATCGGCGACCCGGGTGGGAAAATACTCAACGCCGATCTCGGAGCCATAGGCCAAAGCGGCGGCCGTCAGTTGATCGCTGCCCGGCGCCCGGCCGATGCCGAGATCAATCCGGCCCGGATAGAGGGTTTCCAGCATGCCGAAAGTTTCCGCGACCTTAAGCGGGCTGTAATGTCCCAGCATTACACCGCCGGAACCCACACGAATGCGTTCGGTTTCCGCGGCGATGCGGGTGATCAGGATTTCGGGCGCGGGGCCGGCCAGCGCCGGGGTGGCATGGTGCTCCGCCAGCCAATAGCGATGATAGCCCGCCGCTTCACAGGCGCGGGCGAGATCAATGGACTCCTGGATCGCTGCCGCCGGCGTACCGCCGGAGCGAATGGGAGATTGATCAAGGACGGACAATTTTAGCTTGGGCTCGGTACTCACAATCGCCGGAGTATACCCGTTTGCGCGATAGCGTCTAACCCTGATTTTGCTCCGCTCAGGCGATCAAGGCGTCGTCGTCATCGCTGGGGAACAATTGCGCCAAGTAGCCGCAATCGTCTCGCTTGCCGCGCCAGCCGATAATCTTCTGCTGTGCTTGAAGGAGAAAATCGGTGATCTCCAACAGTTCTTTTTTGATCAGAATATCGACAAGGTCCTCGATAACCCGGCTGAGAGACAAATCCGCCGAAAGCCAATTTTTGCCTAGAGTTTCAGTCAAACCGTCGCCAAATAGAAATTCGGCGATTTCCTTGTAGCCGGGGTCAACCTATTCCGGTTGCGGGTTTGCTGTTTCCCGACGATGGCGAGAATATTGCCATCGCTGTCCCGTTCAACAAAAGCCATGGACTTTCCTCTCGTGTGCTCGCTTGGCTTGCATATGATGATAGAGCTGGCGAATTTCCAGACCCGACGAAAATTTTATTTCGCCTCTGGTATCTGCCCGATTGTTCCCCGTGCCGGGAAGGGCTATAGAGAAAGAGAAATGAAAGCGCGAAATACAGCACTGATGGCCTCGTTTCTGGTTGCCGCCACCTCTCTCGGCGGGTGCAGCAATCAGCAGGCTTATATTTACAAGGCCGACGAGTTCAACCGGGACTCGCCCACGTTTAACAAAGATCCCGTTGACCGGGACAACGTCCAAATTTGCTACAGCAAGCTAGCCACGAACGTGGACGAGTTGCTGCAAATGGCGGCCACGGAATGCGGCAGGTACGGTAAAACAGCCCGTTTCCAAGGGCATGACTATTTGGAATGTCCGCTGACGACGCCGGCGCGCGCGACATTCGCCTGTCTGAGAAAATAATAATATCAAAGACTTGCGTTGAAAAATTCGGCCGGGATTCCCATCTAAAATCAGCTATGCTAGCCTTTAAATAACGCTTTTTGTGTTCATTAACACTCATCTTGCTAAGAGGGGTAGAGGGCCCCGATTTGTATAGGAGACTAGGCATGAAGAAGGTCATGGTATTGATGGCTGCCCTCTCCCTGGCGGCCTGTGCCGACAGTGAGCATTTTACCCCAGGCCAGATGGCCGGCGCCATCGCCGGTGGCGCGGTCGGCGTTTTTGCCGGAAGCCAGTTTGGCGGCGGGACCGGCAATTTAATTTTCATGATCGCTGGTGGCCTTGTCGGCGCCGGCGCCGGCTATTCGATGGGAGACGAGCTTTTGCCGTCCGATAAATCAACGTTCGAAAGATCGACGGTCTATGCGATGAACCATGCCGCGGACGGTCAGCAGGTAAATTGGGCCAATCCCGAGACTGGCGTGGCCGGGACCATCAAGCCGACCCGCAGCTATTATGCCGGCCAAGACCGGTATTGCCGGGACTTCACCGCCAGCATCGCCGTTAAATCGGGGGTCGGATCCGGTGATGCCCGCGCCTGCCGGATTGCCGGCGGGAATTGGTTCATCGACGAGCGAGCCTGATTAGCACCGACATTCGATTGGGCGTAGGCCCTCTCTCAACAGCGCGCCACACCAGATGCGCCGCTTAATGTCGATCATTCTCTCTGTTATCGCTGTTTATGTCGGCTTTTTGGCCTGCCTATTCCTATTTCAGCGCACGCTATTGTACCACCCGTCGGGGGACAGGCCGGACCCAGCCGCCTATGGCGTACCGGACATTGAACAAGTCAGTGTCGAGACCAGTGATGGACTAAAATTGCTGGCCTGGTTCAAGCCGGCGACCGCAGGCCGTCAGATCATTCTCTACCTCCATGGCAATGGCGGCCACATTGGGCACCGTGGTGGAAAAATCCGGGCCTATCTGGATGCGGGGTATGGGTTGCTGTTGCTCAGTTATCGCGGCTATGCCGGCAATCCCGGGAAGCCGACGGAAGAGGGACTCTATGCCGACGGGGACGCCGCCATGTCGTTCCTGGCCCGAAAGGGCGTGCAGAGCGGCCAAGTTGTTCTGTACGGTGAGTCCCTTGGCACCGGCATAGCCATAGAGTTGGCCACCAAGAATCGTGTAAACGGCGTTGTGCTAGAGGCGCCCTATATTTCCATTCCCGATGTGGCGCAGCATCACTATTTCTATATGCCGGTGAGGTATCTGGTTCGGGACCGGTTCGATTCCATGGAAAAGATAACGCGGGTCGAGGAACCGATCCTGGTTGTGCATGGGATGCAGGACCGGGTGGTGCCAATGAAGTTCGGCAAAGAACTGTTTGAGGCGGCGCGTGGACCGAAGTCGTTTTTGCAGTTGGAGGCCGCCGGTCACAATGATCTGTATGACTTCGGCGTCGCTGCCAAAGTCATTGATTTTATGAGAGAATATCAATAGTCACGGCCAAATAGTCCCTGAGTCTTTGACCCTTAATAATAAATTAAGATATACCTAAGCCGTGGTGTACTATGCAACGGTGGCGTAAATGGCTTTAGCGGCCAAAGTAGCACAACCGAATTCGATCCCGGCGGTGAACCGACTCGCCGGACACTCGGTTTCGCGCACCATTAAAGAAGAAACGGTGGGGGAAATCCAAACCTATTCCGCTATAGTCAACGACCGGCTTGGATACCGTCAGGAAGAGCTAAGCCTTGATCAACGCCGCGCTCGCAATCGCGGGGATGCGCCGCAGGCACCCAACCGGCGGATCAATACGCCGATGGTGGCAACTAACACTCATACCTTCGCCGAAGCGTTCGCCACTGTTCTCAATCAGGGCGGCACGGGCGGCGCGCCGATGACCGGCGGCGGCTCCACGGTCAGCATCTCCAAGGGGATTGCGTCGTACGAGTTGACCCACGATGTCATCTATGGCGAGCTCGCCGAACTCGGCGAGGAGCTGAGCCTGACGGTTTAGGGTATATCGAAAGTTGGGGACACAGATCGGCCGGCGCGGCGGTTATTTTTTATGCCTGGTTTAGGCGGTCCTGTAACTGCTTCAGCCGTTCCGGCGTATCCACGTCGAACAGGACGTAATCCTCTTCGATGGAAACCTCAAACACCCGATCGGCATGTTCTTCTAATAGATACCGGGCGCCGATATCGCCGCTCAGCCCGGCCATTTCCGCTTTGAATTCAGTGGACCAAATCACCGGGTTGCCGCGTTTGCGGCCATGAACCGGCACGCAGATGGACCGCCCCTCCACCGGATCGAACGCTTTGACCAGCTCATCCAGTATGGTCGTCGAGATCAGCGGCATGTCGCCCAGGCAAACGACAAACCCGTCCGTGTCGCCGGAGAGAGCCGCCAGCCCGGTCTTGACGGAGGTGCTCAGCCCGTCGGTGTAATCGGAATTGTGGACGAAGGCGACATCCAGTCCCGCTAGGGCCTCTCTCACTTTATCGGCCTCATGGCCGGTGACCACGGTGATGGAAGCAACTTGCTTCGCGGCCGCCACGGTCTCAACGACGCGGCGCACCATCGGTTGACCCTCGACGTCCACCAGTAGCTTGTTCTGCGCGCCCATGCGCCTGGAGGCCCCAGCCGCCAGAACCAGCGCGGCGATACGGGGCTCGCGTGCCTCGGCAACCTCCGCACCGCCGTCGCCGCTTTGGCGCAATTGCCCGCGTTCGGAGATTTCCTTCAGCAGCCCCCCGCCGCCCATCAGCATGATGTCCTTGGGCGTCACCGGTACCCCGGCCAGTAGCCGCCATAGGACCCAGTCGAAACCGTTGAGCTTGGGGGAGCGGGCGCAGCCGGGCATGCCCACGACCGGTTGGTCATCCAACGTGCCGATAAAGAGCAAGTTTCCGGGATCTACCGGCATGCCGAAATGATCCACGGTGCCGCCGGCATCCACCACGGCCGCCGGCAACACGTCATGGCGGTCAACCACGGCGGAGGCGCCGAAGATCAGAATGATCTCGATGCCTTTGTTCTGAAGCTCGGCAATGGCCTCGGCCACTTCCACCTGGACATGTCCACAGCGGATGACCTCGGAAATGGTGCTGCCATAGGCCTCAACGCGCGCCGCGGCTGTTTCCACGGTTTTATCAAGGATGCTCTCCTTCATGCCCGGCAGCCGGGTGAGAATCAGGCCGACGCTGCGCGCGTCGAACGGATAGATGTCAATTAGCGGCGCATCCAGTCGCGCCACCGTCTCTGCTTGCTTCACCAAGTCGTAGCTCACGGCGAAGGGGATGATCTTGATGGTGGCAATCAATTGACCCGGCGTGACCACCTCGTATGCGGGTGTCGTGGCCACCGTGATGGTCTCGTCGATCAAGTTGACGGCGTTGAGCTTTTCCTGGTCATAGACGATGACACCGTATTTTTCGGCGATCAGATTGCAGCGGCCGGTGAAGGCGTCGCCCACCTTAACGTTGTCGCCGGCGAGCGCCTCGGAGATGCGCTGTGCGGCTGGGTCTTCGGCGACATCGCCGGCTTCCAGGCGCGCGGCGACCACTTCCTCAATGCCGGCGGATCTAAAGAGGTCAATGTCATCGACGCTGAGCACCCGGCCTTTCTTGAGGACGCGTTCGGGCAGGCGTGCGTTGTGGGCCAGGATCGCGCCCTCCGCTTCGCTCAGCGGGATGGAGCCGAATTTCATAAATCGTTCAGCTTACCGTGCTTGGCGGCGACGATTTGAGCGAGGATGGAAACGGCGATTTCTGCCGGCGACGTTGCGCCCAGATTCAATCCGATCGGGCCATTGATCCGTGAGAAATCATCTTCGCCAAAGCCCAATTCGCCCAGCCGTTCCAAGCGAGAGGCATGTGTGCGGCGGCTGCCTAGAGAACCGATGTAGAAGGCGTCGGACTTCAACGCGATTTCCAGCGCGGGATCATCCAGTTTGGGATCATGAGTTAGGGTGACAACGGCGGTGCGAGCGTCAGGCGCGAGCTCTTTCAACGCGTCATCCGGCCACTCCTCGCTAAGGGTTACCCCGGGGAACCGGGCGTCGGTGGCGAACGAACCGCGGGGATCAATCACAGTGACATCAAAGCCGGCGGTCGCCGCCATTGGCACCAGGGCTTGTGAAATATGCACCGCGCCGATGATCAGCATGCGCAGAGGCTTGTTGAAGACTTGGACGAACAGCGATTGGCTGTCCTGATCGAACAGCTTGCTGCGGTCATCCCTGATGGCTTGGCGCACGTTACCCAGCATCTCGTCGGTGAGGGCGAGGGGGCCTTCCACATCGTCGCTGGTGACAAAATTGCGCTCGCCGGTTTGGATATCGGTGACCGTGGCCAGGGGACGTTCGCTGGCCAGGCGGCTGACGGTGGCCTTATCGGTGGCCTTCTCGACGAAGATTTTAATATCGCCGCCGCAGGCCAGGCCGACTTCCCAGGCCTGCTCGTTGGTGACCCCGAAATTGAGCACCCGAACCTGACCGTCGTTGATGGAATTCAGTGCTTCGCCGATGACCGCACCTTCAATGCAGCCGCCGGAAACGGAGCCCACAAAGGCACCGTCCGTATCCACGGCGATTTGGCTGCCGACTGGGCGCGGGGACGAGCCCCACGTACCGATCACAGTGGCGAGGGCGACGTCCTTGCCGTCACCCATCCAATCCGCAGCTTGTCCTAATACATCATCTTCGGCCATGGCTGCGCCTCTTATCGTCTGAAATGCGCGGGCGGCTAGCCCCCAATGGCGCGCCGGGCCATCACATTGATCAAATGCGCCCGATACTCCGCACTGGCGTGGATATCAGAGTTCAGGCCATCGGCGCTGACTTTGATGTCCTTGATCTTCTCCGCATCCAGGTTGCCGTCGGCCCAAGCTTCCTCGAACTCGGTCTGCCGGTAGGCGCAGGGGCCTGCCCCGGTCACACCGACCCGCACGCCGCTGCCCGTCTTGGCGACAAACGCACCAACGATGGGGTACCGGGATGCCGGGTTGGGAAAGTGCTTGTAGCCGGCCTGTTCCGGAATGGGAAACGAAACGCTGGTGATCAGCTCACCTTCTTCCAGCGCCGTATCAAACATGCCGGTGAAAAACTCATCGGCCGAGATGCTGCGTTTGTTGGTGTTGATCGTGGCGTTCAGGGCTAAAACGGCGCTCGGATAGCTGGCCGCTGGGTCATTGTTGGCAAGAGAACCGCCGATTGTGCCCCGGTTGCGGACCATATGATCACCGATGGTGCCAGCCAAATAGGCTAGCGCCGGTATTTTGGATTGCACTAGCTCCGACGAATGCACCGCATGGTGAGTGGTCATCGCCTTGATCACGATGGCGCCGCCTTCTTCGGAGATGCCAACCATGTCGCCGACATAGCCAAGATCTACCAGGTCACTGGGTTGATCGAGGCGTTGCTTGAGAACCGGAACCAATGTCATGCCGCCGGCTAGAAATCGGGCATCCTCTGCGGAACCGTGCTTGGAAACTGCGTCGTCCTGAGAAGCAGCTTGTTGATAATTGAAATCGTACATCGGCTTAACCCCTCATATCCTTGGCGGCCGCTTCGATGGCCAGCACGATGTTGTGGTAGCCGGTGCAGCGGCAGATGTTGCCTTCGAGAGCATGCCGGATTTCCTCGTGAGAGGGATCGGGATTGTCGTCGACGATGCCGATAGCGCTCATCACCATGCCGGGGGTGCAGAAACCGCACTGCAGGGCGTGGTGTTCACGGAAGGCTTCCTGCATCGGATGCAGCTTATCGCCGTCCGCCAGGCCTTCGATGGTAACCACATCGTGGCCGTCTACATGGGCTGCCAGCAAAGAGCAGGACTTCACCGCGCGGCCATCTAGGTGCACCGTGCAGGCGCCGCATTGGGACGTGTCGCAACCGACGTGGGTGCCGGTCAGGCCTAAATGTTCCCTGAGAAATTGGACCAAAAGTGTCCGGCCTTCAACCTCTCCGGAGACTTCCTTCCCATTGACAGTCATCTTTATCTGATAGGACATGCTTGCCTCATAGTTATCAACGCTTATTGGTTGACCGTAATTTAACAGCACGGCACCAGACGAAACCAGACTTTTTAAGGAAAATTTTCGGGTATCAGGCGAAAAAATCAGTGAATTTGACTGTTACACCAAGTCCGCCACATGTCCTGAAGGGCGAATTCCATATTCCGCGCATATTTTTTGGCGTCACAGAGGGTGGATTGGAGCAATTGCTGGCGGAGCGTCAGCCGCAAAGCGCTGAGTTTTTCCGATGAATTCGCGAGATTTACGGCGGTTTGGAGGTAGGCCTGCCGATTGGCGGCCACCAAATCCGCTTCGCCGCAGTGGGTCATGAAATTGCCCGCGACCCGGTCAACGAAGTGCTCACCTTCCAGAGCAACTACCGGCACACCCATATAGAGGGATTCAAACGTCGTTGTAGCGCCGTTGAAAGGGAAGGGATCCAGGGTAATGTCCACTTGGCTATAGAGCGCCAAATGATCGGAATAAAAGTCGTCCTGAGCCATGAGATGCACCCGATCGGAATCGATGCCCCGGCCTGTGAATTTAGCCAACCAAACCTTTTTGAGCCGGTTGTCGCTGAAGAAATTCCGGTATTTGAGGATCAGCTCCGACTTGGGCAGCGCTGTCAGGATGTCGCACCAGACGTCGAGCACCTGATTATTGATCTTCTCAGGCTTGCTGAAGGAGCCGAAAGTCACGTGATCGGCGGAGCTCATCGGTGGCTTTGCCGGATGCGGGGCGTATTCCGGCGGGCGGAACTGATAGAAGGCCGGCAGGCGGTACAGCGTTTCGGTGAACAGTTCCCTTGTATCTTCCGGGTGGAAGTACTCGTCCGTCAGCCAGTAATCCATCTCCGGTACGGCGGTGGTGGCGCAGTCGTGAAAACTGATCTGCACGGGGGCAGGGCGGTAGGCCGCGACTTCCGAACGATTGCGGTTAAATCGGCCGGCAAGATAGATCATGATGTCCACGTGATCGGCGGCAATATATTCGGCTATGGCCTCGTCGCTATACCCGCCGACATCGGCCCAATTGTCGGCCAGAGACTGGAACTCCCCGGTTAGGGAATCCTCTGTTTCGTTGGCTGAGTAAAGCCATATCTCGACGGCGTTACTGTCCAAATTCTCGATCAGCGGAATCACGTTGCGCCCCACCGGATGATCACAGAAGTCCGAGGAGAGAATTCCCACGCGGAGCTTTCGATCGGTCGAACGGTCTAGGTGATTGAAGTTGTCCCGAACCTGACGTCTGCCGGCCAGTCCGGCGTTTAGGCTGCGATGGAGCGAGAACAGATCGACCGGGGAAACGTCCGGCTGGTTCAGCACAGCAACTTGGATGTTTCGACGGCTGAGGTCATTGTGCGGGTCGGCGGCTAGCCCGGCGCGGAAATGATCGATGGCGCTGTCCACATCACCTTGTAACTGGCAGGCAACGCCGAGATTATTGAGAATTTCGGGGTGGCCGGGTGCCAGACCAAGAGCATCGGTCAGGTTCTGCCGGGCTTCCCACAGATCGCCGAGCCGCATATTGGCCTGGGCGAGATTGCTCAGCGCCTGGACGGAGTTGGGATACACTTGCAGTGTCGCTTCCGACAGCTCAACAGCTTCCTCCTCCATATTGGTGGCGAGTAAGGTGTTGGCCAGATTTATCTCGGCTGCATGCAGCGCCGGGTTGATTTCCAGGGCGCGGCGGTAGGCCGAAATGGCCTGGTCGAGCTCGCCTAAATCGTAGTGGCAATTGGCGAGATGAAAATGCCCTTCGGCACGGTCGGGCGCCAGTTTCACGGATTTTTTGAAAAGCCGGAGCGCTTGTTCGGTATGACCGCTGAGTCGCGCGACCTGCGCCAACATCAGGATTGCCTCGGCGTGCTTGGGATTGTCGCGAATGAGCGTGCGGCAGATTGATTCCGTACCGGCGAGGTCCTGCTGTTGCAGCTTCGTCCGGGCCATCTCGACCGACGGCGCATCGTCCGAATTCACAGGCTTGGCGATGTTAAGAGGCTGATTCACCGGAAATTCCCTCATTTGGGCAGTGTTTAAGACGATTATCGGCAGTGAATGTTAAAGCGGGGTAAATGAGGGTTGCGGATGTCCGGAGGATGATCATTAATTTACGTACGGTTCGGAGGCGGGGAGAAGAGCATGAAACTGGCGACATACATGTCATCCGGCGGCCAGGCGCGGGTAGGCCTGGTCGTCGGGAATGATGATCTGCTGATTGATCTTCAGGAGTTACACGAGATCAAGGCCGGAATGCCATCACCCTATTTCGCCTCAATGTTGGCGCTGATCGAAGGCGGAGATGCGGCGTTGGGCATGATCCAAGAGCTAACCGTTGATGACGATGCAGAAACGATCCCAATTTCATCCGTGAAGCTGTTGGCGCCGATCCCCCGGCCGCCGCAAATCAGAGACTGCCTTTGCTTTGAGACCCATCTGATCGGGGCGTTCGGAATGCTAAAAAAACTTCGGGCGGAGGCCTCCCCGGATCCGGAAGCGGCCATGCGGGAAATCGAGGAGAAAGGGTTGTTCCGCATTCCGGAGGTCTTCTATGAACAGCCCATTTACTATAAAGCCAATCGGTTTTCCGTTATCGGCTCAGAGGAGGATATCCTCTGGCCAAGTTTCTCCGAACAGATGGACTATGAGTTTGAGTTTGGCTGCTTTATCAAAAGCGGCGGCAAGAACATCCCCAAGGAGACCGCCCACGATCACATCTTCGGCTATTCGATCTTCAATGACGTTAGTGCGCGCGACACACAGTTCCCGGAAATGTCCGGCCAATTGGGTCCCGGAAAGTGCAAGGATTTCGACACGGGCAATGTGATCGGTCCGTGGATTGTCACCGCCGACGAGTTCGATCCCTATGCGCAGACCATGACGTCCAGGATCAACGGTGCGGACATTTCCACCGGCGATTCCGGCACCCTGCATTGGAATTTTGCAGACCTGATCGCGCATATTTCCCGGGAAGAGACGTTGTATCCCGGCGAATTTCTGGCGTCCGGCACGGTCGGCGGCGGCTGCGGGCTGGAGCATAACCAGTATCTCAACCACGGCGATGTGATCGAATTGGAGATGTCGGGGCTCGGCACGCTCCGAAATCGTATCATCAAGCAGTTCTGAGGATTTTCTGCCACCCCTTGAACTGATTCTTAAGGGAATCCTATACTATTAGGCACATTGCGATGACAAAGGGGCTGTGATTTTCCAATGCCGTCTGCCGTGGACTCAGTTTTCGACCTTGCGTTCTGGTTTTCCGACCGGGCGCTCAACGACAATGAATATCTCCAGCCGATCAAGCTGCAGCACCTGTTGTTCCTAACTCAGGCCTATTACGCCGTCGCCTACAACGGTAAACGGTTCGTGCCGGCGATTTTCGTCGCTGACGAAACTGGCCCCATCGAGCCGTCGGTGCATCAGGCCTGGATAGAAGGCCGTCCGTCATTCGAGCGTGTGCCCGATATTCCCGAAGACGCCAAGAACTTTGCCGATAGCGTGTGGCGGCGGTTCGGGCACCATTCGGCAGACTATCTCGGCAAATTGTGCCGGAGGTCGCCGGCGTACAGGGTGTCGCTCAAGCGGGGCAACCGCGCCGAAATTCATCTGGAAGATATGATCAAAGCCTTCACCAAGGCCCACGACACGCCGGGCGTCGATCAGGTGGTCCGGCCCAAGATCATGCGGTCCCACAAAGGCCGCCCGGTCGTGGTCAAAAGCTGGACCCCGCCGACGGTTAAGCCTACTCAGTAGCCTCCTCTTTGGTCGTCATGCCCGACCCGCGAAGCGGTTGGCGGGTATCTCACTTTCATCAACGGCAGATCCCCGAGAATTGCTTCGCAACTTGGGGATGACGGGGTTAGAGGCCGCTTCAGACGAGTAGCGCCAGCACAAACACCGCGAGTAGCGCCACGACCACGCCGGTGGCTTGGCCGATCTCCTGCGTCCGGCCGAGCAGCCCTTGTGAACTATGGTGGCGGAAAGCGAAGCCGATAAACCTCTGCACTATGTTGTACAGGTTTTCCCGGATAGTCTCCCAGGCGATAGACGTTCTGTCGGCCAGCCAGCCGAGCAGCCGGGGTCCGATCCAGCGATAACTGAAATCGAAATCCAAAACCGTTGATCTCAGGACTTTCGGATATACGCCCATCTTGAGCAGTACGGCGAATGCCAAGACCGCTGACAGCAGCAACTGCAACTGGTTCACGACGTGGTAGGTCGTGTACGCCGCGTACTCGACCGGGAAAAGGAGAAGGGCGAACAGCGGTTCGGGATAAATGCCGATACCGATGCAAAGCGCCGCAGTCAGCCCCATGGCCAGAAGCATGTTAAACGGCGCTTCTTTCAAACGTTTTTGTGGTCCCTGGGGACGAGCGAAGAACGCGAAGAATGGAACTTTGAAGCCTGCATGGAAGATTACGCCGGCGGAGGCAAACAACAACACGAGGAAAGTGATCAGGTGCCCTTCTTCCGCGGCTGCGCTCAGAATCATCGCCTTGGTGACGAAGCTGCTGAATAGCGGGAAGGCCGCAACAGAAGCCGAGCCAATCATGCAGAAGCCAGCGGTCCAAGGCATAGACTTGTAAAGGCCGCCAAGCGCCGAGCTTTCTGTCGTGCCTGTCCGGTGCAGGACAGCGCCCAAGGACATGAACAAGAGCGCCATGTAGAGGATGCCGGCGACCGCATGGCTGATCGCGCCGTTGAGCGCCAGGGGCGTGCCGATCCCGACGCCGACAACTATAAAGCCCAGCGAATTATTCAGGCTGTAGGCCAAGACCCGGCGTAGATTGTTTTCGATCACCGCAAAGAAGATCGGGAAAGCCGTCATCGTCGCGCCGATCCAGATCAGTTCCTCCGTTCCGGCATATCCGCGCGCCAGAGCATAGACGGCAAGCTTCGTCGTGATCGCTGACAGGAACACGGTACCGGTAGATGTGGCTTCCGGGTAGGCGTCCTGCAACCAGTTGTGCAGCAGCGGGAACGCGCACTTAATGCCGAAAGCGGCCAGTATCAGGAGCCCGCCCGGACTGTCGGTGCCGATTTTATCAAAGGCGATGGACCCTGTTTCGGCGGCTCTGACCACAGCGCCGGCGGCCAGCAGGACACCTGACATCAATTGGATGACCAGATAGCGCATGGCCGCGCTGTATGCCTTGTCGGTTCGGCCGGCCCAGATGATGAAGACCGAGGCAAGGGCCGTGAGTTCCCAATAGATGAACAGGGTGATCAGGTCGCCGGCGAAGATCGCGCCGATAGCCGCGCCGACATAAACCAGCGCCGAAGCCTGTTCGACGATGTCGTGGTTGTGCCAAGCGAAAATGAGTCCCAGTGCTGCCGCAACATAGAAGATATCGCCGAAAATCAGGCTGAGCTTATCGACCCGGACATGATTTAGCTCGAACCCGAACATGGTGATCGTGCCGAATGTGCCCGCGTCCAGCATGGTCAGCTGCCAGATACCCAAAACCGGTAGGAGTAGCATATAGGCCGAGCGCAGATTTCCCTTGATGAAGGGGGTCAGGATGGCCCCGAGGATGAGGATTAGGCCGGGCGGGAACTCAGCCATCATAATAGTCCTCGTCCCGCACCAGGAATTTACCCAGCTGCTTTGCCGCCAGCACCAGGGCCATGGACAGGAAAAAGGCGTAAATGCCGTAGAAGCCGAACCAGTTCTCGACATCGAAGACGGCATGCTTGTGATAGAATAAATCGGCGACCATCAAAATCGCGCACACGATCACCAGCGCGACAAATATAATTTTCACGATTTTCAAGTCGTCCAGCCAATAGCGCTTATCGTCTTCGGGCGGCTGTTGCTGATCTTGTTCTGGCGTGTCGTTCATGCTTCTCACTCCGATCACGACTTGACGATGGGCGAGAGGAAATGCGCCAAATCGCCCGCATAAAAGAATAAGACAAACGTGCCGATCGCCGCGACGCATATGGCGATGACGGATGGCAGCGGCGCTTCCTGAATGCCCGTCGCCGTTTCGCCATCAGTCTGCGGCAGGGGCCGGAAGAAGGCCCTCCCGATAATAGGGAACAGATAAACCGCGCTTAAGATGGATGACAGCATCCATACCCCGACAAATATCAGCATGTCTGCATTCGCCGCACCCAGCATCATGTGGAACTTACTCCAGGCCCCGCCCATCGGCGGCAGTCCGATCAGGCTGATGGAGCCAACCACGAAGGCGGCCATCGTGAACGGCATCTTTCGTCCGATGCCGTCCAGCTGACTGACCAGGGTGAGATGATGGGCGGTGTAAATGGCGCCAGCGCAGAAGAACAGGGTGATCTTGCCGAACGCATGCATGGCGATATGCATGCCCCCGCCGATGATACTGGCGCTGGTGGCGATGGCGGCGGCCAGGACGATATAGGAGAGATGGCTCACCGTGGAATAGGCGAGCCGTGCTTTTAGATTGTCTTTGCGGATCGCGACGACGGAGGCGAAGAGAAGCGTCATCGAGGCGACCGCCGCCAACAGCATGGCCGCGCCGGTACCCTGGAGTGTCTCAATGCCGAAGATGTAGATAATGACCTTTAGCACGGTGAACACGCCCGCTTTGACGACCGCCACCGCGTGCAGCAGGGCGCTGACCGGCGTCGGCGCCACCATAGCTGCCGGCAGCCAACGGTGGATCGGCATCAGGGCCGCTTTACCAATGCCGTACATGTAGAGGAACAGAAGGATGCCGAGGACGCCGCCGCTAACCTTGCCGTTCAGAACGCCGCCTTCCTGGAAGTCGAGGGTGCCGGTGGCCTGCCAAGTCCAGATGATCGCCAATAATTGTAGCCCGATAGAGGTCGACAGCAATATGCCCAAATAGGTCCGGCCCGACTTTATCGCCTCGGGTTTGCCGGAGTGGGTGACCAGAGGATAGGTGCAGATGGTCAGGATTTCATAGAAGATAAACAGGGTCAGCATGTTGCCCGCGAAGGCGATGCCGACGGCGCTGGCGAGCGCAATGGCAAAGAAGAAATAAAAGCGGGTCTGGTTCTTCTCGTTGTTGCCGCGCATGTAGCCGATGGAATAGAGGGAATTGATAATCCAGAGGCCGGACGCGATTAGCCCGAACAGCATGCCCAGAGGCTCGACCGTGAAGACAATGTCCAAGCCGGGGAGAATTTCGGCGACCGTGATGCTGGGCCGGGCGCCGGCGATCACCACATGAGTGAGGGAGCCAACCACCAGGAACATGGTGACCGCCGTTAGCAGCGTCATGGTTTCCCGGATATTCGGATATTTGCCGGCGATCAGGATCAGCAGCGAGCCGATCAGCGGAACGCCGATGGACCAAAGAATAGTGGTTTCGGGCGTCATGGCGCGCCTCCCACCAAAGCCTTGGCGGCCGCAAGGGCTGTGTCTACGGTCAGGTCGGTATCAATGCCGAAATAGATATTCGCCAGCACCAGCACCCACATAGGGATTAGCATGATGATGGGTGCCTCCTCGACCGGCGGGGCGCCTTCCGGGCGGGGCCTGAAGTAGGCCACTTCGACCACCTTCCAGAAGTATATGACAGCCAGGAGAGAACTCACCAAAACCAGCGTGGCGGTGATCCAGGACTGGGTCTCAATCGCGGCGATGATCAAATACCACTTGCTGACAAAGCCGACGGTCAAAGGGATGCCGACCAGGCTAAAGCCGGCCAGCACAAAGGCGGCCATAGTCAGCGGCATGGCTTTGCCGAGCCCGGCCATGTCCGCGAGTTCCACCGACCGGATCCGATAGAACACGCAAGCCAGCACCAGGAATAACGCGCCTTTCATGAGGCCGTGGTTGAAGAGGTGAAGGATGCCGGCGGCGACACCGGTCACGGTCACCAGGCTTATGCCGATGAGGATGTAGCCCATTTGCGCCACACTGGAATAGGCGAGCAGTCGTTTGGCGTTGCTCTGGAAGATGGCGACCGCCGACATGGTCAAAATGGCGATCAGGCTGAGCACCAGAAGGAATTCGTTGACCGGCAGCTTGTCGAAAGCCGGCGCGCCCAGGACCGTGTAATAGAAACGCAGGAAGACATAGATGGAGACCTTCGTCGCCGTCGCCGCCAGGAAGGCCGTGACGATAGACGGCGCAAAGGCATAGGCGTTGGGCAGCCAGACATGCACGGGGAAGAGGCCGAGCTTCAGACCGAAGCCGACGGTTATAAAGCCGACCGCGACCAGAATGGTTTTTGTGTCCGCGACCGCCGGCAGACGTTCCGCCAGGTCCGCAATATTCAGGGTGCCGGTCATTTGATACATCATGCCGACACCGATCACGTAGAAGGTCGCGCCGATCGTGCCCAGGATCAGATAGCGGAAGGCAGCCGTCATGGCCCGGCGGGAGTCGCCCAGACTGATCAGCACATAGGTCGAGAGCGAAGAAATCTCCAAAAAGACAAACAGATTGAACGCGTCGCCCGTAATGACAATGCCCAGCAAGCCGGCGAGCGTCAGCAGGTACATCGTGTAGAACAGATAGGCGCGGTCGCCCGGAATTTCCGCCTGAATACTTTTCGGTGCGAAGAAAATACAAACCGCGCCGATGCCGGTCACCAGCACCAACACCAGAGCGGCCAGCAAATCGACTTTGTATTCGATGCCCCACGGTGCGGCCCAGCTGCCGAGCAAATAGGTGATGGTCCCCGTGGCCGCCACTTGCTGTAACAGGGCGAGCGCGATGGCAAACGACAGCCAGCTTACCGCCAAAGATAGAAGCCACGTCGCCTGAGTGCGTCGAAGCACGACGCACAACGGCGCTGAAATGAGAGGCAGCACGACCTGCCAGGCGGCAAGATGGGCGGAAATCACTTGTCTTCCTCCAGCTCCATCTTCAGGATTTCGTCGTCTTCAATGGTGCCGTAGGCGTCCTTGATTCGGACGATCATGGCCAGGCCGAGCGCCGTCGTCGCGATGCCGACCACGATGGCGGTCAGGATCAATACATGGGGCAGGGGATTGGTATAGTTCGAAAGCCCTTCCGCGATGATTGGCGCGGTGCCGCCCTCGATGCGCGCGACGGTGATGTAGAAGACGAAGACGGCCACTTGAAAAATACTGAGCCCGACCATCTTTTTGACCAGATTGTCCTGGGCAATGACTATATAGAAGCCGGCCATCATGATGACCACGACCAGCCAATAATTCCAAAGGCCGGGAAAATCCATGCTTAGTGATCCTGTCCGGCAAAGACAAAGAAGACGGTGACCATGGTAGCGCAGACGGTCATGCCGACCCCGAGTTCCACGAGGACGATGCCGTAATGCTGTCCTGCGAGAGGTGTGGCAGCCAGAACGTTGTAGTCCAGGTAGTTCCCGCCCAGCAAAATGCCGGCCACCCCGGTTCCTGCGTACAAGAGAACGCCGCCGGCCAGTAGGAGCCGGGTCGCCCAAGCCGGGAACACCTTGCGGGCCATCTCTACGCCGTAGACCAGGGCATACAGGATAAAGGCAGCGGCAAAGATCACGCCGGCCTGGAAGCCGCCGCCGGGGCCGAAATCGCCATGAAACTGGACGTACAACGCGAACAGCAAAATGTACGGGATCATGAACTTGGCGACGACGCGTAGTATGGAATGCCTGCTCATACATCCTCCTCCCGCCGGATCGGCGCCACGCGGTTTGATTGACCAGGCCGCCAGCGGTTCTGGCCGCGGCCCAAGAGGATCAGCACGCCGATACCGGCGGTGAAAATGACGACCACTTCGCCAAGCGTATCAAAGCCGCGGTAGCTGGCCAGAACCGATGTAACAATGTTCGGCATGCCCACCTCGCCCATAGACTCGTTGATGTAGCGGGGCGCGACATGCTTGTTCGATGGCGCCTCCGGATCGCCATAAAGCGGCATGTCCAGCGTTCCCCAGATGAGGAGCCCGCCGGTCACAATGACGATCAGGAGCGGGATCGGTTTCCACCCTTTGTGCGCCTTTTCGACATTTGCCGTCAGTGACAGCGTGGCGAGCAGCAGAAGAGTTGAGATGCCTGCGCCGACCGCGGCTTCCGTGAAGGCCACGTCGACCGCCGCCAGCACCACATACAGCACCGCCGCGAGCAGGCTGAAAATACCGGTCAGAATGACCACGGCGAACAGCCGGTGAATGCGGATAATGGCGAAGGAGATGATCACCATGAACACCAACAGGGTTATGTTAATGATCTCTTCTATTGGTCTTTTCCCAGGGTTCGATCATCGGGGCGCTGGTCTTCTTTTATGAAGGGTTTGACGCCGCCGGCCAGCGCGGCTTTCGCCAGGGCGTGTGTGGTGGTCGGGTTGGCGAAAAACAGAAATAGCACGATAAGGATCAGTTTTACGGTGACCAGCGTAAAGCCTGCCTGGATCATCATGCCTAGCACCAAGGTGAACAGAGCCAGGGTCTCGCCGATGCTCGCCGCGTGCATGCGTGTGAAGACATCCGGCATCCGGAGAATCCCGATCGCGCTAATCAGCAGCAAGACGCTGCCCGCGGTTATGAAAATCCAGCTGAAAATGTCCGCGACCATGCTCATAGGTCACCCAAGTTGTCGTTCTCATGAGGATGGCCAAGATGGTAATAGCTGAAGAACTTCATCACCGCTAATGTGGCGATGAAGTTGATCAGCGCGTAAACCAGCGCCAGGTCCAGAAACTCCGGCCGGTCGGTAAGGAATCCCAGCACGGCAATCAGCAGCAGCGCCTTCGTGCCGAACACGTTCACCGCAAGAATACGGTCATAGATGGTCGGGCCCAACACGCCCCGGATGATGGCCAGGAGCATGGCGACCAAGATGGCGACGGAAGCGACGATGAACATCAGTGAGCCTCCATCCTATAGACTTGCCGGTCCATGGTGCCGTTTTGCAGTTCGATCGCGGCTTCTTCGGTCAGGGCGTGGACATCAATCATGCCTTCGCCGACCGCGACCGAGATGGTGCCGGGGGTCAGGGTAATGGAATTGGCGTATGTGACCTGGCCGACTTCGGTTTCCTGGCTAGCCTTAGTGCGAAACATGATCGGCGAAATGGGCATATCTTTTTTGACGATGATCTTGGCCACATCGATGTTAGCTTTAAAGATTTCCCAGATCAGCCACGGCCAATAGGCGATAGCGCGGCGGCTGAGGTGGATCGGGAATCCTTCATGATCCACGACCTCCATCCGGTGCGCGATCCAGGCCACCAGAATGCTGGACGCAACACCGAACCCGATCAACAGCGGGGCGGTGTGTCCGGACATCAGAATCCAGAGGATAAACAGCGTTATGGCGAGGCCGATACTTCTAGCCACGTCTCTTAAACTCCTGCGTGATCCCAATCCCTATACCAAACGGGGGCACCGTACCTAATGAATTAAGTAGATTCCCCCGTCGGCAAAAACCTAGCGGCCTTTTTAAAACGCTTCAAGGAAGTTCGATAGCGTATTCTGATACCGGGCGGATGTTCTTGATTAGACGCTGCTTTAGCAGAAATTCGGCAAATCTCGCATATCGCTTCGTGTCGAGCGCTGCCGGTCGAAGGGAGAATCTAGGCAACGTGTCCCGCCAGGCCCGTTTGTTGAGTTCGTCGTTCAAATTCTTATGCGCGCCGATGAACAGGCCCCAGCTTTCGTTGGGATGATTGACGAGATATTGCATGCCTTGCTCCAAGGCATCCATGAACTTCCGGTTGGCGGGGGCGGCAGCCTTGGCCTTGTTGGCGACAATGATCAGCTCGTCATAGGGCGGCACGCCCTCTTCCTCCGGATAAAACGCCCGGCCCGGTTTGTCGACGATATCCATTTGGTTCAGCTCGAAATTGCGGAACGCACCGATGACCGCATCCACCTTGCCGGCGACGATGGAGGGCGAGAGGGAGAAGTTGACGTTGATCAACTCGATATCCTTCAGGCTGAGCCCGTGCTTGTTTAACATGGCGGACAAGAGCGCGTCTTCGAATCCACCGACGGAGAAGCCGACCTTCTTGCCTTTCAGATCGGTGATCTTCTTGATCGGTCCATCTCTCAGCACCACCAGCGAGTTCAGCGGGGTAGAGACCAACGTGCCGATGCGGATCAGCGGCAGGCCTTCCGCCACCTGGACATGCAATTGCGGCTGGTAGGAAACCGCCAGCTCCGCCTTGCCGGCGGCGACCAGCTTGGGCGGGTCGTTCGGGTCCGCAGGCGCGACCAGTTTGACGTCCAAACCGGCGTCTTTGAAGTAGCCCTTTTCCTGGGCGACGATCAGCGGCGCGTGGTCCGGATTGACGAACCAGTCCAGCATCACGGTGATCTTATCCTGGGCGCTGGCGTTGGAAATCGCGCCGCCGAGGGCGAACAAGAGGGCAAAAGTAAGTGTCCGCAGCATGAGTTTATCCTTAGTCGTTGCTTGGTTGTGTATCAGGCTGCCAGTGCAGCAGCCGCTCTAAGAGGGCGTCCACGGCGAAGTACAAAACTACCGCGATCACCGCGAGGACGAAGAGAGCGGCGAACATCACGTCGATCTGCATGCGGCCGTTGGCATGTAGCATGAGATAGCCGAGCCCGCCGCTGGAGCCGACCCATTCCCCGACGATCGCACCGATGGGAGCAACGGCGGTGGCGACCCGGAGGCCCGACGCGAATGAGGGCAGGGCGGCAGGAATTCGGATTTGGCGAAGGATGGCCCAGCGGCTGGCACCCATGGTCCGCGCCATATCCAGATAACCGAGTTCGGTCCGTCGCAAACCATCGAAGAAGGCCGCGGTGACCGGGAAGTAGATGATCAGCGTCGCCATGGCGACCTTGGAGCCGATGCCGTAGCCCAGCCAGAGAACCAGGATTGGGGCCAGGGCAAAGACCGGAAGGGCTTGGCTTACGACCATGACCGGCAACAACCATTGCCGGGCGGTGCGGAAGTACCCCATGGCCAGCGCGCTGGCGGTGCCGAGAATGGTGCCCAGGATGAGGCCTAGGAGAATTTCACCCAGCGTGATCCACGCATGCCCGGCGATCACGTCGCCCCTGTCCATCAGCGCCGTGGCCACTTTGGCGGGGGAGGGTAGGATAAACGGCTGTACGCCGGTGAGGATTACTAGCACCTGCCACGCGGCGATGAGAATGACAAAGATGAGGAGCGGGCGAAGGATTGTCATGCCGCCATCTCCGCCGCCGATTGGCGCAAGCGATCCAACAATTCGGCCTGTCGGGCGAGCAGCGTGGTGTCGTGCAGGTCCCTCGGTATCGCGTCGGCCAGGGTGAGCGGCTCGTCCAATACCACCGGCCGGCCCGAGAGCACATGGATGCGATCACCAAGCCGCAGCGCCTCCAACGGATCGTGGGTGACCAGTAGAACCGTGCGGTCCGCCAAAAGCTCCGCCGATAAGTCCTGTAACTGAACCCGGGTGATCGCATCCAGGGCGGAGAATGGCTCGTCCATCAGGACCACGGGTCGGTCTTCCATGAGAGTTCGGGCGAGCGCCGCCCGTTGTCGCATACCGCCGGACAAAGTAGCGGGTAGACGCGCGCAGTCATTCCCAAGCCCCACTTTGGCCAACAGGTCCTCCGTCCGATGGATGTCGGTGTCCGTGATCGTTTCATACCGCAATCGGCGGCCGATTAGGACATTTTCGAAGACGGGCAGCCAAGGAAGGAGCAGGTCTTGCTGCGCCATATAGGTCACCCGTCCAGCCAGCGCTTCTCCGTCGGAACAGTTAACGCTCGCGGAAGAGACCTCTTCTAGTAGACCTGCGACGAGCCGGAGCAGCGTCGTCTTACCAACGCCGCTGGCGCCCAGCAGGCAGGTCCAGGTCCCGCCGGCGATGTCGAACGTCAGATCGCGGAATAGAGGACGAGCGTCGAAATCCAGATGGTCAATCCGGACCGAGATATCGAATGAACTGATTGGCGTTTGGTCTGGCATGCTCACTCGTTCCTACGCCGGTCCTAGCCGGATCAGGTTCGAGGGGTCGTTTCCCTATTGAAACCTCTCAGCCGGTTGCCCGGCTCCCCCCAGTGGTTAAGCCACTATGCCTGGGGTGAAGCGGGGCGGCAATAGAGTTCTCACCTCTCCCTAATTTACATTTTTATTGTATGACATGGGCCGCTGGTTTAGGTTCGAGCAAGCTTCGTCGGGTTTATAATAAATATAATAATTTCAATTACTTGCCGGAACTAAATCAGCGAATTTATGCACTCAAGCAAGGTTTGATTCATGACACAGCTCGTCCCCCCGCACGGTTCGGACACCCTTAAGCCCCTTCTTCTGCCCGAAGCCGATCGCGCCGCGGAGAAAAGCAAAGCGGAAGGGCTGAAACATGTCCCTATGTCGTCGGCGGAAGTATGTGATCTGCTGCTGTTGTCTATGGGCGCCTACACGCCGCTCGACGGATTTATGGGAGAGGCCGATTGGCGCGGCACGTGCGTCGAAATGAAACTGGCCGACGGTGTTTTTTGGCCCATCCCAGTCACCGTTTCGGTTTCGCAAGACTTGGCCGACGATCTCGCCATCGGTGACGAGGTGGCCCTGGTCGATGGCGAAACTCAGCAGATCATGGGCACGATGACGGTCGAGGAAAAGTATTCGCCCGACCATCAGCTCCAATGCGAGAGAGTCTTCGGCACCACCGATGACAGCCATCCCGGTGTGGCCAAGGTGTTGGCCCAACCTCCAGTGAATCTGGGCGGCCCGGTGAAAGTGTTCGAAGAAGGCTGGTTTCCGAACGAATTTAAGGACCTCTACATCCGCCCAGATGAAAGCCGCAAGATGTTCGAAGATCGCGGCTGGAAACGGGTGGCGGCGTTCCAAACCCGCAATCCCATGCACCGCAGTCACGAGTTCCTGGTCAAAATCGCCATTGATGTGACCGACGGCGTGTTCATCCACCAGGTGCTAGGCAAGTTGAAGCCGGGCGATATCCCCGCGCCGGTCCGGGTCGAGGCGATCAACGCCATGATCGAGAACTATTTCGCCAAGAACACTGCGATCCAGGCCGGCTATCCCATCGAGATGCGCTACGCCGGCCCCCGGGAGGCCTTGTTCCATGCGCTCATTCGCCAGAACTACGGTTGCTCCCACCTGATTGTCGGCCGAGATCATGCCGGCGTCGGCGATTTCTATGGTCCCTTCGACGCCCACCATATATTCGGCACCCTGTGGGACGGCGCCTTGGTGACCGAGCCTCTAAGAATTGATATAACCTTCTTCTGCAAAAAGTGCGACGGCATGGCGACGGCCAAGACCTGTCCGCATGCGGAAGAGGAACGGATCAACATTTCCGGCACGAAGCAGCGGGAAATGCTGGCCAACGGAGATGAAATTCCGACAGAGTTCAGCCGCCCTGAAGTGGTCGCGGTCCTCCGGAAGTTCTACGAAAATTAAGATTAGCCTTCATATACAGAGACCAAGCCGCACGACGTTAGGAGAGAAAGATGCAGATTAAAGAGCTCAAACTGACCAAGACCGAGAACTTGATCACCGCCACGCCGGAGGTGATGTTGACGGACGCCAGCCATTTGTTGGCAGACAACAATATCGGCGCACTGCTGGTGGTTGACGATGCCGGTCACATGGTTGGTATCCTCTCCGAACGCGATATCATCCGTAGTTTCGCGGAGAACGCCGCGACCCTCGCCGAACATACCGTGGCCGAACTGATGACCAGGGAAGTAATTTCCTGCGACGAAACGGAAGACCTCAACGATGTGATGGAACTGATGAGTGACCGAAAAATCCGCCATATCCCGGTGTTGAGCGGTGGCAAGCTCAAGTCCATTCTGAGTACGCGGGACGGCTTGTCCGCCATGCTACATGATGTCCGGAAGCATTTTCAGAATATCAATCTGGCCTACGAAACCGTCCGCTAAATTTCTACCGGTTCATTTTCTTAGATCGGGGCGTTATACCGGCAATGATCATCGCCCAAATCTCCGACAGTCATATCGATCCTGAATCCGAGATGTTGGAGTACCGGCTGAGCAATCTGCGCCGGGTGGTTGACGACATCAATAACCTCACATCGCAGCCGGATATCGTTATCCATACCGGCGACGTCACCCACAACGGCACCCAGGAAAAGTACGATCTGGCTCTGGAGGTGCTTGGAGATTTAAAAGCGCCGTTGCATGTCTGTCCCGGCAATAGGGATGACCGGTCGCTGATCGTGAAAAATTTTCGGACGGGCCGGAACCTGGCGCCGGGTTCTAAATTCCTGCAATACAGCATCGACGATCATCTGGTGAGGCTGATCTCCGTGGATACTCTCCATAGCAGCGTAAACATGGGCGACTATTGCGTCGAACGGGCGGAGACTTTGGCGGCGGCATTGGCCGAAGAGCCGGAGAAACCGACGGTGCTCTTTATGCATCACCCGCCGTTTGAGGTGGTGAACTCCAAATATCGCTTCCAGTTCGATGATTGGAGCACGGTGGATCATCTCGCGCGCGCGGTGATGGGGCAGGCACAGGTGAAGCGCATTTTCTGCGGCCACGCCCACCGGGACGCGATGGGAGATTTCGAGGGCATTCCGGCCGGTTCAATCCCGAGCATCGCGGTTGACCTTCGTCTCGGCGACTTTCCGGCGGAAGCCGCCGATGCGCCGGTCTATTTCCTGCACAACTATGATGGCAATGCGTTCGACAGCGAGCTGCGGGTGTGTGGGGGGTAAGGCCGGGCAGGGTTTTAAACTCTAATCCCTTCCAACGTCATGCCCCAGTTGGGCCCAATGTCAATTGGGACCAATTCTCGGGTATCTCCGATAGCGTCATCAGATCCCCGACAATCACTTCGCGTGTCGGGGATAACGACCCAGGGGACGCAGGGACAAACAAAAAAGGGGAGACGGCAGTCTCCCCTGATTTCATTTAGACAAAAAACCTTACGGCTTTTTCGGTGTCTGGTACTCGACCTCTTTCTGGAACGGCTCCCAGGTGGTCTCATAGCCGACGAAGCCGGCCTCGGTGGGTTTCTTCTGCTTGGTCGTGAAATACCGCGACTTGCCTTCCGGCACCGGGTCTTTTGCGTCTACATTGCTGCTCATAAGTCTTACCTCCGAATTTAACTAAGTATACCTTCTGGATTGCAATAAATCAGTACTTTTTCAGTGAATTGGCACCGCACGTTGGTTGCCGATGTCCGGTGCAACGCCAATGAGGCCGCCGGCCTCAATCTCCTCATCTGTCGCATCTCGAACTTTTAGAATTTCGAGTTTGAAGATCACCTGCCGGCCGCACAGCGGATTGTTGCCGTCGACGGTCAGGGTCTCCTCATCCATGCGGGTAACAATGAAACTCATCGACTGGCCCTGTTCATTCTCGGTATGGATGGTTGTTCCAATTTCCCGGTATTCTTCGGGCACATTTTCGATCCGGTCCGTGAACACCAGGGATTCGTCCCGTGGGCCGTAGAGTTTGTCGCAATCGATGGGCACTTCAATCACATCGCCAACGAACTTGCCTTTCAATTCGTCTGTGACTGCCGGCGCCAGGATGTCATTCGCGCCATGCACATATCCAATGGGAAAATCCACGGTGACCAGGGTGGCATCGGTCTTCTGATCGATCACCTTGTAGGTCAGTTCGACGTATTTGTTGTCCTGGATCATCTCGCTCATGCCGCTGCCAAATCGCCGATCAGAAGATCGAAGCGCCAAAGATTTTCACTTCGCCGTCTTCATAGCCGAGGACAAGCCGGCCCAGCCATTCGCCTTCTTTCTTGGTGCTGCGCTGGCGGTAAAGCACAGTGATATGTTCGCCGCGCCGGATGGTGCCGATAAACTCGATGGATTCAGACAGGTTGCGGGTCAGCTCGCTGTTGGCGAATTGCTTGCCGACTTCGATCTCGTTTAAGCCCATGACCAGGTTTTCGGAGAAGTGTCTAACAAACTCCCCGTACTTGCCGTTGTTGGACGCGTTGACGAGATGGCTCCACAGCGGGTTGGCGATGGCCAAAATCTCGTCATCTGTCTTGTCGATAATATTCATCAGCCGATCCTCGAGGTCCTAACAAAAAAGATCAACATTGGGCATGCTGATCTTCCAGAAGACCGGGCGGGAGCCCGAAACGAACGCCCGCCCGTTGTTGGTCTTATTCGCCCTCTTTCACCAGGTGGTAGCAGGGAGCTTTTTCCATCGTGTACTCGCCGGTTTCCGGATCGCGCCGGGACACCGTCAGCACATGCCAGTTTTCGTCGTCCAGTTTCATGGCGTCGCCGCGATAATAATAGCCGGGCCAACGCGTTTCCTTCCGGAACAACGTGTGCTGCGTCACGCATTCGGCCGTCCGGTGACGATGCTTCAACTCCCACGCGCGCAATAGCTCGTGGAGGTCTTTCGCAGCCAGGCTCTCAAGGTCTTCTTCCATATACTTGAGTTTCTTCAGGCCGATATTCAGCAACTTCTCGTTGGTCATGTAGCCGACCGTCACGCCGCCGCAGTATTCATCCATCAGTTTCTGCAGACGGTCGAGACCCTGCTGCGGATTGATGTAGTGCGGGTTCACGTCGCCCGCGACGATTTCGTTTCGGTAGGTCTTATAGTGTTCCAGCGGCTTGAAGATCTGAGCTTTCAGATCGTCGAGCGTCTTCTGGGACACGACAATACCTTCGGCCTTACCGTCGTCGATGTACTTACACGCGGCTTTGGCGGCCAGTCGTCCTTCGGTGAAGGAGCCCGACGAGAACGCGTGCGGCGTCCCGCCGACGGCGTCACCGGCGCCGAACAGACCTTCGATGGTCATCATCCGGTTATAGCCCCAGAAGTATTCCGGCGGAGAGACATCCTCCGGGCCGGAGCACCATGCGCCACTACCCGTCGCGTGCGAACCCATGACATAGGGTTCCGACGTGGTCAGTTCCGGGTTTTCGTTTTTTGGGTCAACGTCCGTGGCCGCCCAAAGAACGGCTTGGCCGACGGTCATGCCCAGGAAGTTTTCCCAGCCCACCTCTTCCAGGTGGGGGTCCTGGAAGGCGTGCATGGTGACCATGTGAATTGGGCCACGGCCCGCCTGTACCTCGGAGATCAACGCGTGGTTCCGCAAGCAGGTCGGGATCGGCCGGTGAGTCCGGTGCGACAGCTCCGGATCCAGGTATTCCTTGCCGACCATTTCCTGAAGTTGAGGCCACCACTTGGTCTCGAACTCTTCGCCATAGGCGTTTTGGGTATAGGTCTTCAGATGCAGGAAGTAAGCGCCGACCGGACCATAGCCATCTTTGAAACGGGCCAGCACGATCCGGTTTTCCATCTGGGTCATCTTGGCGCCAGCATTGATCATCAGACCATAGGCCGACGCAGAAGACCAAGGCGCGTACCAGGTACGACCGCTACCTTCACCAGTTGAGCGTGGCTTAAAGATGTTGGACGCGCCGCCCGCACCGCAGATCACGGTTTTGGACTTGAACACATGGAAATCGCCGGTCCGGACGTTAAAGCCGACGGCGCCGGCCACCCGGTTTTCCTTTGCTTCGTCCATCAGCAGGTGGGTCACGCAAATCCGGTTGAACACCTTATCTGCCGACTTCTTCGCGGCTTCGGCCACGATCGGCTTGTAGGATTCACCGTGGATCATGATCTGCCATCGGCCTTCGCGGAGATAGGTGCCTTTCTCGTTGTCTTTCATCAACGGCAGGCCCCACTCTTCGAACTGGTGCACCGTGGAGTCCACGTGGCGCGCCATGTCGAACAACAGGTCTTCGCGAACCAGGCCCATCAGGTCGATCCGGGCATACTGCACATGATCTTCCGGATTGTTCTCGTTGAACCGGGTGCCCATATAGCAGTTGATCGCGTAGAGGCCCTGCGCAACCGCGCCGGAGCGGTCTATGTTGGCCTTTTCCGCGATGACGATTTTCTTATCCTGACCCCAGAAGCGGGCTTCGAAAGCCGCGCCGGTGCCGCCCAGGCCTGCGCCGGCGACTAGGATGTCGATATTGTCTTCTACGATAGTTTTGTAAGCCATTAGTAATACACGCCCTTCTTCATAGTGAGGCCGTTAGATTCCAACGTGTGGAGGCCGCCGTCGTCGAAGCGGATGTACTTCGGCTCGTTGTAGAGTAACTGGCTGTCCCGTTGTTCCTGGGTCGGACCTTCGACATCTTTCAACTGCGGAATATCCCGACCCCAAGGCTTGGTGGTGATCGGCGATAGGAAGTTCTTTTCGGTGCCGTCGCGGAATTTGATCCGCCAGGCAATGGTGCCTTTGTCTTCCTCTCGGAGCACCCTGACGCTGTGGCCGAGAGGCGCGAAGTCGGCATAGCCGCGAACGTCGATGGCGTTCTGCGGGCAAGCCTTCACGCAGGAATAACATTCCCAGCACATATTGGGCTCAAGGTTATAGGCGCGCCGATAGGTCGTATCGATGTGCATAATGTCGGACGGACAGATATCGACACAATGTCCGCAGCCATCACACCGGGTCATATAAACAAAAGTTGGCATCTTATAATCTCTCTCTCTATTGAAATCTTATGCGCTGCTGGGCATTAATAGTGGCGAGGCTGTTCGCGTTTGATGCCCAAGCCCATATCCAGGGGGGCGTCTTTCAACAGCTCCATCGAGTGGCGATCGCGGTCTTCCGCGCTGGTGCGGTCGGCCGGCTTCGGCAGATTGTTCCGCGTCTCGTTCGCGACCGACATCCGCCTTTCAAAAGCGGCGGCCGGCTTGAAGAACATGTGGGAGAACTTGGACCAAGGCACGCCGCCGAATAGAACGGTGGTCGCGATCAGGTAAAGGCCCAGCAAAATCATTGAACCTGGGCTGCCGGCGGCCTGGGCCAAGCCCCAGAGGATCGCCAGGGTGCAGCTGGCCAGCAGGGACAGGATGAACAGGTCGGCCCGGACAATCCGGTTCCAGGGATTGCCTTCCGCAGCGACATCAACCCGGATGAAGAACCAAAACCAATAACCGCCAACGCTGACCAGGGCCGCACCCAGGTACCAGAGTTGCGCCATGTAGGCCGGAGTGGCAGCGCCGCCGGTATAGCCGAACACCATAATTGCTGTCATGACGAGGTGTAGGATGAAGCCGTACATGGTCAGCAGGTGCGCGATCCGGCGCTTTTGATTGCAGAACTCGCCTGAAGTGAGAACATCATGTGCTACCGTGTTCATGGCTACGCCGATGGCTTCGCCTCCACTGACATCTTTCTTGGCTTGCGCCTTGGAGTTTCTCCAGTTCTCGAAGAAATAGCGGGCGCTGCCCTTATGGATAATGTCGAACAAGGTGCCGCCGGCAACGCAAAGCGCCATAATGACTACATACCATTTCATAATGTCTGGCGAGATGGTGCCGGAGAGTTCGGCGAACGGATTTTTGGAAAACATCAAGTTACCCCTCGATTAGCGGTCGATAGCGTTTAACGGTTACCTGGCTGATGGTGCCGAATAATTTTCCCGTCATACAAACAAAACAATCATATCTTAGCGACCAATAAAGTGCCGGTTTGGATCAATGCTGGACGGAAAAACGGTCTGAAGCCCTAAGCCGTTAGAAGAAACATCTGTGATCTGGTCGTTCAATCATAACTGAAACGTACTGTATTATTTGGGATTCGTCCGGGGCTTTCAACACATTTTTTATGTGTTTTTTGCTTTGTTTGTCCAATATTTAGCGTAAAAACCAAATGCTTTTGAACCTATCCCCGAGAGAACATAGGCACTATTCCGGTCTGTAAAATATGGAAGGCGTGGCTTTGACTTTGATCATCAAAAACCAAAGAAGCAAACATCTGCCATGACACAGTTGAATCTGAATTTTACCGAGGCGTTTGGAGATGAGCTTTCGGCCCGGCTCGATATCCCCGACGAGGGGGAGCCGCGGGGCTATGTTCTCTGTGCCTACTGTTTTCCGGTTACAAGGATATTCTGGTGGCGGCCGCCAAGTTTATGAGGGATGAGTATCAGGCGCCCCTTATGCTGATTGGGCACAGCTTGGGCGGGGCGGCGGTGTTGTCCGCTTCGGTCGAAATACCGGAAGTGGTGGCTGTCGCAACCATCGGCGCGCTGGCCGACCCCCATCATGTGGAGCATTATTTTGCCTCCGCCAAGGACGAGATTGAAAAGAAGGGCGTGGCGGAAGTCAGCATCGGCGGACGGCCGTTCCGCATCAAGAAGGGCTTCCTGGATGACATTGCCGATCAAAAACTGACCGAGAAGATCAAGAATATGAAGAAGGCGCTGCTGATCTTTCACAGTTACATCGACGATATTGTCGGTATCGAGAACGCGGTGGAAATTTATCAGGCCGCCCGTCATCCCAAGAGTTTTATATCATTGGACAAGGCGGACCACCTGATCACCAGCCGGGTCGACGCCTATTATGTCGCCGCAGTGATCAGCTCCTGGGCCAATCGCTACGTGGACAATCAGGCCAGTTAAGCTACATTTGTCCCATGATTAGCCGCCGGCATTTTATCGGATTTATGGTTGCGGGCATTGCCCTGCTGCCTGCGGGATTGCGGTCCCAGGCCCTGGTCACGTTTGACAAGTCTTCGCTGGAGATCGAAACCAAGACCGTCACCCATAAATTTACAGTCGAAATGGCGGTGAGTGATAGACAGCAGGCCCAGGGGCTGATGTTCCGCCGGTCCATGGCGCCCAATGCCGGCATGCTGTTCGATTACAAGCGGCCGACCCGCATCACCATGTGGATGAAGAACACCTATATCCCGCTGGATATGATCTTCATCGGGGCGGACGGCCGTATCATCAATATTGCCCAGCGCACCGTGCCCCTCTCGGAAGCGACCATCCCGTCCCGCGGCCGGGCGCTAGCGGTGCTGGAAGTCAACGGGGGTACGGCGTCGCGGCTCGGGATCAAGCCGGGCGACCGGGTCATCCATCCTATCTTCAAAAAATAATCGATCTTCGGGACTGTTGCGTTAGACTTGCCTCATGAGACGGGGAGTGAAGCGCGCGTGGATGTAACCGCTTATGCAGCGACGGTTGGGCATTCGGTCTGGTTCAGCTATGACCGGGGCGAAAGCTGGAACCGGGCGCACACGCCGACCGGCGGTATCTACAATGAATCCCGGTGCTGGTCCGTGTCCGTTCACCCTGGCCGGCCGGGCGAGGTTCTGGCAGGCACCGACCTGGGCGTCTATCGCTGGGCGCCAAAGGCGAGCAACTGGGTCTATATCCCGTCGCCGATGGATGATCTCCACATACAACAGATTGCCCAGTCGCCGGCGGACCCGGACATTATCTTTGCCGGCACCCGACCCGCAGAAATTTATCGCTCCTTGGACGGTGGGCAGAACTGGCATCGATGCGATCTGAGCAATTCCACCGAGTGCTGGTTCATCAACACACCCCGGATCACGTCGATCCAATTTGACCCGGTGGACCACAAGACCGTCTGGGTGACCATCGAGATCGACGGTGTTTTCAAGACCACGGATCTGGGGGAGACCTGGCATAAGTGCAACGACGGACTGACCTCCAACGACACCCATAATCTGGTGTTCTTTGATCATGCCGACGGCACGCGGACGCTTCTGTGTTCGACAGAAGAAGGGCTGCACCGGAGTTCCGACAACGGCGCGAATTGGACCTATCACGACATTCCTATCGCGCCGTGGAAATATATGCGCTGCATTCGTAAACGCAAAGATGCGTCAGGCGTCATGTTTCTGTCTGTTGGCGACAAGCCGTCGGGGGAGACCGGCATGCTGCTTCGAAGCCGGGACTTTGGCGAGACGTGGGAAGATGCGAAGCTGCCCGGGCACGTGAACAGCACGATCTGGTGGATCGCCACCAACCCGGCCGATCCTGATTTGATTTTCTGTCATACGATCCTGGGTCAAATATTCCGGTCTCAGGACGGCGGAGATACCTGGGAAAAAATGACCCGGGAACTGGGCGAAATACGCATGATGGCCTGGCAGCCGGGCGTCTAGAGAAAGAGGAGGACTTACAATGCCGCACAATCTGGAAATACCCGATTACGTGATCGAACGGATCATGGCCAAACGGGGCAAGCTGATGGTCTTCGACAAGTTTGATCCGGCCAAGACGGCGCTTGTAGTTATCGACATGCAGAACTTCTTCGTGGCCGAGGTGGAGACCGCGATCAGTATTTGCCCTAACATCAACAAGCTGGCGGATGTGGTCCGTGGCAAGGGCGGCGTGGTCGCTTGGGTTAAGCTCACCGTAGCCGAAGAACTGGACGGCCCGAGCCTTTGGCCGATCTATCACGACTATTTCTTCACGCCCGCCAAGATGAAGGCGCACAAGGACGGCCTCACCATGGGGACGGAGGGGCATGAGATTTTCCCGGACCTGGTGGTGAAGGATGAAGACATTGTCACCCTCAAGACCCGGTTCAGCACATTTATCCAAGGATCGTCCGATCTGCATGACCAGTTGCAGGAACGCAGGATCGAGAATTTGCTGGTGGCGGGCACGGCGACCAACTTCTGTTGCGAGACCAGCGCACGGGACGCCATGATGATGGGATATCGTGTGGCAATGGTGTCCGACGCCAACGCGGCCCGTTATGACGAGGATCATCTGGTCGGCCTGACGTCGGTGTGGCAGAGCTTCGGCGACGTGCGCACCACCGACGACTGCATCGACAATTTGCTGGCTTAGAGGGCAGGGGTGGCGAGCAGCTTCATATACCGGCCCCATGTGGTGGAAGGCGAGACGCTGGTCACGCCGGATATTCTAATTGATGACGTGTCGGTCAGCGTGGCGGGAGAAGCCCTGATCCGCTCTCCCAACGACCGGCTGTCCATGAATACGGAAATTCAAACGGTGGGCGAAAGTTGCGCCGATGGCGCGGTAGCGCTTATCGCGGCCGGGGCAGGGATGCTGATTGGCCTTGCCTCCATCCATCGGGACCGGGCTTTGGACTCGGCGCTCGGGTTTCGGGAAGGTACAAAGCTGCTGTGCCGTCAGGCGTGGCGCTACAAAGACATGGCGGATCACGCCGGCGATCTGAGACTCAACGTACGCGCGTCGGACAACGCTATCCTTCAGGACGGCACGCTTTTGAGCATGATGGATATCAACCGGATTGAGGAGATTCCCTCAGGCGCGGTCATGCTCTACGCCGGCTTGCCGTTGCTTGCGGATGCGTCCGGCAGCACCGTTTACGAGCTGACACTGACCGATCCAGTATTGGACCGGGATTTGAACTACCGCTATTCGGCGGCCAAAATAGATGAACCTGCTTAGGCCCGGACAAGGAAGAGATCATGACCAAAGCGTATCCGTTTTTCAGAGCCGACCATGTGGGCAGCCTGTTACGTACGCCCGAACTGATGGAGACGCGGCAGAAATGGAAAGCCGGGGAGCTGCCGGCAGATACCTTACGGGCGGTCGAGGACGAGGCTATCGCCGGTGTCGCCAAACTGCAGGAAAATTTAGGGCTTAAAGTCATCACCGACGGGGAATACCGCCGAGAAAACTGGTGGATCGATTTCATCAGCCAAATCCCGGGTGTGGAGATCGCCGGCGATGATGAGTCCGCCGAGTTCATGATCGATGGCGGCAAAGGCTCCGGCTATATCCCCAAGGTCGTTCGAACCGTCGGCAAAATCACCCATGACAAGGCGCTGCTCGGCCGGGATTACGAGGTGCTGGCTAAGGCCACCAGCGAAACGCCCAAGATCACGCTGCCGTCGCCGACCCGGATACATTTCCACGGCGGCCGAGCGGCCATCAATGAGACCCACTACCCGACCATGGAGGAGTATTGGGCGGACGTGGCCAAGTTCTATCAGGACGAGATCGCCGCACTGGAAGATTTGGGCTGCCGTTATATCCAGATCGATGATCCGGTGTTGACCTATTTCCTGGACGACCGGATGAACGACAACCTGCGGCGCATCGGCGAGAATCCGGACACGCTGATCCATGACTACGCCAAGCTGCTGAATGCCTGCGTGAAGAACCGTAAGCCGGAGACCCATATCTCCATGCATCTCTGCCGGGGCAATGCGGCGAGCTCCTGGATTGTGTCGGGCGGCTATGCCCGGCTGGCCCAAGCCATCTTCCCGGTGGTCGATGTGGATACGTTCTTCCTGGAATACGACGATGACCGTTCCGGAGACTTCGAACCCTTGAAGCACGTCGTCAAAGACCGGAACGTGGTGCTGGGTCTGGTGACCTCAAAGTTCGGCGAGATCGAATCCGCTGATTCCATAAAACGCAGGATCGACGAGGCGGCCACGATTGTTCCCATGGATAATTTGGCGCTCAGTCCGCAATGCGGGTTCGCCAGCATTGACACGGGCAACCTGATTTCCGTCGCCGATCAGAATGCCAAGCTGGAACTGGTGGTGAAAACCGCCGAAGAGGTGTGGGGCTCTGCCTAAGCGTCGTTTCGGATGGCGACCACTCTGATTTCGATTTCGTTGCCGGCATGTAAATCTACGCCGTGGCAGGACCGTTCCGGCCAGTGATCGGGATTGTCACCGATCCAGTCGGCCCAGACCTTGTCCGCCATGACTTTGTTTTCGATATCGTTGAGGATCACCGTGGCGGAGATGATGTTGGTTTTGTCCGAGCCGAGATCGGCCAGAACTTTATCCAAATTCTCGTAGGCTCGTTTCACCTGATCTTCCGCCGACAGGGTGTAGTCGTCGCTCATGCCCAGCGCCCACACCAGGTCTTTGTAGGCGGACCCCCAGCGGCGGGTCGGCACATTGCCGGGACCGCGATCAATCTTGGTCATTCAAGCCTCCTCTTATCCTCAAGCCCGTTTCCAAGCGACTGTCAGACCGTCATCCAGCGGTAGCATGGAAATGCTCAGCCGCTCATCGGCGTGTAATCGTTCGTTCAGCGTCCGGATGGCGACCGTGGATTTTTCCTGGTTGGCCTTGTTCAGGACATTACCGCTCCAAAATACATTATCGAAGGCGAGCATGCCGTCGGTCCGCACCAGAACCATCGCCCGGTCGAAATAAGCCCCGTAGTCTTTTTTGTTGGCGCCGGTAAAGGTGCCCAACTCCAGCACCCGCTTGGCCCCGCTGATCTGCACCAGCAGCGCCAAGAACTGTGTCTGTTCCGGCACCACCGCCCAGCCGCTCTCCTGGAGCCGGCTAGTCTCCTCGCGGAGCTGGCGCTGCACATCCGTCTCCCGCAGTGACGTCTGCCTGAGATAAGAGAGCAGCACCGTGCTCGCCAGGCGCATGAGATCGGGCATCGGCTTGCCTACTTCCGCATCTTGGACGACGAGTTGACCATGGCGTGCAGGCTGCGGGCGTAGGTCTCTGCTTGCGGCATGGGCAGACCGATGCCGTTGGTGGCGAACTCCTTCACCGCGCGTAGCGCCGGGTCGGGGATGCGGGTGACCTTCTCGATTGTCGCATCGAGCGCCGTATCAAGCTCCCCTTCCGGCGCGATGGCACTGATCAGGCCGATGGAGAGCGCGTGCTGCGCGTCGATATAGTCGGTGGTATAGGTCATATAGGTGATGGCCTTGCGGGGCAGCCGGTCGATCAGAGCCGACATCACCATGGTCGGCATGATCCGGTGTTCCGTCTCCGGCACGTTGTAGCTCGACGTATCCGCGCCGATGGTAATGTCGCAAAGGGCGGCCATGGCGCAGCCGAAGCCGCTGGCCCGGCCCTGGACCTTGCCGATCACTGGGAGCGGCGTTCGCCGGAAAGCGTCATAGAAATTGAACACCGGGTCGAAGAAATCCCGCATGTCATAGGCTTCCGGGGCGACGACATGAGGCGGTTTGCCGCCGCCGTCGCGGCCCATGCTGAAATCCGGGCCGGTCGATTGCAGCACGATCAGGCGGGAGTCGTCGGCCGCGCCGTCCATGGCCCCGATCAGCGCCAGGTTCATGGCGTCATTCACCTTGTTGCCGTTATCCGGATTGTCGATGGTAATCCAGGTAATGTCGTTCTTCTTTTCGATGATGACCGTATCGGACATGCGCGCCTCCCATCATTTTCAACGCATTCGGATATAAGTCATGCGGGCCCATGCCGCCACCATTGTTTGACTTAAGTGCCGTCGACGTGTGTTGTGATCGCAATAGTAAGAAGAGTATTTCGCGTGACCCTTGAGCCCCTCCTGACAGTGCCAAACCTCCTCGCCGTGCTGATCGCCGTCGCGGGTGGTGTGGTGCGCGGCTATACGGGCTTCGGCTCAGGTCTGGTCATGATCCCGCTCTTGAGCCTCATGTGGCACCCGGTGGACGCCATTGTCACCACGACGGGCCTTGGTGCGGTGGCGGCTCTGCTCTTGACCTTTCAGGCGTTGCCGCTCACCAGCTGGAAAGACACCGGCCCCATGGTCGCCTCGGCCATCTTGATCACGCCCTTAGGGACAGCGATCTTGATCAGTTTTGACGCGGATATCGTCAAGAAACTGATCGCCGTATTTGTTCTGTTGGCGGCGCTGATCAGTCTCTTTGGATACGAGTACAAAGGCCCCAGGGGCATCATCCCCAGCTTCATCGCCGGCGGCATGGCCTCCGTCATTAACGGTATCGCCGGTGTCGGTGGTCCACCTAGCGTATTGTATCTCGTATCTCTGCCGGACGAGCCCAAGGTGCAGCGGGCCAATATCGTCATCATCATGGCGGCCATGGGCTTATCCGTGCTGGGCTATACCATCGCCAGCGGCGAGGTGGGCGGGCACGTGTTCCTGAATGTGGTGCTTTTGGCCGCGCCCTATGCGCTGTCAATTTGGACCGGCGCGTATCTGTTCAAGGTACTGCCCGCCAAGGCGTTTAAGATTACGGTGCTGTGGATGCTGATGGGAATCAGCATCGCCATGCTGGCGGCCTAGTCGATCTTCGGCTTGTTGTGGAAGGCCGCCAGGGATTTCCGCGTTTGATCGCCGATAAAGGACAGGGACTTGTCCCAGGCGGATCGCGGCATGGATGGCACCTGGTATGACCGCTGGGGTGACCCAATCGCCACTGAGACGGCCGACGACGCGCGCCATAGGCGCTTCCTAGACCGTGCCGCGAAACCCATGATAATCACGGATCATGAAGACCCTTTTGAGGATTAGTATCCCAGCAGCCACAAGATGCCATCACCCTCTAAGGCCATGTCCAGCACCTCCACGAAGTCAGCCAGCTTGTCCATCACCATTTGCCGGTTCCTCTTGAAGTATTGCTTATTTGGCGGGAACCAATCGTAGCGGATTACACGGTGTAACTTGGCATGAGTGTCGGTCATGCCGACCCAGGTGTGGAGTTGTGCTAGCTTCCGTCTTAGCGCAATGCACTGCTCTCGATTTAGTGGTGTGTCGACGTATTCTCCTGCGGCCGGTTCAACTTCCCGGATGAACGTCCACAAGAACACGAATGAATAGATGGAGCCGTAATAGGACTGGCTGTTCCAGCGGTCCGCCCAGACCGCGCCTGGGTACAGTTCTATGAACGCCCAGTCGTCAATCTCCGTAAAGTCTTTGATAAAACCACGTGTCATCACATTCCTCCTTCGGGGAATTGGTTGAAGAAAATATGTGATGGGTGGGTGGTCAGGTCATGGCGGGGTTATAGCTGAATTGGCTGTGAATGGGAACTGGTGCAGCCTTCGATGATAACAATGAATGCGAGGCTCATTAATATGCGTAAAATAGCGATAGTCCTGGCAGCAGTGATGATGTTGGTAGAGGGTGAAGCGAAGGGCGAATAAGCGCGAGAACCAATACAAACGTATTAAGGTGAGAGCCAAGCGTCCCAAAAAACTCTGGATTTTGCATGCCTAAAAAAGTGGCTCTTTAAGCTGATTGCAATCCATTTTTCAATTTTACTTTGATCTCGCGATAATCCTAAGTGGCCGTCTAGGTCTAGTCGAGTTAACCATACGGGACATCCCGCACCGCCACCTGCACCTTACAATCCCGCGATCCGCACCTGGTACAGCGCAGCTTCGCGTTCAGCGCGGGAATCGGATAGTCAGCGCCGTGCCGGCGGATTAGCGCTTCATGGTCTAGCGTCACTGTGTAGGAACACCAATGGCAGATGGCGCGGAGAATGCAGCGATCGCGGATTTAGCGGAGTGGGGCGTACAAAACTTGAACCTGATGTTGCTTTGCTGCCCGTGCAGGAGTATTTACACCGCCAATATCGAATAATCAATCTCATGGCAGATAGAACTTATTCTGCTACCTATATTGCTACCTAGAACGTTTTTCTAGAAAATTGGCTTAGAAGAAATTTCCTTAGTCATTGATATAAAGGGATCGGGGAGTAGCGCAGCCTGGTAGCGCACCTGCTTTGGGAGCAGGGGGTCGGAGGTTCGAATCCTCTCTCCCCGACCATTTTCATCCCGGAATAAATCTATAAAATCAGGCTCATTGGAGCCGCCGCCTACCGGCGCGCGAGGGAGGGAATATTATGGGATTACAGCACCCGCTTATCAGTTTGGACAAAGTCTCAGCGATGTCGCCGGGGCCGGGAATCTCGGTCAAGGTTGCCGTTTCTGGGAACGAAGGCTCGTCCACTATGGCCGTGCATCAGACCTTCGACGCCGGGTTCGCAAGCCCGGTCATGTCTTACGCCGGCTGCGACGAGATCGCGTTCTATATGGGCGGAGAAGGGGAGCTGATCTCCGGAGGAGAGTCCCTTGCCGTCCGTGAAGGGTCCTGCCACTTTCTGCCCACGGGCGCAGCGTTTCAGATCAACGCTGGCGCCGGCGCGCCATTGGAGATGCTGAGCTTTTATCTTGGCGCGGCGAGCCCGGCGGATACGCATCCGGCCATGGTGGAAAACGGCGATGCCGGCACGGGCGTGACGGTGCTGCACCTGGATGATGTAGACCCGGCCAATATGGATCAGAAAGATGGCTGGTTCATCACCGATTTCCGCTTGCCGTTCGGATCACACAACGGCTGCGAAAGCACGCTGTTCCGTGCGCGGTTCTTCCCCGGCGCGGTACATAAGAAACACCGCCACGAAAACTGCGAGGAAATTTATCACATCATCAGCGGCCACGGCCTGGCCGGCGCCGGCGATGACCGGGTGGAGGTGCGCTCCGGCGATTTCCACTACATTCCGGCCGGCACGGAGCACTGGCTGCACAATCTGAGCGACAGCGAGCCCATCGAGGTGATCGGCGTCTATATCGGCGCGGGCAGCGTGCCGGAGACCGGCTACGTCTACATGGGCGATGTGACCGAGGCCGATCTGGCCGAACGGACCGCGTGAGGACATAGCCATGATGAAAACCGCTGTCGTGGGCCTCGGCTGGTGGGGCCGCTATATGGTCAACGCGCTGCAAGGAGACAGCCACCTTGAGGTGGTGGCCGGGATGGACGTGAACCTGGACGCGGCCCAGGACTTGGCCGATGAGTTTGATCTGCCGCTGTTCTATGACTACCAGGCGGTGCTGGACAACAAGAACGTTGAGGCGGTGATCCTGACCACGCCTCATGGGTTGCATGAGGAACAGGTGCTCGCGGCCGCAGCCGCCGACAAGCAAATCTTCTGCGAAAAACCTCTGTCGCTGACGGCCGATTCAGCGAAGCGCATGGTGGATGCGTGTCAGGCCAAAGGCTTGGTCCTCGGCATCGGGCACGAACGCCGGTACGAAGGCGCGCTCGAGGAAATGAAGCGCATGCATGACGAGGGGGAACTCGGCACGCTGCTGAATATTGAGTTCAACGCCTCCTATAACCTGTTCGCCGGTACACCGGCGTCAGGCTGGCGGCAGGATCCAAAGCAAGCCCCCGCCGGCACCATGACCGCGCTGGGCGTGCATCAGACCGACTATATTCAGACGCTCGCGGGCCCGGTGCGAGAGATTACCGCGCGCATGAGCCACCGGTCCGATTTGTTCCCCAATGAAGATGTATTGTCGGTGCAGTTCGTGTTCGAGTCCGGCGCGCTCGGCACCTTTACCAGCATCGCCACCACGCCGTTCTATCAGCGGATGACCGTGCTGGGGGACAAGGCCTGGGCGGAAGTGGTCGAGGTCGCGAATGTGGACAAACCTGATCCGTCGCTGCTGCGCTGGCGCGGGCTGGATACGGAAATCCATACGCGGACCTATCAACGTACCGATACGGTGGTCGCCAACCTTCATGCCTGGGCGGACGCCGTGGCGGGGCAGGGGACTTACCGTTTCACGCCGGAGCAGCTCCTGCACAATGTGGAAATCCTGGACGGGATCGTCCGCTCCATGGAGAGCGGCAAGACGGTCGCCATCGGCGGTTAAGCTTACTTCCCGAACACCTTGGTCAGTAGTTCCGTCGTTTGCTTCGAAGGATTGTCGCGGATTGCGGCTTATTATATGGCCAGGTAGTGGATCAGGTCGTCGAGAGCGAGCCTTACCGTATGGTCCGACAAGTTGGCTTTGACGTCAGGCACGAACGGAAGTGAGCTGTATTGCCCCATCATCTTGTCATAGGACGTGACGGCGCCGACCTGATCCAAGGCCTGATCGACGATGGGTTTAACCACGCCCGGATTGTCATTGAGGACGACGCCAAGCAGAAACCGTTTCGCACCATGGACGAAGCCCTCGCCTGGATTGGTGCGCCGGCGGAATCGGTCGCCGAAGCCTAAGCACCCATTCAGTACATCTCGAAATATTCTTTGTGTTCCCAGTCGGTGACTTCCGAGAAGAACCGCTCGACCTCCGCATGCTTGAGGTGCAGCAGGTAATCCACGAACTCGTCGCCCAGGGCCGCGCGGAACACGGCGCTGTCATTCAACGCCGAGAGCGCTTCCAGGATGTTGGAGGGCAGACGCTGGGCCGACGGATCATACGGGTTGTCGGTCGGCGGAGGCGGCTGGGTTTCGTTATTGATGCCGTCCAGGCCGCTGATGATCTGTGAGGCGAGATAGAGGTAGGGATTTGCCGCCGGCTCGCCCACGCGGTTTTCGAGGTGGGTTGCCGGATCAAGGGCGCCGGTGCCGACGACACGGACCATGGCGCCTTTATTGTCTTTGCCCCAGACCGTGCGTTCCGGCGCGAGGGAGTTCGGCTTATAGCGCTTGTAGCCGTTGATGGTCGGGGTGGTGAAGACGGTTGCCGCCGCAGCATGGTCAATCAGCCCGCCGACAAAGCTCATGCCCACGTCTGATAATAGATCGTCGTCACTTGCCGGCATGAAGGCGTTCAAGCCGTCCTTGGTTTTCAGCAGGGACTGGTGCAGGTGCCAGCCGCTGGAAAAGGCGTTGGGCAGGCCGGGCCGGCACATGAAAGTGGCGTGATAGCCGTTGCGCTTGCAGATCTGCTTCACCGCACTCCGGTAGAGCATCATATTGTCGGCGGTCTCCATGCCGCCACGGGGTTTGAAGGTCACCTCGATCTGGCTTGGGCCGAACTCGCATTCCATGGAGCGCAGCGGCAGGCCGAGCCTCAGCAAATCCCTTCGGATCAGTTCCAGCACCGGGTCATACTCGTCCATACGTTGCTCGGTCAGATAGTGAAACCCGTGAGCGAGCAAACTGACTTCGGGCGGGGTAGCCGGTTGGCCCGCATCGGCGGGGGAGAGTTTCGGGTCTTCCAGCTTGTAGATGTGGCATTCCACTTCCAAGCCCGCAAGATAGTCAAATCCGGCCTCGGACAAGTTCGCCAACGCGTCTTTAAGGATTTGCCGGGTGAAAAAGGGGATGGGGTTGCCGCTTGGGAAATAGACATCGCACAGCATCCAGCCGGTTTTGGGGGCCCAGGGCAGCACCTGAAAAGAGCTCGGGATCGGTACCATGACGATGTCGCCAGCGTTGCTCATCTCCGGATTGCCGAAACCGCCCCCCGGCGTGAACACCGGGAACACGGTTTTGTGGGACGTGTCCTTGGCCAAAAGCGTCGTCGTGTTGGTGCACCCATTTCGCAGCGCCTGTTCGGCCTCGTCGGCCATAACGCTCTTGCCGCGCAGGAGGCCGTGCTGATCGGGGAACGACAAACGGATGATTTCTAGGTCTTCGGCTTTGATCCGTTTCAGAACCTCTGGCACAAGGTCCTGTTCGGCTTTGTCCCTGAGCCCAAGAGCATCCACGAAGCCGGTTCGGCCCATATAGTCTTTTTGATCGGCCATGGTTCGCGCCTCTAGATCGGGTTTTGGTTGGCCCAGGGGGACTGGCCCCGCTTGGTGCGGTCATGGTCCTGCCATTCGTCTTGCCAATTCGCCATCGCCGCCACGGTGTCGATGGCCATAGGGCCGGTGAAGTCGTCCGCCTGGACCCCATCCAGAACCATGGGCGGGGTTTTACCCGCCTGGTTCTCCTCAATGGACTGCATCAGCAGTTTGCGAAATGCGGTGATAGCCTTGTCGCCGCTGCCAAGGTGTTCTTGGCTCCGGTCAAAGATCGGACCGGGACTTTCCACCGCCCACTGATCGTGCACGTTGATATCCCGGCCCATGCCGGTATAGGTCTGGGTGCGCTGTTCCTCCGGGTCATAGCCGTAGTCGTTGCGCACATTAATCCGCGGCTTGTAGTCAGGTAAGGTATAGAGTTCTAGCCGTTGTTCCCGCATAGTATCCTTGTCCACCTCGTTGTGGAAGTCGGTGAAGATGCAGTACCACCAACTGTGGGTGTTATCGATGGGCACATGCCACTGGGTGATGCACATGTCTTTGGTCATGGGGATGGTCACCGCGTTGGGAAACACCATGTTGGTGACCCGGACGTGCATGGTCTCCGGATTGATCTTCCGTGTGGTGATGAGGCGAAGGCCGAAATCTTCCGGCACGACATTGATCTCCGGGCGGTCATAGTTGCGCAACACGGCCGTGACGGACAGGTCGCTTTCGCCGGAATTGCCGCTGAACTGCAGGCCGTAGTCGATTTCGTTTTCGTTTTCGTCCAGATAACGATGCAGATAAGACGCATGAGAGGGATCAATCCCCACCTCGACCACCTGCAGCCAGTTGCATTCCAGATAGCCCTTGAAGGCAAATGTGTGGCTGTCGGGCGCGGTGTAGCAGTCAAACGCCGGCAGGGCCGGGGGCTTGCCGGGGCCCATATAGGCAAAGATGATGCCGTTGCGCTCCACGCACGGATAGGATTTCAGGGTGACCTTGGTGTGAAAGTTACTGTCCAACGGCTCGGCCGGCATTTCCAGGCACTTGCCTTTGACGTCGAACAGCCAGCCGTGGAACGGGCAGCGCAGCCCGCCGTCTTCCAGTCGGCCATAGGCCAGATCGGCACCCCGGTGCGGACACGCCCGGCTCACCAGTCCATAGTCGCCTTTTTCATCCCGGAACAGGACCAGGTCCTCGCCCATGAGTCGCACCGCTTTGGCCGCCCGGTGATCGGTCAGCTCCTCGGTTAGGGCCGCCGGCTGCCAATAGCGCCGCAGCAGATCACCACAAGGCGTGCCGGCGTCGGTTTGGGTCACCAGATCGTTCTGTTCCTTGGTCAGCATAGGTTCGCGTCTCCTGTGGAATTTTCTATACCAGAATCAACGGCTTTTCCAGAAGGGGCGCATTAACCCGATCGTCTTTACCCCGTTGAAATCGGCTCCGAAAGGCAGTAAACGGGGAACCGGTAACCCTTCTGATATTCGAGTACAGATACGGATCGCTATGGAAGCCAGAATTTATCAGCCGGCCAAGACCGCCATGCAGTCGGGCCGCAACAATACGCGGAAATGGATTTTGGAATATGAGCCGGCGGAGGCAAAGCGCACCGACAGTCTCATGGGCTGGATCGGGTCCGGCGACATGCGCGGCCAGGTGAGGCTCAAGTTCGACAGCCGAGAAGACGCGATCGCTTATGCGGAGCGAAACGGCATTCCTTACAGAGTGCGGGAGCCCAAGCTGCGCCGCGTTCGGCCAAAAAGCTATGCGGACAATTTCCGCTACGACAAAGTCGGTTAACCTTTCGCCGGTATACGAAGACCCACCGCCCACCCAATACGGCCCCGTAGCTCAGCCGGATAGAGCATCGGATTTCTAATCCGACGGTCGCAGGTTCGAATCCTGCCGGGGTCGCCA
>JAYPHU010000022.1:56939-60379 GCA_038127535.1 Rhodospirillaceae bacterium | reverse complement strand
GTGGTGCCCGGCGTCATCGTCTTCGTGTTCATGGGGGCATGGCTGGCCGGTGTGGCCCTCGGCGACTGGATCAGCCTCTTCGTCATGGGCATTATCGGCTTTGTGATGAAGCGGGGCGGCTGGCCACGCCCGCCATTGATCCTGGCCATGATCCTGGGCGGCATCATGGAAACCCGTTTCCTGATCAGCAACGTGGCCAATGACGGCTATGGCTGGATTACCCGGCCCATCGTACTGATCATTTTGTTCCTCATTTTGCTGACGATTGGTTTCGCCATCCGCAGCTATTTCCGGGACAAGGACACCCTAAGACAATCGGAAGGCGAGGGGAGTGAACGCAACCCGCTTTTGTCTTTACCATTCTCCATCTTGCTGTGTGTGATCTTCGCCAGCGCCGCCATTCAGGCGACGAATTGGCCGCAGGAGGTACAGCAGTTCCCGATCATGGCGTCCGTGCCCGGCTTCGTAATGGCGCTAGCGATTGTTCTGATGGACTGGTGCGCGGCGCGGGGTGCGATTTCCAAAAACGGCTCTCTCGGCAATGCCTGGGCGGCCGCCCGGGAGCAAGCCGTGCTGCCCCGCGCGCTCAAGTTCCTGGGCTACGTCCTGTTGCTTGTCGCGTTCATGCCGGTGATCGGCCAAAAGCTGGTGCTGCCGCTGTTCGTCTATCTGTATCTCAGCCGGTGGGGCCAATATAGCTGGAAGATTTGCCTGGGTTATGCTCTGGGAAGCTGGCTTTTACTGGTGGGCTTCTATGACCGGGTCATGAGCCTACAGTGGTATCCGTCGCTACTCTATTACGGTGCGCCGGACGAGTGGCCGTCCTGGCTGCCAAGCTGGCTGTTCCTGTAATCTGGTTTTGGAGGAGACATCCATGAGCGCCGACACACTACCACCATTTCATATCGTTGTGTGCAAGTCGGACCAGCGGGAACCGGGGATGATGATGTTCAATGTGCGTCCCGGCGGCGTGGCGGAGCATTCGGGCAATGTGGGCTGGTTCTTAGGCGTCGATCAGGCGGGCGAGATCGCGCTCGATCTGACATTCGACTCGCCGACCCAGGATTCCCGGCTGCTGCCCAACGGCAACATCCTGATTTCCCTGACCGCCGCCGGCCTGATTATGGAGGTGCAGCCGGACGGATCGCTGGTGCGCCAATGGCACATCGACGGTAAGTGGGTGGACAAGATCCCGCCTGAGGGCAGCATCGAAATTGATGCGCTTTTGACCCATCACACCATTAGTACGTTTTCCAACGGCAATTTGATGCTGCTGACCGCCGAGATGCGGGAGCTGGACGACTGGCCTCAGTCTGACGAAGATCCGAACGCGCCCCGCGGCAGATCAAATGTCATCGGCGACGTGGTGCTGGAGGTCGCGCCGGACGGAGAAATCGTCAACCGGATCAAAATCTTTGACGTACTGGACCCGACACGGCTCTGTTACGGCAGTTGCGCCGGCTATTGGCGGCCTAGGGGCTTTGACGACAGTTTCGACTGGTGCCATGCCAATTCGGCGATCCACGACACACGGGATGACTCCATCATCATGTCGTTCCGCACCCAGGACTGTTTGATCAAGATCGACCGGCACAGCGGCGAGCTGAAATGGATCCTGGGCGATCCCGGCAACTGGCGGGAGCCTTGGGCGAGTAGGCTTTTAAAACCCGATGCGTCCGTCGCCTGGCAGTATCACCAGCACGATTGCTCCATCACGCCGGATGGCAACCTGCTGTGCTTCGACAACGGCAACTGCCGCGCCGTGCCGTTTAAGACACAAATGCCGGATGACCAATGCTACAGCCGCGCCGTCGAGTTCGATATCGACGAAGACGCAATGACCGTCCACCAGGTCTGGGCCTATGGCGGGCCTGATCAGGACATGACCTACGCCTGCTATCAGGGCGGCGCCTACCGCCTGCCGCAGACCGGCAACACATTCATCACCTATGGCGGGGTGTGCACCATCGACGGCAAGCCGACGTCTTCGAATTTGGAGTCCTTCGTGCGCGGCCGGCTGGTGGAGGTAACCCCGGCAGGCGAGGTGGTCTTCGATATGTGGATCGACAGCGACGAGGCGGCCGGCGGCAGCCCGCTCTCCGTCTTCCGCTCGGAGTTTGTCCCGGCGGGTTAAACCTGCTCCGATGGGGTGGAGCCTTCATAGAATTTCCGGCGGATTTTGAGGACCTCGTCCGGGGCGTCGCGCATGGACTCGTGGCTGGCCAGCAGGCGTTCAAAGTCATCGGCCTTTAGCTCCAGCAACTGACATTCGGTCAGTGAGACAGTGGTGGCGACCCGCTTGCGTTTTGCCAGTAGTGAGAACTCGCCGAAGAATTCCCCGTCCTGCACCAGGAAAGGCTGCGGATGGACCTCCACCTCCAGCTTGCCGGAAACCACCAGGAACATACTATCGGCCTCCTCGCCGACCTTCACCACGGCGTGGTTGGACGGCACGATGAGCGGCGTCAGCAGCGACACGATCTCGGCGATCTGCGCCGCGTCGAGTTCCTTGAACAACTGCACCGACGAGACCAGCTTCCAGTTTACCACGAAATCCCGCTTGCGGATTTCATTGGCAAAGCCGGTGGCGATCACGCCCGTGGGCAGCGCGAGCATGCCGATGCCGAGGATCATGGTCATGGCGCCGAAGATGCGTCCCCAGACGGTGATCGGCACCACGTCGCCGTAGCCGATGGTGCTGAGGGGCGCCAGCACCCAACACATAGCGGCGGGGATGGAGGAGAATTTATCCGGGTGGGCCTCGTGCTCGACGGCGAACAGGATGGTGGTGGAGAACAATAGCGCGCAGACGATGATCAGTAATGCCGCGACCAGCGCCTTGCGTTGCGCCACGATGACCGCGCCGATGTTGGTCAACGCCGGGGAGTAGCGGGTGAGCTTCAACAGCCTCATCAGCCGGAATATCCGGAGGATGCGTGAATCAAAGCCGAGGAAGGCCCGCAGAAAGATTGGCAGAATGGCGAGTAGATCGACAATCGCCATAGGCGTGATCATGTACCTCAGCCGGCCCAGGAGAGGGTGGCGGAATGTGCCCGACGGATCGGCTGTAGCGGACCAGACCCGGGCCAGATACTCCAATGTGAAGACCGCGAACGAGAAAATCCCGAACCGTTAGAAAAAGGTCTTATACTGCACATGAATGGTGGCGACAGAGTCCAAGACCACGGCTAGCACATTTGCGAAAATGAGTGCGATCAGGAAAATGTCAAAGGCATAGCCCCACTTCTCGTCCCGCCGGGAGAGCTACAGAAAGGTGTGGGTTTTATGGAGGAGGCTCATCGTCGGGACCTATTTCAGCGTGGCGCCCAAGGCCTGGTCCAGGTCTTCGAGGATGTCGTCGATGCTTTCCAGGCCGACCGATAGGCGGATGACGTCCGGGCCCGCACCGGCGGCGACCTGCTGTTCCTCGGTCAGTTGCC